>MFNF01000017.1:0-719 GCA_001783715.1 Candidatus Lambdaproteobacteria bacterium RIFOXYD2_FULL_56_26
AGATACCGGGGTAAAGCTTGCCGCAGAGAGGTTCATAAGACGGGGCGACGGTTACAACCCGTATGACATCTCAATAGCTTTGGGCCTTCCGCTCTTTGTTAAGCCAAACAATGGCGGAAGCAGCTTTGGGGTAACCAAGGTAAAGAAGCTGGAGGAGCTTAACGACGCAATTGAGTGCGCCTTTAAGGAGGATGCCGCTATTCTGGTTGAGGAGTTTATTGATGGCCGGGAGATGACTAACGGAGTGTACGAGCACAACGGCGAGCTGGTTCGTCTGCCTGTAACCGAAATCATATCCAATAACGAATTCTTTGACTACGAGGCCAAATATCTGGGAGCCTCTCAGGAGATCTGCCCTGCAAACATCCCTGTAGAACTCAGCGAAAGAATCATAGATCTCTCCCACAAAATATACCGCTACCTGGGTTGCCGCGGAGTGGTAAGAATCGACTACATTGTCCGCGGCGAAGAGATCTTCTTCCTCGAAATCAACACCGTCCCCGGAATGACCGAAATGAGCCTCGTTCCCCAACAAATTCGAGCCGCCGGAATGACCATCAAAGAGTTCCTCACCCAGCTGTTGGGGGAGTAACTGGCAGTGTTATGTGAAACAAGCTGGTTTACAAGTGTTTAGAAATTGGGATTTTGGCAATTGGGAAAACTGCAAAAACTATTCCATTAATTTACAAAGACTTACACAGAACACTAACAGATGAAAG
>MFNF01000017.1:754-3357 GCA_001783715.1 Candidatus Lambdaproteobacteria bacterium RIFOXYD2_FULL_56_26
GTTAGTGTATCTTTTAGCTTGAGGTATTTACGGACGTTGTGGATTCGGTTGTAATCTGCCTTCAAGGCCGCATCAAAATTTGAATCTCCCTCCTTTGGCAAAATGGTGTCGGGAGTGATATTTAGCTTTTGTTCAAGCATCTGCAACTCTTGGCGTTGGGATTTTTCGCCGATTGTTTTTGCGGATATTCCGGGTATAAACGTGAAGATGGAGAGAGAGATTATGGCAATGTAGCAGAGGTAGAGGTAGAGGCTGCTTTTTTTGCGCCCTTCGATTTTGGCGGAATCGAGCCCCAAGGCCTCAAAGCGCTTGAGCAGACCCAGGCCGTTCAAGTCCTGGGAGGAGAGCAACGGGCTGGGCGGGGCAGAAGGGTCATTCAATTGGTAGGCAAAGCGGCAGGAATGGTCGCAGCCCCCTCGGTTGGCATCCCGGCCGGACCGGTAGTTGCTCAAGGTACACTGGCCCGAGTAGCTCATGCACATAGCCCCGTGGACAAAAAGCTCCACTTCCAGGCCACAGGCATCCTTGATCCTCGCTGCTTCTTCCAGGGAGACCTCCCGGCCCAGGACGATCCTGCTGGCCCCCAGATCCTTGTAGAGCCTTGCGGCCCAGGAGTTGAGCACTGAGGCTTGGGTGCTGACGTGGATCGGCAAGCCGGTGTGCCGGGCCACCCGCTCCATCACCCCCAGGTCCGAACAGATCACCCCGTCCGGCCAAGGCCGGGGCAGTTCGGAGAGGAAACCTTGCAGTTCTTGGAGTTCCTCATCGTGGAGCACCCCGTTGAGGGCGAGGTAAACCTTTTTGCCCCCCTGGTGGGCGAGCCCCACCGCCAAGGCCAGCTCTCGGGCCGTAAAGTTGTCCGCCCCCGAGCGCAACCCAAACCGTTGCAGCGCCAGATAGACCGCATCGGCCCCGTAGGCCAAGGCGATTTTGAGCTTTTCCAAATCCCCGGCAGGTGCTAACAATTCGGTCATCTTTCCTTTGGTTTTTCCCTCATGTCTTTAAACCTTTCCGACCTCAACGAACCCCAACGGCAAGCGGTCCTTTTGACCGACAAACCGGTATTGCTTTTGGCTGGTGCGGGCAGCGGCAAGACTCGGGTGATTACGGTGCGGATCGCCCACCTCTTGGAGCGGGGGATTCCGCCCGAATGGATCTTGGCGCTGACCTTCACCAACAAGGCGGCCAAAGAGATGAACGAGCGGGTTTCGGAACTGGTCCCCAAAAAGGCCAAGGGCCTGACCATCACCACCTTCCACAGCCTTTGTGTAAGAATCCTCCGGGAGTACATCCATCTCTTAGGCTATCAGCGGGATTTTGTCATCTTCGACACCACCAGCCAGCAGCAGTGCCTCAAAAACGTGATGGAAGAGATGGACCTGGAGGCCACGGCGGCTAATGTCAAGTCCTTGTACTTCGAGATTATGACCCACAAGGGGGAGGGTAAGGGGCCGGAGTTTCTGCTCCAACAAAAGGAAAACCCCCTGGCTGTGCAGATGGGCAAGATCTTTGCCTCCTACAACAGCCACCTCAAGGACTACAACGCCCTGGACTTTGAAGACATCCTGTTCAAGGCCCAAGAACTATTCCTTCACCACACCGAGGAAATGGAGCCGGTCCGGGAACGTTGGCGGTACTTGATGGTCGATGAATACCAAGACACCAACAAGGTCCAGTACCGGTTGGTCAAGGAGTTGGCCAAAAAAAGACGGCAGCTTTGTGTGGTCGGGGACGACGACCAGTCGATCTACGGTTGGCGGGGGGCGGACATCAGGAACATCCTGGACTTCCAAAAGGACTTCCCCGAGGCGGAAGTGATCCGGCTGGAACAAAACTACCGAAGTTCCCAGGTGATTTTGGATGCCGCCAACTCGATCATCACCCACAATGCCGAACGGATGGCCAAAAAGCTTTGGACCCAGGACCAAGCGGGCCAAAAACTGACCTGGGTCAATGCGCCGGACCCCAAAGAAGAGATGGAAGAGGTGGTCCACCAGATGCAGGTTTTCCGTATCCAGGCCAGCAAACGCTGGGCAGACTGCGCCTTTTTGTACCGGTCCAACTTTATGTCCCGGTCCATCGAGGAAGTCCTGCGGGACAAGGGCATCCCCTACCAACTGATCGGAGGGCTCAAGTTTTTTGATCGCAAGGAGATCCAAGACTGCCTAGCCTACATGAGGTTCCTGCACAACCCCAAGGACGAGGTCAGCCTCTTTCGGGTGCTCAACTACCCCAGAAGAGGGATCGGCAAAAGCACCATTGAAGCGGTGGCGGCCCAGCGGTCCGAAGCTCGGGGGTTTTATGAGGTGATGAAGCAAGCCCAGGAGCTGACCGGGCTTTCGGGCCGGGCCTTGGAGCATGTGGAATCTTTTGTGAAGCTGATTGAACAACACAAACAAATGTTGATCCAAGGCAGCCCTTTTTGGGAGGTCTTCCAGTCCTTGTTTGAAAAGCTGGACCTCAAGGGGGAGTTGGAGCGGTCAGAAAAGGAAGAGAAAAAGCGGGAGCAAAAGGTGACCAACTACCTGGAGTTCCTCAACACGTTATACCTCTACGGGGAGCGGCGGGAAAACGCCGACTTGGCTGCCTTTTTGGATTATGTT
>MFNF01000017.1:3363-121014 GCA_001783715.1 Candidatus Lambdaproteobacteria bacterium RIFOXYD2_FULL_56_26
TTCACCGACCAAGACGGCACCGACGAGAAGCTGGACAAGGTCAACCTCCTGACTATCCACTCCGCCAAGGGCTTGGAGTTTGACTTTGTGGCCCTGGTGGGCATGGTGGACGGACAATTCCCCAACCACAAGGCGGTCACCGATGGTCATGTGGAAGAAGAACGACGGTTGATGTATGTGGCCATCACCCGGGCCAAAAAAAGGCTAGTGCTTTCGATGGCCCAAGCGAGGATGGTTTATGGGGAATGGGTCAAAAACCTACCCAGTCGGTTTGTTGGAGAGATCAACCCCAGCCTGTTCGACAAACCTCCAGTAGGCGAAGAGCCGCCCGAAGCGGCCTTGGCCCGTAAGGAAGACGCAAGGGCCAAGTTCTTGGCCCGGTTCAAAAAGCCGGAAGCTTGAGGGGAGAGCAGCGCTGGAGGAAAAGCCTTAGGCCCAGGTGAGCCCCCCAGCCGTTGCACCCACAGGCCGGGGAGTCGAGGCTTCAAACAAAGGGCGGCCCAAAACCTCCGGGCTGCCCTAGATAGAATCAATGCAGCGGCACCACTGCCGGTTGGCCCAGGCCCTTGATGTAAGGCTCCAGCCGGTCCTTGACCTTCTCGATCTTCTCCGAGTTCTCCCGACCCACCCGGACCCGGTAGATCTGCTTGCCCTCGGAAGTGAGGCTCTCCACAAAGGCATCAAAGTTTTTGGACTTCAGCTGGTCCACCAGTGCGTCTGCCTTGGCCCGGTTCCCGGTGCCCAGGACTTGGACGGTAAAAAGCGGTTGGTTGGACTTTTCGGTGGTTTCCTTGACGATGTCCGGCCAAGCGCCCGATTCGGCCTTGGGCTTGCTCGCTTCCGGGGCCTCGGTTTCGGTCGGAGTTGGTTCCTGGTCCAAGGTTTTGGCTTGGGCTTTTAGGGTTTCCATATCCTTGGCTTCCTGGTCCAGGGCTTGGAACTCTGCGGCTACCGTGGGGGCGCTGGTTTCTTGCAGGGAGTTAAATTCCTTTTGCAAGGCGTTGACCTCCGGGGTTTTTCCGCCCAGGTCGTAGATCTTCAGGTCCGTAGGGGGTTTTAAGGTGTCGGGAGCCGGTTCTCCGGCGACCCCTTTGAGCTCTACCTTTTCATGGGCATTACGCCCGGCCTTGCCGAACAACATGCCCAGGTAAAACACGCTCCCGGCGGTCAAGGCGACCAGGACCAGGAAGATCACCACTCCCTTGCTGTCCATTTCGATGGAAAACTGGGAGCCACTGTTGTTCGAGGAGTTCTTTTTCATACCTGGGTCGGTCCGGGCCAAAAGGGTGAACGTAGCTGAGCAGGCGCAATCGCCCGGTCAATAAGCATTTGGGTCCACAAATCCCTTGAACAGGGAAAGAATAAAAATCTTCAGGTCAAACCAGATGGACCAGTGGGTCAAATAATAAATATCGTATTCGATCCGTTTTTCCAAGGAGGTATTGCCCCTCCATCCGTTGATTTGGGCCCAGCCGGTCAAACCGGCCTTGATCTTGTGCCGGAGCATGTAGTTGGGGATCTGGTTTTTGAAGTCTTTGATCAGTTCGGGCCGTTCGGGCCGGGGGCCCACAATGCTCATGTCCCCGGAGATTACATTAAAAAGTTGAGGAATCTCGTCTAGGCTGGTGCGGCGCAAAAACTGGCCCACCGGGGTGACCCGCTGGTCCCCCTTGGTCGCCCAAACCGCTCCGGTATTTGCTTCCGCATCGGTACGCATACTGCGAAACTTGAGCATCCCAAAGGGCTTTCCGTCGAGGCCCATCCGGGTTTGCCGGTAAAAAACCGGTCCCTTACTGGAGAGTTTGACCAACAGTGGGATCACGATCCAAAGCGGAAAAACCGCCAGGATCGAGCAGGCCGCCACGGCAAGGTCAAAAGCCCGTTTGAGCACCTGATTCCATCCGTCCACTGGGCTTTGGCGCAAGGCCAAGACCGGCATGCCGTCAAAGTCCAATACCTCGGGGTTGATCGAAAGGCTTTGGTAGATGTCCGGGACAAAATGCAGGTCCACCGTTTCAATGGCCAGTTGGTGGTTCAGCGGCCCCAGGTCGGACTGTTGGTCCGAATCCAAGGCCAGATACACTTGGTCCACCGCCTTGTGGGCGATCACCGCCGAAAGTTCGCGGTAGGAACCCAGGTAGGAGAGGCCCAGGTTGGGGTTTTCCCCGGTGCCCAGGTAACCGACCGGGATCAGCCCCAACTCGGGGTTGGCTTTGAGCTTTTGGGCGAGCAGCTCGGCGGTGTGGCCCTGGCCGATCACCAAGACCCGGCGGATGTTGCGGCCCTTGCGCCTCAGGTAGGCCAAAAACCAACGGACAAACACCCGGAAACTGAAGACACCGATGAACCCTTCCACCACAAAGTGCAGAGCAAAAACCCGAGAGAAGGAAAATTCCCGGTAAAAGAAGCTCGACCCCAGCAGGGCCACCGACAAAAACACCATCCCCTTGAGTATCGCCCCGGTTCCGCCACCGTAGTGGAAGAGCCGTTTGGGGTGGTACATTTGGGCATAAAAGAAGCTGACGCTGCCCAAAACCACTACCACCCAGGAGATGCGGAAGTAAGCCCAAAAGGGCGGGGTGCTGGAGGCGGGGGGGAAGGAGAGGTACTCGAACCTCGTTGCATAGGCCAAGGACCAACAGGCCCAGAGGATCAGCTGGTCGCTCAGGAACAGGAGAGAGGTAAAGACCTGGGACTTTTTTCTGGGGATCATCGGTTCAACAAGGCTCGGACTTGGGTTGCCAAACAGGCCAAAAACCGGTCCTCTCCAAAGCGCCGGGCGTGGTCCCGGATGGCTTGGGGGTTAAATCGGTTGCAGCTTCGTTCAAAGGTTTCCAGGGCCAGCTCCAAACTTTCCAAATTGTCTTGGGGATAAAAAATCCCGGTGGAGGCCTCAGGGCCGATGGAACTTTGTTTGACCGTCTCCAAGGCCCCGCCCTTGGCCAGGGCGATGACCGGAATGCCTCGGGCCATCAGCTCTAGGGGTACCATACCAAAGTCTTCGTCCCCAGGAAAGAGCAAGGCTTTGGCCCCTTTGATTTCCTGGTCCAGCCGGACCGAATCCAAAGCACCCAAAAACTGGATGTTGGGCTGGGCTTGGGCCCGCAACCGGCCCATTTCCGAGCCGTCACCGATCACCTTGAGCTTTTTGCCAGACCGGTTGAACGCCTCGACCAAAAGATCCACCCGCTTGTAGGGGGTCAGGGCCCCGAAGGAAAGGTAGAAGTCCTGTGGCCCTTGGGTCAAGGGGGCCTCAAAGAGCCCTAGGTCGATGGGCGGGTAACAGATGTTGGCGCTTTTGCCGTAAAACTGCTCCACCCGTTTGGCCACGTTGAGGCTGTTGGCGACGTACAGATCCGGCCCTTCAACGGTTTGAAGGTCCCACTGTTTGAGCCGCTCAAACTCCAGCTCCGCAAAGGGACGTAACAACCGGGGTACACGGGCTAGGTAAGATTCACGGTCCACCCAGCAGTAGCGCATCGGGGTGTGGATGTAACAAAGGTGCGGAATGCCGCTGGGGTTGGCGATGCCTTTGGCCGGTCCCGATTCGCTCGAAAGGATCAGGTCGTAGTCCCCTTTGAGCTTAAGGCTCCGTTGGCCGTAAGGGTACAGCGGGAAGACCAACTGGTGGTGGTTGCGCAGCCCGTTGATCGCCGAAGGGTAAACCTTGTGCCCTTTGAGGTAGGGACCACAGACCTTGGGTTCGTAAAAAAGGGTGTAGATGTCCGCCTTGGGGAAGAGCTTGAGCATTGAAGCCAAGACCTTTTCTCCCCCTCTCCAGGTAACCAGCCAATAATGGGAAATGGCCACCCGCAAACGTCGCAGGTCCTCAAATCCCTCCATGTCCTCAAGCGCCCGTACTGCCGAATCCACCGGTTCCTCTTTGGGTATTGTTCAGTTCAGACACCACCTGCACCTCGTAATTCTCCATTTTTTTTAACACCAACTGCCCCACCCGCTGGCCGACCAGGGCGAGCGCAGCGGCAAGCGGGTCGCCGGAGCCCAAATAGCGCACCGGCATCAGGACCCGGCCCCGGTAGTCTCCATCGATGATCCCCACCGAGTTGGCCTGGACAAACTCGCTTTTGGCCATGGAACTCCGGGGGTACAGCTCGGTGTAGTAGCCAGCCGGGGGCTCTAGGCTGACCCCGGTGTCCAAAAAAAACACCCGCTCCCCCTTCTGCTCCACCGCCATGCAAGTCAGGTCCACTCCGGCATCGGTGTTGTGGGCCTTCTTGGGCACGGCCATGTCGGGGTAGTGGAGCTGGAATTTCAAGACCAAAGGGTTCAAGAGAACTCCAAAAGAGCATAGTTTTTTTTGCCGGTCCTCAAGACCAGATGCCGGACGGAAACCAGATGTTCGGGGCGAAGCAGAAACTCCAGTTCCTTTTGGGGCTCGTTGTTCACATAAGCCCCGCCTTGTTGGATCAATTTACGGGCTTCCCCCTTGGACTTGGCCGCCCCTACCTCGAAGAGCGCATCGATCAGGGGCAACCCGGCTTCGAGCCTTGCCCGCTCCAACTGGACCGAAGGTACGTCCTTAAAGATTTGGGTGATCAGCGCCTCATCCAAGTCGGAGATTTTTTCCCCAAACAACATTTTGGAAGCCCTTTGCACTTTGGCCAAGGCCTCGGGGCCGTGGACCCTCCGGGTCAAGTCCTCGGCCAGACGCTTTTGGGCCGCCCGTTTGTGCGGCTCGGCCAGGACCTGGGCCTCCAGCTCCTTGATCTCGGCCAGCGGAACTTGGGTGAGCACCTTGAGGAACCGCACCACGTCCTCGTCTGCTTGGTTCAGGAAAAACTGGTAAAACTCATAGGGGCTGGTTTTTTCCGGGGAGAGCCAAACGGTGCCGGACTCGCTTTTGCCGAACTTCTGCCCGTCCCCTTTGGTGATCAAAGGCAGGGTCAGGCCGTACAGGGGAGCAGTGCCCAACCGGCGGCCCAGGTCGATTCCCGAGACAATGTTGCCCCACTGGTCGGCCCCGCCCAACTGCAAGGTGACCCCGTGGTTTTGGAAGAGCACCACAAAGTCGTAGGCCTGGAGCAGCATGTAGCTGAATTCGGTGTAGCTGATCCCCGCTCCTTCCCGTTCCAGTCGGGACTTGACCGAGTCCCGTTGGATCATCTGGTTGACCGAAAAATGTTTGCCTATGTCTCGCAAAAAAGAAATGAACCCGATCCCTTTGAACCAGTCGTAGTTGTTGACAATTCTGGCCTTTGGACCGCCCTCGAAGGCCAGAAACCGGTGGATCTGGGCGGCAATGCCTTGGATGTTTTCTTGCAACTGCGCTTCAGAAAGCAGATTGCGCTCTTGGGACTTGCCCCCCGGATCGCCGATCATGCCCGTTGCTCCGCCCATCAGTCCCACCGGGCTGTGCCCCTGAGCCTGGAGCAGGGCCATCAGGTTAAAAACCGCCAGTTGGCCGACATGCAGGGAGTCGGCGGTCGGGTCAAAACCCACGTAGAAGGTGAGCCCCCCTTGGTCCAGCTTGGGGAGCAATTCTTCCGAGGTGGTTTTTTCGATCAACCCTCGTTCAAACAATTCTTGGGACAACGTCATTAGAGCAACCGGATGATTTGGTCTAGAATACTGTTGAACTGGGTCCCTTCGGGGACAAAGTTGAGGTCGGCCTGCAGATACAGGGGCAGCCGTTTGGCGTGCAGCGCCTTGATGGTTTCAACCGGGTTTTCGGTCCGCACCAGGGGCCTTTTGTCGTTGCGCATCACCCGTTCGATGATCTTGTCCAGGTCAGGGTTCAAGAAGATCGAGGTGCCGATTTTTTTGATCAGCTCCAGGTTGCCCGGAGTGGTCAAGATGCCTCCGCCGGTGGCGATGACATGGTTGCTCACCGATTCGAGGCGGACCAAGGCCTGGGTCTCCAAGGCCCGAAAGTAGGCCTCTCCCTGCTGGGCAAAGATTTCGGCGATGGACTTGCCTTCCTTGACCTCGATGTAAGCATCGGTGTCCAAAAAACGGTAGCCCAACCGGGCGGCCAATCTCTTGCCAATGGCGGTTTTCCCAGCTCCCATGAAACCGACCAGGACAATGTTCATCCTTAGAAGCCCTCTTCGGTTTTGAGCATTTTTTCGTCGATCTGGATGGTGGCGTTTTCCTTGAGTCGGTTGAGCCAACGTTCGTAGGTTTCCGCCTGCCGCTCGGTGACCAAGGCAGTTTTGATCTCGTCCTTGGCATCTTCAGCCGCCAACCTTGATTGGGCACGGGTACGGAGCCATTGGAAGATGTGAAACCCGTCTTGGCTGTGGACCACGGGGCTGTAGAGGTTGCTGCTGCTCAAGGTAAAAATGGCCGCTTCGATCTCGGGCGGCATCTCGCCTTTTTCCACAAAACCCAGGTCCCCTTCGTTGACCCGGTCGGGGCTGATCGAATGGCGGCGGACCAAGTCCTTCATGTCCGCACCTCGTTCCAAAAGGTTGAGCAGGGCATCGGCATCGGACTTGGAGGCCAAGGTCAGGTTGCGGACCCGCACCGCCTTGCCGTGGCCCAGCTCCTTTTTGTGGGCTTTAAAGTAGGCGTTGATCTCCCGTTTGGTGATCGGGATGCGGTTGAGCACCTCCTGTTCGATCAGCCGCTTTTGGAGCAGCAAAAAATGCATCCGCTCCTTCCATTCCTTTTTGGTCAGGTTGTTGGCCGCCAGCTGTTGGTCGAAGTTGGCCTCCGGGTAGGGGGTCAGGGCTTCTTCGGTGGTGGTCTCCAGTTCCTCTTTGGAAATTTGGAGCCCCTTGCGGTTCGCCTCTTGGGTCATCAATTCTTCGGTGATCAGTTGGTTGATCACGATGGCCTTGATGGTCTGGCGGTTGTCTTCCCCTTGGGGGCTGAGACTGCCGTATTTTTTGAGGAAGGTCTGGTACCGGGCCTGGAACTTGGAAAGGGGGATCTTCTGGTTGTTGACCACCGCAATGGTTTCGTCCTCGGGAACCAGGGCCACCTTGGTCTTTTCTTCCGGGTTGCAACCGCCCAGATACAGGAGGCTTAACCCCAAAGACAAACTAAAGAGTAGGGTGGTCTTCTTCTTCAAGGTTGATCTCCAAAAGCCTAGGCTTGAGGGTTTTAAGTAAGACCAGCGCAGCTTCAGCGTCGCCTTGCAGGCCGAGAATCAAACGGCTCCCCGGAGCCGGGCGGATCGGGAACTTGGAGGCCTGGATCAGGGCAAACAATTTGTTTGGATCAGGGCGGAAGGCCGGGCCAAAGGAAAGTTCCATTTCCTTGCCCTTGATCCCCACCCGCTCGATGGCCATCGATTGCGCCAAAAGTTTGATCTGCATCGACAAAAACAGCTTGGCCCCACTCTCGGGCATCGGCCCGAAGCGGTCCTCCAAGCCGGCCCGCAACTCCCAAAGCTCTTCTTCGGTTTTGGCGAGGCTCACTTCCTTGTACGCTTCCAACCTCAAATTCATACTAGGTATGTAGCTCTCTGGCAAGTTGGCGGCAAGGCCCAAATCCAGACGTACTTCGGACTTAGCGGTCTCGGGGGGGCCGGACTCGCTGAGCTGTCCAATCGCTTCTTCGATCATTTGGGTATAAAGCTCAAACCCTACTGCCTGGATCTGCCCCGACTGGCTGGCACCCAACAGGTTGCCTGCCCCCCGCAGTTCCAGGTCGTAACTGGCGATTTTAAAACCGGCACCCAGGTGGTTGAGTTCCTGGAGGATCGAAAGCCGTTTTTTGGCGATTTCCGAGAGCAGTTTGTCCTTGGGGGTCAAGAAATAAGCATAGGCCTGGGCTCGGCTCCGGCCCACCCGACCCCGGAGCTGGTAGAGCTGGGCCAAGCCAAATTGGTCGGCGTTGTTGACCAGGATCGTATTGGCGTTGGGGATGTCCAACCCGGATTCCACAATGGCCGTAGCGAGGAGCAGGTCAAAGTCCTTGGCGATAAAGCCGTGCATCACGTCTTCTAGTTCCGTTTCCCCCATCTGGCCGTGGGCGATGCCCAGCTTGATCCGGGGCAGCAGGGCGTTGAGGTAGGTGGCCACTTCGTAGATCGATTCGACCCGGTTGTGGATAAAAAAGATTTGCCCCCCACGGCGCAACTCCCGTTCCACCGCTTCTTGGATCACAAAGTCGCTGAACTTGAGCAGCCGGGTGCGGATCGCCCGACGGTCCATCGGCGGGGTGTTGATCACCGAAATGTCCCGAATCCCCATCAAGGACATGTGCAGGGTCCGGGGGATCGGGGTGGCCGAAAGGCTCAGGCAGTCCACCTGGGTGCGCATCGCCTTGAGCTGTTCCTTGTGCCGGACCCCGAACCGCTGTTCTTCGTCGATGACCAAAAGCCCCAGTTTTTTGAACTTCACGTCCTTGGACAGCAACCGGTGGGTCCCTACCAGGATGTCCAGCTGGCCGGTTTCCAGCGCCTTGAGGGTTTCAGTGATCTGTTTGGGCTTTTGGAACCGACTGACCAAGCCGATCTTGACCGGAAAGGGCTTAAACCGTTCTACCAAGGTTTCGTAATGCTGCTGGGCCAGGATGGTGGTGGGCACCAGGATGCCCACTTGGTAGGAATCGGCCACCGCCTTGAGGCAGGCCCGCATGGCCACTTCGGTCTTGCCGAAACCCACGTCCCCGCAGACCAGACGGTCCATGGGGACCTCGGATTCCATGTCCTTGGAAAGCTCTTCGATCGCCCGCAGCTGGTCGGGGGTCTCTTCGTAAGGGAAGGACAGGGCAAATTCCTGGGCCAAGCTGCCGTCCGGGGAGAAGGCGACCCCCCGTTGGGCCTTGCGTTTGGCGTAAAGCACCACAAGCTCCCCGGCCATGTCGTCCACCTCGGCCTTAACTTTGGCCTTGGTCTTGGCCCAGGCCTTGTCGCCCAACTTGTTGAGCCGGGGCATGGCCCCGCCTTCGGAGCCGGTGAACTTTTGCACTAGATTGAGCTTGTCCACCGGAACATAAACCTTGTCGCCCCCCGAATAGGTGAGCAGCAAAAAGTCTTCGGTGTGTCCGCCCGCATCGATCCCGATCAACCCGTGGTATTGGCCGATCCCGTACTCCATGTGGACCACGTAGTCCCCGACCTTGAGGTCTTCAAGGCTGGTAAAAAGGTCCTTGGCCTTGGTACCCCGGACCCGGCGCTTTTTTTGTTTGGGGCCAAAAAGGTCTTCTTGGTTGACCACCACCAGCTGCAGGTTGCCCGCCGAGTCGGCATGACGGAACCCTTGGTTGAGCGGCTGGGGCAGGAGAACAAAGCTGGGCTCGGTGGCCAGTTTGGGTTGGGAGAAAAAATGCCAACGTTCCTTGAGGGTCCATTCCCGCTCGATCTCTACGGTCAGTTCCATCTCGGCCAGGATTTCCTTGAGCTGCTGGGCATGGGCCAAGGAGTCGGTGGAAAGCAGGACCTTGGCCCCCTGGTGGTACCAGTTTTTCAGCTGGCCCAAGGTCCGGCGCAGGGGGCTTTGCCGGGCGCTCTCCAGGTCCCCGGACAAGGCGCTCAGCCCTTGGTTGGTCAGACAAGAGAGGCTCAAGGCCCCAGCCTTGGAGGATTCCAGAGAGTTGCAAAACAAAGGTTTTTTGAGCGCCAATTCTTCGCTCAGCCGCTCGGGCGACCAGAACAGCCGGTCCGGCGGCAAAGTGGGAAGGCCTTCGTTGACCGAGTAGTCCCATTCCTGTTTGGTTTCGGCAAAAGCGTCACGGGTCCGGTTCATCACCTGATCTGGCTCGTAAACCAGCACCAAGGCGGAAGGGGGGAGGTAGTCCAGGAGCCGGTGGGGTTCCGAGTAAAAGAGGGGCAACAGGTTTTCGATCCCCGAAAAGGAATGGCCCTCGGAAATGGCCTCGTAGATTTGGCCGAACTCCTGGGGGTCGGTGCCCTCCCGCAGGGTCTTGAGTGCGCCCAATCCCAACTCAATCCGCTCGGGGCTGTAGATCACCTCTTGGGCAGGCAGGACCAGGATGGATTCCAAGGACCCCAGGCTCAGTTGGCTGACCGGGTCAAAGGACTTGATCGACTCCACCTCGATGTCAAAAAAATCGACCCTGACCGGGCTTTCCAGCTGGATGGGGTAGAGGTCGAAGATCTCCCCTCGTTGGGAAAACTCCCCCTTGTCCTCCACCTGATCGACCCGCACGTACCCCAGCTGGGTGAGCTTGCGGGCCAATTCGGCCGGTTCAAAAAGGTCGGTGACCTTGATGGAGAACACCGCTTCGGTCAGGACCCCTTTGGGGACCAATACCTGGGAAAGCGCCTGGGGCGTGGTGACCGTTACTCCGGGGCGGCCTGCGGCCAAGCCCACCAGGGACAGCAGCCGTTGGGCCACTACCTCCTTGTCGGGAGACTGGCGGTCGTAGGGGATGGTGTCGTAATGGGGAAAAAAACGGATCTTCTGGGGGTCCAGGTAAAAGCTCAGGTCCTCGGCCAGCGCTCGGGCCCCTTCAAAATGCTCGACCAGCACCAGGACCTCTTGGCCCAGACTGCGGCCCAATTCGGCCGCCAAAAGTGCCAAAGCACCACCTTGAACCCCTCCTAATTCAAGAACTTGGGACCGGAGTTTGGGCAGAGCCTGCTGGACTTGTTCGAGCTTTAAAAAGAGGGGGGAAAGGCCCTTCATGACGTTTGACTTGGAGAGAAGATGGCCTTATGCTGAACCATTAACATGAACCGGATCCAAAAAAGGGCCTGTGCCATTTAATCGGATCACCATGAGGTTGTAAAGGAGGATTTAGATGAGTGCCGAGCGGATCATTAACGATGGATTGACCTTTGACGACCTTTTGCTGGTCCCGGCGCACTCGAAGGTCTTGCCCAGTGAAGTGGAGGTTTCCACTTCCTTGACCAAAAAAATCAAACTGAACATTCCGATCATCTCTTCGGCGATGGACACCGTGACCGAAGCCAATCTGGCCATTGCCATGGCCCAGGAAGGCGGTTTGGGGGTGATCCACAAAAACCTCAACGTCAAAGCCCAGGCCCACCAAGTTGGCATGGTCAAACGGTCCGAAGCGGGCACCATTACCGATCCGATCACCATTTCCCCCGAAGACACGGTTGCCCGGGTACTCGAACTGGCGGACCAGTACGGCTTTTCCGGCTTTCCGGTCCTAGAGGGGCCGACGGTGGTCGGGATTCTCACCAACCGGGACATCCGTTTTGAGACCGACCCTACTAGGTCCATCCGCAGCCTGATGACCCCAAAGTCAAAGCTGGTCACCGTGACCGAAGGGATCAGCCTCGAAGAAGCCAAGGCGCTGCTGCACGAACACCGGATCGAAAAACTTCTGCGGGTCAACGACCGGTTTGAACTGACCGGGATGATCACCATCAAGGACATCGAAAAGGCCAAAAAATTCCCCCGCGCCTGCAAGGACGATTCGGGCCGGTTGATGGTCGGGGCGGCGATTGGCGTGGGTACGGATTCCATGCTCCGGGCTGAAGCACTGGTCAAGGCCGGGGTTGACGTGTTGGTGATCGACACCGCCCACGGTCATTCCGAAGGGGTGCTTCGGGCAGTCAAAAAATTGCGTGGAGAATTCCCCGATGTTCAGCTGATCGCCGGAAACGTGGCGACCGGACAAGCGACTAGGGACCTGATCCTGGCCGGTGCCGATGCGGTCAAGGTGGGTATCGGCCCCGGTTCGATCTGCACCACCCGAGTGGTGACCGGGATCGGCGTGCCCCAGATGACCGCCATTTTTGAATGCGCCAAGGCGGCCGACGAGTTTGGTGTCCCCATCATCGCCGATGGGGGCATCAAGTTTTCCGGCGATTTGGTCAAAGCATTGGCTGGTGGAGCCCAGGTGGTGATGATCGGCAGCATGCTGGCCGGGACGGACGAAAGCCCCGGAGACATCATCCTTTACCAGGGACGCAGGTACAAACAGTACCGGGGCATGGGCTCCCTGGGGGCCATGAAGGAAGGCAGCAAGGACCGTTACTTCCAAGAAGGGCTGGACGAGATGAAGCTGGTGCCCGAAGGGATCGAAGGGCGGGTGGCCTACAAGGGGCCGCTGGCCGAAACCTTGCACCAAATGGTCGGCGGTTTGAGGGCGGGCATGGGGTACACCGGCTCGCCGGACATCCAAAGCCTACGGACCCAAACCAAATTTTTGCGGATCTCCCAAGCAAGCCTCAAGGAAAGCCACGTACATGATGTTTATATCACTGAAGAAGCGCCCAACTACCGGACTTATTAAAACCTTGGGCCTCGCCCTCCTCCTTTGGGGGGGGATCGGTTCCATCACCTTGGCCCAATCCGCCCCTAAGGAGATCACAGAGCTGATCAAACGAGGGTCGGTGTTGCTGTTGGACGAAACAGGCAAACCGCTGGTCTCCTATCGGGCCAACGAAGCCTACGCCCCCGCCTCGGTGATCAAGGTTCTGACTGCGGCGGTATTGATCGAAGAGCTGGGTCCGCACTACCGGCCCAAGACGAGGTTCTTCATCAATGCCCAAGGGGACCTGGGGATCCAAGGGTTTGGGGACCCTTATCTGGTTTCTGAAGAGATCGCCTTGGTGGCCAAGGAACTGAAGGACTTGAACATGAACCAATTCAAGTCGGTCCGGCTGGACAGTTCGATGTTCCAGGCTCCGGCCAAGGCTCCGGGCACCACCAACACCCTCAACCCTTACGATGCCATCAACGGGGCTTTGGCGGTCAATTTTAACAGCCTTTTCCTCAAGAGAAACAAGGACGGGCAGGTGGTCAGCGCCGAAAAGGCGACCCCCCTAACCCCGCTTTCGGCCAAAAAGGGGTTGATCCTAAAACCGGGCATCACTGACCGGCTCAACCTGACCCAAGACCCCAAAGAGGGACTGCTTTATACCGGGGAGCTTTTTATGGCCGTTTTTGCCAGGGAAGGGCTCACCTTGGAAGGGCCGATCTCCTACGGCCCCTTGGGGGTGGAGTTCAAGGAGATTCTGACCCACGAAAACAGCCGGGAGTTGCCCGAGATTTTGGCCGGGCTGCTCAAGTTTTCAAACAACTACATCGCCAACCAGATGTTCCTGGTTTTGGGGGCCGAGCGGTCCGGCTGGCCTGCAGCTGAGGAAAAGTCCTTGAAGGTGTTTGGCCAGTCGGTGGCCAAGAAGTTTGCCCCCAAGCCCGGTGAATTTGCGCTGGTCGAGGCCAGCGGCATTGCTCGGGAAAACCGGGTGACCGCCAACCTGTTGGGCCAGATTCTGGTGACCTTCGCCCCCCACTATGAATTGCTGCACCCCCACAAAAGGTACAAAAACATCTACCTCAAGTCCGGGACCTTAACCGGGGTGCACAACTACATCGGCTACATCAAGACCGACCGGGGGTTGCGGCCTTTTGTGATTTTGTTGGAACAACCGAGAAACGCACGGGAGAACCTGCTGGCCGAGCTGCTCCAGCTCTCCCAAGCGAGGCCCTGAGGCAGGAACGGCTCAAGCCGCCCCAAAGGGGAAGCCGCAACTAAAAGGTAAACCCAACGGCTGTGGCAATCTCTCTGGCCACGGAGATCGAAAGCAGGAAGCAGCAGAACAGGATCGAAAGAACCGTAAAAAACAGGCTGGCCTCTCCGCTCCTGAAACTCAAAAAAACCGTGCGCATCGAAAATTGGTCCGACTTGGTAGCCATCCCCGGCTGGACTTCGGTGCGGCGATTTTTGCCGAGAAACCGCAGGATAAAGACCAACATTCCGGCGCTACAAACCCAAAGAAACCAAGAGTTTTGGATGGTCTCGAACATGTTCATCGGGGCGGTGTCCTTTTAAGGGTAAAGTGGGCCAGCAACGCAGCCAAAAATACCAAGGTGGAGGCCAAATGGATCTCGGTCCAAGGGCTGAGGGCTTTTGAGCCGTACAGGTACAGGATAAACCCGGTCGCCAGGGCCAAACCGCCGGAAAAAAGCTGGATCACGCCGGTGAGGTTTCGCAAGCCGGGCCGTTTGATTCCCTTGCCGTGGGCCGAAAGGTGGTCCATGGAAAACAGCAGGAACAAAACGGTATATCCAAAGCCAAGCAAAAGATGGACCCAGATGGCCGTTTCGTTCTCCCCCAACAACCAAGAGGTCAGAACAAGGCCCGAAAGAATGACCAGCAGTGAGGAGGTTTTGACCAGCAGTTTCACCGAATTTTTCTGCCCATCATTTTTTGCAGGCCCGCCAGCATCATCTTGTTTTCCTGCTCCTTGAGTTCCAATTGCCGCTGGATTTTGAGGTTTTCCGCTTCCAACTGTTTGGCGTTGGCCTCAAAGTTTTCCAACCGCTCTTCGAGCAGCAGGACCTTTTGGCGCTCCTCTTCGGGGTTGTGCCTCGCCTTTTCCTTGATCACCCAATCCCGGATCGCTTCCTTGAGCAGGCCGCTCATCCGGGCCAATTCGTCCTTGACCACTTTTTGCATCTGGGCACGCAGACGCTCTTGCACCCCTTCTTGGTTGAAGACCGTCAGGATGTACTGCTCAGCCTTGTCTTGGTTCCCTTCGTCAGGTTTGCCGCTCTTGAGGGGGAAAGATTCTTGGGTCATGGCTCCAGTTCCGGTTTGGTCAAAGTCGTTTGTGGGTCCTAATCCTTTTATGCCTTTTTGCCGCTTTAGTACAGAACCTTTTTTTGTCGGCCAAACCAACCTGGAGGTCAATTGATATGGTACACCAAAGTCTTAGCCTCTCCGCCTCGTTTGAGGTTTAAGGTGATCTGCCGCTCGTTGCGCAACATTTTTAGCATATTAAAGGCCTTTTCGGGGCTGTCGATGGCATCCCCGTTGATCCTTTGGATCACGTCGTTGTTTTGCAGGCCTAGTTTTTCGTACAGGCTCCCCGAGTCGATGGCCTTGATCATGTAGCCTTCGTGGGTCTTGCCGTTCTCCCCGAAGTAGGGCACCACTCGGGCTTGGTTGAGCAAGGTGGGCAGGTTGTTCAGCTGGCTGTCCACCTCTTCGGAGCTGACATAAAAATCCTTCCCGTTGGTACTGGCGGCTTTGCTTGGCTGAGGGGAGGCACCTTCGGCATCGTTCCCTCTGCTGGCCGAAGTGACGGGGCCGGAGGAAGAACCGGAGCGATTCATTTCCAGCCATGCTTCTTTGGTCCCCAAGGCCAGCTTGACTCGGGCTCCATCCAAATCCCCTTCAATGGCAACCACCTTGAGGCCCTGGTGGAACTCCGGCTCGTCACTCACCTCTTGTTCGGCCAAGACCCGCTGTTGCCCGGTTTGCCGGTCCACCAAGACCGCCAGCTTGGGTTGCCCCTGGTAAACCCCTTTGAGCTCCAGTTGGGAGAGCAGGGAGGAAAGGTCTCCTTGGGGCTCCTGGTTGTCCTTGGGGGCCGTAGGCTCTTGGCCCAGCTCCACCCCAAACAGATTGTAGGTGATCGAGGCCTCAAACTTGGAAAACGGCTGGGCCTCATCGCCCTTGAGTTCCGCCGGGGGCGAGTAGCGAGGCGGGGCCGACTTGGGGGCGGGCAGGGCGGTTTGTAACAGGTTCCCCACCAACAAACCGGAAAGCAGGCACAACCCCAGGCCCAAACCTAGGTTGGTCCATTGCAGGGCCAAGGGAAGGTTCCAGCGGTGCCTGAGTTGGAGCAACCAAGGGTTCAGGTCCATGGGGCCTCCCCGGTCCAAAGCCTGGACTGCCAAGTGTTTTGGGCCTTGAGCATCCCTTCGATCCGGTTGATCGGCAGCATCTTTTGGGCGGTCCAGGCCGGGGCAACCAGCTCCTCTTCCCGGGAAGCCTTGGCCGCCAACCGGCCTACCGCCAAGGTCGGGTTGGCGTGTTCCAAAAACAGCACCACCCTTCGGGCGTATTCCTCCAGTTCTAAGGGCGTAAAGTCCCCTTGCCGGTACAGGGTTTCCAAGGGGGTGTTTTTGAGCACATGGAGGTTGTGCAGCTTGACGTTGTTTACCCCCAGTCGGTTGGTCTCGTGGGCGGCAAACAGGATCTCTTGGTCCCCTTCATGGGGCAGCCCAAAGATCAAATGAACCCCTACCTCCAGACCGGGCACTTCCTTGAGCCGAAGGATCGCTTCGGTGGACTGGGCAGCGTCGTGGCCACGGTTGAGGAAGTCCAAGGCAGGGTCCTCAAAGCTTTGGACCCCCAGTTCCACACAAACGTAGGTCTCTTGGGCCAATTCGGCGAGCAGTGGGAAGAGGCTTTTGTTGAGGCAGTCGGGCCTAGTGCCGATGATCAGCCCCAAGACCTCGGAGTCTTCCAAGGCAGCCCGGAGTTGTCGCTCCAGGTCCTGGGTCCGGGTGAAACTGTTGGTGTAGGGCTGGAAGTAGGCCAGAAACCCTTGGGTCCTAAACCGCTCCTTCATGCCCGCCTTGTAGGCGGCAATCTGGGCGGCCACCGAAAGCTCGGGCCGGACGTAGATGCCCGCACTGCCCCATTCGTCGCAAAAAACACAGACACCGATCTCCGAACTGCGGTTGGGGCAGCTTTGGGAGACCGACAGAGCCAGCTTGTGAACCTTTTGCCCAAACCTCTGTTGGTAGGCCTGGGAGATGGAATGGTACCTCCTGCCGCCCCAGGATTCAGGAAAAGGGGGCATAGGCTCGGTGGTCCCGGCGTTTTTTGCTGGCATAAACCTCGGTGGTGCCAATGGTAATCAATTCGTAAAGCAGTGCTTCCTTGCCTTCTTGTTTGCGCAGGATCCGGCCCAGTCGTTGGACATGCTCCCTAACCGTAGCGGTGCCCGAAAGGATGACCGCCACTTGGGCTTCGGGTACGTCCACCCCTTCGTTGAGGACCCGGGAGTTGACCAACACCGGCCAACGTCCGTCCCGAAACCGGGCCAGAATCTCTTTGCGTTCCTTGGCCTTGGTCTCGTGGGTGATCAACGGCAAAAGGAACAACCCCGAAACCAAGTAGGCGGTTTTGTTGTCGTTGGTGAAGATCAGGATACGTGATCCCTGGTGCTTGATCAAGAGCTGGGCCAAGAGATCGAACTTTGCCTTGGCGCAGAGGCCCAAGTCCTTCTGGATGGCAAAGGCCTTGAGGGCCTCCCTGCCCTCGGGGCTTTTGTAGGCGTGCATGACAAACCGGCTCCAGGAGGTGTTGCCCCGAAACAGTAGGTTGAATCCGTCCTTGAACTCCAGGTAGATGGACCGGTAATGTTCGTAGGCCTCCCGCTCCTCCTCGTCCAGCTCTACCGGTAGGGTGACCACCTTGTAGGGGCTCAGGTGGCTACCGCTGAGTTGGTCGATCTGTTGTTGGTACACCACCGGGCCGGTCAGTTCGGCGCTGAGGGCGATGCGCTCCGGCTCGGCCACCGGGGTGGCGGTCAGACCCAATCGGTAAGGGGCAATGTAAGACCGGGCCATTTCGGCCAAGCCGGGGCTGGGCAAGTGGTGGCACTCGTCAAAGACCAACAGGCAAAACCGATTGCCCAGGTTGGGGGCCAAGTTCCGGGCCGAGTCGTAGGTCGAAACGGTCAGGTCCTTGATCTCGTGACTGCCGCCGCCCAAAAGCCCCACCTCGACCCCAAAGGCCTGTTCCAGGTTCTTTTGCCATTGGAGGATCAAATCAATGGTCGGAGCCAGGACCAACGTACTTCTACCTAAGGATTGGATCACCATTTGGGCCAAAAAACTTTTGCCCGATCCGGTGGGCAAAACACAGACCCCTCTTTTGGAGCGCTCCCACCGGGCCAAGGCCTCGGTTTGGTAGTCGTGGGGCCGGTGGGGGCTTTGCATTTTCAGTTCGAGCTTGTTATACTGGGCCGCCAAGTCCTGGTAGGGCAATTGGGCCTTAAAAAACCAGCGGATCAGGTTCCGGTACTCCTGGGCCAAGGCCCGGTAGGCCCCGATCCGGTCATCCCAGACCAAAAAGGGCAGCTCCTTGGCCACCTTGTCGCTCTTGGGCAGGCCAAGGGTCAGGGTGCCACGTTCAAACCGAATCTGTGGGCCTTTGGGCGAACTTTCCAGGAATTCCATGAACAGACAAAAAGGGGAGGTGCCCCACGATCGGTTGCTTTTGAGTAAGGCGGTGGCCGAAAAACTTTACCTGAAAATCTCCTTTCCCGACGGAGAATACTTGATCGATCAGCTCCGTTGGCATACGGTGGAGCATCTTGGGTTGCAAACCGGAAAAGTGGTGAACCAACGGGCGATCAAGTACTGGGAAATCTTGCCGGAATACCGCCCTTAAAAAGTCCGCTTTTCCAAGAAATTTTACCTGTCACCGGTCGGACCAAAGTTGAACTTTACTTGAACTTTAAAGTGCAACTTCCAGAGAATCCACGGGAGCGCACCGGCGGGTCCTAGTGGCAGTATGGGGAAAGACCAAGGGGCATTTGAGGGCAGTTTGCCAAGTTGGGGAACCCATTGGGCCCGTTTCCCCGTCTGAAAAAACTCCCGGCAGACCGCCCCAAAAATCGCCCCAAAGCTTTTCTCGTCTTGTCAGACTACCGCTAACCTTTGCTTTTTACAAGCCCGGATGATCGAGCCAAACCGCAACCTAGCACCCGAACGGGTGGGCCACTTGCCCCCCGAAAGCCGCATCGCCGTTCGCCCGACCAGGAGGCCTCTGGTCGTCCCCGAAACGACCCAAGAGAAGCTCAAGTTCTGGGTTTGGCCGATGGGGATCCTGATCTCGATCACCACCTTTTTGTACCTGGGCTTCGGGCTGCTGAACTTCAACTTCCACGGGGAAGACTCTTTTTTGGTGCTGGCCTTTTCTTCCTCTGGAGAGGCGGTTGCCGATGCCCTGAACCCTTTTACCGGTTTCTTGTCGGCCATCTTGGGGATCATGATCACGGTCATTGCGATCGTACTCCAGTTGGCCGCCCAAAGGTACGGCACCCGGCTGATCGATTTGTTCTTGGAAGACCAAGTCAACCGGGCCTACTTCGCCTTTATGGTCTGCACCCTGATCTACTCGGTTTACATCACCTATTCGATCAAGGACACCTTCTTTGCCCAGTTGGCGATTTTCCTGCTGGTGGTGGCGACCCAGGTCGAGATTGCCCTGTTGGCCCCCTATTTTTTGTACCTGTTTAAATTCTTGACCCCCACCAACTTACTGCACAGCATCCAGGTCTCTTCCAAGACAGCGGTGCTTTCGGTGATCAAAACCAAGCCCGGAGAATCCTTGGGCCCGGCCCAGGCCGAAGTGGCCGGGGCAATCGAACAGGTCACCGACTCGGCTCTTTCGGCGGTTAACCAGATGGACCGCAACCTGGGGCTGATGGCGCTCAACCAGATGCGGGAGATGGTGCTGGATTACCAGCAACTCAAACAGCAGTTGCCCCCTGAATGGTTCATCGTCCCCCAGGAATATTTCGTGGGGATTTCGCAGGTCTTTTACCAGGAAATCTGCGAAAAACGGCTGTGGGTCGAAACCAAAGCCTGCATGGACCTGGAGTTGATCTACAAAAACTCCATCCGGGTGATGCCCGATGCAGTTTCTACCATTGCCAGGAACATCCGCCTGTTGGCCGAAGAAGCAATCCGGGACCGGGACGACGAGGTGCTGGACCTGATGGTCCAGTTTTTTAACACCTACATCCGCATTGCCATCAACGACAAAAACGTGCGGGTGATCTTCAACCTCTTTTACCAATACCGCCTGCTGGCCGAAGCGGTGATGGACTACGACCCGGAAGTGGCCTCCAAAATCCTCTTTTATTTTAAGTACTACGGGGAAACCTGTCTGCAACAGGGGTTGTGGTTTGTGATGCTCACCGCCGCCTTTGACTTGGGTGGTATGGTGGCGGTGGCCTATGACAAAAAGGTCAAAAACTTTGAAAAGATGTTGCTGGTTTTTTTGAGCCTCGAAGACAACGTGGATCCCAAAAAGGACTTTCTCGCCTTTGACGCAATCCGCAAAGCCCAGCTGATCCTTTCCACCTACATGTATTCCAAGGGTGAATCTGCCTTGATCGGGCTGGTGATCGAAGACCTCAAAAGCGAAACCTTGGAAAAACTGCACCACTACCGCAACGCCTTGTTGGGGGTCAAATCCAAGAAGTTTTGGGAGGTGACCGACCGGGGTTATACCTTTGAATACATGGAGCCGGATCAAAAGGAATGGTTGGGCCGGTTTTTTGAGGAGTACATCCTGCCCCAGCAACACCTGTTCAAACAGGCCCCGGCGGAAGTTGCGCCGGTTTTGACCGAACGGCAGAGGTTGGAGCGGGAGGCACAAGAACAGTTGGCCAACGAATCCCTAAAGGAAGCGGCGGTCCAAAAGGCCCAGGCGGAGACGTTGGACCAAGAGGCGGCCAAGGCGGCCAAAAGGACGACCCGCAAAAAAGACGGTACCGAAAAACCCGCCAAAGCCCCGCGCAAGCCGAGGGTGCCAAAAACCCCTCCTTCCGATCAGGCGGTTTAATGAACAAGGTCCGGTTCTTAGGGGGGCTATTGTTGGTCCTGCTGCTTTGGGTGCCTTTGGCCCAGGCGGAGCCCAATCCCTATGAGACCAAGATCCTCAGAAAGCAGGTGATGACCCAGCTGATGTCGCTGATGGAAATGTGGAAGGAAGAACTCTATTTCGACATGTACGACCTGGGCCAACGGGCGGCAAAAAAACGGCTCTCCAAGGCGGAGTTTGCCCAGCGGATGGTGGACCTGTCCTGGAAACCGGCGTTGACCGAAAACGATGTAAAATCGGTCCGCATCCTTTACCGCAACTATGTTCTGCTCGATGTGCGGGTCAACTTTGAATACAAACTCAACCCGACTCGGAAGCTGCTCAAGGATATGACTTTGACCGCCATCCTGGAGGAAAAGGGCTGGAGGTTTGACCTGACCCAACTGATCCGGGTTCCCTTCGCCGGGAAGTTTGTGGACCTGGAAGCTGAGAAAAAGTACTCCGAGCTGGTCGCCAAGCAGCAGATGGAAGAGGCCTTGGCCAAGGAAGAGGCGGTGAAAGCCGCTTGGATCCAAAAGAAAAAGGACATCGAAGACGGCAAGGTCCAGGCGACCCCGGAAGAAGAAAAACGAATCCAAGACGAAGAAGCCGCCAAAGAGGCAGGGCAAAATCCGCCCGACCAAACCAGCGATGCCGCAGCCCAGGGACAAGCTCCGGCCGGTGCCCCAGGCCAAGCTCCGGCTGCCCCCGCCAAAGAGGCGAAACCTGCGGCCAAAAAGCCGAACAACCAACCAGAAAGCGAATGAACCAGCCGCTCCAAAAGCACCAGTTCCTCTTGGGGAGACTGCTCAATCTCCAGGTTTTGAGTCACTCCGAGGGTTTTAAGGGCTTTGACCTGCCCCAAGCCTTGCAGGCTTTACAACATTGGCGGGAAGAGGATTTGGCCGGTCTTTCCCAGATGCTCAAGGATCTGGAGGGAGAAGAGCGGTTCAACCGCTGGAAACTGATCTTCCAGGAAACCGCCGGGCCCTTGGCCTCTAGGACTCCTGCCCTACCCCTGACCTTGCAGCGGGTTTACCAACAAGAGCTGGCCGGTCTTGACCCTTGGCTGTACCTCGCTTGGATGCAAAGTCTGGTGGCCGCCAGGTTGTTGGAACAGAAATTTGGGGACCAAGACCCACAGGTGAAAGGCCTTTTGGACGGGACGATACTGGGGGCAGTGGATTGGTTTTTCCCCGCCCTGGGGGACCTGGAAGCAACCCTGCTCGCCCAAGGCCCAGGACCCTACCGGTTGACCGGCCGGACTCCGGCGCTGGTGGGCCGGTACCTTGAGTTGAATCATCTAAAAACCCTGTTTTTGGTTTTAGCCAAGCTGGGCAGCCCGGAAGGGGAAAAACTGGGCCTCTTTTTGTCCGCCGTTGGAGCGAGCCCCTTGGTGCCTGTTCGGGGGCCGGTGGGGGTTGGAGCGGTGGACTTTGCCCAACCAACGGAAGAAGCCCAGTTGTTGGAATTCATCGACCCAACCTGTTCCGTTTTGGCCCTGGCTGCGGACCAAGTCCTGCTGTTGCAATCCTCCCTCTGCACCCAGGCCTGCCAAGCGGCCCTGGAAGCGGGGCAGCAAAAAAGGGTCCAAGACCTAGAGGACCCCAAAAAAGACATGGCCTTGCTGTACCACCCCCTGGCGGCGGACCAGCTGGTGGAGATCAAGGGGTTGGCCGAAGGGCTCAACGGGGCGGTGTTGCAGATCGCCTTTTACCAGGACTGTCTGAGCCAAGCCAAGCCGGGGCAGGAAGAGTACTTTTCGGATCTGCTGGAGCTTTACCGCACGGTCCTCAAGGTGTATGCAGGCAAACATGTGCCCCAGGCCCTGCTTTCTGCCGTAAAGTTGACCGGAAACGACCGGTTGGAGCTGCTGGACGGACTGCAAATCTCCGGTCTGGTCGGTCTTTTGGGCGGTTCGGACCTGGACTGGTGCGCCAGATTCGTCACCGAAGTGTTACCCCGCAATGAGGGCCGTGCCTTTGCGAGCCTGTTCAAGGAATTTGAGCAGGTCAGCCGGTTGGCGGCCAAAACCGGGGGACTCAAGGAAACCATCGGAATCTTCACCGACTTTGCCGGGGGGTTGTTCCTGCTGGTCAACGACCTATGGAACCCGGAGGCAGGCAAAAGCGCCGCCGCACTGGTCAACGCCCGGACCCTGGTGGACCTGTTTGGAGACATGATTCTGGCTTATCTCTTGATCCGCCAAGCCTATGAATCCGAACTTTGGTTGGCCGAGCAGGGGGCCAACTTCTTCCACTTGGGCCAAGATGCGGTCCAAAACCCGGACCTCCGGCCCTACCACAACCGGATCGTCCTGGCAGAGCGCTTTGCGATCCAACACCTGGCCCGGCAAGAGGGGCAGATCCGGGTGATGCAGCGCAATCTGGCTCCGGCGCTCAATGGGCTGCTGGAAAGCGAGGGGAAGGAGTAGGCCGGTCAAGCTGAAGGGGCTGACTGGGGGCCAAGAGCAGGACTCTTTGGCCGGTTCCTTTACCCCCGTCGCCAGTGACGTTTGGGGTCAGCTCAGGTTTGGGTTGGTCGCCCCTTTTTCCAACATCCACTTCCAGTTCAGCTGCAACCTTGTCAAGGCACGGGTCTGCTTGAGGGAGACGTAGATCTTGTACAGATACGCCACCGCTTGGGGCTCGGGCTTGATCAGGAGCAGGGCCTCAAAGGCGGAAATGGCTCTTTGGTAGTCCTTCTTGGCCAAGGCGGCCTTGCCTTGGGCCATCAGCTCGTCCGGGCGGCTTTGGTTTTGTAGTTCCTTGATGTCCCCCACCAGTGCGGCATGTTCCTTTTCCAGGGCCTGGACCTTTTCGGTATTGTTCAAGGCCCGGTGCAGCTTGATGGCCTTTTGCAGCAATTCCGGCCGGTGGGCGAGCTTGGCACAGTATTCAAAGGCCTGGGCGGCTTCCTTGATCCGGTTGGACCGGTACATCAGGTCGGCAAACTGGTCGAACAACTCCACCCCCGCCGCAAGGATCTTTTTTTCAATCCCGTTCAGGCCCCGGCTCTGCTCGAAGGCCAGGGAAACCTTTTCAAAGGCCGGGGTGATTTGGCCGCAGGAAAGATGGGCCTTGGCCAGACTCAAGGCCAGCTCGGGGGTCGGGTAGTTTTCCAGGGCCACTTCCAGGTACTTGACCGCCTGTTCGGGCTTTTCTTGGGTGATTAACTTGGCGGCCTGCTCTTCCAGAGCACTAGGGCCAAAGACCCAGCCGGTTTCCTCCAGCAGGGCGGCGGTCTTGAGCAGGTACTTGGCCGCTTCGGTCCTCTGGCCGTGGGTTTTGTACAGCTGGCCCAGGTTGACGTTGACGTAACGGTTCCGAGGGTGGTTCTTGGCCAGCGATTCTAAGAGCGAAAAGGCATGGGCTTGGTTGCCGAGTTGGAAAAAACAAAGGGCCCGCAGCAGGTCCAAGTACAAAAACCGGCTCTTTTTGGCCTTGAGTTGGTCCAGCTCGGTCAGAGCGGCTCCGGCTCGTTTGTGTTGGTACAAAAAGAGGCCCAGGTTAAAAAGGTGGGCTTCCAGCAGCCCAAA
Organism: Candidatus Lambdaproteobacteria bacterium RIFOXYD2_FULL_56_26; assembly: GCA_001783715.1. GTDB lineage: Bacteria > SAR324 > SAR324 > XYD2-FULL-50-16 > XYD2-FULL-50-16 > XYC1-FULL-56-13. The sequence goes on from MFNF01000017.1 coordinate 27,155, forward strand.
ACCAGGTTGGCCCGCCTCTAGGTTCAAAAAAGGTGCCGCCTTTTGGCGCAAAGCCAGTTCCAGCAAATCTTCACTGATCTCGATTTCCTGTTGCTCCAACATCGTTACTTGGTCGCACAGGGCAATGGCCTCTTCGATCTCGACAATTGAAAAACTGGCGGCTTTTTTGCGGATCAATAACACCATTTCTTGGCATTGCTCTTCCTTTTGGCTGGCCGACATCTGTTGGCGCAGTTGGTTGAGCAGGTCGGGGCCACCCAAAAAGTCGGGAAGGTGGTGCTCGTCATTGCGGGCCAAACGGTCCAGGGCGGTTTTGGCCTCCTGGTCGAAGAGGTCCACCCCGGCTTCCAAGGCCGCCAGATTGTACTGGGGGTAAACATACTTGGGGTTTTTGGCCAACGCCAGCCGGTAAAACTCTTTGGCCAAGTCCAGTTGCCCGGCCCGGCGGTGGATGTGGCCGAGCTTGTTGGTCAGGTCAAAGTCCTCGGGGAAGACATCCAAAAGCGCCTTACCCAGGGCCAGGGCCTCTTCGGTCCGTCCGGCGGAAAGGGAATGGGAGAGGTGGGTGCGCAGCCGTTCGGCGGTTTTTACCGGCGCAAGCTTGAGGGCGGTCACAAACAGCGCCTCGGCCACCGAGTAGGCCTGCCGCTCGAAGGCAATCAGACCTTCGGTGACCTGGGCTTCCGCTGACAGGTTGGGGCTGCCGTTTTGGGCAGTTTTGGGGGGAGTTGAACCTAAAAAACCTAGCTTTGCCACTGTGATACCCAAGACCTCAGGAACGAATGGTGTTGCCCCAGAGAAGTAGGGAGTTTTCCCCATCTCTGGCGACAGACTACCAAAATTCCTTGAAATGCCTAGGGAAAAAATGGAAAAATCGATAGGTGCAAATACCTAGACCGAGCCCCAGCCGGGGCTCGATCAGGTGATGTCCGATGGATAGGACTAGCGCAGACCAAAGGGGCTGAGCAGAAACGCCAGGTCCAGCTCCGGGTACAGAGGGAATTGACCCAAAAGGGCCTGGACCCGAGCTTGGGCAGTTTGGGCCACTAGCGGATCGATTTGGTAGTTCGCCTTACTTTCCTGTCCGGCGTTGGCCCCCGATGCAACCTTGGCCGGCTTGGTGTTGGACAAAACCAGATGCAGGATCGAGGCGATTTCAACCATCTCCTTTTTTCCCATCCCCAAGGTGGAAATTGCGGCGGTACCCAGGCGCAGACCGCTGGTGTACCAGGGGCCGTTGCCGTCAAAGGGGAGACTGTTGCGGTTGAGGGTGACGTTGCACTCTCGCAGCACCGACTCTGCCTGCCTGCCGGTCAAGCCAAAGCCCTTTTGTACGTCCACCAAAAAGAGGTGGTTGTCCGTGCCCCCGGTTGCCACCGGCATCTTGAGGTCCACGCAGGCTTGGGCAAAGGTCTGGGAGTTTTCCACAATCTTTTGGGCATAGGTGGAAAATTCCGGTTTGAGCGCCTCGGTAAAGGCTACGGCTTTGGCGGCCATCATGTGCGGCAGGGGACCGCCTAAAATGGCCGGGCAACCCTTGTCCACCGACTCGGCGAATTCCTGGGTGCAAAGCACCATCCCGCCCCTGGGGCCGCGCAGGGTCTTGTGGGTGGTAGTGGTGACCACGTGGGCATGGGCAACCGGGTTGTAGTCCCCGGTGAAGACCTTGCCTGCCACCAGTCCGGCAAAGTGGGCCATGTCCACCATAAAGACCGCACCCACTTCGTCGGCAATGGCCCGCATGGCCTTGAAGTTGATTCTCCGGGGGTAGGCGGAATAGCCGGTCAAGAGGATCAAAGGCTTGACCTCCAAGACCAGCTTGCGAATCGCCTCCAGGTCCAAAATCCCCGACTCCCGGTCCACCGAATAAGAATAAACGTCAAACATCTGGGCGGAGAAGTTGTGCCGGTAGCCGTGGGTCAAATGGCCGCCTGAGTAGTAGTCCAGGGCCACCAATTTTTGCTGGTGCATCAACGCCCTCACCCCTTCCCAAACCTCACGGCTCAAGGCGGAGGGATTTTTTTCCTTGAGCGCCTCCAGGGCCGGGGCCTGGACTCGGGTCAGCAAAATGGCGATAAAGGCCACCATGTTTGCGTCCGCACCGGAGTGGGGCTGGACGTAGGCATGTTCAGCCCCAAAAAGCTGCTTGGCCAGATTGACCGCTTCGGTCTCAATGGCATCCACATTGTCGCAACCGGCGTAAAACCGGTGTTGCGGGTAACCTTCGGCATATTTGTCGGTCAAAAGGTTGCCCATCGCCAATTGGGTCGCCAAGGAGGAGTAGTTTTCCGAAGCGATCAACTTGAGGTTCCTTCTTTGGTCCCGAAGCTCACCTACAATTCCCTGGACCACCGCCGGGTTGACCTTGGAGATCTGGTCCAGGGCCGCATAATAGGCGGCCACCGCCGGGTTGGCTTCGCTGCCGGAGGTGAGTTTTGCAAGGTAGGACTGGAGGTAGCTGGTTGGTTCCATGTGCTTTGGGCCAAAAAAGAAGTTTGCTTGAGAGGTGTCTCCCTTTTTAGCCGCTCAGGCACTCTTGGGCAACCCCCATTTGGGGGCCCTTGTAGGGGAGCAGAGGCGGCGGGCCAATCCCCAAGCAAAGGGGTGCTTTTGCACTCCCACTTCCAGGCAAGGTCCGGCTTATGCAACAAACACCATATGTCATAAAGTCTCCATCCACAAAGAGGGCGGCGGAACTTTCCCCCAACGGAACGGTTCTCCCCCTGGCAACCTGGGGAGGGTTCATGTTCGCCATTTTGTTGACTTGTGTCGCTGTGGGCTCGGGGGTCGGGCTGGGGGCGGGGATCGGTTGGGAGTTGTTGCGCCGGATGGACCATAAACAGTGAGTGCTTCGGTCGGGTGGTTTTGCTTGTCAGGCCCGGTTTTACCTCCGTCGTTTTTTTGGGGCTGAGGACGCACAAGGTTGTGGACCTTGGAACCGGGGATGGTTGCCGCTCCGGTTTTTTTCAGGGGGGCCGCCACCCCTTAAAATAGCTCTGCTTTCAAAAGGAGAGTCTTTAGCCTTCGCCCTCGGTCCGGCCAATCCCTCCAGCCTCCAGGGTCGGTAGTCTTCTCTAAGGCCAAATCCCCAGTCAGTTTAGGTTGAAACATGGGTTGCCCCATTAAAAAAAATTGCGTAGATTGAGGAGCCTTGTCCGCCCGCTTGGTGCAACGGAAAAAGGTTCATTCCAGGAGGAAAATGGAAGAATTGATGAAACTCTTGACCCCCGCACAGCAGTATTGGTTCGCCAATCTGCTGATCCACGCCATTTGGGCGGACGGGAAGATCGTCTTGAGCGAATTCGAGAGCTTCCAACGGCTGATAGGTTTGTTCAAATCTTTGGAAAACCGCACCCAACTGATGCGGCACCTGGAAAACAACCAAGGCGAACCGATCGTCCTCCCCCCCGACCTGGACCGCAAACTGCTCCCCCAGGTTTACCTGGAGGTCCTCAACTTCTCCATCTCCGACTGGGACTTGGCCGAAGAGGAGCGTAACTTCCTGGAGACCTTATCCAACCAATTCGGTTTTGCCAAAAGCTTCCAATACACCTTGATGCAGTGGGCCGAAGAGGGGCTTCGGTGGCAAGAAGACCAACGGCTTTTGGTCCCCCGTGAGGTCACTCTAAAAAACCCCCGGGTGCCGCTCCACCAGATGACTGACCAGCAAAAGGTCTGGTACGCCGAGGTGCTGGTCAGCGTGGTGATGATCGACGGCATTGTGGACCCGATGGAGATCAAGCTCCTGCGGACTGCCCTCAGTTTTGTGGCGGAAGAAAAGGAAAAAAAGCGGCTGCTCGCCTTCATCAAAAACCGTATGCGCCCTTCCCTGCTTTCCCCGCCTCCGGGCCTGGAAATGGAAGTGATCTACCTGATCTTTTTTGAGGTGCTCCGGGTCATGTCGCTCAACGATGAGCTGGCCAACAAGGAGATGATTTTTATTGGGGACTACATCAAGGCCTGCAATCTCCCCGCCTCCCTGGAAGACCGCACCTTGGTCTGGTGTAAACGAGGTACCACTTGGCGGCAGAAACGAAAAAGTCTGGCCAAGCTGGGTGCCTTCGTGGACCTGGGCTCCGGCTCTTCGTTGGAAAAAAGTGAAGACCGCTGGTTGCCTCACGGCGAAAACAACAGCCTCCAGTATCGGGAACAGACCTGCTATCTTTGTGACAACAATCTGCCGATCAAGGTGTACCGGTTGCGGCCCAAAAGCCAAAAACCTGCGACCAACCTCTTTGGCCTGCCGGTTTATGTCGGAGCCATGACCGCCCAGGACCACCCCTTGGATTTCAACAAGGTGAAGATCAGCGTCTGCCCCAACTGCCTGTTTGCCTCTCCGGCCAAAGAAAGCTTCCGGGCCAAGGAGGTGGACAAGGTCCCGCCGGTTTTTGAGGACCGGGACTTTTTGGTCCAATGGATGGAAGGGACGGAAAAACGTAAAGCCAGCTACGGGATGTTGCTCCAAGAGCTGGAGAGCGTAAATCCTTCGGTGCCTCATGTAGAAAAGCTGTACCGCCTAGCGATCCACTGCCTCAACCAGCTCCAAAAGGCAAGGCCCGACGACCGGCAGCGGTGGGGGATCATCTTTTTGGGCCTGGGGTTGGCAGAGATTTTGGTGAATGCGGGCCATGTGGGGGAAGCGGAAAAGGAACTGCTGGAAGCCGAGCGGTTGTCCAAGGAATTGATGTTGTCCACCCGGGACAACGAACTTTCCCTTCGCTCGGCCAAACTGCTGTTCCAATTGGCTCTGTACCAGAACAACGCCAAATCTGCCAGCAACTACCTCAACTTCTTTGTCCGCCTCAAAGACGAAAAGATGGCCAGCATGAAACCGGCGGAAAAAAGCCAGTTTTTAGGTTACTTCAACGAGGTCAAACGGGACTTTGAAGACCGAGAGGAACTGCAAAAATCAAAACTCGACGGATTCAAACGTAAGGTTGAAGTTCCGACGGCAGCACAACCGGAAAAAGAAGAGGAAGCCTGATGTCCACCGACCGACAGATCCACATCCTGATCGTTGACGACTCTGCCCCCATGCGGCATTTGGTGCGCCAGTCCCTGGAGGAACTGTACTTCCAAAATTTCCACGAAGCCGGGGATGGGGAAGAGGCCTTAAAGATCCTGCACAGTGAGCCGGTGGACTTGGTGCTGCTTGATTGGCAGATGCCCAAGATGACCGGTATTACTTTGCTCAGAGAGATCCGGGGAGATGCAAAGTTACGGCAGATTCCAGTGGTGATGATTACCTCGGAAGCCCAAAAGCACAACATTTTGGAAGCAGCCAAGGAAGGGGTGACCGGTTTTGTGGTCAAGCCCTTTGACTCTTATGTTTTGGGAGAAAAGATCGAAAAGATCCTCTCCCAACCCCCCAGGTTGGCCCCCAAGCCCAATTAGGCTGAAGGATACCGGTTTGGGCTCTCAACCGACAAACATCTTGTTGCGCCAAGGCTAGGGAAGATGTCTATATTGGGACGGAAAAAAAAAGCCAAACAAAAGTCCCCCTCGGAGCTGACTTCGCCCGACTGGGCACGGTGGCTGGAGGTGGCCCCCTTTCCGCAGGAAGACGAGCCTTGTTTGACCGGCAACTTTCTGATGGAAAATGGCCGACTGATCTACGGCAACGTCCGTTTGGCCGAGCTTTTGGGCTACAGCGCCGGGGAGTTGATCGGCAAGAAATTGGAGGAACTGGTCCATCCCTTGGACCTGGAATTGGTTTCGGACCGCAACAATGCTCGGCTTCATGGCCTGCCGGTGCCCAGTTGTTACGAGATTCGGGTGCTTTGTGGGGGAGGGCAAACCAAAAGGGTCCTCATCAACGTAACCCTCACCACCGGCCCCCAGGGGCAAACCCTGACGGTTGGCTCGGTTCTACCGGTGGACTAGGGGACCAGTCGGCGGATGATCCGTTCGGCTGCTTCTTCGTCGATCAGGGTAAACCGTTTCCACCCTTCGTCCAGGGCATAAACATCCGCCTTGGCGATGTCGAACCACCAGCCGTGAACCCCCAGGGTGCCTTCTTCCAGTCTTTTTTTGACCGCCGGGTAAGACTTAACGTGCTCCATTTGCAGCAGCACGTTGAGTTGGGAAAGCTGGTTGTGCTTGGCCAGGGTGGGGTCTAGGGCGATCCCTGCGGCCAATTGTTGCACCGCTTCATCCCCATGCCGGAGCCAGCTTTTGAGGTTCGGGTACTTCACCTTGTTCCGGTTGTCGATCAAGGCCTTCATGGCGGCACATTCGGAATGGCCGCAAACCACAATGTTCTGGACCGACAGGCTTTCAACCGAATACTCGATGGCCGCCGCTTCGGACTCATCGCTGCTCGAAACTCCGTCTTGACCGCAAGGGGGGACCAGATTGCCGACGTTGCGCAACACAAAGAGGTCTCCAGGGTCGGTGGACGCAAAGGTGTTGGGCACCACCCGGCTGTCCGAACAGGCGATAAAAAGTGTGTCCGGCGACTGGCCGGTGGCCAACCGGCCAAAAGCTTCCCGGTAGCCTTCTTGGACGTTGCGGCGAAACTCTACGATCCCTTGGATCAGCTTTTTCACAAAACCAAACGGAACAGGATTGCGGTGGAATTACTGCCACCAGGGACTGGTGCCTTGGGTGTAGCCTCGTTTTGAAACCTGGGTAAGGCTATAGGTCCGGTGGATCGGTTGTCAAGGTGGGGTCCTGGTCGAGTCGGGCGGGCCTTTTGGGGGCTTTTGGGTTCACTTGGGGGGGAAATGCTCTTCTCCTAAAAAGTGAGGGTCAAAATCAAAGGACAGTCCAGCGGACAACAACCCACCGACCGAGGCCAGCTGGACACCGTCTTGCGGCTCTACCAAGAGGCCTTCTCTTACCTTTGATAGGAGCAGACAATACTTCTGTTCTGCAAATTACCAATACCAAGAATGGCAGCGGGCCGTTAACGAACAGGCGATTTCCAAAGCGGAAATAATATCTGCTCTGATGAAAACATTGGTGGTGCAGAAGGGGGAATGCAGCCTCAAAAACCTGCGCCCAAGAGTGCGGAACTTTTTCCTGGGGCTTTCAGCAGTTGACAGGTTGAAACACATTGCCCAAAGTTCGGGACGGTTTTTGTTTTTCTTTGGAGAGGGGGGAGGATGCAGCCTAGGATACTGTTGGTGGACGACGACAAAAACAATTTGTTTTTGCTGGCCAAGATGTTGGCCCCTTATGGCCGAGTGGAGCAGACCACCAACGGTTATGTGGCGCTGGCGATGTACAAGGCCTCGCTGGAGTCGGACAACCGGTTTTACCTGCTCTTTTTGGACATTGAGATGCCCGAGATCAATGGCCGAGAGGTTTTGCGGCAACTGCGGGAATACGAAGAATTGTACCTGCGGATGGACGACTTCCAAGCCACGGTGGTGATGGCTACGGCCAACAGTAACAAGGACGTGATCGAGCAGAGCTTCAAGGAGGGCTGCGAATATTACATGCTCAAGCCCTACCGGGCCGAGCAGATCAAAAAGGTGATGGACAACCTGGGGGTCAAGGCCAGGGAGCCCATTTCCCGGTAGCCGGTCCAGCCCTCGGGAGCGGAAGGATGGGGTTGTTTTAGAGGGCCGTTGGGCCTGTTACCTGGGCCGGTTTCGGGCTCCGTCTCCAGGGCTAGCCCAGGTCGGCTTTGAGCAGTTCGGCTTGTTGGTCGGCGGCCAGGGCGTTGACGATCTCTTGGATCGAGCCGGTGTTCATGACCTCTTCGAGACGGTAGAGGGTCAGGCCGATCCGGTGGTCGGTGATCCGGCCTTGGGGGTAGTTGTAGGTACGGATCCGCTCGGACCGATCACCGGAGCCTACCATGTTTTTGCGTAAAACCGCCAACTCGCTGGCCTGGGCCTGGGCTTGTTGGTCGTAAATCTTGGCTTGGAGGTACTTCATCGCCTTCGCCCGGTTCTTGATCTGGCTGCGCTCTTCCTGGCAGGCGACCACGATGCCGGTCGGGACGTGGGTGATCCGAATGGCGGACTCGGTTTTGTTGACATGCTGGCCCCCGGCCCCGGAGGAACGGTAGGTGTCGATCTTGAGGTCGGCGGGGTTGATGTTGACCTCAACCTCATCGGCTTCGGGCAGGATCGCCACGGTGCAGGCGCTGGTGTGGATCCGCCCTTGGGCTTCCGTGGCGGGTACCCGCTGGACCCGGTGGGTGCCCGCCTCAAACTTCATGTTGGCAAAAACGAAGGCCCCTTCGATCGAAGCGGTGATCTCCTTGAACCCGCCGTGCACCGCCGGGCTGGATTCCAGGACCTCCAAGGTCCAGCGTTTTTGTTCGGCATACCGCTGGTACATCCGAAAGAGGTCGCCGGCAAAGATGCCCGCTTCGTCCCCGCCGGTTCCGGCCCGGATCTCCAGGATCACGTTTTTGCCATCATCCGGGTCTTTGGGCAGCAGGGCCAGTTGGCTTTCTTGCTCCAGTTGGGCCACCCGTTTTTTGAGTTCCCCCAATTCGGCCCTGGCCATTTCCTTCATCTGCGGGTCTTCGGCCGGGTCTTCAATGATCGCTTGGTTGCCTTCCAGCTCTTCGGTCGCCTTTTTCAGCTCCACAAAAAGATCATAGATCGGCTTGAGCTTGGCTTGTTCTTGGGAGACTTCCCGGAGGCGCTTGGAATTGGAGAGGGTATCTGGATGCCCGAGCAAGGCCGTCACTTCTTCAAAGCGGTCGGCAATACGGGCGAGCTTGTCAAACATGGATTTGGGGGGAGGAAAAAGACCGGGGCTCCTTGCAGAGCCCCGAGTGGATTACTTCTTTTTCCCAACCGAGATATTCTCGTATTTCTTCTTGAACCGGTCAATCCGCCCTTCGGTGTCAACCAGCTTTTCTTTGCCGGTATAAAGGGGGTGACAGTTGGAGCAAATGTCCACCTTGTGAACCCCACCGAGGGTGGAGCGGATGGTGGACTCAAAGCCGCAGGCGCAAGAGAATTTGGTGTCGGTGTACTTGGGATGAATGTCGGCTTTCATTGGGCTCCTTGGGGTTTCGATTTCACCTAGGGACAGCCTAGGAGGTTGACGAAACGTTCGTTTAAGTCGGGTCCGAAGAGGGTACGGTCGGTCAACCGTTGACCATCTTCAAAAGTTCTTCATTAGAGGGATACTTTTCCATCTTGTCAAGCAAATATTCCAGGCTTTCCTGGGCCTTGGTCGCCGCCAAAAGCCTGCGGAGCTTCCAAACATCGGCAAGGTTGGTGATGAGCAGTTCCTCTTTCCTGGTGGCGGACTTGTCGATCTCGATGGCCGGGAAAACCCGTTTTTCCACCAACTTGCGGTCCAGCACCAATTCCATGTTGCCGGTGCCTTTAAATTCTTCAAAGATCACCTCGTCCATCCGGCTACCGGTGTCCACCAAGGCGGTGGCCAAGATGGTCAAGGACCCGCCGCCTTCGATGTTCCGGGCGGCCCCAAAAAACCGTTTGGGTTTGTGCAGGGCGTTGGCATCCACCCCACCGGACAAAATCTTGCCCGAAGGAGGGATGACGGTATTGTAGGCCCTGGCGAGCCGAGTGATCGAGTCGAGCAGGATCACCACGTCGTGTTTGTGCTCGACCAAGCGTTTGGCCTTTTGGATCACCATTTCGGCTACCTGGACGTGCCGGGTTGCCGGTTCATCGAAGGTGGAGCTGATCACCTCGCCGTTGACCGACCGGCGCATGTCGGTCACTTCTTCGGGCCGCTCGTCGATCAACAGGACGATCAAAAAGATGTCCGGGTAGTTGGTGGTAATGGCGTTGGCTACGTTTTGCAAGACCATGGTTTTGCCCGCCTTGGGCGGAGCGACGATCAAGCCCCGCTGGCCTTTGCCAATCGGGCAGAACATGTCAATGACCCGGCTGGTTTTGTCCTTGCCGCCATGTTCAAGCCGGATGATTTCGTCGGGGTACAGGGGGGTGAGGTTGTCAAAAAGGGTTTTGTCCTTGGAATGCTCGGGTTCTTCAAAGTTCAACTTCTCGACTTTGAGCAGCGCATAATACCGCTCGTTGTCCTTGGGCGGCCGCACTTGGCCCTCAATCGTGTCGCCGGTACGGAGGTTAAAACGGCGGATCTGGCTGGGGCTGACGTAGATGTCGTCGGGGCCGGGGATGTAGTTGAAGTCGGGACTGCGCAGGAACCCAAAGCCGTCGGGCAAGGTTTCCAAAACCCCTTGGGAGTAGATGGCCCCGCCTTTGGCGGTTTGTGCATTGAGCAGAGCGAAGATCAGGTCTTGGCGCAACATGGAGGTTGCGTTTTCGATGTCGTACTCTTTGGCGATCTTTTCCAGGGCCTTGATGTCCATCCGTTTGAGTTCGGAGAGAATCAAGGGCTCAATCCCGTTGACGGTCAGTTTGGCCTTGGTGTCCGGGGAAATGGTTTTGGCTTCCGCCATGATCGACCGGACCGACTTGTTGGGGAGAGCTTTGGATACGGGGGTTTTTGCAACTGACACAGGGAGCTATCGGCTAGGGGTTTGGAATCAAGATTCCGCAAAAGGATTGGGGGAGGGAGCAAAAAAGCAAGGGATCAAAAACCGGGTAGTTAAAAGAAGCGTATGAATGAACAGGGAAGGTACTCTCGACTGAATGTAATTAGGCTATCGAAAAGAAAAACCACAAGTCAAGACGAATTTTTCGGGTTCTTTTCTTCTGCTCCAAAATCGCCCAAGGGATTTTTCTCCAACGCCTCCAAAGCCGCACGCATCAAAGCATCATCGGGAGCATAGGGGGCGGCGACTTTTTCATATTGCCCCGGCTCGGGGGTGGTGTCCTCATCGTTTTGCCCAAAGCCCGAGGCAGGTTCGGCCATCAAACTCTGCTTGAGCTGGCTGGGGCTTAGTGCCTTGAGGCCCATAAAGGTTTCCTTGAACATCTCGGCCATGGCCAAAACCCCCAAGACCCCTTGGAACAAAAAAACCAAAAAATGGTTTTTAAGCCGGTAGTTCATTGAGGCCTTGATCAAAAAGGCGGTCAAAACCAAAACGCCCAAGAACCGCACCCCGATCCACCCCAGCGCTTGGTTGCCCATCAGCCCATAAAGGCCCGAAGCCTGTTCGAGCCTCGGGTGCCCGGTGGGGAAGAGCAAGCCGACCAGCAAGGCAAAACCCAAAAAGTGAATCACCGCTGCCACAAAGGCCAAAGCAAAACGCCGTTGGGTGCTTTGGGAAAACAACAAAAACACTACCAACATCAAGGAAGACCAACCAAAAAACCGCAGCCAAAATCCGGCAAACATCGCTCCGGGTAGGCCAAACCAGTTTTCGATCCCCTGGGCGGGCCAGACCAGATTCATCGGGTCCGGGTCGAAGGGACCTTGGGAAACCAAGGTGAAGAGAATCAACAGCCCCAGGACGATCTTGACCAACTCGGGCCGGAACCGTTCGGGCCGTTCTTCGGAGAAAATCGGTTCTAAGGAGGGCCAATTAAGCATTCAAGTCCTTGAGATAATGGTCGTAAAACTGACCTACCGCTTGGATTCCATGGGCATCAGAACCATAAACCAAGGGGATGGACAATTCCTGGGCCAAAGCCAAAAAAGCACCGGGCAGGTAGGCTTGGCCACAGGTTTTGCGGCCATAGCCCGAACAATTGTAATCCAACTGGTAGCCCGACCGGGCGATTTCCTGGGCCAAGGGGCGGTAAAAGTCCCGCTCCAAACGGCAAGGTTCAAACACCTGGGCAAACTTGTTGACCAGCCCCAGGTGTCCCAACCTTGTGGGGCGGTACTTGCGGAAAGGCAACTGGACCGATTCCTGCACCCAATGCCAATAGGCCAAGGTCACTGCTTCCAATCCACCATAATGGGGCAGCAGCCTTGCCGCCACGTCTTCGGGGGAAAAGTCCACCATCAAAGGCTCATCGGGGCCGGGCAAAAAGTGCAACGAAAGCAGGCTGTCCTCCAGTTGGTCCCCCCAGCGGTCATAGAAGTCAAGCACAACCTCTTCAAAACCTGGAATGTAGTCCACCTCCAAGCCGACCAGGAGCTCGATCTGTCCCTGGTATTTTTGTTTGAGCCCCCGGACATGGTCGAAGTAGGGCTCCAGCTCCTGGGGCTTGAGGGCCAGTTCGTCAAAAAGTTTTTGGTCCGCCAATAGCCCCGGCGGCAAGGGGGCATGTTCGGTCAGGCTCAACCGCTCAAAGCCCAAGGCTACCGCTTGGCGGACCATCGCTTCGGTTGCCTCGCCTCTGCCATGTGGGCAAAACTGGCTGTGACAATGTCCGTCCCATTTTTTTCGCATCTTGGCTCTAGTCCAATTGTTTCTTTAAAAAGGGAGCGGTCAGGTCGGTGGTCACCAAGGCAAGTTTGCCCCCCAGGGCTTCCACCAGCCCCTGGTACTTGACCCTTTGGCCCTTGAGGACAAAAAGGTAGCCCAGAGGCAGTTGGTCTTTGACCGCAAGCAACCAAGCCTGCTTTTGGGGGCTCAAATACCGGAGCCATTGGACCCGAACCTTGGTCTTGCCGTCACTGACCTCCAGGTCGGGCAGGAGATAACGGTTGCCGGGGAGCCGAATCACTTCGGTCAAAGACTTGGCGGTGCAGTGGGGATTGTATTGCTGATTGAACCGTTTTTCAACTGCCAGTATTTTCTCTTGTCCCCAATCCTGCCGCAAGTGGGTTTGGCTTCGGTATCCCGAGTCGGGGGTTACCTCAAACCCAAAGACCCCGGTTTTGCCTTGGGGCCGAATCCAGGCCTCCATCGACCATTGCCCCTTGAGGCCCAAGAGGCTGGGGAACAGGTTGGCCAGCTCCAAACCGTAGCTCCTGGGGTTTTCGAGCACCGATCCGGGGCCAGAGATGACCAGCCGGTTTCCCTTGGACCCCAGCGGTTCGACCTCAAAGAGCAGCCCAAAAAAACGGATCCGCTGCAACAATCCGGCAAAACAATCGGGGTCCAAAACCTCCAGGGTCAAGGAATCGGCCTTGAGCAGCAGCCCCTGGGCCTGGGCCAGATTGTACCGGTCCAAGAGTTCGCCGGCACTTTGGGGGGGCAGAGACAACAGAACTTGGTGGGAAGGGAGGTCGGCAAAAAGGATGGGCAAAGGGTCCGCTCCGGGGGGGATGGCGGGATGCCCCTTGAGGATCTGCTCCCGGTGCCCGGTCACCTCGGGCAAGGCGGTCGCCTGACCGTTCCAGTACCGGGCGGAAAGATCAAACACCTGTTCCCGCAAACTGGCCGGTTCTTCCACTTCCTTCTGCCGGAAGGTCCCCTGCTCCAGCAGCACCTTGACCAGCCCCAGGGTCACTTTGGGGTTGCCCGAAGAAACCTCCGAAAGGGCCGCCTCAAGGGTCTCCAAGCTTTCGCCGATCATTACCTGGGCCAATTCCAACAATGTTTGGGCCAGCTCCAGTGGGGCAGGTTCGGGCTTTAAAAACTTGGGGTAGGCCTTGGATTTGCGGAAGGTGGTGATTTGCAGCGGGCCGCTAAGCATGGAGCCTCGCCGTTAAACGAAGGCCAGAGCGGCAAAGGCGCAAGGAAGGTAAGATGCCTGGAAGGGCAAGTCCGGCCATGGGGAGCCCAAGGCTCAAGGTTCCAAAGACTTTTTGGCCTTTTTTTCCGCCCGCTGTTGGGAATAACCTACCACCACCAAAAAAACGAAGGCAGCCATCAACCCAAAGGCAACAAAAAAAACGGTCAGGTAAAAGGTACCAAACAACAAAAACTGGATGACTTCCATGGGGGCCAGGGAGAAACGCCCACAAGAGGGCATTAAAAAAGGGTCCAAGGTAGAGTCTGAACCCTACCTTGGACCCTCGCTTTCTGCCAAGAGGAATGTCTTTGTAAGGGACGGACGGTTTGGGTTACAAAGCCTACCGCCCAACCTCGGTTTTACCTAACTTTAAAACTCGGCATCCAAAGCAATCCAGGCGTAGTTACTGCCGGATTTCAGGAAACAAGGTTCGTTGATGTTGTAATCGTTGCCGGCACTGAATTCCATTACTACTGAAACCAAATTTCCAACATTTGCATAGGCTGAAAGCAAGGACACGTTGTAGGAAACATAGTTGTTGTCCGAAGGCCTCCGAGAGTATCCCTGCCAAGTACCGCCATATGTCAAGTGGGGTAAGAAGAGTCTCATCGGCACCGGGGTAGAGAAGACCCCTTGGAAGGATAACCCGGAAGCAGACATGGCCCTGCACAAAGCGACCTTGGTTTCTGGAAAGGTGGAGAAGCGGAAGTAAAAGGCTTGGGCCAATCGTAACTCCTCTTTGGCACACCGGAGATCAATCAAGGTTGCTACCGGTCCTTCTTCAAGCTGCATCTGGCCCAGTTTGACCAGACCCCCGGCACCCAAGGAGCCGTCCGGCAAGACCAAAGCGAATTCCAATCCGTTCTCTAGGCCCGTGAAGGCAGAAAGATCAATCGTGGCCTTGACTTTGGTCCAAGTTGCAGGGGGGCAAGGTTGCAGAGCCTTGGTGGTATTGGCATTAAAGGCAACAAAGGTGTCTTCCACGGTCGGGGTACAGTAGCGGATCGAAGGGGTGAAACTGCTGGCTCCGCCGTTGTAAATCCAGGCGGAATAGGTGGCCAACCCGCGGATCATCGGGGTCATGGAGGCCTCGATTCGTTGCAGTACCTCAACCGTAGTCAGCCCGGTGGCACCGGTGAGCTGCATCAGGTACCGGCTTTTGCCGTTGGGCGGGTAGCCTGCCACCCGGTCAACCGTGACCGATGCCCCAAATGCAGTAATCATAAACCGGTCAGCCGCATATGCAGTAGTTGCGGTAAAAGTGGTCCCCCGTTGCCAAATGTCCAGGTTACCGTTGATCAGGACGTTTTTGAACCCCTGGGTCCGCTCCAACCTGGGGTTGCTCCGAGGGGCCAGGAAGTGGGCAAAGGGAGTGGTTCCGGGGGCGAGGATAGGGTCGTTGCCGGGGAGAGTAGCTTGGTAGTAGCCGGTGTAAAGTACCGGAAAAAGGTTGGAAGCATGGGCCAAGGCATTGTAGCCTTGGAGGGTGATTTTTTCGATCAGCCCGGTGTTGAGGTTGGCAAACCAAAGTTCGTGGGTGCTGCTGATGGTGACGGCCGTGTCGGCAAAGCTTTGGGTGGTCAAGGCTCCGGTGACAGGTTCATAAAACTCGACCACTAGATTTTTGAGCTGTCCTGAAATCGAATCATACTCACCTTCCAAGAGCCTAGTCTGGCTGTTGAGGCTGCTCAGGACCTGGGAAAGGATGTGGTAGCTGCGATAAAAGGGGCCGTCCCAGGTTTCGCTCCCTGGCTCGCTGTAACAAAGACCTAAAGAGTCCATTTTTTCGGTAAACGCCATCTGTGCCTCGTGGGGAATAAAGGAAAGGGAAAAGGAGTCATGGATCGGTTATTCCCCTTTTGATTCAAAAACGGCAGAGGGAAGGGATTCCGATCCCAGAGAAGGGGCAGACAACCGGGAGGAGAAAACAGGGCCTTTGGCAAAGGCCCTGGAGAGAGGTTAAAAGTCGCCTAAGATCCAAATATTCTCTTCAATCATGTAATAATAAGAAGCAGAGGGGACAGCACTAGTGGCATCGAAAAAGAGCATGGCACTGTAAAGCGTAATATGTGACAAACTGGGATTGCTGAGTTGTATTGAACCGACAGAAAACCAAGTGATGGTTTCAGTTCCCGACTGCATTACGCTGAGAGCCGTGTTCGCCTTGGGCACTTGAAATCTTACATCTGCATAACAGACAGTGCCATCGAAGCCGTTAATGTGAGTCATGGCTGCGACTTTTTCCATGTACCGCTGGCAGAGCACCAGTTCTTCCTGCTCATTGCGAAATTCAAAGCCGGTGGGGATGGAGCCGACCTCCAGCTGCACCTGAGAAAGGGCAAAGTTGTTTAAGGTCCCCGCTTGGTTGACTTGGTTTGCCGTACCGTACACCTGAGCGCCCGACCAACTGTCTTTGGCCCCCTGCCAATTGGAGCCGATCACCAAGGCCCAGTTGACTCGCAACCCAACCACGCCGGGGCTGGTCAACCAGGAGGAAACTTGGTCGTCAAAGCGCAAGGTGATGGATTTTTTCTCCCAGCTGTTGGCGGCTTGGATGCTGTATTCGGCCAAGTAACTTCGGGTGCCGTCATGGTTGAGGAAAGAAACGCTGTAAGTCCCAGGGACTCCTGACCGGACCCAAAAGCTTAAGGTCAGTTCCTGGCCCAACAAAACCCTGGACAAGTGTCCTTCGATCCGTTGGCTGATAAAACAAAGAGAGTCCGGGGTGGAAGCCAGGGACGCATTGTTTTGGACGGTGGCCACATCGGTTTGAAAGCAATTTTTGGAATGGACCCCACTTTGGGAAGGCGTAGGAGGATTGTTTTCTAGGGCCACATTATAGACCGCCGTGCAAGTGGGATTGTTGTAAAAATACCAACGGTCCGCAGTGTACTGTGCCCCGCCGACCCCAAGAAAACTGGACCCTCGCTGCCAAATGTCAAAGTTTCCGTTCATAATCAGGTTCTTAAAATGCCGCTGTTTTTCCATCCTGGGGTTGGTCCTGGGGGCCAGGAGCTCGGCGAAGGGGGTCCGGGTTGCACCGGCGGATTGGTAAAAACCTGTGTAAAGTAAGGGAAATTTGTTGAGCTGATGGGAAACCGATTGGTAGTTGTCCAAGGTCTGTTTGGCGATTTGCCCGGTCAGGCTGTCGGCGTACCAAAGTTCCGGCAGGTCGGAGATGGTGACCCCCAGGTCCGGGAAAGCCATGCGGGTGAGGCTGTTGGCGGTAGGATTAAAAAACTCCACTTCGATGCCTTTGAGCAAACCAGTGGTGTCCGTAAGGGATTGATACTCCCCTTTGGTCAACCTAGATTGACCGTTGAGGTTGCTCAAAACGTGAGAAAGAATGTGATAAGACCGGTAAAAAGGTCCGTCCCAGGTCTCGCTGCCCGGTTCGCCAAACTGCAGTCCCAAAGGGTTGTTTTTTCGGTAAAGGCCATTTTGTTTCTCCTAGAGAGGGGTGATTTAACTTCACCGATCTCACCGCACTTTTTGGTGTTTCATTAGCCGGAAAGCATTCCAAAATCACCAATTCAACCACTTTTTTAGCCCCGCTAGGCAAAAAAAAGCCCCGTCTCCTGGCCGTAAGGAGACGGGGCCGATTTAAAAAAAGGACTTTTAATGTCCCAAAAAAAACCAGCCTAGAGGCGAGACCCCCAACCCAACGGTTTTGGGTTCAGGTGGGTGGGCCAAGGCGTAGGCGGTTTCGGCCAGGGTTCGGCCCAGCTTTACCCGGCCCAGGCCGCCGGGCAGCCTGGGGTAAAGGATGTCGCTGCTGAATTTGCACCTCGCCGGGGAGATGTGCAGGATGTACTGGGTGATCAGGTTCATGTCGTTGGCCCCTGGGTCCAGACGGATCCGCAAACATTGGGGACCATAGAGTTCCCGGTACGGAAAGGTCGGGGACCTCAGGTCGATCCACTCGAAGTAGGAAAGCCCAAACAGGGTCTGGACCGCTTGCAGGGACCGGAGGGTCCCAAAATCTTGGGCTAAAATCTCATACCCTTGGATGTATTCCCGCTTGGACTGGTTCAATTCGGCGGGCCGGTTGGGCAGTTCCTCCCACCACTGGTCAACCGCCGTGCCGGGCATGCTGTTGAAGTGAACCCAATCGGCAATTTGGTTCACCTTTTCCGTCATCAGCCCCCAACAAACTTCTTTGAGTTTGTACAAGTGCAAAACCGGGGGGCTTTGCAACCACCATTTTGTAATCATCTCTGGCTCTTGTTAAGGAAGGATTGTAACCGTAGGGGAAAAATACTTGCCGAGCGGCAAAACGGCCGTTTCCGGGGTCAGGTGAATCGGGCTGCCCACCAATTCGGGCACATTGCGGTAAAGGTGATAGACCAACAGGGATTCATCGAAGTTTTGCCCTCTGGGCATACCGGCGAAATAAGTGTTCACTTGGTCCAATACTTTGGTTTCCAGGGCCAGGGGATGGGGGACAAAAAGTTGGATCGTCAAATTGAGGGTCTCGGAGCTGGCCAATTCCACTACCGCCAAGTCGGTGGCCATCAAAACCGATTCCAAGGCCACCAATGCATCGGCAGCGAGGTTAGAGTTGAGTCCGGCACCATAAAGGGTAAAATGGAGGGTAGCGGTAACCGGGTCCACCGAATCCAAAAGGGCAAATTCCACCTCCGGCACCGACAAAAGGGCCGCTTGGTACTTGGCTTCAATCCCATAATCCAGGCTTTGGCTCCATTTTTTGTTTAAGATTCGGGTTCGTAGCTCCAGGTCGGTTTCCACGTCCGTTCCGGCGATTGCAGCAGCGAAGTTGGTAACGGTCAAAACGTTCAGGCCACCACTCACTTGGGTGATCTGGTTGTTGAGCAGGTTGTACTTTTGCCCGATTTCCAGCGCCTCTACTAGGATGTCGCAGTTGGTGGTCGGAGCATCAAAACTGTAATTTTGTACAGGGACATAGGTCCGAGGGTTGGCCTCAAACACCGAAAAAAGAAGGTCGGTGGTGATCTCCAAAGGACTGGCGTTGGTCTTGGTGACCCGGACCCAAAGGCGGGCCTTGGCCCCCAGGCTACGGGTCAGGTCATAATCGGTGGCAAACCGCTCCAACCAAGTCCCGGTAGCGGAGCTGACGAACAGTTGGGGCAATAGGGCCTCTACGGCCTGCAAAAAAAGCCGGTAAGGTTCCTTAAAAAGAATCATCAACAGGTTAAAAAAAACCGAGTTTTTGGTTATGGCGGCGTTCTCAAAGAGCGTCCCCACCGAGGCCTCCTTGATTTTGGTCTCCATGGCCGTGTCGTCGGCTAGGTTGATCTCTGCCATCATCTTTGAAAGCGTAGCTGCATCCATCTGGGTCCGTTAAAGGAAAGTTCCAAGTTTTATCTACCCTTTGTGGCCAAGGGCGGACGGGGGAGAGGATAGGTCGGTCGGAAGTAAAAGTCAGCTGACCAGGGTAGAAGTGAAGGTCCCGGTGACCGGCCCCGAAGGACTGGTTCCGGTGATGGTCCCTGTGACCACTGCCTTTTTGACCTCCAGAACGATCAGGTTGATCAAGTCCTTGAGGTCCTGAGGGGCCACCGCCTGCTCGCCGTAGCGGCTTTGCAGCAGACTTTGGAATTGGGTGGCAATGCCGTTTGAATCCATGGCCATGGCGGTCCTATTTTTGGGTGGTTTTGCCAAGTTTAACGTTAGATTTGATCAAGTCGTAGTTGTTTTTCAGGTTGGCTAGGTTTTGTTGCACCGTGGCAAGATTGGCCAGGGGGCTGCCCAGGTTCCCGGCTTGGCCCAACAGTTCAATGGCATCCATAATCCCGGTCAAGAGATCACAAAGCTTGTTGGCCAAGACGGCAAAATCCTCTCCCGAACCGATTTCAATTTGGTCGGCTCCCTCTAAACGCAGAACCCCGGATTTTTGCTGCACCTCTTGCCCTTCGGGCATCAAGGCCAACAGCACCGCCTGGTTCATTCGCCAGTAGGGAAAAGCCAAAAGGCAAAGGTCGCCGGGCCTTGGGGGGTCAAAAATATGCCGGGAGACCCGATGCAGCGGAATCTGGGTCAAAGTGTTCAGGCCGGGCAAAGCCGTAAAGTCCCCGGCCAAAAGCTGAACGTCGCAGCAGGCGTAAGGGGTCGCCTTGGAATGTTTCCCGGCGGCTTCATAGACCTTTTGCACTTTGGCGTAATACAGGTGCTGGTAGCCCCCCAAGCCCGGAAAGGCACGGAGTACCAGCTTTTTAAGATCCTTGAGCAGCATACAGCAGGTCCTCGAAGTACAGGGTCAAACTCTTGCCGGAGTCGTAGGAAAGCTCCAGCCGGAGATCCAATTTGGAGCCTTGGAGTTGGTGCTTGATGCTGCCGACCCGAATCTCCGGGTGAGACATTTCCAAACTGAACATCAGCTGGGTGGCGATCAACTCGGCCTCTTCCGGTTCGGCACCAAAAAAAAGTCGGGCCAAGGGACTGTCCATCAAGGCAAGCTGGATCGATTGGGTCAAAGCGCCTTCTCCAGTCACCAGCAAAGGTTCGGCAAATTCATCGAGTTGAAAACCCAGAGAGACCGGGTCCCATTTAAGGTCGAGCAGGGTCATGTCGTTGTTTGGTGTGAGGTTGGGGGGAATCTACAAACCGGAGTAGCTGGCAAAGCGTAGGCACATGGTGCCGGTCGAGGACCGGTAGCTAACCTTGTCGAGTACCTCGGTCTTTCCTGCCCAAACAACGGGGAGGTAAGGGATCAGCCCACACAAGGGGGCCAACTCCGGTCCTTCCTCCAAGTTTGCCACTAGGTCCGAGACCGGCAAGGGGACCGGCTCAACCGGGAAATGCCCTTGTTCGAGCAGAACCAACCTTTTGGCAGCCGGGTCGAGGTACCAACGGCTGGCACCCAAAGAGTAGATCTCTTGGAGTTGGTCCAGGCCGTTGCGCAGGCTCCCCAAGACTACTAGGCTTTCCACTTGGGAGGAGGGCACGGAGAGTTGGGAGGTAAAGCCAAGCCTTGCTTCGGCGGCAAGCGTCTTGAAGGCCTGGAGGTAGTTTTTTTGACTGATCTGCCGCCGGACCTGGGTCTCCAAAAGGCCGTGCAAGAGGCCGACCGCAAAACATTCAAAATGAAGCCCATCGGGCGATTTGACGGCAGTAACCTGTACCTCGCCGCAGGAAAAAACCTGGGTTCCCTCACCGAGGGCCAGTAAAAAGGGCTTGGAAGGATCGATCGGTTCTTCCACCGCAAAATTCACCACACAGGGCCGCTGCCGCTCCAGGACAAGTTCAAACTCAACGGTTTGGAACGCCTGGGTTTGGTTGGAGAGCGTGATCAACATAACAGGAACCTTTGGGGCTAAATAACGGTTTAGGCCTGATTTCTGGCGGCCACAAGGGAAAGGGCGGCGTTTTCGGGATTTACCTCGACCACCCTAGGCATTCCGCTTTTGATCAACTTCTTTTGGGTTTCGTTCAGGTAAGGGACCATTTCCAAGGTCACGGTGGCCCGGTCTGCGCCAAGCTCCAGCCGCCGGTTTTTTAAGGTCACATACTGGACCCCCAATGCCCTGGTGTAGGGGTGGAGAATCTCGTAGTAATGGCCATCAAAAAAGAACCGATGGAAACTGGCCAACCGGCTTTCCAAGGAAAAAATCTCCCCTTCGTTTGATTCGGATTCCCCCAGGGAGCCATAAAGCCAAGCCTCGACCTGAAGCAGGGTATGGCTCAGGTGTTGCGGACCGGTCTTTTGGCTGCTTTCTAGGATCGAAAGAATCCGGCCAAAAACAAAACTTTCCAGTTCGATCGCCAAACGACTGCTGGCGGAAACGGTGGCACCGATTCTTTCGGTGGCCTTTTGGCCAAAGGCGGCGATGCTGGCGAGCAGGTCTGCCTTTGGGTCCCGGGCGGCTTTGGGCTGGCTTGGAGCAAGGGTTTGGGTCAAACCTTGGGTGACCAAGGGATTCTCCACCAGCTTGCGAAGCACCAGGGGACTCTCGGAGGTGCGGTTGGTGTTTTGTTTCATGTGGTTCCTAAAAAGTTTGGTGGCTTCGACCTGATGATCGAGGCTGGGTCCCACCCAAAGTGGTGGGGCTAACCGGCCTGGGCTGCGGTTTGGGGCGTAATGCCCCCTTCCAATTTATAGTTGAAGGTTTGTTGGTTATAAACCTTGTGCTGGTGCTGGTGAATCTCTTGGACCAACTTGGGTTCCTGGGTCCTTCGTAGGTGCCCCGCCGTAGGTTTTCCCGGAACAAAGGTCCAGGGTTTTTGGCCTGCTGCGGTTCCCGTTCTTTGGGAGCTTTGGCCGGGTCTTACATTCCCGGTTTGGTTTGCTCCCTTGGCCGGGGAATAAATCTGCGAAAACTCCGGCGAGCCGGTCAGAGTAAACACCCCAAAGCCTGGGGGGAAAACAGACAACCCAACCGTGGCGGGTTGGCCATTCATGGGCAAAAAACTCTTGGCGAGCGAAGGACCGGGTGGCAGGTTCAACGGGAAAAGTCCCCCAATCCTTGGGCACCGGTCTGCTTGCATTGGCAGCTCTCTCGGGGCCGGGGTTGCCAAAGGGGCGAATGTTTCTTGCGGCCAAGGCTCCACCAAGCGGGGGTGAACTGGGTCCGGTACCGGAGACAGGGCCTCCGGTCGGGCCGAGAGCAGCTCCGGTTTTGGGAACCCCAATGGCAGATGCTTGGAGCAATCCAAGACCGGTTTTTTCCCAGGAAGGGCCTGGTCCCCTACCCCCAAAACCTGCTCTTGGGGCATTGCCTTTTGGGGCTCTCTTTGGGGGACCGAAGCGGGGCTCGCCCAGGGGGTCTGGATTGAGGCCTTGGGGGTGTGGTTAAAAATCCTGGGGAGCAACACCGCCGCTTGTGGCTGGGATACAAGTTTTGGGGCGGCAGGAAACCCCTTTTGTCCTTTGGGGGCCACAAACAGTGGGGGTTCCCACAACTCGACCCAGGGGCTTTCTCCGAGCCTCCCAACCTCCGGCAAAGGCCAAACCTCCGACCAAACCGGGTCCGGAAAAATCGGCAACCACAAAGCCATTTGGGCCATAAAAGCTTCCATCACCTGGGCCAAGGTGGACTCTAAAATCGGGCCAGAATCAAGCGTTCCTTCCATAGGGCCTAGAGGTTAAAGAGGAGTTCACGAAGTGCGGATTTGTCCCTTTCTTCAAAGTGTAAGGCCAATGCGGCGGCCAGAAGAAAGGCTTCCTCGTCCAGTTGATTGGGATCGGCGGCAAGCCGGTGACGTAAAATCAGACCATTCAAGACCTCGACTTCATTCAAACGCCGGTCTTGAGCTCGCCGATAATAGCCTGATTCCCCGCTAAAAAAGGAGCGAGCCGCAAAATGAGGTTGAGTTCCAAGGTGAAGTTCGTCGGGTCGTTTAAAAGTCGGACCAAGTCATTTTTCTGTTCCGGAACAACACAAAGCAAAAGCCATTTGCGGGCGGTTTCGATCCGTTTGAGTTCTCCGGCATAATAATCGGCGGCAAACTCAGCCACTTGAAGCCGGGTGAAGCCAAAGCGGAACTCAAAGTTTTCTTCCAAAAAGCGCACCGGAAGAACGGCGTTTCGGCAATGCATCATCACATTGCTTTCGGAAGTTGGGTTCATGGTGTCTCAAGTTGCAGCTGTAAAAAAGGGTTTGCCCAAGGGGAGGCAGGCCCTCCCCCAGGGGGCCGAGGGGAAGTCCCTCGGCCAGGGCCCGGACCAAGGTACCTTGGTCCGGGTAGGAACCGAAGCCCATTGAGGGGACGTTCGGCCCAAAAGCCCTAGATGCCGCCTTTGATGGGCGGGCGTACCACCGAAACCCCGTTGACCAAAACATCGCCAGGCAAGATGGGCAATTCAAACTCAACGGCACCGCCGTTGAGTTTGTTGAGGTCGGGCAACTTGAACATCACCCGAACATTTTTCAAGGTGACCACAAAAGGCTCTTCGCCTGCGGGGCTGATGTCGAAGTTGATGAACGGAATCGGGGCGATGTCCTGCCAAGAACCGGCGGTTTTTGCCATGTTGGCGAAATGTTTCACCGTTTCTGCTTTGAGCAGGATGCTTCCCTTGGGGTCCACCCAACTTTTGGAGACCACCCCTTTTTCGATTTTGATGTAATCGGGGATCTCCAGTTTGATGGCGGTTGCGGTAATCATCTCGCCGTCGGAACTGATGATCCTCAAATCATAAGCGTCATATGCCGTTGCTCCAGCCATTCTTGTCTCCTAAGGTTAGATTTGGTTGATCAGTTCGATCGTCGAGTCCACCACCTTGATGCGGTTGACATCGGTAAGGGTGAAGAGGATGGAAATTCCCCCGGTGATCCAAGCGGTCGAAAGACTGTAGTCAAACAGCTCGCGGCTTTTGCCCGGAACCGGCTTTTTCATTTCTTCCAAACCCCGAGCGGCGATCTGAGCGGCCGCCATGGCCCCGCTGGCATCTTTGTTGAACTGGTTGGAGTTGATCAGGGGGAAGGCATAAAACAAGATGCCCCGCTTGGCCTTGTTGACCACCCGCCGTTGGGCCAAGGTAGTGACGGTATCGGTGACCGAGTGCATGACCAAGTCGTCGTTGACGTAAACCGCCGAGGGATCTTCCACAAACCGTTTGAGGAACAGGCCCCGCCCTTCGTCTAGAACCACGTATTGGGAATGGCCATAGCGGCTGTCGGTGGAAACCCCGACCATTGAACCATCGAGCACCTTGCCCAAAGAGGATTGGACTGGAATCCGAGCCAACCGACCTCCAATGGCACCCATCCACTTGTCTTGGGTGGTCGGAGCCAAAATAGCCACCGAGCTGGAAGCAAAGGTCAAAAACTCGGCCTTAAAATTGGCGGCATAAGAAGTGGGGGTTTCCTCCACTTTGTCACCGGCACCCCAAGTGTGGGCCACAGAGGACAAAGTGATGCCGATGGTCCCGGCGTTGGCATCCACCGAAGCGATGGGGTGCAGCCCAGCGAAGGGATTGGAACCTTGGATTTCAACGGTTTGTCCGACTTTGAGGTCGTGGCCCACACCGATGGTTAAGGTCAACTCGGTCGGAACGGTGGTAAAGTCGGCCGTCCCGGTTTGAGCCACATGGTAGGCTTTGCGGTACTGGATCACTGCCTCGAAGTACTGCTTTTGCGCTTCTTGGGCAGCGATGGCGCTACCCAGAGCATCGGCAAAAGCCAGATCCGCTGGGGACAGGAAGAACAGGGTGGAAACCTGATGGTTGGCTGCCAAATCGGCGATTTGGGCGGCCAAATTTGCGGCAATCAACTGGCCGGGAGCAACCAAGTAAACAACAGCCCAAAAGTTGGAGTTGCCGTTTGCCTGGGCGGTTTGAAGCTCAGAGATCAATGAGGCGCTACCGGCGAAGGTAGCCGAAAGGTCGGAGGTAAGGTCGATCACATACATTCCGGTCATGCTGGGGTGCTCGGCAAAATAGGCCTGTTTGAACTCTTGGCCTTGGGGTGCCGATGCTCCGCCGGAGGTGATCTCTTGCAGGGTGATTCCGGTAACGGTCATTGGGTTTTTCTCCAATTGAGGGTTGTTGTTGGTTCACAAAGTGGAACCGGACGAAAGGGGGAAGAGAGGCCCCCCGGCCTATCAAAGCTTCCTTTTTAACCGGAAAAGGAGCGCTTAAATTCCAATCAGATCCTCCCGCTCCAAAGCTTTGTATTCGACTCCCTTGTAGAAAATTCGGCTGTCTGCAGGGATCGAAGCCAGTTCTTCGGGAAGAATCAAACTCCAGCTCAGCCGCTCGACCAGCCGGAGCAAAAAGACGACCTTCAGGTGCAGCGAATCGACCTCGGTGGCGCTTTGGGAAAAACTTTCTCCAAGATGCCCATAAAGGGCGAACCATTCCTTGACCAACAAACTTAGGCTCAAGTGGTCTCGGGTTTTGTGGACCGGGTTGATTTCCAACTTGACCTGGTAAAGTTGGTCGATTTGTTTGGGGGTGGCACCGACCTCATAACCTTGGGTCTCTACGGACAAAATTAAAGGGACAAAGCTGGGGGCGGTGACCCCCGAATTGGCCACCAAGAAGTCAATCAAACTTTGGGCACGTTGCATCTTCGCCTCAACGGGAAGTTGTTTTTTTGAACTGGTGAGGTAGGTTTATCCCGGCTGTTTTGGATTTCTAAGGTGGAACGCCTTCCGTATTTTTTATTGTGCCCTTTGTTTTTTGGCCCAAAACCGTTAAAATCACCGGAGGTACCGGCTTGGCACCCAGGTGCGGCACCGGGGAAAAAAACAAAAAAAGTTCCTGTTGGAGTCAAAGGACCGGTGGTCGCACCGGCAAGAGGGAGGTGTGGAAGAGAAGCAGGAGGCTTGGGCGACTCAAAGGGAGGAGATGGTAAGGCTCCAGCTCCAACGCAGGGGGATTGTGGACCTGGAGGTGTTGAGGGCCATGGCCAAGGTCCCCCGGCATTTGTTTGTTCCCAAAGAGGAACGGGCGTTGGCCTACCAAGACCAGCCGCTGGAGATAGGCTGGGGGCAGACGATCAGCCAGCCGTACATGGTGGCCTTGATGAGCGAGAGTTTACAGGTGGAGACAGGGGCAAAGGTGCTGGAGATTGGAGCCGGGTCGGGCTACCAAAGTGCGGTTCTGCTGGAGCTGGGTTGTCGGCTTTATACGGTTGAGCGGATTGCCGCCCTGGTGGAACTGGCCCGTTCCAACCTTAAAGCGGCAGGGTACAACGACTTCGGATTGTTCCACCAAGACGGCTACGAGGGCTACCTGAGGGCAGCGCCCTTCGGGGGAATCCTGGTCGCAGCTGCTGCCCCGGCCCTACCGGTCGAGCTGGTAATGCTCCTCAAGCCAGGGGCCAGAATGGTGATTCCGGTCGGGGTTTGGGACCAGGAATTGCTGGAGATCAGGCGGACCGAGCAGGGCTACCGGATCAAACGGCTTGGTGCCGTTCGGTTTGTACCCCTGCTTCACGGCCTAGCCTAATCTTCCAAGTTCTTGATGACCAATACCGAACAGTTGGCGTGGTGCATCACATATTTGGTGTTGCTGCCCACCAAAAGTTGCTCGACCAACCCGTGTTTGTTGGGAGCCAGGGCGATCAACCGGGCGTTGAGTTTTTCCTGCCGGTAAAGGATCTGCTCGTAAGGCTTACCCATCAACACTTCCTGCTTGTAGGCGCTGGTCAGCCCAAAGGCGGCAAGGAAGCTTTCAAGCTTCTTGGCTTCAGCCTCTTTTTGCCGTTCCGACTCCAAAGCGTCCCACTCCCAACCGGTTTCCATGTTGTAGTGGGCAAACTCGGGGAAGCTGAACACATGCAAAAAATGCAGGGTCAAACCCATTTTTTGGGCCAAGTCGTCACAAAACCGGATCACCTTCTGGTTGACCTTGGAATAGTCCACCGGGACCAGGATCAGGTCCTTCAGGTCTTGGGCAGACCGTTTGTAGACAAACAGGTTGGATTTGCAGAGGTTAACCACATAATCGGTGTTGCTGCCCAACAGAATGCGGGACATCATCGAGTGGGAGTGGGCCGCCATCATGATCAGCCAAGGCTTGAGCACCTTTTCCTGTTCCACGATCTCTTGGGCCGGGTTGCCGAAAGAGGCAACGGCCCGGTATTCGGCGGTAATCTTTTCGGCCGCCAGGACCGATTCCAAGAGCGACTGGTCTTCGTGGTTGCGCTGGACGGGGTTGACCTGTAGGAAATTGAGCTGTGCTTCAAACATTTTTCCCCAGTGCTCCGCTAAATGGATCACCTCGCGACCGACCGGGCTAGAATCGAGAGGGATCAAGATCTGCCGTTTCATGGTGCCTCCATGGACCTTTGGGATAAGAAGCCAAGTGGCAAAGGCCTCCTTTTAGGTAAAGGGTATCACAAAGGGTAGCAAAATCAAGAAATCTTGCAGCAATAATGGGGGTATCGCCGTGGAGGGGCGGTGGACAGAGGGCGGAGGGGATGCAGGGGCTAGAAGTAGGAAATGTCGTGGTCTTTGTGAATCTCGTCAAACATCAGGGCCAACCAGGTTTCCTCCAGTTTGCTCAAACCATTGTCTCCCGGCAGGGCCTGCACACCCAGGTGGGTGATGCCGTCTTCCCCTTTCCATTTGCCCCGGACGATCACCTGCAAAACAACGTTGTCGTCAAACTGCAATTCTTCACATTCAAAGATCACGGACAACTGCTGTTCTTTTTCGACGAAGTCTCCCTCGCCCATGCTGATTTTCAGGCCATTGGCGGAGATGTCTTCGATGGTGGCGGTGGTGGACGCACCGGTATCCGGCCGTTTGAGCAAAGCTGCAAACTGTCTTTGGATGCGGGAATTCCTCCGCTGCTCCATCATTCCGCCGGATTTCTTGTTCAAGGCTCCCCCACCTTGTTTTGGTACATTTTTTTACGGACTGGTCCGCCTGAAAAGCATACCTGAACCGCATCTAAAAGCAATTGGTGTTAGCCCGTAGGGAAAAGACCTAGGGCCAGCAAGGCTTGGCTTCAGTTAAACTTGCAAACACCGGACCAGCTTGGCCTATCCCACCGAGGCGTTGGTGGAGATGAAGGTGTGAAAGGGCAACCGCTTGATGTAGTGAAACATGTAAAGGGAGGAAACCACAAAGGTCAAAACACAGGCGAGGTAATAACCCACCCCATAATACTTGAAACCGTAGCTGAAGGAAATGAAGGTAAAGGCGGCGTTGGACAGTAAAAACAACCCCTGCAAGCCCATGTAAGCCCGCCTACAGTCAAAGTAAGAAAGAATAATGTTGATAAACAAGGTCATCACCTGGAAAAAACTACCCAAAACCCCAAACCGGTAGATGCTGATCTGCATATAGTTGACCCCGAAAGCGGTAAAGAACTTGGAGGCCATCAGGATAAAGATCAGGCTGATCGCCCCTTGGACCACCAAAAAGTTCCTTGAACTCCTCAAAATGGAAAGCAGAATGTTCTCGTGGTTTTCCTTGATCTCGCTCAGCGAGGCCTTGTGCTGAATGTCCCGGTAAAACTTAAGGTAAGCTTCAAAAAAATTGGTTTCCACCGACATGATAAACATCGCCATGGAGGGAACAATGCTCAGGTAAGCCAGGAACATGGCGCTGTCGTAGTTGGGGTACAAAAAGAGGTGGGTCGGGCTGTGGTCGCTTTCGGGGGCCTGCCACATGATCCACTTGTCCACCCAGGAAGCGCTGTTGTAGGTCACCCCCGAAAGGGCCACCTCCCAATACTTTTTGAAATACCCCATAAAGGCAAAAGGCTCCTTGAACCGGTAGGGGTATTCCGCCAAGACCCGGGCCACCAAAAGGGCCACGGTCAAACAAAGCCCCAGACTGAAGGCGGACAAAATCCCGATCAGGTCAAAGAGGTCCACCAAAAACGCCGAAGTCAGCGCCGAAAAGCCCATCCCGGTCCCAAAGGCCAGCAGTACACTTTTGTAATCCTTGATGGCGGTCACAAACACCGACAAAAGCCAGATCTCCGAAATTAGGATGAAATTGACGATCGCCGCCAAGGCTAGGCCAGTGCTGATTTGGGCATAAAAGAAGTAAAAGGCCGAGGCCAGCGGCAGTTGGGTGCCGATGATCAGGGCCGTTCCGCCGATCAGAAGCCCCGGAGTACCTTCCACATCCTTGCGGTAAATGGCATCGGCCAGATAACGGGTGACCACCATAAACACCGGAGCCGAGAAAACCAGGGAGAAGGAAAAGTTGTAGATGATCACCCGCCGAAATTCCGAGAGGGTCTCGACGGTGGTGAATTTCCCGGCTAGGTAGCTGATGCTGCCCAAGGAGATGATGGTGAACATCCAAGGGCCGGTGGAGATCAGGGCCGAATAGGCGTAGGCCTGGAACAGCCCCGAAAGGTCGTCTCGCTTGGAAAGTTTGCGTAGCACAAAGCCAATTCCGGCCATTTAGATCTCGCTGGGAAGTCTGGCCCCCACTCGGGCCAAGGTGTCCACGTCCGGCATGGCCAACAGTTCATCGTACATCTGCCGGTAGGCTTGGTTTTGCAACTCTTTGCGGTAGTACCGGTCCACCCTGGCCTTGATCGCCCTGCTGCACTGTTCGTACAGCTCTTTTTCCCCCAAGAGCTTGATCATCGCTTCTCCGATGGCCGAGGGCGAGGCGAGGGGGCAAACGATCCCGCCGGGACCCAACTGTGGGTCTTCGTCGGGCCTGCCGTAAAGCAGTTCGCTGCAAGAGCCCACATCGGTGGCGATGCTGGGCACCCCAACGGCTCCAGCTTCCAGGATCACCAAGGGCTGGGCTTCCGAAAGGCTGGTGAGGACCAAAAGGTCAAATTTGCCCAAGTATTCCTTGATGTTCACCTTGCCCAAAAACAGCACTGTTTCCTCCAGCCCCCCATGGGCCACCAACTCCTTGCATTCCTCAAAGTACGCCTCGTCCTCTTCGGTCGGCCCCATGATCCAAACCAGTGCTTCGGGAACGGCGGCCTTGAGGAAGGAGCAGGCCCGGATCAGGGTCTTGAGGTCCTTGATCGGTACCACTCGGCCCAAAAAGCCGACTGTTGGCCTTCCGCCTTGTTTGCGGGGAATCCGGGAATAGGCCTCGTAGTCGATCCCGTTGGGGATGACCTTGAGCCTCTGGGGGTCAGCCCCATCCTCGATTTGTAGCTCTTTGTTGCCTTCGTAAAGGGTGATGCTGGACTCGGCGACTTGGTAGGCCAGTTTGGAATAACCGATGAAGCTTTCGATCCAAAAGTCCCGCAGGCTTTTTCGCACCGCCCGTTGGTCCACGTTGAGGTTCAGGGACTGGCGGTCGTCCAGCCATTCGGCGGTGCCGATCTCGATCCGCCGTTCGTTGGTGTAGATCCCATGTTCGGTCAACAAACAAGGGCGGCCGCTTTCCAAGGAAGCTCGGGCCAAAAAGAGCCCGGCGTAGCCGGTACAAAGGGCATGATAACACCGGGACCGGGGCAGCGGGCAGACCAAGACGGAAAAAAGTCCGCCCAACAAGGACCGCCAGGACCAAAAGTAGTCCAAAAAGCTGCTGGTGTTTAAGGTTTTTTCGTACATCTGGCACAGCAGGTCAAAGGCCTCGGGGGAGTCGGTCAAGACCTCTCTGCCGATTTCCCCTACCTCTTTGAGCAAGGTAACCAGATATTCCAAGTCCTCCAGGCTGGGGTCGGTTTGCAGCTTCAACAGCGGCCCTATTAGGTCCTGCATCAGCTTCTGCTTGCGTTTTTCGCCCACCTTGGAAAGCCGTTTGGGCAGCTTTTGCAGCTCCACCCGGACGATTTCCTTGACGTTACCGGGGACTTCATAGGCCATTTTGGTCTTGAAGCCCGGCGGAACCAGACAAAACAAGGTAAAGGTCAGGTGGGGCTGTTCCTTGATCAAGTCATGGGTCCAACTGGACACGCCGCCCGAAACGTAAGGGTAGGTCCCTTCCAGCACCAAACAAACATCGGTGGTCATGTCTGCCTCAAGCTTAAAAGGGAAGGTTCGATCCCCGTCCGCCAAAGCTCCAGGATCTGGGAAATCGCCTCGGTATCCCTAGTGTCGGATGCAGCGGTTTTGGAAAGTTGGCCCAGGTAGTCGTGGACCTCCTGGTAGGCACCCAGTTGAAAGAGCGCCTGGACGTACCAGAGCCGGATGTTTTGCCAGTCCATCGAACCCTCGGTCAAGCAGCGGTAGATCAAATCTCGGGCCAAGGCGGGTTGGTCGGCTTGCAGGCACATCCGGCCCAAGGTGAACTGCACCTTGTAGTCTTGAGGGCGGAGTTCCACGTATTTTTTGTAGTAGTCCACCGCCAGTAAAAGCATGTCGTCATACCGGCTTTCCACCAGGATCCCCGAATAGGCGTAGTTGTCCGCCTGCCGGGCCAGTTCCAGGAGCAAGGGGGCATTTTGCGGGTCTTCCTTGTGGGCCTTGGTCAGTTCCACCAGTCGGGCCACAAAACCCTGTTCGATCCGGGCCGCTACCGTGGCCGCCTGGACCCGAATGGCGTTACTTTCGTCGGTCAAGGCCAGTTTGAGGGCTGGGGCAAATTCCTTGCGGAAATGTTTGGCGATTTTGGTCAAGGCCAGACGTTTTTGGGGCATGGTGCCGACCACAAAAACGTCCTGGAAGCTCATCATGCTTTGTTTTTGGGAAAAATCGTCTTGGCCGCTCAGGATCCGGTGGAACAGGTCTTGGACATCGTCGTCCTCCGGTTCGGGAAACAGGCTGCCAAACCATTCGGCAAAGCTGTGTTTGACCAGGATCAACCGAGAAAAACTCAAGAAAGCCACCAGATTGCAAAAAGCCCCAAAGGGACCCAGCCCAATGACCATCAAGGTCAGGAACATCAAAAATTTAACATCGTACTGCACCTTGTGGAGCCACCAGACGATCAGGCACAGCAGGCTGATGACCAACCCGTGGATCCCCGCCAATCCGGCAAAGGGAATCGTTTGGTCCTCGAACCAGACCACCCCCAAGGTTTCCAGGCCCAAGGCAAACAAGATCAGCCCCAGGTGCCAAAGCCAGTCCTGGAGGTCCAAGGATTCGCTGATGTTCTTGGGCCTTGGGTCTTCTTCCTCTTTCCCTTTACGGTTGGAAGTCTGTGCCTTGGGGCTTGGGGCCGGTAGCGGGCCGGGCTTTTTCCCCTCCGCCGGGGGCAAGGTTTCCGGGCTGGGGACGGGAACCGGCTCGGTCAGGGGGGCAACCGGGGCCAAGGCCTCCACCGGCTTTACCGGCAAAGCAGGCAAACTTTTTTCGGCAACCGGTTCTTCCATCGGCTTTAAAGGTTCCACCTCAAGGGGAGGTACCGGTTTGGCCCCCTTGCCGGGCGGGCGAAAGTTGTGGGGTCCGGTCCGCACCGGGGCTTTGGTTTTTTTGGCCACCTACAACCTCTCCAAGGAGAGTGGCAAAGAAAGGGAGGGATGCTCCTCCTCCTTGTCCCGGCAAAACTCCTTCAACCGGGCTTCCAGCTCCGCCAACTCCGTTTTGTCCGCCCCCAGGGGGATCAGGGCAAAGGCGCTGTGGTTGGCCTTGGCGGTAAAAAGCAGCAGGTCCTTGGGGAGGTGGTCTTTGGCAAACTGGACCAGATTTTTGGCCAATCTGATCCGCAAGGTCGGGGCCGACGGGCCGGATTCGACCAGCAGGATCGAGAAATGATAAACCTCGATCTGGTGTGCTTCAATCACCCGCTCTAGGTAGGACCGGTAGTATTTGTAAAAGTTGTGGGACAACATCCCCGACTTGGGGTTGTGCATCAGGTTGGTGTAGGCCTTTTGGTACTGCCTGGCTTGGGCGAAGGTGGCCCCGGCCCATTCGAGCATCATCCTAAAGGTCTCGACGTTGGTCTGGGTGAGCTGCATAAAATCCAGCCGCTCAATCTTGATCATCCCAAAGATACTGTTGTGGATGGGGTCGATCAAGGGACCGGCCATGACCCCTTCCTGCTCCAAAATGGCGGCATCCTGGGAGTTGATCACACAGACCACCCGCTGCTGACTGGTCAGTGTCGTGAATAGGGGGGAGTTGGTGTCAAAGTGGGAGCTGTATTCGTCCTTGTTGAGCCAACCGCTTTGGCTGATCAGCTCGAAGCCGTTGGGGCTGAATAAATAGACCGAAAACTGTTCCGGTCCGGTGATGGTGCGGACCACTTCGCCGATCCCCCGGAGCAGGAGGACCGGGTTGAGGTTGTCCACCGAACGGACGGCATTGAAGGAGTCGATGGAACTACGCAGTTGGCCGACCAACTTGGTTTCCATCGTCTCCTTGATTTCCTTGAGGTGCTTGTAGGCTTTGGCGATTGCCTGCTCCCTGTGGTGGGTCTGGGTCACTTCTACGAGCAACGTCCGGTTGGACTCCTTGAGCCTCGCCGTCATCTCCCCCACCACCACGGTCGCCACGGTCCACATCATTGGGTTGCCGATCACCCGCAAGAGGTATTCATACTGGTTTTCGTTGATCGATGGGTTTGGCAGGTTCCAGCCAAGCAGGGCGGCGCTGCAAAACAACATGGCCAAAAGCCCGTCGTTGGTATTGTACTGGATCGAGACCAAAAGGATGATGATCCAAAAGGGATGGGGTTCCACCTCCCGAAAGCGGTTCCCTGGACCGACCCAATAGTCGATCACCCAACAAACTGCCAAAAAGGCCAACACTTCGACCACAGAGGAAATCCGTGGACGGGACTTCATCCGTTGCAAGAAGCGTAAAATCGGGTTTGCGGGCAGGTCTGCCATCCTTGCGGTCTCCATAGGGCCAAAGGCCTAAAATTTCCAGCGGGCTTCAAGGCCCACTTCGTTGGTGGTACGCCGGTCGATGAACCGAGAGGCGAAAAAATGAATCTCCAACGCCTTGAGGGAACGGTGGAATAGGTCGATCCCCACCAAGGGGGAGTTTTGACCCAGCCGATTGATCCCATAGCCCAGGTATCCTTGGGAGGTGAAGTGCTCGTCCCAATTGATGCTGGCCAGCCCTCGGATCATGTAGGAGTCCTGGTCAAAGCCGGTGGCCAAGCTGTCCAGCCTCACCTGGGTGGTGTCGGCCTTTTCCTTGGCAAAGTCCAGCTCCAGTTGGGTCAAACAGGCTTTTCCGGTTTTTTCCACCAACCACTTGGGGTTGCGCCAATTGTACTGGAGGTAGCCGTCCAGGGCCTGGGTGTGGGCCTTGTTTTCGCCAATCAAAAGATAATCTCGGCTGGAGAGGGCCAGTTTTGCCTCCAGCTTGGGGCCTACCCGGAGGACCCGTTCCAGCCGGGTTTGGCTCAAGGTGGATGCTCCCAAAAGTCCTTCGGTGATCCCCCAATAAGGGCGGTCCTGGTCCCGGAGGATCCGGGTTTCCCCCCAAATGTCAAAAGCGGCAGCCTCTAGGGACCGGCCTTTGATTTTTTCTTGGGCCAAGCTTTTGGCCTTGAGGCTGACGTTAAAGGGCAGGTCAAGGCTGAAGGAAACTTCGGTCCGTTTGATCTGACCTTTTGCTTGGGCCGGGACTTGCGGGGCAATGGGCCGCAGCTCCCGCAAGTCGTATTGGTCCTGTTCGGCCAAGACTCCGAGCGAGAGATATTGGAAAAACCGCAAGTTGGCTCCCTGGTGGCTGATCCATTCGTAGGAAACCGGGTCGGTCCAGCGGCGCTTTTTCCCGGCCCAGACCTCGGTGCCCTTTTCCCGCAGGATTTGCCGCCGCAGGTCTTGCAGCCCTTCGTTTTCCGGGGACAAAACCAGGGCTTGGTTGGCCAGATCAAGCGCCTTGGCCCAGTTGCCCAAGGAAAGCTCCGCTTCGGCCATGGAAGTCAAAACCGAAGTGTTGCCCCGGTTGCTGAGCGCCAGCCCGTTGAGCGTGTCCATCGCTTGGTCGGCCTTGCCTTGGCGGATCCAAAGCCTCGATTGGACCAGTTTAAAAAGCAGGGTGTTTTCATCAACCGGAACCCTCTTGGCGTAGGGGTTGACCAACCGCAACCTCAGGGACCGGTCCTCCGAGTGGGTCTCGATCTTCATTTCGGTGGAGAGCTCAAAAAACAAGGAGTCGTAAGACAGGTTTACGCCCTTGATCCACCCGGCCATGACCGGCTCCGCCGCTTCCAATCCGGGCATCTCCACCTTCTGGTCAAAGGTCACCAACAGTTCCCCCAAATCCGGGTTGTAGGCGACCTTGGCCTGGGCCGGCTCGGTCCACTTTAGGGTGATCTCAAACACCTCCGGGGATTGGTGCCACAAAAACTCCACCTCCAGGGCCTTCAAGGGCAAGGGGAGGCAGACCAAAAACCAGACCAAAAGCGCCAAAGGTTTAGTGCGCACCGATCAACTCCTCTGCTTCATCGATCTTTCCCACTTCCAAAAGCAGGTTGGCCAAGTTGGCCTTGAGCGAAATTTCCAAGGGATGGGAAGCGATCAGCTCCTTGTAAATGCCGATGGTTTTTTCCCGTTGTTTTTGGTCCCAGTAGATTTGGGCCATGATCAATTTGGATTCCATGTCGTTTTTGGCCGAAACCTTCAGGATAGCCAAGGCTTCCAGGGACAATTCCTTGCCCCTGGGGTCTTCCTTGCGGTTGAGCAGTTGGCCCAAGTAAAAATAGACCTTTGCGTCCACCAACCCCTGGGCGATCGCCTCGTTGAAGTATCCTTCCGCATCGGTAAACCGGCCTTGGTTGTAAGCGGTGATCCCCAGTTGGGCGATCGATTCCTTGTCGGTGGGCATCAAGACCAGCAGTTTCTTGAAGGCTTTTTCTGCCAGCGGTTGATTCCCGGCCATGTTGGCCAGCTTTTTGAGCCGTTCCAGGTCCGTTTCTTCGGCCACCGCCAACGACAGTTTCTCAAAGAACTTGGCCCGGTTGGGCTGGCCTTGCAGATATTCCAGGTAAAGGTCCATCAGCGGTTTGTTGTCCTGGTGTTGGCCTTTCTCCACCGCTTCGACCAACCGCTCCCCTTGGCCAACCTGGATCAACCGCCGGTACCAGCCCACCTGATCCTTGGGCTCCGCCTTGTTCAACCGGGCCACCAGCCAGTCGATCTTTTCGGGTGCCGGTCGAAGCCCCCAGAGAAACAACAGTTGTTCCACCGCACTGCTTTGGGGGCCTTCGTTCTGGGCTTGGGACAAAAAGATCTCTTCCGCTTCGGTTTTATAGCTTTTGTCCAAGAAAATGAAGGCAATCTCCTGGCGGCGTTGTTGGGTCACCCCAGGGTGCTTGGCTTCGTTGAGCCAGATTTGTCGCCATTCTTCCTTCCTGCCCAGAGCATAAAGGGTTTCGGCATAAGGCTCAAGCCATTCGGCTTTGTTTTTGCCGTAGAGCCGCTGCAAAAGGACCAGAGCCGCTGGGTAGTCCTGGTTGAGCAAAAGACCGTTGGCCAAGTACCCGTTCGCTTCCTCGGAGGGTTGGGCCTTGGCAAACCACTGGGCCGCTTCCAGGGCCAAGGGGCGGCGGGAAAAACGAACCCCGGCAAAGTAGAGCTGCCGGTAAAGGTCCAGCGGCGGATTTTCCAGGCCTTTGACCGTGGCCCGGATGGAGTCGGTTTGGCCAAGGGCGGCTTGGTTGAGCATCCAAGCATAGAGGATCGGGAGCTGGAAAACCAACTCCTTGCCCGCCACCCGGTGTTTTTCCTGGTCGATCAAGCGGCTGGCTTGTGCGGAGAGGCCATAGGTGATGTACATTTCGATGACCTCGACCATGTCCAAGAACCTTACATCCGCCAGACTGGTCACCCGCTCCAATTGCCCCTTCGCTTGGGGGCCAAAGGCCAGCTCGTGGTAAACTCGGGCCAAGAAGATCTTGCGCCAGTCTTCCAAATTGCCGTTGCGGTCCACCGCTAGGCTTGCCGCTGCCGCATTGGGTCCTTGGCCGACCACCTCCAAAACTGCGCCTACCAGCCACTGCTCGGCCAAGTAGGTTTTGGACAATCTGGCCTTGAGGGCCAGGGCTTCGGGGTAGAGCCGGAGCTGCATCATTCGCTTGGCCAGCCGCAACAGGTGCCCTTCGGTCAAGACCGAAAGGTTCCCGTATTGGACGAATTCCTTGACCCTCGGCCCATCGTCCCGGTCGAGCAGAAGTTCCAGGTAGGTTTGGGTCAAACCGGCGGGCAGGGTCCCGGCCTTGAAGTTGCGGGACATCCGTTCATAGGCCTTGTCCTGCATCCCTTGGGCGATTTGGATGCTCACCAAGGCCAAGAGAATCCCTTCGGGCAGTTTTTCTTGGGTTTCATAGGGCTGCAACAGCCGGTAGGCCAAGGGCAAAGCCCCCCGGTTGCGAAACAACAGGCTGATCCGCTCCAGGTAATGGCCTTTTTTTCCCTGGATCACCTGGAGCGCAAAGTCCAGCGCTTGGTCGGCCCGGCCCAGGTCCAACATGATGCTCAAGGCGAATTCCACCTCCCCGGACTCCATCTCTTGGAACCGGTTGTCGATCAATTGCTCCACCACCTGGTAAACCTCGTCAAACCGCTTTTGGGAGGCAAAAAGGTAGGCCAGGTTGATGTAGTCTTCATGGTCCGGGTGGAATTCCGCAATGATCCTTTGCAGCGCCAACACCTGTAGGTCGTATTCTTCGTTGTAGTTGTAGATCTGCGCCAGCTCCCGCAACAGCTCCTTGCTGGGGACCAGCCTGCTGATCGCCTCCAGGTTTCTTTGGTAGTCCGCCGGTCGCTGGGCGTAACGGTAGTAGGTGCTCAGCCGGTAGCGGACCTCCAATTCGTTGGGCAGCTGGTAGAGGTTCTCTTCCAAAACCTTGATTGCCTTGTCCACCATGCCGTACTGGAGGTAAAGGTCGCAAAGCGGGCCGATCATCGAGGGAGAGCGGCTGCCCGCCTCATACTGCGCCTCGTACCGGGCCAGGGCGTTTTTAAAGTTTTTGTCCTTGAAGTTGAGGAAGGCCACTTCATCGTCCGAAGGGACCATCAGGTATCCCCCGGCCAGCCCCAGGAAAGCCAGGGAAAAAACTGCATAACGAATGTACAGGGTCCGCTGTAGGATCATAAGGTCGCTCGGAACCCGATTTCGATGGGCTCCAGGCTTTGGGGGATCTGAAGGGTCATCCAGCCGTCTTGGTATTGGAACTCCAAACTTTTTTTGTCTTTACGTTCGGCCACCCAGTTCCGGCGGGGGTCCAGCCGCCACCTTTGTTTCCCTGGGCCAAAGCCGCGGGTGAAAAATCGTTGGGTTAGGCTGCCCCGTTCCAGGCCCGAAACCTCCCAGGTACTCCAGTCCAAGGAGGCCTCTTCTCCGGTTTGGGGGGCAAACCGGTAGCGGAAGTTCCCCAACCCGACCACCGGTTCCGGCTCGGTTTGGTCGAGGTAAACATACAGGCAACCTTGGAAGTAGTTGTGACCGATCACCCCTTTGGAACGGCGGTAGTCCACCGTTTTGCCTGAACCTTGGTCAAACCGAAGGGTTTGTAGTGCCCCACGGTGCAAAACTTTCCACTGCTCCTTTTGCATCGGTTCCAGCTCTACCGAGTAAAAACCCTGGGCGATTTGGGCGAACTGGGAAGCCCAGATCCGGGTCAACCGTTCTTTGCGGGCGAGCTCTATGTTCTCCATCAAGGCGAGGTAGCTGGCCTGCCGCTCCCCGGAATACATGTGGTAGTAGATGTTAAAGGGCTTGACCCGGATCGGCTGTTCGGTGTTAAAAACCGTGTTGGCCAAAAACCGGAAGCCGTGGAACCCTCCGGTCCAAAGGTCGGTGTAGGTGTTTTCGTTGCTGTTGGAAGAATAGATCTGCCGCTCCTTACCGACAATCCGGCCCACCGGGGCCACCCAGGCATAGGAGGGGTATTTGGAGTCCATCCTGGAGTCGCCGCCGTTGATGTTTTCGAGCCCGGCGGTCCGGGTTTTGACCAGCGCCGCCTCAAAGGGGCTGGTGTTGCCCGACCACATCAGGATCTTGGCCTTTTTGCCTGGTGGAGCCAACCCTTCCAAAAAGGCGACCGAACCGCCGATCTCCAGGTCGAGGTCAAAAGGCTGGTTTGCATAGGCACGGGGGACATCATAGTCATCAATGAGTCCACTGCCTTCCTTGTAGATGTTTTTTTCATCGCCCTTGTAAAAAAAGGCCAACATCCGGTTGACCACCTTACCCTTGCCCCAGCCGCCCCCTTTGTACCGAGAGAGATAGGGCCGCTCCTTTTCCGGGTCCCCGGACTCAAAAAAACTCCACTGGAAGGGGTGGGAATAGGTGTGGGAGCCGATTTCCACGTTGGGCAGGGCAAAGATTTCCTTGGCAACCTTAACCGACTGCGGCTTGCCCGCCCATTTGGGGTCCAGCTCGGCGGCAATGGCCGAGACGCTGACCGGCATGTCTTGGAACCGCTTGAGGACCCGCTCATAGATCACCTGAGAGGAAAAAACCTGCTGGTCCTTGTAGTCCTCCAGGTACGTGACGTTGTTCCAGCCATCCCCATCGATGTGGCTGTAGAAAATCCGGCTTCCAGCCAGGGTGTTGGAGTCCGGTTTGGGTAGGTCGTCGGTGCCCAGGGCGAGGCGGAAGAATTCAAAGGGGTTGATGTACCACTGCCGGACCGCTTGGTCCAACTCCAGGTTGTAGAACATCGCATAACCCTCGGCGATGTAGCCCCCTTTGGGACCGGTCATGATCAGGTGGGACCGGGAGTTGAGGTCCTCCCCCCTTTGGATGATCAGGTGGCTGGTGACCAAGGGGCTCAAGGGGGCAATCCGGTCAAAGGGGGGCTTGACCCGAAACTCCTTGCGTTCGTACTTGGTCAGGCTGGGGTCTTCATAAACAAACCGGTGGTTGTAGGTCAGCTCCACCCATTCGTCCAGTTCCTGGATCCCCATTTCCTCGAAAAAACGGGTGATAGCCATGGTTCGTTTGACCTCCGAACTGTTTTCGGAGCGAAACCCCGACTCGCCGATGATCACAAACCGTTTGCCTTGGCGCAGGAGCTTGCGCCCCCATTCCAGGTACTCCAAAGGGCGGTCCATCTTGTAACCGGGCCCAAACCAAGTGAGCACCCCCCGGACCTCCGGCTGGTTGGACAGGTCGGGCAGTCCTTGTTTGAGGTCATGGGGCCGGATGATCAGCCCCAGGTGGTTGAGCGGCATTTCCACAAACTGGTGGACCCGGCTGAACCGAAAGTTTGATTTGGAACTGTCGTACAGCGCCACCACCACCCTGGGGACAGGAGCAGCGTAGACCCACTGTGCCCCCAACGTCAGCAGCAGCAACAACAAAAAAGCCCAGGTTTTTTGCATTTCCTCAACGAGGTTCAGGGATGACTTTGTCTAGGGCGATGGTTGAGACGTAAGGGTTAAAGCCGTTGTTGCGCTGTTCCTGGTAGATCCGTTTGATTCCTTCCCGGTCTTTGGGGTCCCAGTAGTCCAAGGTATAGACCTGGAGTTTAGGGTACCGTTTTTGTGCATCCTTGAGAATCCGTAGTTGTTCTTGGTAAAGGGCCTTAGGGACCAGCCGGTAGGTTTGGGTCGAAAAATCGTAGTCCCCAAAGACGGATTCCCCCAAGACCATGTCCACATATCCTCCCCCTTGCTCATAAAGGTCGTAGCCTCGGTTGAGCATCACCGGCAGGTTGGGGTAGTGGGTGCGAATGGCCAAAAGCAGGTTGACCGCCGCTTGGGTCATGCCTTTGTAGGCAGCCGGATCGGTCCTCTCCAGGTGCCCCGGATTGTCCATGGTGTCCAAAAACAGCCCGTCAAAGCCCTGGTGCAGAATCGCCGGGATCAGGTCTTCAATCACCCGACGGACCCACCGGGGGGCCCTGACATCCACAAAATAGCTGCCTTTCCAGTTCCGGTTTTCCATCAACAAAATCCCCTCCGCCCGGACTTCATTGTAGTAGGGCCGGTCCTTCTCCACTTCCCCCAGGCTCAGGTAACCCAAAAGCAGCTTTTTTTGCGTTTTTAAGGTTTCCAAAGAGGGGTGGTAGTGGCTGTCGAGGACCAGCAGGGAATAGGGGGCCAGTTCCTCCAAGGTAGGTTGGTCCGAATAGGTGACCGCCCACTTGGGAGAAGCTCCATACCCTAGCCTCAGAAACCCGACCAATAGCAGGAAGAAAAGCGAAACCGGCCGCAACAGGTTCATTTGCCTCCTAGAGGGGACCATTTATTTTGGGTCTTCATGGACCGTTTTGAGCCGGGACATGTCATAAACCAAAGCCGAGGCCACCTGATGGGAGCCTTGGACCTGACAACGTTCCCCTTGGATGACCCGCAGGTAGGACAAGGCCTTGTCGGCACGGGACATCACTTGGCCGGGGCGGAATAAGCTCTGGGAATCCTTGACCAACCAAGCGTATTTGATGAACGGGTCCACCATAAAGGGGCGGTCCAAGAGGGATTCGCCCAAATATTCGGCAATGGTTTCCGTGTGGAAGGCAAACAGCTTTTCCGCCAAGTCACGGGTCCCCGGAGTGT
The DNA here is from genome assembly GCA_001783715.1 of Candidatus Lambdaproteobacteria bacterium RIFOXYD2_FULL_56_26. GTDB lineage: Bacteria > SAR324 > SAR324 > XYD2-FULL-50-16 > XYD2-FULL-50-16 > XYC1-FULL-56-13. The sequence goes on from MFNF01000017.1 coordinate 68,306, forward strand.
CCCCTTGGGCCAAGGCAAGATAAAAGTCCATGCTCCCTTGGTTGGACATGACCAAGCGTTTTTGCAGCACAAAGTCCCGGTGGTCTTCGGGAACCATGTCCAGCATCTGTTTAACCAGATGGGCCAGGATCGGGATATTGGAAAAGAGCTGGGCCAGGGTAAAGTGCAGTTGCAACACCAGCCCGCACTTGATCGGCTCATCTCCGACCTGTTTGTCCTTTCCTCCCTGGAGGTAGGTGTGGGCAGCTTTGGCGATCAGGGGTTTGGCCAGGGGACTGACAAAGTAACCGGTCTTTTGGAAGATATTGTTCATCCGCTTGAGCCCCTTTTGCAGGTCTTTGATTCGGCCCAAGTGGCGGATCATCAGGAGCTGTTTGGACAAGTCCTTGCGCAGTTTGAGCACCTCTTCGTCCCGGATGTTCTCGGTGGCGGCGTTGACCCGTACCAAACGGTCATTGAGGAACCCCAGGTAAGAGCTGTACATGGCGATCAGCCAGTTGGCCGAAAACAGGCTCAAGGCCCCGTTGTGCAAGGCCTTGCCCATTTCGGTCAGTGCGTCTCGAATCACCTGGACCTTGTTGAGGTCGGCCGCACCGGCCTGCATGGCATCGTTAAAAACCAGAATTGCGTTGAGGCTGTGGGCCTCGGCATAGAAGGGGTGGCTTTTGAGCAGGTCCTTGATCTCGGTACGGCACTTGGAGACCCCTTGCTTACTGGTGAAGTTGTTGACTTCCTTGCGCAAGGTCGAAAGGTCGGCGTTGGGCTTGCGGCGGAACAGTCCTTCCTTCTGTTTGGGGTAAAAGAGGTCGTTGCCAAAAAAGGCGGGGCCGTAGGGGAAGTAGGTCAGCAGGTCCGAGAGTTCCCGGGCGTTTTCTCTGGCTTCGATGCTGGATTTGGTGGCAACCCTCTGGGTCGCACGGGATTCGTTGCTCCCTCCAGGGCCGGGAATAGGAATCAGGACCTTGGGTTCCCCGGTCTGATTCAAGCGGGAGTCCTTGGTTTGCGCCATGCCTCAGAACTCTGAAAAGTGGGGGGAATGTACCCCTAGTTTAAAAATCCAGGTCCAGTTGAGGTCGGCTCTCGATCTCCCCCATCATGGCCAGTTGTTGTTCCTCTTCCTTTTCTTGCTTGTCCTCTTCTTCCTCGACCTCCAAGGCCGGTTCGGGCATGGACTTCCACTTGAACAGCAAGGCGTTGAGCGCCCGAGTGTGTTTGAGACCCTTGTAGATTCCTGCCAGCAGCATAAAGACATCCTTGTCTTTTTTCATGGACAAGGCATCTTCCAGCGCCTTGGCGGCTTTCAGGTAATCCTTGGCCCGATAAAACTGCTTTCCTTGTAAAATTAGGGCCTGTCTGCGGGCTTCAATCTCTGCCAGCTCCTTTTGGATCCGCATTTTGTTGATTTCATCTTGCAGCAGATCCACCTCACTGTTGCGGTTGAGCACCCCTAAGATGCGGACCCGTTGCTTGAGGGTTTCCATTTGCCGCAAAATCTTTTCCGCCCTGAAGTTGTCGGCCAGAGCGTTTTGGAACTTTTTTTCCTCCATGGCGGTTTCCGCCAGTTTGAGGTACCCGTCGTGTACTTCCTGCAACAAGGTTCGGGTCAGTTCGCCGTTCGGGTCCAACTCCCGCATTTTTTGGTAACAAACCAGGGCTTGGTCGTGGTCGTCGAGGCTCCGGTAAACGTCGCCCATCTTGGCCCGAATCTCGGGACGCTCTTGGATCAGGCAGGCCTCTTCGTATAGCCCCAGGGCATCTTGTTTGCGGTCTTCCAAAAAGAGATCGTCCCCGTGGGCCAAAATTTCTTCGACCCGATAGAGCCCCTGTGAACGGGAAAGGAGCCGAGCGGCATTGCATAAAAAGAGGTGCCCTTCCAATGGTTTCCCAGCTTTGAGGAAGGTAATGCCCAGATTCTGGTTTAGCGCTCGGTTGTAAGGTTGGCTAGTCCTAAGTTGCTCTAAGGCCAAGAAATTTTCGTCGCTTGGGTCCAAATTAAACTTGGAAAGGGCGCAAAGGGTTGCAACTTCAGGCATGACGGATTTTTGGTTGGACAGGCGGCAAAAAATTTCGGAGGCCTTGGCAAAATCCCCGTTTTCAAAGGCAAAAAGGGCAAAATTGAAGTTGTCCGACTGAATTACGTTTTGGACCAAGTCGGGCGGACTGTTGCGCCAGTTGGTTTTAACCCGTTCCGCCAGTGTCTCTTGGATGGTGGCTGGGTCCTGGGGCTTGCCGGCGGCGGCTAGGTTGCGTTTGACCGTTTCGATCAGGTCCGGGTCCCCTTGGTAGGTCGGGAGCCGTAGTTTGCGCACCGGGATCCACCGGGCCAGGAATTCCTCGACCTCTTGGTCGTAGGCCTCCAGTTTGGCTCCATTGGCTCCAAAATTCAGGTGGGCTTTGGTGTAATCCGGTTTGATTTGGTAACAAAGCCGGTAAAAGCGGTCAGCCTGCTCCCTCAACTTCAAATGTCTGGCACAATTGCCCAGGTGGTTGAGGATCACATAGTTTTTGGGCTCCAACTCCAACAAAATCCGGCCCAGGTTGAGCGCTTCTTCAAAGCTGTCCGCTTTGATCAACCGGGCAAACTGCTGGCCCAGCCCCGTTTTTGCCCCTTGAGGGTCCAGTCCCAACGCCTTTTGGAACTCAACGGAAGCGGACTTCATCAACTTGCCTCGGAGCAGCAAAAAACCTTTTTGCAGCACCTCTTGGACTTGGGCGCTGGGGGCTTGGGGACCGGAGCTTTCACTCATGGAAAAAACCTGTTTGGAGGCGATCGGCAAAGGAGCCGCCCTTTTTATACCTGGGTTAAAAAGTAAAACTGGGTTAAAAGTAAAAAATCCTTGTGCAGTAAGCTCCTTCCGGTATGCAGAGGGTAGGCCAGAGCCCAAAAAGCCAGAAAAATCTTCTAAAATTGTCTGAACCTTGATCCAGACTTGCGGCGCTGCCGATAAGATAAACAGAAATTCCCCTTTTGGGCAATCCTTTGTTCACCCTAGAAAAAGCCTATTTTGACCCGAATTAGCCAGGGTGAATTCCTGAGTAAGAACAAGAACCAAGGCAGTTAATCCTTACCTGCCTTGGTTTGGGGGGAGGGTCAGTCGATCAGCCAGTCGGTGGCTTCACTGGGACTGTTGGTTTGAGGGGGTTTGAGTTCTCTCTGGTAGGAAAGAGCGGTTTGGAATTCCGCCCGGCACTTGGGGTTGTCGCACCGGTGGGTCAAAAGGGTGCAGTCATCGCCCGGATCGGTCCGAATGACTGTAGCACGGCTGTGACAGTGTCGGCATCTTCCTTTGATAACGTTGGCCATAGGGTTCCTTGGGGTTAAGGTTCACAAAGATGAAGTTCGGCGCACAGGTGGCAAAAGGTTTGGCCGCACAAGGCACAAAACGGGCTGGGGTCGACTTCGATCGGACTGCCGCACTGGGCGCACAAGCCTAGGGTGGAGTCCGGTTGGCCTTCAAAGGGGGCCAGATCTTCCAAATCAAGCGAAGGGTCCATGCAGTTTGTTGTTGGTGTTGGTAAAACCCCCTAGGGGGAAGTGAATTCCTGCTCAGCTTGCCCAGGGTTGGTGGCCCGTTCCCAGAAGGAAAGTCTTCCAATCCGAAGGATTTGGGTGACCCAAAAGAACAGGATAAAGAGGGGAGAACCTTGACGAGACTGGGGGTTTGGGCTACCTTCTAGGCTGAAGGAGAGAGCCGCAAAAGGGCATCTTTCCCATTAAACCCAATGCTCGGAGAATGGGATGAAAAGGTTTGTGATCGCTTTGGCTTTGGTGGCCTTCAGTACCGGTTCGGCACTGGCCTTGGATGGCAAGGCATTGTATGGGGAGAAAAAATGTGCTATGTGCCACGGGCCTGAAGGCAAGTCTGCGGCCAAAACTTTTCCGAGCCTAGCCGGAAAAGACGCTGCCTTTTTGGCCGCTGAAACCAAAAAGATCAAGTCCGGAGAACGTGCCGGAGCCATGACCGGGGCCATGAAGATCAACCCTGGGGTTAAAAACTCAACCGATGAAGAGATTACCGCCATTGCCGAATACTTGGCGGCGGTAAAATAAACCGCCTGCAGGCTTGGTCTTTCTTGAGGACCCGTTTTTGGCAACCGCCGGCAACAGGTCCTTTCCTCTCTACTGTGCATTGTTGGGTTTGCTGTTCCTCCAGCCTCTTTTGAACGGACCTTGAGTTCTTCCTTGGACGACAAAAAACAAACTCTCAATCCAAATTCTTTGGGCCACCGGTTGGACCTTTGGCGCGGGGCGGCTTTACCCTTGCTGCTGACGCTGACCAAGCGGGTGACCAAGCTTTCCGTAGCCAGCCTGGGGCCGGTTTTAGACCCCGAGCCGACCCCGCTGGTGGTTTGGACCCAAAACCGAACCCCCTGGTTCAACCAAAGGGCGCAGATGGACCTTGGCCAGTCGGCGGTTGAGTTGCCCTCGGACTTTTGGAGCCGGTTGGAGGAACTGGGTTATTGGGAAGGTGCCCTCCGGCTGGGCGACCAAACCGAACAGGCCATTGCCTTGCCCATTGACGGACAAAAGGCCTTGATGGCTCTGGGCTCCGGTCGGCCAGGGCTGAAGGTACTCAGTGAAGCACAAATCGCCTTGGACCCGGCCTTGGAAGGGATCTTTTTTAAGGCGATCTTGGAAACCGACCCCAACCTCATCTCCGTCAAAGACAAGGAAGGCCGGTTTCTCTTGGCCAACCGCTCCATGGCTCGGCTTTATGGGGTCCAGCGGGAACAGCTTTTGGGCCGTACCGATGGGGACTTCAACCCGGTGGCCGAGGACGTGGCCCGGATCAAAGAGGCCGACCAAAGGGTGATCGCCCTCAAGGAACCCTTGTTCATCCATGAAGAACACATCCAAAATTGTTACGGCGAAGACCTGACCCTTCAGTCCATCAAGGTCCCGCTGTTTGATGGGGCAGGGGACTGTCACTCGGTCCTGGGGATCAGTGTGGACTTGACCAGCCAAAAGCGGTTTGAACAGGCCTTGGTTGAATCCAAAGAGACCGCCGAAAGGGCCAACCGGGCCAAGTCGGAGTTTTTGGCCAACATGAGCCACGAGATTCGCACCCCGATGAATTCAATCTTGGGCTTTTCCGAGATTTTGACCTCTCTGGTCACCAACTCCAAACAAAAAGAATATTTAAGCGCCATTTTGTCCAGTGGCCGCACCTTGATGGCGTTGATCAACGACATCCTGGACCTCTCCAAGGTGGAGGCCGGAAAGCTCCGGTTGGAATACGTTCCGGTGGAGCTTTTCACCTTGTGCCAGGAACTGGGGCAGGTGTTTTCCCAGGTGATGCGGGAAAAGGGGCTGGCCTTCGAGCTGAAGCTGGGGCCTACCTTGCCCGCCAGGGTTTTCTTGGACGAGGTGCGGATGCGCCAGATGTTGCTCAACCTGATCGGCAATGCCGTAAAATTTACGGAGCAAGGGCGGATCACCTTGGCCCTGAATGCGGTTGGGAACGATCCAACGGTTCAACTGACCGTCAGCGTGGAGGACACGGGGATCGGTATCCCCGAAGACCAATTGGACAGCATCTTTGGAGCTTTCGATCAGCTTCGGGGGCAAAGCGCGGCCAAGTATGGCGGAACCGGGTTGGGGCTGGCAATCACCAAAAAATTGGTGGAAATGATGGGCGGGGAAATCCAGGTCCAAAGCTCCCTGGGAAAGGGCAGCAGATTTGACCTGATCCTTCCGGCGGTAGAGGTGCTGCAACCGGCTGATGAACAGGGCAAACCGGGAAAAATCGATTTTGAGGGGCTGGTCTTTGGGGCCGCCAAACTTTTGGTGGTGGACGACTTGACCGAAAACCGGCAGTTGATCTGCGGATTTTTGCCCTACCCCAAGCTCTCCTTGGCGGAAGCCAAAGACGGCTGGGAGGCTTTGGAACTCGCCGCTTCTTGGCAACCGGACCTGATCCTGCTGGACTACAAGATGCCCGGGCTGGGGGGGAAAGAAGTCCTAGAAAAGCTTCGTGCCCGGCCCGAAACCGCCGGTATTCCGGTGGTGGTGGTGACGGCGGCGGTGATGAAAGACCAGGAATTGGACCTGAAAAACGAATTTTCCGGTTATCTCTCCAAACCCATTCGGCGGGAAGATTTATTGACCTGCCTGTGCCGCTTTTTGGCTCACGACTTCCAACGGGTGAACGCTCCGGCCTGTCGCCTGCCCTTGAGCCGACAAGCACTGGCGGCCCTGGAGGGCTTTGGCCCCTACCAGGAGAAGTACTCGGTGGCGGTGGAAGAGCTGGTTTTGAACCAGACCATCAACGACATGGAGGACTTCGGGCAAAAGGTCCTCACCGAAGCCAAGGAGATGGGGTTTTGTGCCCTGGAGAATTGGGCGGAAGAACTGGTGGAGATGTGCATGGTCTTTGACATGGCCGGGGTCAGCAAACTGTTCAAGGAACTGCAAAAGGCAATGGAGTGACTTTTTTTCAAGCGTTCGAGTTTTTGGGGCTTTTTGGGTGTACTTAGGGGGACTTTCAGCATGAACAATCCACATACCAATTACCTGAAAAACACGGCTCCCCAAAGCCGTGAGGACTTTATCAATCTTCTGGGCCAGACCTCCTTGTTTGCCGGGTTGCCCAAGGAATTGCGCAGTCGGATCTTCGATTATGCCAAATTCATGGACTTGGGCAACGGTGAACGCCCGGTGGTGGAAGGCATGTTTGACCAAGAGATTTATCTTTTGATCAAAGGGCGGCTGGATGTTTTCATCAAGCTGGAAAACAAAAAGGAAAAGCAGATCGACAGCCTGGGCGAGTCGTTCACCCTGTTCGGGGAGCGGTGCCTGTTGGGACAGCCTCGGGGGGCTTCCATCCAGTCCAACGGCGAGTCGCTGCTCTTGGGGCTCGACCTCTCCTCCCTGCCCGACTTGAACGAACACTTGGAAGACCCTTCGGTCCGCCTGGAGGACTCGGCCTACCAAGACAACCTGGACATGTATCTGGTGGTGGCCTCGGTTCTGTACGGACGGCTGGAGCGGTTGGTGCACGACCAATACAAGTTGGCCAACCGGATCCGGGGCATGAAAAAAGGCATCCGGGTCAAAAAGCACAATGTGTTGATGACCCAGTTGTACAATGAATTGGTGGAAAACCGGTTGGCTGTGGAGTTGCGTTCCCCGGAAATTTGGCGGAGGTTGTTGCGAAACCTGAAAAGCGAGGTGTTAGACCGGCTTTTGGAAGAAGAGGTTTTGAACACCGCCCGGATTTATGAAGAGCTGGTTCGGCTCCAAGCGTTGGGGTTGTTGCAACAAAGGGACTGGGTCTATGACCTGCTCAAACGCCTGACCGAGCAGGCCAAGTTCCTGAAGCGGTACTATGAGCCTTTGCAGGTGGATTCCAATGGGCTGCCCGAAGTGATGGAGTTGGCCCAATGTCTGGAGGATTTGCACCTGAACGTCGAAAAAGCCGGAATCTTGACCCGGTCCATCCATTTCTCCGAGTTCTTGGAAGCCCTGGACGACCAGGGGCGCTGGAATCCCTCGGGATTGGTGAAGCACTTGGGCGAGGTGGGGCTGCTCACCAGTTGGTTTGGCCGGGCCCATTTGGCGCTGGTCTTGTGCAGCGCCTTGATCTCTTTGATGGGCAAGGCCAATCAGGTGATCGCCAGCTACGTCAGCTTCCTGGGCAACCTGCACACCCAGCCCCGGCAGTTCCCCAAACAAACCGGGGAGGATCTGGCCTCCTTGTTCGAGACCTTTTACCAATCCCTGCAAAAGTCCCCCGGACCGGAGGCCGCTCTGGAGGCGGTCGAACCTTCGGTGGACAGTTTGTTGGCCCAGTTTGGGATGTAAGGTTTCCTCTGGGAAACCGACCGGGACCTAAAAGTGGTTCAGCTCCAGCCGCAACCCTTTGATGGAAGCTTCGGCGATGGGCCGGACCAAGTCGAGCAGGACCGGGATCATCTCCGGTTTCCCCTTGGAGCGTTGGAGCTGCATCGCCTTGCACAGGTCCCCCAAGGCTTGAGCCCCCAGGTTCAGGGCAATCCCTTTGAGCTTGTGGGCCTCATCCTCAAAGGCCTCAAAGGATTCGGACCGGTATAGGTCTTCCAGGTTTGCCAACAGATTGGGGTAATCCGCTTCAAACTTGTTGATCAGTCCGGCGAAAAAGTCCTTGCCCAAGACCCGCCGGGTTTCAAGCAAAGGGGAATCGATCAATTCAATCATGGTTTATAGGCTAGGTTGTGCCTGCACCTAGTCTCCAAAGGCGACCGCCCTTGGGTTTGAGGTGAGGTGGGTTGTGGGGTTAGGCCAGCTGGATGGAAGAAAAAACCTCTAGGGTCCGGTCGCCAAAAACCTCGGTTGCCTGCATGTCCCCGACAATTTCAACGTACAATTCTGTTTCCAGTAAGATCAGTTGGTTGTGGGTTAACTCCTCCCCCGCTTTGTTGACCACCGGGACCACCATGGGGCGGCTGGCATCGTTGGGGGACTGGGAGACCACAAAGGCCAGTTCCCCGCTGCTCAACCGCACCAAAGAGCCGACCGGGTACTTGCCCATCAGGCCCAAAAAGACCGACCAGCTTTTTTCCTCAAACTCGCTGCCGACCAAGGCTTCCATGAACCGCATCGCCGCCGGGGGGGACCAAGTCTTGGCGTAGTTGCGCCGACCGGTGAGCCCTTGGAAAACATCCAGCAGGGAAAGCAATCTGGACTCGGTGGAGGCGTTTTTAAAAAGCAGTTTTTCCGGGTAGCTGCTGGCCAAGGAGGAGTCGAATTTTACATGGTGGTACAAGGCCATGTTGACGATGACCGGCGGCATGCCGATCTTTTCGAGCATTTTTGCCCCCTCTTGGGGATGCTGACGGATCAGGTTCCACTCGGGGCTGCCCTTGTCGAATTTGTCTTTGCTCTCGTAGATATCCTTGGGCACCTTGGCCATACCAAAGTCGTGCACAAAGGCCCCCAAAAAGACCTCCCTCCGGGTGCTCAGGCCGCTGGGGTGGACCCCGATCCGGGCGATGTAGTCGAAGTACATGGAATGGAACATCGCCCCCAGCTCAATGCTGTGTTGGTAGGCGTTGTCGTTTTGCTCCAACAGGGAAATCAGCTTCAAGACCTCCAGGCCATGGTCGGCCAGGATAACATCTACCTGCCGGTTGACCGTATCCAGGTTGACCTTTTCGTTGCGGATCGCCTCGAAGGTATGTTCCAACTCTTGGGTCGCCTGGTGGTTTAGGGTTCGTCCCAGGTCGATTTTTTCTAGGATCCGGTTGATGGTCTTGACCTTTTCCCTGTAAACCATCTCCTTGGCGGAATCGCTTTTGGCTTCGGTCTCGGCGATAACCAAGGTCAGGCCGTTGGATTCCAGTTCTTCGCCGAAGTTGCCGGAATGGACCACAAAGTCCTTGCCGGTCAGTTCCAAGTGCTCAAGCCGAAGCAGGTGGTCCGATACCTTGACTTGGTTGACCGGCAAGCTGACCTCTTCCCCGGTTCTTCTGACCTTGGCCACAGCCTTGTCGAAGTTGAGCTTGATCCAATCGGCCTGTTGCGGCCCCATGGGGGTGTAGCTGTCGGTAAAACCGACGATTGCAATCACCTTCATGCCGGAGGCAAGATTTTGGGAAGCCAGAAGTTTTTGGATCTGTTTGGACATCTTAAGTGGTTGGCCAAGAGTGTTGCCCCACTCTACCAACTTTGTGCAAAAAACCCTAGTGGGAAAACCCGTACCCCGGACTTGGCGCGACAAAAAGATGCGGTCTTGGGAGCCTTAGTACCAGCTTAGGCCGTTGGGTCTGGGGCCTTGGGGAGGGTAAACCAGAAGCGGCTTCCCCGGCCTGGGGCGCTTTCAAAGCCAATTTTCCCACCGCTTTGTTCGACAAATTCCTTGCACAAAATCAACCCCAAGCCAGTGCCGGTTTCGCCGCTGGTCCCGCGGGTGCTCACCGTTTCTCCTACCTGGAAGAGTTTCTTTTGGGCAGCCTCGGAGATACCCACCCCTTGGTCGATCACCTCGATCCGCAGTTCCTTGCCCAGGTCTTGGCCCAGGACCTGTACCTTGGAGCCGGAGAGGGAGAATTTGATGGCGTTGACCAGCAGGTTGCGCAGCACCGTAGCCACAGTTTGTTCATCCCCAAAAGCGGTCGGCAGGCCGTCCAGACCAAAAACCAGTTTGATGTTCTTGCCCACCGACAAACGGCTCAGCCAGAGCCCTAGGTCTTGGGCCAGTTGGTTGAGGTCCAGCGGCCCCGGCGGAGCCGTTACCCCCAAGATTTGGGTTTTGGCCCATTCCAGAAGGCTTTCGAGGAGGCGGGCGGTTTGGTCGGAAGCCTGGAGCAGCAGCTGGACCAGCTCTTTGACCTCCTCCGGTTCTTTTTGGGGGTCGGTATGGAGCAGCTGGTCGATGATGCTCCGCTGGGCGTTGACCGGGGTTTTGAGGTCGTGGGCGATCAGGGAAAAGAGCTTGTCCCGGCTCGCCAGGGCCAAGTTGAGTTCCCGGTTTTGGCCGAGCAGGGAGTCTTGGGCCTGCCGGAGCTTGAGGTGATTGGCCACACGGGCCAACAGCTCGGGGCCGACATAAGGCTTGATCAGGTAGTCCACCGCCCCCAGCTCAAAGGCCAGGGACATGTTCTCCAGCCCCGAAAGGGCAGTCAAAAAAACCACCGGAATCTCGGCGGTTTGGGGGTTGGCCTTGAGTCTTCGGCAACATTCAAAGCCATTGATCCCTGGCATCATCACGTCCAGCAGGATCAAGTCGGGAAGGACCTTGGCGGCAAGGGCCAAGCCGCTGTCTCCGTCCATTGCTTCGCAGGTCTGGTATCCCGCTCGGTTGAGCAGGTGCTTGAGCAGGGCCAAGTTGGACCGAGAGTCCTCGATCACCAGGATGGAGGCGGAACCGTTCATCCGTCGATCTCCTTTTGGGGGGCAAATGCGATGCGGTTTCGACCGTTGTTTTTGGCTTCATAGAGCAATTTGTCGGCGGTGTCGATCAACTCCAGTTCGTTGCCGCCGTTAAACTCGGTCGCCCCGCCGCTGATGGTGATGGCAAGGCCGGGCTGGGTCCAGGTGAGGGCCGCGATGTTTTTGCGGATCTTTTCGGCCACCACTTTGGTGTCGGCCAAGGTGGCTTTGGGCAGCACCACCAGAAATTCTTCCCCGCCGTACCGTCCGGCCAGGTCCGATTCCCGGATCGAGTCCTTGATGGTTCGGGCCACTTTGACCAAAACTTCATCCCCCACCGGGTGGCCATAAACGTCGTTGACCTTTTTGAAGTGGTCCAGGTCAAACATGATCACCGAAACCGGGTCCCCGTAACGCCGGGCATCGGCCAACTCTTTGGAGAGGATCTCAAAGATGAATTTGTGGTTGTACAGCTGGGTCAGGCCATCGGAAATCACCATTTGCTCCAGGACCTGATTTTTTTCCTCCAACTCCACCAAGGCCCGGCGCAGCTTGAGGTGGGTCCGCACTCGGGCGAGCAGCACTACCGCACTGAAGGGTTTGGAGACAAAGTCCACCGCCCCCGACTCGAACCCCAAAACCACGTCTTTGGTTTCGGTTTTGGCGGTCAAAAAGATCACCGGGATTGGTTCGGTCCGAACATTGGCCTTGAGCCTTTTGCAGGTTTCGTAGCCGTCGATCCCTGGCATCATTACGTCCAGCAGAATCAAATCGGGCAAAACCTTGTTGGCCAACTCCAGGGCCGATTCTCCGTCGTAGGCAACGTTGATCAGGTAGTTTTCCTTGCGCAGCAGAGTCCCCAGCAGGTGGATGTTTTTTTGGGTGTCATCCACGATCAAAATGCGAAAGGCCTTGTTTTCGTTCATGGTGCCAGGGAGCGAAGGGCTTGTTGAAACTCTTGGGTCAATCTTTCGTAATCCTGCAGGCTTTCCTTGAGTCGTTCGGCCTCAAATCCCAGGGCCAGCTGGTAGAGTAGTGTACCCCATTGCTCCAAGGGCGGGTACCCCTCTTTTTTAGCCGCTTGGGAAAGTTCAAGCCCCAGCGCTTCGGCATCGTTGAGGGTGAGGGTTTCCCGAACCGCCTTGACTTGAGGGCCAAACTCCCGTTTGAGCAACGTCAAGAGCCTATTCCACTTGACCGGGTCCCCCTTGAGCGGGCCTGTGACCTCCGGCTGGGGAGCGGGCTCATTGTTTGGGATATCGTGTTTTAAGTAAAGGGCCAATTTTGAAAGTAAACTGATTTTAGACAGTGGCTTGGAGAGTATATTGTCGCACAGCCCCAGGATTCTCTCCTCCTCGTTTTTCATCACCGCAGCGGTGACGGCGATCACCGGGATCTTTTGCAGGAACGGGTTTCCCTTGAGTTTGGCGGTCGCTTGGTAGCCGTCTAGGACCGGCATCTTCATGTCCATCAGGATCAACGCCGGTTGGTAGGTGGTCGCCAGGTCCAGGGCTTCTTCGCCATTGGAGCCTTCCAAGATTTCAAAAGGGTACTTGGAAAGGTATTGTTTGATCAAAGTGCGGTTGACCGCCAAGTCGTCAACTACCAACAAGGTGGCGGGGGCAAAGCTCAGGTGGCCTAGGTCTCCGGGCTGTTCTTCGACAGGTTTTTGGCTGACTCGGCTGAAGCCGACTCCCGTCAGCTTGACCACAAAGGTGGTTCCCTGGCCCAGACGGCTTTTGACCAAAATTTGCCCGCCCATCATCTCCACCAAACGTTTGGTAATGGCCAGCCCCAGCCCGGTACCACCGTACTTGGAACTTTGCCCTTCCACCTGTTCAAAGGCTCCGAAGATACGCTCCAGGTTCTCCTGGGCAATCCCGATCCCGGTGTCTTCGACCATCAGCACCAAGTCCAAGGTGGATTCACCTTGGTGCAGGGCTTTGACGGCCAGACGGACATGACCTTGTTGGGTGAATTTGACCGCATTGCCCACCAGATTCAACAAAATCTGCCGCAACCGGACCTCATCGGCCAAGATGGCCGGGGGCAACTGGGGGTCCAATTTGACCCAAAAGGCCAGCCCCCGTTCCTCCGCCTTTTGGGAAAAGAGCTCCCGCATTTCGTAGATCAAAGGCCTTGGGTCAAAGTGGGTCAGCTCCAGGCGGATCTTGCCCGCCTCGACCTTGGAGAGGTCCAGGATGTCGTTGATCAAGGTCAACAAGGCATGGCCGCTGGTTTGGATGTGCCGGACAAATTGGGCCTGTTGGGGGTCTTCCACCAAGTCGGCGAGGATCTCGGAAAAACCCAAAATGGCATTCATCGGGGTACGGATTTCGTGGCTCATGTTGGCCAGAAACTCGGACTTTGCCTGATTGGCCCGGCTGGCCTCCTTGGTGGCGTTGATCAAGGCTTCTTCCGCCTGCTTTCGTTGGGTGATGTCCTCTTTGATGCCCAGGTAGTGGGTGATCTGGTGGTGTTGGTCAAAGACGGGGGTGATGTGGGTCAACTCATGGTAGAGCGTGCCGTCCTTCCTGCGGTTGATCAATTCGCCCGACCAGGGGTGGCCGGATTTGATGCTGGTCCAGAGTTCCTTGTAGGTGTTTTTGGAGGTCTGGCCACTTTTGAGGATTTTGGGATTCTTCCCTTCCAATTCGTCGGGACGGTACCCGGTCAGGGAACAAAACTTCCGGTTTACGTACTCGATCCGCCCCTTGGTGTCGGTGATCAGGATGCTGGTCGGGCTTTGTTCTACCGCCTGGGAGAGTTTTCGCAGCTTTTCTTCAGCCAGCTTGCGGCTGGAGATATCCCGGATCGACAGCAGCCGGGCGGCCTTGCCTTCAACCAGGATGCGCTCAGAGCCGATCTCCACCAGAATCGGGTCGCCTTCTTGCGGTTGTGCCTGCCATTCCAAAAGCGCTCCGCGGCTTTGGGACTCCAGTTTTTGGGCCAGTTCTTTTTTGGGCCACTTGGGGCCATACAGCAGGTCAGAAGCCAAAAGGCCCCCCATTTGGTCCTGGCTGAGCCCAAACATCTTGACCGCCCCTAGGTTGCATTCGGTGATCCGAAAGTTGGAGTCCAAGATCAAAATGGCATCGCTGATCCCGTCAAACAGGGCCTGCAAGGTCCTTCTGGAGCTGAGCAGGTTCTCTTGCGCCTTCTTGCGTTCTTCGATCTCTTGGGTCAGGTGCCGGTTCAGCTGGTGGAGTTCCAACAGGCTTTGGGTCAGGGCCAATTCTTGGCGGTTGAGCTCCAAAAACACCTTTACCTTGCCCAGCAGAACCGTGGGTTCGTAGGGTTTGGTCAAAAAATCCACCGCACCTAAGCTGTAGGCCTCCGCCATTTTGGGGGCTACATCCAAAACGCCGGACAAAAAGAGCAGGGGCAAGGGGTGGTTGAGTTTAAGTCCCTTGATTTGGGCCGCCAACTGCAGCCCGTCCACATCGGGCATCATGATGTCCAGTATGCCCAAGGCAAAGTCGTGCTCTTGGGCCAATTGCAGCGCTTCCCCGGCGGTGCCGACCGCAAGGATCTCCACGCTGAGGCGGTGCAAAAGCCGGGTCAAGGCCGCCCGATTCTCCGGTTGGTCGTCAACCACCAGGATCTTGGGCAATTGGGGTGCAGTGTCCATAGGTTTGGAATCAAAGTGCTGATCCCATTCTGCCCTGAAAGAGCGGGAGATACAAGTTCAACTGAAGTTAAGAGAAAAGATAGGTGACAATTTTCGTTCTTTCGCTATAATCCAAGCTAGACTTGCAATGACCTTTGGAGAAACATGGCGTTTATCGAGTGGAATGATCGTTTGGCGACCCACATCAAGGTGGTGGATGAAGAGCACAAGTTTTTGATCGAAAACCTGAATGTTCTCTACGAGGTTTCCACCGACCGCACCAGCGCCACGGAAGAGCGGGACAAATTGGCCCGAGCGGTGTTGGAAAACCTGGGTTATTACATCCACACCCATTTTGTGGTGGAAGAAGAGCTGATGCGGGTCTTCCAGTATCCGGGGACGGATGCCCACAAAGCGGAACACAAAGGTTTCACCGACAAGATCACCTACCTTGCGGGAGTGATTTCCGAAGGGGGCATGGACATCTCCATCGCCCTGTTGACCTTTCTAAAGGACTGGCTTTCCACCCATATTATGGAAACCGATGCCAGGATGGGAAAGTTTTTGACCGAACGGGGACAAAATTGAATTCTTTTGCTTTAGGACCTTTTCGATGGTTCCGCCTGCTTGGTTTGGGGCTTTTGCTGGTAGGGCTTTTGGGCTGCGACAGCGGCGGGAGTGACCCCCATGTCAAGGCCTGCATGCAAGGCTGTCAAGCCAGTCCGCTGCTGACCCACCTCTCGGACAAGGTGATCTTTAAGCCGGTCAAGCTTTGTGAGAACCGGTGCAAGGAAACCAAGGGGACCTGTGTCGAAGGGGTGTCCACCGTTTACAACCCTCAGGCTTGTGTTGCCTTTGGTGCCAACGCCGGACGGGGACCGGGCGAGACCGGGCCGCTGCTCAATTTTAAGAACTAAAAAGTTCCCAAGGACCGGTCACCGGCCCAGGACCACCCAGATCCCTACGGCGATGAACAGGGACCCGGAAAGGTACTTGAGCCTTTGCGGATCGACCCATTCCCCCAAAAACCTCCCGGCAATGACCCCCAAGACCCCGGCCAGGCCCAAAGCCAATACTACCGCTGCCATGACCGTATAGGTCGCCTTGGTTTCCGAAGAAGCGGCGAGAGCGGCGAAT
This sequence comes from Candidatus Lambdaproteobacteria bacterium RIFOXYD2_FULL_56_26, assembly GCA_001783715.1. GTDB lineage: Bacteria > SAR324 > SAR324 > XYD2-FULL-50-16 > XYD2-FULL-50-16 > XYC1-FULL-56-13. Next base: position 83,902 of record MFNF01000017.1, read on the forward strand.
TGGGTTTTGTCGCCCATTTCGGCCAAAAAAATGGTCACAAAGGTGGTGATAAAAATTTTCCATTCCATCGCTGGGATTCTCCGGTTGTAAGGGTTGAGGGGCGCTGGAGGCCAATCATTCAACAGCGGGGCCAGTCGGTCAATGGGGGACTGCCAAAAAGAGCAGCTGTCGGTAGGAAATGCTTTGTTCCAGTGGTGAGTTGGGGCCAAAAACTGTACTGACAGGCCTTGGTTTTGGGCGTAGGCTGGAATCGGAACCAAGGGATGGACCGAAGGTCCCGCAAATGGAAGGAGCTTGGGAACAACGCCATGAAGTTAAAGGTGGATTTGGGTCAAGCCGTATTGGCTTTGACCGATGCATTGGATCTGGTGGGGGTGGACAGCTTCCAGCACGGAAAAAGGGTTGGCTTCATGGTCCACCAGGGGGCGAACCTGCGGCCCTGGGACTTGGGGGCAGAGCAGCTGTTCAACTTGGGCATGCTCCACGACCTAGGGGTTTCCAGCACCTTGACCCACCACTATCTGGTCCAGCAGTTGGCTTGGGAAGGGGCGGAGGAACATGCCCGGGTCGGTTTTGACCGGTTGCGCCGTTTTGCCCCTTTGGCCGAGCTGGCCCCCTATGTACTTTACCACCACACCCCCTGGGAGCGGTTCAAAGACCTAGAGGTAGCGCCCGAGGTGGCGATCCTGGCCAACTGGGTGTTTTTGTGTGACCGTGCCGACGTAATGGCCGCCGGGTTTTACCAAAAAAACGTGTTGGAACAGAAACCCAACATCTTAGAGAGGATCAAAACCCTTTCGGGCAGTTATTTTGCCCCGGAATTGGTGGCGATGTTTTGTGGTTTGGCCGAACATGATGCCTTCTGGCTTGCCCAGGAACCCAGGCATTTGAACCGGTTTCTGGAGGCCCAATCGAAGCTCCGGGAGCCTTTGGGTTTGGGGTTTGCCCAGGTGCTGCAACTGGCCCGGATCTTCGCCGAAATCGTGGATACCAAAAGCCGGTTTACCCATGAACATTCGGTTGGGGTCGCCCAGCTTTCCCGGTACCTGGGCCAAAATTTTGGTTTGGACGAAGAGACCTGCGACAAACTCGAAATCGCCGGGTTGCTGCACGACCTGGGCAAGCTCCAGGTGCCAGATGAGATTTTGGACAAACCCGGCCCCTTGGATGAGATCGAACGAGCCCGGATCAACCACCACAGCTTTGAAACCTTCCAAATCCTTTCGGCCATCACCGGTCTGGAGGACATCGCCCGTTGGGCTTCCCTGCACCACGAAAGCCCCGACGGGACCGGTTACCCCTTTGGGGAGCAGGGCACCCAATTACCCCTTGAAGCCAGAATCATTGCGGTTGCCGATGTGTTCCAGGCATTGGCCCAAAACCGGCCCTACCGCAAACCGCTGGCCCCGATGGCCATTGCCGGGATTTTGGCGGATTTTGCTCGGGCCCAAAAATTGGACCCGGAGTTGGCCCTTTGGTGCGCCGACCATGCAGAGGATTGCCAACAGGTGGCGCTTTGGAAGGGTCCCTCCGACCTTGCCGCCGAAACTGCGGCTCGTCTTTAACCCCAAAGGAAGCCTTGGCCGCCGAGACCTTAAAGTTTTTTTTTGGAGTCACCCAGGCCCCCAAGCCCTGGGGCTGGTTTTGGGGCCTTTGGGACAACCTCTGGGTTCGAGACACTAGGCCGCCATTGCTCTGTGGCTTTGAGGGCCACAAAAAGTTGGCCTTGGCCCAGGTCAAGCGATTGGTCTGCGAGCCCTACCTGCGGGAACAGGCCTGGGCCCAAGGGATCGAGACCTTTGTGGCCAACCAGACCGGGGTGGACCGGTACGCCAAGTCCTACCTGGAAAACTCGCTTTGGCCTGCGACCGCCAATCCCTTTGAGAACACCCGGTACGCCTTCCTGCAAAACAAGGATGCCCCGGTCTGGGCGATTGCCCCTACGACCGGCGGTTGGTATTGGGCGGTTTGGCCCTCTTTGTTTCATTATTTTGCGACCGGGGAACCGGTGGCCCAAGGGGAGGAACTGAGCCAGCAGGAGGCCAGTTTAAAGGCCTTCAGCCAAGTGGGCAAAAAGCCGGGACAAGGCTTGCCCCCCGGATTTGGCCCCCGGTTTTTGGGCCGTAGGCTTTGTGCCCAACAGTGGGCGGACAGTGGCGCACCCCTCTTGAGCCCCAACGACTTCCTTTATGGCAACCGGTCCCCCAACTTCATCCAGGTCCAGCAGGAATGGACCGCCCACCAGATTGTCAAGGAATCGGAACGATTTTTGTGGGTGTTGCAGCGGCCCTTTCCGTTCCTCAAAACCCCGGATTCAGACCCCACTTCAAAAATCGGGCAGGTGTACAAGGTTTCCCATTCGGAGCTCAAGGCCCAAGGGCAGGCGTTTTGTCGGGAGTATGAGGGTTATTTCCAAACCGCAGCCTTCCAGGGAAAACCCACCGCCCGGCCCCAAAAACCGGTTCCTCCGTTGGACCCGAAGCTCCAGGCGGCCCTCAAGCTATTGGCGTTGCCCCAGGAGTTTGACCAAGGGCAGCTGAAAAAACAGTACCACCAGTTGTTGTTTGTCCACCACCCAGACCATGGCGGGGAGGCGGCCAATTTTGTGGCCTTGAAAAAGGCGTTTGTGTTGGCCAAAAGCGCCTTGGAACAAAAGGAGGCCCGCCTGCCAAAAAAGACCCTAGGTACCGAGCCGGATTGACCTTTCGTCGAGGGTTGGATAGCTTGACCTTTCACCAGACCTAATATTCAGAGGGGGAGACCGTTGGCGAATCAGGAATGGAATAAAGCCTTGGAAACCGGATTGTTGTGGCAAGACCACCAACACCGGCGGTTCTTTGCGATCAGAGACCTGTTGCTGAAAAGCGCCGAAAGCGCAGATTCAAAACTGTTTGAGCGGACCTTGGTGTTGCTGGAACATTATGTGGCCGACCATTTCAGCACCGAAGAAGCCTACATGAACGAGACCCATTACCCGGAACTGGCCGACCACCTCAAGGAACACCAAACCTTCGCCAAGATGGTCCAACGGGCCAAACGGGAATATTTGGCCTACAAAAAGGCCCTGGACGAAGGAGACGACACCGCCCACAACCCTTGGATCGACTTGGGTCTGGACCTGGAAATCTGGTTTGTGGAGCACATCCGCGGGTCGGACCACCGGTTGGGGGAGTTTCTGCTCCAGCAAAACCGCCCGTAGTTGGACCCAAGTTTTGGGGTGGGTCGGTCAATAAACCTTGGGCAAGCTGAAGGCGAACTGACTGCCTTGCCCCGGTTTGGAAGTCACCCAAATCTTGCCGCTTTGGGACTCACAAAGCTCTTTGGCCAGGAACAACCCCAGGCCGGTGCCGTATTCTTTTGCCGTCCCTGTCGCAGATTCCACCAGCTGGTTTTTGAACAACCGATCCAAAACCTCGGGCGCAATCCCCACGCCGGTGTCGATCACCCAAAAGACCCACTCCCGGTTCCGCTCCTCCAGCTTGACCAGCACCTCTCCGTTGGCGGTGTATTTGATGCCGTTGCTGATCAGGTTGCGCAGGATAGTTTGGGTCATGTGCCGGTCCGCCTGGATCTCGGAACCGGCGGGCATTTCGCACTTGAGGGAAATCGATTTGTTTTTGGCATGGGACTCAAAGAGCATAAACAGCTCTTGGACCAATTTGTTGGCCTCAAAACGGACCGGCTGGGGTTTGATCTGGCCGCTCAGGCCCCAGATCCAGGTGAGCAGGTTGTCCACCAGCTCAACCCCGCTCAAGGCCACCGAGTGAACCATGCCGATGTGCTCTCCCAGGCTTTCCAGGTTGGGGGGCTGGAGATTTTTGCTCAACCCCTCGGCAATGCCGATCAGGTTGGTAAAGGGGGATCGCAGGTCGTGGGCCAGGATCGACAGCAACCGGTCTTTGGTGGCGTTGGCGACCTTGAGTTCCCGTTCCAGCCGGGTCTTTTGGTCCAATTCCCGTTGCAGGCTCTTTTTGCTGTTGTTGATCCCGTAGATAGTGGCGGTCAAAAGGTTGGCCTTGACCTGGCTCAGGTAGGCCTGACAGCGCATGTTCAGGGCTTTTTCGGCCAAGGAGCGGTTGATGTCCCGAACCTCGGAAACATGCCGCCCTCCGGTAGTGAGGATACTTTCTTTCACGGCAAGGTCCCTCCGGTCAGATCGATCCCGCAAGGCAGGTTCCGCAGGTGCTCGATCGCCCGGGGCACAAACGACCCTTCCAAGATGGAACCGTGTTGGGGCAAGATCCGCTGGATGTCAAACCGCTCCAGTTTTTGCAAGAAGTCCTTGAGGACTCGATTGGAGGGGATGATCAACTGGTGCCAACGGCTCATGGATTCAAAGGCGGCATCTTCGGAGGCGAACAGGGACCAATGGTCCGAAAGGCCGCCGAAGATGTCGGAGCTGAACAGGCTTTTGGACTCGTGGTCGTAGGTGACAATCCCAAAGGGGGAATGCAAAAAAGGGGTGTGCAAAAACTCCAAGACCCTTCCACTTTTGAGCTCCAATTTGCCGCCATTTTTGTCCACCTCATAAAACGGGGACTTCACCCCATAATGTTGGACCAACCGGGTCAGGCTGGAATGGTTGACCAGCTTGAGGTCGTCCCTGCCGATCAGGTCTTCGACCACGGCGATGTTGCCGCAAACGTCCGGGTCCTGGTGGCTCAAGACCACGTGGGTGATTTCTTCGGGGTTGATGACATCAATCACCTTGCGCATGACCACCGAAAAGTGGGGGATCGAGCCTGGGTCAAAGAGCAACACCTCTTCGTCGTCAATGATCAGGTAGGGGTTGCAGTGCAGGTCCGCCTCTTGGTCGTAAAATCCCACCCAATAGATGTCCCGGAGAACGGCAATGGGGTTTTCATAATCAAGGGCTTTGACTCTCACGTTTGAGCCTGGGAAAAGGTGGATTTTGGGCTGGATGGGCCAAGGATAATGGTTTGGTCTTAAAAGATCAATTTTTTTCTCTTTTTTGGGATTCCTCTGCCAACGTCCAGACCCCGGTTTGGAGTAGGGGAAGCGCTTGTGCCTCATTGCGCAGGTACACCCAAGCGGAAAACCAGCCCAAAGGTTCGGTCCAAACCGGTCTCAACACTCTTTGGTAGTAGTGGGGAGCTTCCTCCAGTTGATCGAGCCGTTCCAACTGCTCCAATGAAACAAAATAAACCTCCCCCTCCAGGGAACCGGACCCCAAACAGGCGTAAGGGTATCCGGGTCCAAGGTGCAGGCTCAAGCCCTCCATTTTGGCCGCCCAGCCTTGGGCCGGGGCCAGATAGTGGTGATTTTTGTGGCCCTTTTTGAGGGTGCCATAAACAAAGACTGCTTCCACAAGGCCAAAGGGAAGGGTTAAACCATCACCTGCAATTCTTCCAGGGTACGTTGCAGCTCCCCCTTGAGTTGGACGCTTTGGGGGCAGGAGGAGAGGACAAAGTGGGCGGTGCGGATCACGTCCATGTACCGGGGGTTTTGGGGCAAGGTCTTGAGGCTGCAATACTTGTCCAAAATTCGGGTCCGCAGCCGCCCCTCGTCCTGGTAGATCCGCCAGATTCCGCTTTTCTCGGCCAAGTCGAATTTGGTTTCTCCACTGCTGTTTTCCCAGCAGTCCAAGGCCAATTGCATGACCTTAACGATCTGTTCGCGAAAATCCGCTTCCGAACGGACCGGTTTTTTCTCTTGGGTCTGGAGGCTTAAAACCCAATCGCCGCTTTCGAGTTTGGCCATGCTGACCAAGGAACCGTCCTTGCGGGAAGATACGCCGGGCAAGGGGTCCAGGCGGGTTGATTTTTTTGCCGCTTCCTTGAGCTGTTCGGCCCCGTCAAAGAGTTTGTCCAAGGAAGGCAGTTGGTCCGGCCCCAGGCCAAAATGGATACGTGCCGATTGGTTGGCGTACCGGGGGAGCAGTTGGACATCCAGCAGCAATACCGGTCCCGGTGTTTTGTCCAAAATGCTGATCAGGCTTTCCCTAGTCCTGGAGAGTTCCCTTTGGGTTTGGTCGAGCAGGGTGATCCGTTCGGTCAAACTGGCGTTTTCCTTGATTTTAAGGTGCAGCTCCAGCCGGGCCAGCAGTTCCTTGCCCAAGATCGGCTTGGTAATGTAGTCGTTGGCCCCCGCCGCAAAGGCTTCCTCCAGCCCCCCGGCGTGGGATTTGGCGGTGAGGATCAAGATCGGCAGCACCTCGGGAGAGAAAAGCCGCCGCATCTCCTTGCAGACCTCATAACCGTTGATGTTGGGCATCATCAGGTCGAGCAGGACCAGATCGGGGGTCAGGTCTTCCAAAATCTCCAGTCCCTCAACGCCGCCGGGGGCGGAGATCACCTGATAGCCTTGGTGTCCCAGGATGTCTTCGAGCAGGGCCACGTTGCCCGGTTCATCATCGATGACCAGAATTTTGGTCCCCAATTGCTGGACCAGTTCGACCTGATGCGGCTGGGTCTCTTTTTTGGGCGGAGGTTCGGAGTAGCTGCGCAGGCTCTTGGCGGCAGGCAGACAAAAGGAAAAAGAGGTCCCTTGACCCGGCTGGCTCATCATCTCCAAACGGCCACCTTGCAATTCGATCAGTTGCAAGGTGATCGAAAGCCCCAGTCCACTGCCGCCCATCTCGTCGATCACCTCGGGATGCTCCCGTACAAAAGGCTCGAACAGCCGTCCCCATTGTTTGATGGCGATGCCGATACCGGTGTCTTTGACTTCGATGCTGATGCTGTCCCCGAACTCCCGGGCCATGAGGGTCACTTCCCCCTGGTGGGTGAACTTGACCGCATTGCCCAGCAGGTTAAAAAGAATCTGTTGCAGCCGGTTTTCATCGGCCATTACAAAGGGAAGCCCCTTTTCAAACTCGAAGTTCAAGGACAGGTGCTTGGAATGGGCCAAAGGCTCCACCAGACTGATCACCATTTGGCCCAGCTGGGAGAGGTCCACCGGCTTGATCTCCAAGGTCAACTTTTTGTTTTTCAGCGCTGCAAAGTCCAAGATGTCGTGGATCAAGTGGGTCAGCCGCCGCCCCATGGCCAGGATCAGGCCCAGCTGGCTGGTTTCCTTGGGGCTGAGCCGAGAGGAGGCACTTTCCTGCAACCGTTCGGTCAGACCCAAGATTCCGAACAAAGGGGTGTTCAGTTCGTGGGTGGTGTTGGCCAGGAACTCGTCCTTGAGTTGGTCCAGTTGGGTCAGCTCTCGGTTTTTTTCGCCGATCTTCAGCGCATGTTGCCGTTCCTGTTCCAACAAGGCCTGATGGGCGGCATTCCGCTCCCTGGCCAGCAGCCTGATCCGGTCGCCGACCGCAAAAATGAGCAGCAACATCTCGGCCACCGTCCCCAGATGCATGAACCAGTCGAGCCCCACGGGACTCTTGACGAACCCCAGGTACTGGAAAGCCAACAGGATGCCGCAAAGCTCCATCAACAAAAAGGCCACAATAAAATAAACCGAGGCACTCACCTTTTTGCGCCAAGCGAAAATAGAGATGACCAAGGTGCAAGAAAGACTGGCAATGACCAAAAGGCTCAAGATTTGGGAGGCCAGCGGGAAGGGAGCGAGGTAGAGCAGGCCCAGGTTGAGCCCCAAAAGGGCGCTGAGCCCTTGGATGATCTTGGAGCCCTGGGGCAGGTTGGTTTTGATGTCCAGAAACCGGTGGGTAAACCGCAAGGTTCCGAGCATCATCAAAACCACCGACCCGGCGTACAGACGGTTTAGGGCCGGTGGCCCCAAATTGGGGGCCAGGAAGTTACGGAATAGACCATCGTAGATACAAAAAAGCCAAATTTCGGTGGCAACCAGCAGGAAATATTCAAAAAAGCTCCGCTCCCTCAAAATGAAAAAACTCACCAAAGAGGCGAGAGCCATGATCCCTAAAAACCCGTTGAAAAAACCCTCACCCAGGTAGCTGGAACTTTGGGCCCGGCTGAACGCTTGGGAATCGTGAAAGTTCAGGTTAAAGGCCACCGAGCCTTCGTCTTTGACCAACAGTAAAAACTCTTTGGTTTCACCGGCCAAGAAGGGGATCACAAAAATCGGGTGGAGGTAAAACTCTTGGAGCCGACCGACCGGGACTTGTTCGCCGGACTGTTGTACCGAGTCGTTGGCGAGGCTGTACAGGTCCACCTGGTCGATCAGGGAGCTGGTCAATTCCAGGACCTGGGTGGTCGGGGCCGCAGAGTGGTTGGTGACTTTGAGGTGGATCCACTCGTTCCCCTGGCCAAAACCGTACAGGAATCGATTCCCCCTTTGGGGGACAAAGTCCGTTGTAGAAAGCTTGTTTTTGACTTCCAGGTAAGAGAGGTTTCCCGCCCCGTTGGAAAGGGAGGAGCTTTCCCAAACCACTTCGCCTTGGGCGCAAGCGCAAGCCGGGGCCAAACCCAAGACAGCCCAAAACAGGGCCAAAACAATTTGTTTCATCAGGAAATTCCCTCAAGTTAACCGCAATGGTATCTTGCCCATCCGAACCAGCCCCCGGTTTCCTTGGGGCAATCACCAACAAAAGATACCGGCCTGGAGGCCCGCTCCAACCCACAAAGGCCCACCCAAACTTACAGCGGCAGGGACCCGGAACGACAAGGCCGACTTCAGGGAACAGCTTAGTCCGATTCCAAACTTGGAGCAAGACAAACTCCCCCCATTGCGCCGACCCAACCGGCCCAAAGGGCCCCGTCAAAACAAGGGCCAAGGAACAGAGAGTTAGATTCCGCTGCCTTCGCCGGGACCGGAGCTTTCAAAGACCAGCAGCAGAAAACGCTCCAGGTCGCTGTGGGGCATCCTCAGCCCTTGTTGCGTCCACAGAGCCTTTGGCCCCTCTTGCTGGAAGGAGTGAGAGAATTCCAACAAGCTCGAAGCGGACTTGAGGACTTCCAGGTACTGGAGAAACAGGTCTTGCTCCCAAGGAGGAAGCATGGAGGTGACCGCCGAAAGCTCGACGACCTGGGGCTCGGAGGGCAGGCCCAACCGTTGGGCCAGACTTTTGGAGAGTTGCACCTCCCCGGTCTCAGGGCTCCAGATCCAACTGCCCAACGGGGTCAGGGCGGCCTGATGGACAAACCCGGCGGTCAGGCCCAAACAATGTTGGGCCAGTTGTTTTTCATCGGTGATGTTCCTGGTGATCATCAAGACTTGCCCCGAAAGGACCGAGAGCATTCTGCCGTCAAAAAAACGCTCCCCGTTGAGGTCGGTCACCGAATAGGTAAACCGAACCAACCGCTCCCCCTGGTTGATTTTTGCCAGTCCCAAACGGATTTTTTCGCAAGCTTGGGGAGGGAACAGTTGGTCGATTTGGCTGTCGATCAATTTGTGGGGCGGCAGGTTGAGGTCGGAAAAATTGTTCACCTGATACCCCTTGATTTGTCCTAGGGGCGTCATCCACAGGTACAGGTCCGCAAAGGCTTTTAAGATGTTGCTCAGTTCGACTTGTTTCTCCCGGTTCGCCGCTTCCTGCTCTTGGCGTTTGGTGATGTCCCGGATCACCACCACAAAATAGGCTTTTTGGGCGATTTCACAGTAGTGGCTGGTCACTTCCACCGGCACTGGGTGTTTGCTGCTCGACTGGGCAACGGTTTGGAGCACCAGACTGCCTTTGGCCTTGCACTCTAGGGCGGAGCGTTCCCAACCGGCCAAGTCGTTCAGTTTGAGGTCCAGTTCATAAACCCTTTTTTGGAGCAATTGCGCACGGGGCAGGCCAAAGAGTTCGCAGGTAGGTTGGTTGAAGTCCACAAACCTGCCATCTTCCCGGTCCAAAACGGCAATGGCATCCACACTTTGGTCCACCATCTCCTTGAAAAATTGCAACCGTTCCTTGTCCCGTTGCAGTTCGGTGATGTCTTGGGCGACCATCAAAAAGCCCTGGGCCTTGTCTTGGCTGAAGTGCGGGGTGTGGGTCAGGAGCAGGGTCCGTTTCCCTTGCCGGGGGTCTTGGTAGGTAAACTCCATCTGCACCCTTTCCCCGGCCAGGGCCTCTTCAAACTGCGGCTTGAGCCTGGAATACAGCGGAGTCGGCAAGATGTCCGCCATTCCCTTGTGCAACAGGTCGGACATAGGGCGGCCCACCCAGTCGCAGTAGGCCCGGTTGGCGTAAAGAAATTTGAGCCGGTTGTCCACATAGGCGATCAACAAAGAAAGACTGTCCCCAATGCTGCCCAAGATCCGTTGCTCCCCTTCGGCCCGCTGGGGGGTGACGTTCTGGATCAGCACCAGCCCGCTCAGTTCGCCGCTGGCAAGGGGTTGGGGCAGGAAGTGGCAAAACAGTTCCAGTTCCCCATCGTTGGTCTCAAAAAGACTGCCTTGGCCTTGGAGAGCGAGGCGGCAAAATTCCTCGAATTGTGGGGAAAGCTCCAACAAGCCGGACTTGGACAGAGGCTTGCCGATCACGTCCAAGGAAAAGTTGCTGATTTTGTACATCAGTTCACCGCCGCAAAGCAGGACCAACAGGTCCTTGTCGAACCAGATGACCGCCAGATTGGGCAGGTTGCCCAACAAACCGCCCATCAGCGCACGGAGGTCTTCGAGCTTGTGGCCGTGTCGTTGGAAAAAAACCTGGAAACGTAGCTGTACCATCTCCATGTCGGGGGAGCGGACCCAGTAGTCTTCGGCCCCCAACTGGAAAGCCAGCAGCTCTCGACTTTCATGGTAGGCGCTGTCGGTAAAGACCAAAGGCGGGGGGTTGCTCTTTTTTTGGGCCAGGAGGTTTTGTGCCCACAAGGAGGGGTCAAAGTCCGGGTGGTCCAAGGCAAGCACCACCAAGTCCGGCTCCGGGTCCCAGGATAGCGGTTGTGCCGGGTCCGATTCAAGTTGGTGGAAGTCCGGCCGGAGGTTCAAAAAAGTCCGGCTTTCTTCCCAGAAGGGGTCGAGCAGCAACACCCTTTTGGGTCGGTTGGCAAGAATTGAATAGACCATTTTCAACCTGAGGCCAAGGTTCGCTGCCAGCCTAGCACAAAGTCAGGGAAAAGAAAAATTTTTCCGGTCTTTGGAAGGAGGTGGTGGCGGAAGGCGGGCAACCCTTTTGGGGAGGGTTGCTCGGGAAAGGCCAAGGTTAGGCCCTTCCCAAGACTACGCCGCCTTGCTGCTGGAGGCTTGGATACTGCGAAGCAGTTCCACCAATTGTTCCGACAAAGGATAAAACTTCTCCAGTCCCTTTTTGGCGGTCCCCTCGTCACCGGCGGTCAGGGATTCGATCACCTGCCGGATGGTGTTGTGGATCTCTTCGTGGACCGGCTCGATTTGGGTCATTTCTTTAAAGTGACCATATTCCTGGAGGGCACCGGCATAAAGCCATTTTCCGAACCGACAATGCCGGTGAGAAACAAACTGCGCCCCTTCGATCGAGTCGTTCCCATTGATCAAGCGCTCCAATCTGCCTTTCCAGACCATGTGGTCTTGGATGGCCTTTTCAAAGATGGTGGAGTCGGAGAGCTTGAACCGATTGATCAGGCCGCCCAACTGCCGACTGATTTCCTCCGCCTCGACCACGCTGCTGTTGATCCGGCCCATGCTTTCGAGCACTTCGCTGGAGTTGGCGGCCATGGTGGCCGAACTGGCGGTCAGCCGCTCGGCCCCGCCGGTCAGGTTGTTCAACAGTTTGGCAATCTCGGCAATCGCCTTGGTGGTTTCGGTGACGCTGGACTTGATTTCGGTGGAGGTGATGCTCTGCTGCTCGGAAGCGGAGCTGATCGCTTGGGCGGAATGGGAGATGCCGTTGACGGTGCGGACGATCTCGTTGATCACCTTGGAGGCCGCCCGGACTTGGTCTTGGACGGTTTTGATCTTGTTGGTGATTACCTCGGCGCTTTTGGCGGTTTGGTCGGCAAGGTTTTTGACCTCATGGGCGACCACCTCAAACCCTTTGCCCAGCTTCCCGGCACTGACCGCCTCGATGTTGGCGTTGAGCGCCAACATGTTGGTTTGGGCGGCGACCTTTTGGATCATCGAAGAAACGGAGCCGATCTCCATGGCCGAGTCGTTGAGCGCCTGCATGCTTTTGTCCGCTTCTGCCGCCTTGGCCCGGGCTTCTTGGATCACTGAAGTGGCATCCAAGGACATTTTGGCCACCTCTTGGATGGAGCCCGCCATGTGTCCCACCGATTCTTCCACCCCTTCCATGGTGTTGGAAATTTCGTTGGCTGCCGCCGAGATGCTGTTGATGGCACCGTTGATCTCCTCGGAGCTTCTGGCGGTGGTGTTGATGCTGTGGTTCATGCTCTCGACCGCCCCCGCCACTTGGCTGGCCCGGCGGTTGATGTCATCGGTGTTGTTGTTCAACTGGTGGGCGGCAACGGTGATTTCCCGGATCATGTTGTTCAGATCGGTGGTCATCTTTTGCAGCGCCCGGCCCAATTCATCGGAACTTGAAGTGAGGGAGATGTCCAAGGACAGGTCGCCGGTGGCGATTTGCCCGGCCACCTTCACCTTGTCGGTGAGGTTTTTGAGTGCCCGTTCCAGGCTGATGCCCAGGGAGTCGTTGTTGCTTTCCCGCTCCATGGTTTCCGAAAGGTCCCCTTGGGCGATTTTTTCCAGAAACATTGCCTTACGTTTGAGGTTGGAAACCATATTGTTCATAGCCACGCCCAACCGGTCGTCCTCGGAGATCACGGGGCAGGAAACCTCCAGGTCCCCATGGGCGACCTTTTCGGCCATTTCTATCTTGCAGGTCAAAATCTCGGAAAGATGGACCAAGCTTTCCCCCACTTTGCCAAAGTCCCCTTTCCCACCGAGAGCCTGGGTCAAGGAAAGATCGCCGGAGGCCAAGACCTCTTCGAGGCATTGGTTGATCTGGTTCATCGTCCCTTCGACCCCTTGGATGGACAAGACGATAAAGACCAAAAAGCCCAGTAAACAAGCGCCAAAGGCCAAGTAAGCGATGGTGCCGCCGACCATCAGGGCCGTAAAAAAGCTGAACGTTATCCCCCCAGCTCCTAAAATTCCCAGAAAGGTCATTTTGGATTTCACGCTCATGCCACCCTCAGATGCAATTTTGTGTTGTCTTAACGTAAGGCCTGTCTTGGCACCCTACCTCAAAGAAGAAAAAATGCAAAGCCCAAGAAAGAGAGCAAAACAATTCAGAGGGGGGAGGTTTTTGGCAGTTGCAGGAACAGGGGAAAAGTTTAAATCTAGGATGGAAGAACGTTCACAAGCCTTTTGCCGCCAAAGGACTGGTTTTAACCCTCAAACCCAGCCAGCGCAATGATACAAAACAGTAGGGCCAAAGCCGTTTGGTCCTGCCTCTTCCTTTGGGGGGGCTTGGCCTGCCTTTGGGGAACGGTGGTTTTAGCCCAGGAAAGCCGGGCCGAACTCCCCCCGCCCGAGCCATCAGCCCAAGAAACCAGTACCGAGGACCGAGCCTGGGATTTTTCGGGAGAGTGGACCGGCTTTTTGGGGCAAACCTTTGGGGACCAGGACCTTTCCTTTTGGGGAGGCCGCTACTTGCCCAAATGGACGGTGGACACAGAGCTGGATGGACCGGTGCGCTTCGAGGCCGAATTGATCCCTTACCTTGCCTACAGCGCCCAAACCTCTCCAACCGGTAGTACCGACCAAGCCAAGTCCAGCCTTCACCGGGCCTGGGTCCGGTTTTACGATGAGAACCTGGGGACCAGGCTGGGGTTGCAGGAAATCCGCTTTGGGCCGGGAAAGGTCTTACGTTCCTTACAATGGTTTGATACCCTGGACTACCAGGACCCGACCGGCTTTTCCGAAGCGGTAGAGGGACTGTTGGTCCGTCGGTATTTTGAGAACAACAGCAACCTGTGGGTTTGGGGCTTGGTCAATACCAAGGACCAGCGGTATGGCCAAGCGATTTTTTCCACCGCCAAAGATCGGCCCCAGTGGGGCGGTAGGATGGAGATGCAGGCAGGGCGGGGCGAAATGGCGGTGAGCTTTAACCACTCCCAAGTGAGCCTGTACAACCAGCAAGCGGTGGTGCCAGAAAACCGCCTGGGCCTGGAGTTCCACCAAGACCTGGGGGTAGGGGTTTGGGGAGAAGGAGCGGTGAGCCAAAGGTCCAACACCGGCTACCAACCGGCCACCGATTTCCTGGGGACCTTGGGGCTGGACTACACCTTTGCCGTCCTGGGTGGGCTGTATGTGTTGGTGGAGCAACAGGGCCAAAAGATCGGCACCTCCGGGGAGGGCTTCACCCAAAGCCGAGGGGCCTACTCTGGGAGCCTGCCCTTGTCGGTGCAAGAACAGGTTCGGGCGACCTACCTGGAAAGCGACGGCGGACAAAGCAGTTGGCAGTTGGACTACCGGTTTACTTCGGACGCTTGGGTCTTCGGGTTGGTGGGGACTGGGTCGTACCTCCAGGGGGAAACACGTAACGGATTGGTATTATTGGCACAATGGAATCATTGACCCACTACATTTGAGGCACCTGAAATGGCAACCGAAGCTTTGATCCAGGCCAAAGGTTTGGACAAGATTTATCCGGTAGGGGACCAACAGTTTTACGCCCTCAGCCAAGTGGATTTCACCTTGGGAGCCGGGGAATTTACTGGTTTGGTCGGACCCAGCGGTTCGGGGAAGACCACCTTGCTCAATCTGGTCGGGGTCTTGGACCAGCCCAGCCACGGGGACTTGGAGGTCTTTGGCCGTTCAGCCGCTCGGTTGAGCGCCCAAGAGGCGGCGAGTCTTCGGGCCCAGTCCATCGGTTTTATCTTCCAGTCCTACAACCTGCTGCCGGTTTACACGGTCTTTGAAAACGTCGAGCTGCCCCTGCTGTTGCTGGGTCACCCGGCTTCCCAACGCCGCAAGTGGGTGGCAGAGGCCTTGGAGTGGGTGGGGATGAGCGAGAAAAGCCGGGAGCGGCCCAGCCGCCTTTCGGGTGGCCAAGCCCAGCGGGTGGCCATTGCCAGGGCCATGGTCAAGCGACCCTCGTTGGTTCTGGCTGATGAACCTACCGCCAACCTGGATTCGGAAAACTCTCACCTGATTTTGAGTACCCTGGCCAAGATCAACCGGGAAACCGGGGCGAGCTTTTTGTTCTCCACCCACGACCCCAAGGTGATCGGCTACCTGCGGCGGCAAGTGAGCCTCAAGGACGGGCGGATCGAGTCGGACCGGTGGTTGGGTGAACCGGGGCAAACCAAGGGATAAAATGATCTTCCAACTGGCCTTAAAAAATCTTTGGGCAGGCCGTCTGAGGACTTGGCTGAACCTCCTGGTTCTTTCCCTGACCTTGGGGACGATGATTTTTATCCAGGCGCTGATGGAAGGGACCTTGGAGCAGATGCTCAAAGCCAGGATGGCCGAGGAGGTCGGCGGCGGACAGCTGTGGTTTGGCCCTTATGACCCCTTGGACCCGCTCAGCTTAGAAAAGGCCAACGGCCCCCTGCCGCCCGAGGTGGCTTTGGCGGTGGACCGAGGGGAGGCCACGGTGGTCCTGGCCCTGTTTGGCACCGCCTATCCCCAGGGACGAATGACTTCGGTGGTGCTCAAAGGGATCAACCCGAACCAATCGGTCCTGGCGCTCTCCTTTGCCCCCCTGGCCCAGGCCCCGCCCTCGGTGGCATTGCCGGTGATGGTGGGGGAGCGGATGGCCAAGCAGCTTTCCTTGGCCGTGGGGGACCGGTTTACCCTCTTGTGGCGAGCCCAGGCCGGGGCCTTTGATGCCTTGGAAGTCCAGCTGGTGGGGCTGTTCTCGACCCAAGTCCCCTCGATGGACCAGGGGCAGCTTTGGTTTCGCCTCGAAGACCTGCAACGGATGAACGGCACCGCCGGGCAGGCCAGTCTGGTGGTCTTCCGGCACCATCCCCCCGCCTCCCAAGGCGTTTGGACCGCCAAGAGCCCCGAAACCTTGATGCAAGACAGTATTGAGATGATGGCCACCAAATCGGCGGGGAACCGGCTGTTCTACCTCCTGCTCCTGATGCTCAGCCTCTTGGCGGTTTTTGATTCCCAGGCCCTGGCGGTCTTCCGGCGGCGCAAGGAGGTGGGGACGTTGATGGCCTTGGGCTTTTCCAACCAAAAAATCTTAGCCCTGTTTTTGGCCGAAGGGATGGGGTTGGGGCTCCTGGCCAGCCTTTTGACCCTCGCCTGGGGTTGGCCATTGGCCGGGTACTTGGTGCGGGAGGGCCTAGACTTTGGGGTCTCTGGGGACAGTTACGGCATGGCGCTTAGCAGTCGATTTTACCCTGCCTTTTCGGCCCAGATGGTTTTGGAAAGTTTTGGGATCGTAAACCTATTGGTGAGCTTGGTCAGTTTCTTGCCCTTGCGCAAGATCACCGGCCTCAGCCCTGCTGATGCCATCCGGGGGAACTGGCTGTGATCCGATTTTTGACCCTCGGTTTGGTCCGTGACAAACACCGAAGCTGGGGCCCTGTGGCCATGGTGGCCCTGGGGGTCGCCTTGTGCGTACTTTTGGAAGCTTGGATGTCCGGGGCTCGCAACAGCTACATTGAAACCAACGCCCTGCTCAGCACCGGTCACGTGAAGATCCAAACCGCCAAGGCGATTGGGGACCACCAGGAAAAGGCCTTGGACTTGGCTCTGCTGGGGCTGGGGGATTTGGTGGGCGAGTTGGAGAAAAACCAACCGGACCTGGAATGGGTGCCTCGGGTTTATTTTGGGGCGTTGCTGGATGCCTCCCTTAACGAAACCGGTACCCAAGCGCCGGTTGCCGGGATGGGGTTTGCCCTCTGGGGGGGCAAAAGCGAGGTGGAAAGACTCAAGCTCCGGCAAAACCTGACCCAAGGCCGGTTACCGGTGGAGCCCAACCAAGCGCTGGTCAGCGACCGTTTGTTCAAAACCCTGGGGCTGCACTTGGGCCAAAAGGTGACGATGATCGGTTCGGACTTTAACGGCTCCATGGCGGTGGTCAACCTTGAGGTGGTTGGGACCTTGCGCTTTGGGGTCGCCCAGCTCGACAAGGGGGCCTTGGTGATGAACCTGGGGGACGTTCAAAGGGTGCTGGCCCTTGAGGACGGAGCTACCGAGCTGTTGGGCTTTTTTAAGGCCGGAAGGTACCTCCCGGAACGGGCGGCGGCGCTGGCGAAACACTACAACTTGGAACACCATTCCGGGGAAACCCCTTTTGGCCCCCGGATGTTGACCTTGGAGGAACAAAACGACCTGGAATCTCTGTTAAAAACCGTTGAGGCCACCGGAGCCGCCACCACCTGGGTGTTTGTCCTGGTCCTGGGGGTGCTGTTGCTCAATGCGGGCTTGATGGGCGGGGTGCGGCGGTATGGGGAACTGGGCTTGCGGCTGGCCTTGGGGGAAAGCAAAAGGCACCTGTACCTCTCCTTGGTGGCCGAAAGTTTGGTGGTCGGCCTGACCGGCTGCACCTTGGGGTTGGCACTGGGGCTGCCGTTTGCCCTGTACCTGCAAAACCACGGTCTGGACTTGCAGGGCATGATCACCGGCCAAACCGCCATGTTGATCTCCGACACCATCAGGGCGGAGGTGAGCCTCAAAACCTTGGCCGCCGGGCTGCTGCCGGGACTCTTGGCCCCGCTGTTGGGCTCCTCTTTGGCGGGGTTGGTTATTTTTGGCCGGGACACCAGCCAACTGTTCAAGGAACTGGAGGCAACGTGAAAAAAACCTTCCTGCTGGCCCTCGCCCTTTGGGGACCAACCTTGGCCTGGGCCGCCACCCCGACGGCAAGGCAGATTTTGGAAAGGATGGACAAAAACACCTTCAGCCAAACCCAGGTTTCGATTTCCACCATGACCGTCCACGGGGAACGGGGGGACCGAAACATGACCGTCCAGACCTGGACCCAAGGGAAGGACCGGAGCTTTTCCTTGTACCTGGCTCCGGCCCGGGACAAGGGGACCAAGATGTTGAAACTGGGGGACAAGCTTTGGATCTACTACCCCAGCGCCGACAAGGTAGTGGCGATTGCCGGGCATATGCTCAAAAATTCGATGATGGGCTCCGATCTCTCTTACGAAGACCTGATGGAAAACAGCTCGTTGGTTGAAGCTTATGAAGCCCAGTTGGTGGGGGAGGAAACCCTGCTGGACCGGAAGGTCTGGGTGCTCGAATTGACCGCCAAGGAGCCAGAGCGGGCTTACCAAAAACGAAAACTCTGGGTGGACCAGCAACAGTACCTTGCCTTGCGCCAAGAGTTGTTTGCCCAAAGCGGGATGTTGCTCAAACGGATCGAGGTCAAAGAGGTGATGGCCACCGCCAAGGGCTGGTATCCCAAGCGGGTGTTGTTTAAGGATGTACTCAAGACTGGTTTGGGGACCCAGTGGCAGATCGAAGAGTTGGAACTGGACCCGCCCATTCCGGCCTCAAGGTTCAACAAATCCTCCTTGGGCCGTTAGGAGCTGTGCTGCCGGAAGTATCGGTCCGCCTCGATTTTGAGCAGGTCCAGGTGGGTGCATTCCTCCTCGGCCAAGTCCAAAAAAAGTTTTTCCGTTGCTGGGCTGAGGGCGGTTTGGGAAAGGCGCATGTAAAGGTCAAAGGCCTGGGCTTCGATCCCCATGGCAAAGTCAAAGACATCTTCAGGTAGGTTCAAGAACAGTTCCATCTCTTTGCAAACCGCACTCACCTGGGCCCCGGATTCAACCAGTTGGCCATGTTTGGGGTTGAACTTGGGTCCTTGGGGCCTAGTGGAACTGGCGGCCAAGGCGGCCTTGTGCCGTTCTTCAAATTCCACCAGATGGGACAGCAGTTTGGCGCAGATCGGGTTGGGAACCCGCAGGGAGAGTTTGTGGTAAAGCCTGCCCAGGCCGTCTTCCATCGCAAAGGCGAGGCTCAAGGCATCCTCGAACTCCGCTTCCGGCTCCAGCAGGGTGAGGTGTTGCTCGTAGGGGCCTTTGGCCCGCAGGCCCGACCAGACCAAGTACCCGCCGACCAGATTTTTGACTTCCGTGATCCCTTGGCTGGCTAGCCATTGGCAAGCGGCCAGACTCCTACTGCCCGCCCGGCAATAGACCAGATAACTCTTGTGGGCCGACAGGGACACGTTGCCTTTGAGCAGTTCGGGCAGAGGCAGCAGCCGGGCCCCGGCAATGTGCCCTTCTTTGTATTCGGCCGGTTGGCGAACATCAAGGATCTCGTAGGTTCCCAAAGGCCGCTGTTCCAAAAAGGCCGCAGCTTCGGGAACCGTGACGTTCTTAACGTTGCCGACGATCTGATTCCATTGCACGAAGCACCTCTGGCCAAACGGAGAACGACTGGACGAATCTGTCCCAGATCGGCTCCAGTATAGCGTAGGAGGGAAGAGAAGAACAAGGTAAAACTACGGATCAAAACAACGGCTTTTCACTTGAGGTGCTGTTCGATCCAGCTTTCCAACTGCAACAGCGACATGGCCCCGCTGATTTGGGCCAATTCCTCGCCCCCCTGGAGCAGGACCAGGGTGGGGATCGAGCGGATCAAAAAGCGGGTGGACAGCTCCCGTTCCGCTTCGGTGTCCACCTTGCCGACCCGAATTTTGGGTTCCCACCTTTGGGCCGCCTGTTCCAAAATGGGTGCCATCATTTTGCAGGGGCCGCACCAGTCGGCCCAGAAGTCCACCAGGATGGGGACCTCCCCGCCTACCTGGGCGATGAAGTTGGACTGGGTCAGAGTCAGGGGCTTGCCGGTGAAAATTTGGGCCTTGCAGGTGCCGCATTTGGCCAGATGGGCCGGTTTGTGGTTGGGGATGCGGTTTTTGGTGCCACATTGCGGGCAAGGGACAATCTGGTTCATAGGCCTCCAACATAAATGATCTTCCTTGGGTTGAATATAGCGGCAAATCTTTGCCCTGTGAATCCCTGGTTTGGGAAAGAATTTTTGGGGCGCTAGAAAAAAGGATTTACATTAGGGCGAAAAAATAATAATATTCATATATCCGAATAACAATTTATCGGAGCATCGGACATGCCTTTGTATGAATACCAATGCCCCAGTTGTGGGCAATCCTTTACCGAGCTGCGCAAGCACGATGAAAAGGACCGACCCCTGTCTTGCCCCCATTGTGGCAAAGAGGTTTCCAACCGTTTGGTGACCGCTTCTGCTCTGGGTGGAAGCGAGGGGACAGCGGGCCGAGGGGCCGGTTCCTCTTGCGGGACCTCTGGGTTCCGGTGAGGCTAACCGCCACAGAGCCAGGCTGGCTTTGCTAAAAAGAATAGCCCCGGCGCTTGACCTGCCAAGCTCCGGGGCTTTTTTTTTGCCTTTTTCCCAAGAACGTGCCCGGCACAGCGGCCCCTTGAAGGAATCCGGTCCAAGGGAGTATCCTGGAGCCAACCTCACCTCAACCCCAATGCCACCATGATCTTAGGGATACCCAAAGAAACCAAGACCGCCGAAAGAAGAGTCGCCTTGATCCCCCAGGACTGCGCCCGGCTGGTCGCCGCCGGAGCCAAAGTGTTGATGGAAGAGGGGGCCGGTCGGTCCGCCGGGTTTAAAGATGCCTTGTACTTGCAGTCAGGGGTTTCTCTGGTCCCAGGGCCGGAGCCCCTGTTTGCCCAGGCGGAACTGATCGTCAAGGTCAAGGAACCTCAGGCGCAAGAGCTGGAGCGGCTGGAAAAACGGCACCTGTTGTTTTGTTACCTCCACCTGGGTGGCAATCCGAACTTGACCCAAGCCTTGCTGGACAAAGGGCTGACCGCCTACGGCTTTGAGACGGTTGGCCAAGCGGGGCAGACCCCGCTGTTGGCCCCCATGTCGGCGATTGCCGGGAGGCTGGCGGTGCAGCTGGGGGCCAGATTTCTGATGGCCGCCCAAGGGGGCAGGGGGACTTTGCTGGGCGGGACCTTGGACCATCCGGGCGGAGAAGTGCTGGTGCTGGGGGCCGGGATTGCCGGGACCGAAGCCGCCGCTTTGGCTTGGGGCATGGGGGCCCGGGTGCAGGTCCTGGACCTGCGGCCCGAGGCCTTGGACCGACTGGTGGCCAGACTGCCGGGGGTGGCGGTGGAGGTTGCCGGGCCGGGGCTGCTCGAAAGGTTCTTGCCCCAAACCGATCTATTGGTGGGCGCAGTTTACCTCAAGGGCCGCAAGGCACCCAGGGTGGTCAGCACCCAGCAGATGGGCCTGATGCCCAAAGGGGCGGTGGCGGTGGACATCTCCATTGACCAGGGGGGCTGTTTTGAAACCTCCCGCCCTTGTACCCATGAATCCCCCACCTACCTGGAACAGGGGGTGATCCACTCGGCAATCACCAACCTTCCGGCCGCCGTGCCGCACACCGCTTCGGTGGCGCTTTCCAAGGCGATCACGCCGTTTGTGTTGCAGTTGTTGCAAGGGAAAAGAGACCTGGAATTGCAGGCCGGACTGAACCTGGAGGCGGGGCAGCTCAGGATCGAGCTGTAAGGGAGCCGGTCACAGATGGACTCCCATCTCTTTGAGCTTTTTGTAAACCAGATCGGGGGTGAAGGGCTTGACCACATATTGGTCGCACCCGGCTTGGATGCTGGTCAAGACCGTGTCCCGGTCCGAATGGGCGGTGACCATCAAGACCTTGACCGGGGATTTGACTAACATGGGTTTTTCCCCTTCCATCTCCCGAATCTCGATGAGGATTTCCGTGCCACTGCGGTCGGGTAGGCCGACATCAAGGCTGATCAAGTCGTAAGGCTCCCCTTTCAGTAAGGCTTGCTCAAACAGTTTGATCGCCAAGGTCCCGGTCTCGACTTCCTTGCACTCCCCATAGCTGGCGAGGATTTTGGCCATTTTTTTGCGGCTGACCAGCTCGTCGTCAACCACTAAAATCTTTCTCATCCCCTCCCCTCAAGGTGATTTGGATTTTGCCTTTCATGGCTGTAAAGGTCGAAATAAACTTGAAACTTGCCCAACTCGGCTTTGACCTCGCCCAACAATCCCTCAATCTGTTCTATTCTACCGGAACGGGCCAAATTTTCAAGTGCCTCTGCTTGTTGTCCCAAAATAACGGCGGTCAAGTTTTTTGCCCCTCCCTTGAGGGCATGGGCAACCGAAGCTACCGAATCCAGCCTCCCTAGAGCAATCGACTGTTCTATCTCAAGAATTTGTGTGCCTGCATGTTGTAAAAAGCCTTTGATCACCTCGTCTAGCAACTCCTGGTCGCCGCCAAATTCCTCCAAGGCCAGACTGTAGTCCAAGGGGGGCCCTTCCTCTGGTTCCAGGTTTGCCTGTTCCAAGGCCGGTTGGTCGGCAAAGCCTTCGGACCATTTTTTGACCATGCCGGTCAACCCGGCCCGAGTGAAGGGTTTGGTGAGGTAGTCGTCCATCCCGGCTTCCTGGCAGGTCTCCTTGTAGCCCTTCATGGCATGGGCGGTCATGGCGATGATCGGGATGTGGTGGTCTTTTTGGTCCTTAAACTTGGCTTCCAGGGACCGGATGATCCGAGTGGCGGTTAACCCGTCCATCTGGGGCATCTGTACGTCCATCAGCACCAGATGGAAGGGCTTTTGTTTGAACAGGGCCACCGCCTCCAAGCCGTTTTCCGCCAAGGTGACTTGGTACCCGGCCCCTTCGAGGTGGGCACGGGCGATCCGCTGGTTGGTCGGGTAGTCTTCGACCAGCAAAATCTGAATGGACCGGTGGTTGGCTTCGGCCAAGCTGTGCCTTGTCACCAAGGTGGGCCGCAGATTGGCCCCTTTGGAACTGAAACCCAAGACGGAGCAAAGGGCCTCAAACAAATCGTCCTTGCGGATCGGTTTGGACATGTATCCGTTGATGCCGATGTCCAGGCACTTCTTGGCATCCCCTTTGATCCCCGAAATGGTGGTGACCAGAATCGGGGTTTCTTGGGTCAAAGGGAGGTCCCGGACCCGTTTGGAGAGTTCAAAACCGTCCATCTCGGGCATTTGGATGTCGATGACCAAAGCGTCCAACTTTTCTTCCGAGGACAGGTTGCCCAAAAAGGCCAGGGCCTCGGCTCCACTGGCCGCTCCATAGGGCTCGGCTCCCCAGTGGCGCAGGTAACCCATCACCACTTCCCGGTTGGAATCCCGGTCGTCCACCACCAGCACACGGGTGCCTTTAAGCTCCACCTGGGCCTTTTTGCTGGACCTCATTTCCGGCGGTTGTTTTTTGAGCAGGACCTCAAACCAAAAGGTACTGCCCTTGCCCAAGGTGCTTTCCACCCCGATCTTGCCGAACATCAGTTCCACAAACTGCTTGGCAATGGTGGTGCCCAGGCCGGAACCGCCAAATTTGCGGGTGATGCTGCCGTCCACCTGGGAGAAGCTCTGGAAGATCAGGTCCAGCTTGTCCTCGGCGATGCCGATGCCGGTGTCCTTGACCTCAAAACGAATCTTTACCCAGTCCCCCTGTTCTTCGAGCAGCTTGCCCGAAACCATGATCTCCCCTTCGGCGGTGAACTTTAAGGCATTACCGATCAGGTTGCTCAAAATCTGGCGGATCTTAACCGGGTCTCCGATCAGATTGGAGGGGAGGTCGGGGGCGAGGTAGGCGATAAATTCCAGCCCCTTTTTTTGGGCCCGTACGCCGTGGGATTGGCAGAGGGTCTCTAGGATCAGCCGCAACTCAAAGGGGATTTCTTCAAGTTCAAACTTCCCGGACTCCACCTTGGCCAAGTCCAGGACGGCATCCACAATCTCGATCAGGTCGTTGGATTCCCGGGAGATGGTCTCCAAAATCTCCCGTTGCTCCTTGTCCAGCCTTGTGTCCAAGGCTAGCTCGGTCATGCCGATGACGGCGTTGAGCGGGGTCCTGATCTCGTGGCTCATGTTGGCCAAAAAGTCGCTCTTGGCCTTGTTGGAAGCCTCGGCGGTCACCTTTTCGAGCAACAGTTGCTCGACCCGTTTGCTGTTGTTGATACAACGCAAAGAGCCGACCACCTTGTAGGGGTGGCCCTGGTGGTCCCAGACCAAAGCGGAGCTGATGGAAAAATAGGTAGGTTCCCCCCGGAGGTTTTTGAGGATTTCCTCTTGTTCACTCAGCTTTTTTTCGACCTTCAACCGTTCCACCAACTGTTGCCAGTGGGTGGGGTCCTGGTAGAGCATTGAAATGGGGGCACCCAAGAGTTTTTCTCTGGTGTAGCCGGTGTACTGCTCCACCGAAGGGCTGACTTCCAAGATCACCCCTTTTAATGTGGTCTCCAGGTAGATGTCTTGGATGTTTTCAAAGATCCGCCGGTACCGGTTCTCGCTTTCGAGCAGCGCCTGGGCCGATTCCTCCTGGGCCAAGGTCATTTTGTCCAAGTCCTGTTTGATCAGACTGAAGGCCTCGTACACCGGGGCCAACTCATCGGAATCCGAGAATGGGGGCAGGCTTTCGGGGCCCCGGAGCGTCCAGTCCACATTGCCCAAGAACTCTAGGATCTGCTCCGCCGGAGCTGCGGGGTGCACAGCGGTTTCCGAGGTCAAAAGTTGTTCCTGCGAGGGGAGTTGGTCTAGCCAGCCTTGGGCCATAGCCAAGGCCTCTGCGTAATCGGCAGCGATCAAAACCGGGTAGGGGAGCGGATGGACCGACCGGCCCAGACGGATGCTCAATTTTAAGGCGGCACTGAGCCCATAAAAAACCACCCCCTTGAGGCTGGTTTCGGTCAGGAAAAATTTGATGGCCGTGGTCCGTGCGGTGTAGGAGATGCTCCTCAGTTCGGAGTAATCGGCCAACAGATAGTAGTCTCCTTCCCCCCGCCAACCGGCGACAAATTCCTTCATGCCGTTGATGGAACGGAAGACGGAAAGCTCGTCTCCCTTGCCGACGGTCTTGCTGTGCAAAACCTGTGGCCCCAGGGTGGCCAAGGACAATTTGAGGTTGGGGCCGCAAGGGCGATTTTGCCAGGATTCCGGCAACTCGGGGGTCAGCTCGTTAAGGGGCCTGGGATGCTCACCGGTGGGTTTTGGGGGCATGAGAAAGAGGGTTTTGGGTTTGGCCCAGTCTAACCCAGGTCAAGGAAGAAACCAACCAGTAAACAAAAAGAGAACCGGCAGGGCCTAAGCATCGGCACCTGCCAGTTTCTTCCGGCCCCCTCTGGGTCACAAAAAACTAAAAACCGTCAAAGTCGTCACGCATCGGGATCTCGTGGGCCGGCTTGACCACCCGGTTGGGCTTGGTCCCGTGGGTCAACAAGGCAGGCTTGCGGACCGGAGCGGGGCTGGTCTGCACTTCTTTGGAGATTCTGGCAGCCGGAGCCGCCTTTTTGTTGTGGGCTACCGGTTCAAACTGGGCCGCTTCCGCCGTCCGGTTGACCCCAAAGTGGGAGGCCATCTGGGCCACCAGGACCTTCAAGGATTCCGCCTGGGCATTGAGTTCCTCTGCGGCGCTGGCCGATTCTTCGGCGTTGGCGGCATTGGACTGGGTGACTTGGTCCAGTTCAGTGATCGCCTGGGCGACTTGGGTAACCCCCATGGCCTGTTCCTTGGAAGAGGTCTGGATCCCGTTGACCAGCCCATTCACCTCGCTGGTTTTTTCCGCCGACTTTTGGGACAGGCCGGAGATTTGGACCACCAGACCGGCGACCTGGGAAGCTTGGTCCAGGATCCCCTTGAGCACCTCTTCCCCTTCTTTGACGTAGGCTTCCCCTTGTTTGGCTTTTTGGTTTGATTCCTTGATCAAGCTGCCGATCTCCTTGGCTGAAGACTTGGAGGACTCGGCCAGCTTGCTCACTTCGTCGGCGACCACCGCAAATCCCTTGCCCTGCTCCCCGGCCCTTGCCGCTTCAATGGCGGCGTTGGTGGCGAGCATTTTGGTTTGGTGGGTGATTTCGTTGATCACTTCGATGATGTCGGCCACCTTGTTGCTGGTCACCAAGATTTCGCTCATGGAGCGGGAAATCAGGCTCATCGCCTCACCGCCCTTTTTGGCGGCCGCTTCCGCCTGTTTGGATAAACCGGCGGCAGACTGGGCGTTGGTTGCCGATTGGGCCACCATTTCGGCCATTTCCACCACTGCTTGGGCGGTATTGGCGGCACCGGAGGAATTGTTTTCCGCCTGGGAAGCGACTTCTTCCATGCTCGCCGAAACCTCCTCAAGGCTCGCCGCCTGTTCGGTTGCCCCTTGGGAGAGCTGCTGGGCCCCCGAAGAAATCTGCTCGGAGGCCGAAGCCACTTGGTCGGAGGCGCTGTTCAGTTCCCGTACGACCAAGCTGAGAAAGTTGACCTCGCCCCTCGCCACCCAGGCGATCAAGGCGATCACCGCCAACACGACCACCAGCGCCAAACCGGTGATCAGGTAAACCTGTTTTTCCAAGGCCACCACGGGGATGTCCACCTCTGCCATGTCGATCTCAGCGAGCAGAGCCCAGTTGAGGCCGTTGACCTTGAGCGGGGTGTAGGCGGAGACCACTAAATTCCCGTTGTAGGCGGTGATATGTTTTTCCCCGATTTCTCCTCTCAAAGCTGCTTTCGCCCCTTCGGTATCCACCTTGCCTAGCTCGGGATTTTTGAAGGAGGCCAGGACGGAGTGGTTTTTGGGGTCCAGGTAGGAGTCGGACCGCATCAACAGATCGGGGCCGATCAGGTAAGTTTCCCCGGTTTCGCCCATGCCGTCTCGGACTTGCATGATTTTATCGATGTCCTCCATGGGGACTTGGAGGGCCAAAATCACGTCCAGCTTGCCGTTGACCATCACCGGATGGGCGATAAAGGCGGCTGCATCGCCGTTGCTGGGGGCGTAGGATTCAAAGTCGGCCATGGCAGAGTCGCCTTTTTGCAACACTTCCCGTACTAACTTACCCAGGTTGGTGGAAGCATATTTGCCGTTGATCAGGTTGGACTGGTAGTCCGCTTCCTTGGCGACTGTGTAAAAAACATACCCGTCAGGGCGGATCAAAAAGAGGTCGTAGTAGCCATGCTCTTTTTTGTAGGCTTCCAGAAAACCAAAGTTGGGCTCGTAGTTCCCGTGAAAAGTTTCAACTACTTGCGAAAGCAAATGAATGTCCGCTTCCAACTGCTCCATGTAGTCCATGATCATCTTCTCTTTGAGCTCCCGGACCGCCACCAAATGCTCTTCGGCGGAATGTTCCAAGGCTTTT
This sequence comes from Candidatus Lambdaproteobacteria bacterium RIFOXYD2_FULL_56_26, assembly GCA_001783715.1. Lineage (GTDB taxonomy): Bacteria > SAR324 > SAR324 > XYD2-FULL-50-16 > XYD2-FULL-50-16 > XYC1-FULL-56-13. The sequence continues at coordinate 110,729 of MFNF01000017.1, forward strand.
TCGGCGGATTGGAGGGAAAGGTAAGACAAACCCAGCAATGGCAAGATGCCGATCACTGCAATCAAGACCAACCCAATGGCCACTTTTTTACTGAAGGTCATTTTTTTCATTTGCCACCCCTCCCAAGAGGATTTGTCCGTTGGACCAAAAGACTGCTGCGTTGGTTTGTCCCGAAAACTCTTTGACAAGGTCGAAGGTCCGGCCCGAACGTTGAATCAAATCGAGGTCTGAGGCGGGTTCCCCCTACCGCTTGGTCCAATTGTACCGAAGTTTATAGAACTAATCCAGGATTTAGTTGTCACTTTATAACCCTGCCTAGGCAATGACTTGAATTCCCGTTATTTGCTCTGGTTTTGTCTTTTGAAAAACGAATCAACCCAAACCAGAGGCGAGAGCAAGGTGGGCAAAAAGGAATGATTTTTAGGGGAAAGGGTCTGGAGTTCTACAAAACTACAATTTGGTCGGAAAATTGGTGCAACATGGCATGTTGGAGTTGAGTCCCTCGCTTGAGGGACCGGGGAACCTTTTCTAGGGCGATCTTGAGGCTCCGAGCGCTGGTTTCACAAAAACTGATCCCTGCCCCGGCTTGGGCCAACTCGGGCAACAAAGGGTCTTCCAGCAGCCGGACCCCGTCATCGTTCAAAAAGACCTTGACCGACCAACCCCTTTCCAGCGCAGCCCTGGCCAACCCTTCCAGGTGGTTTTTTTGGTCGCCGTTGACCACCAAAATTCCCAATTTCATCGGTTCAGTTCCAGCTCAAAAGTTGGTCCTTGGGCTCCAAGGCTTCGATCTGGTCCAGCACCCTCCGGTAATCCAGGTCCGGTCCAAAGAGGTCCAGCCGGATCACCAAGGCACCCTTGGCCTCACGAGCCAAAAGCAGCCTCTCCAGTAACCCGTCACTTGAGGGGGATTTTTTTAGCAACAAAAGTTTCATGGCTACAAGGGGATCAGACGGTCAAATTGAAGCAAAGCCTCGGTAAAGGCTTCGGGGCTGAGCCGCAACTCTTCGGGAGCCTGGGGATGGTCAAAATGAAGCGGCACCTCCATTTCCAGGGCGTTCTTGCGCTGTATCACCGCCATTTCGTCCTGGGCGGGTAGGCACTGGGGGAAAAAAACCTCCGCTTCGTCGCCGAGCAGGAGCAACCCCAAGGCCATTCGCATCGCTTCCGCCTGCCTAGTTTGGGTGATCAAGCCGATTTTCAGGGCCATGTTTTGACCTCCAAGGGAAAAGTGGGTCCCAGGAGCGCATTTTATACCCAGGCGGAATTGGAAATCAAGGGCAGCATTTGGGGTAAGGGTCTTGGGGAGAGAAAAATTTATTTCTTTTGGTTTGACTTCTGCCAAACTCCCGACTAAACCAGCTTATCTGTATTTGCGAATATCCTAATATCCATACTCCAACCTTTGACGGTTTTGCGCCCGCAAATTGGCTGGTGTTCCACCAACCGAAGAGTCAAAATGAGAAAGTTTCCGTCGCCGTTACGTTTGTTTTTGAAATTGAGCATCTTGAGCCGTCTTTATGGGGCCATATTGGGCTTTGGCGTGCTGATGGGTCTCCTCTTTCCCCTTTATGCCCAGTTTTTTGTGGACTGGAAACCGGGGCTCAAACTCTGGTTTGATCTGGGCTGCATCTTGGCCGGGTCTATGATCGGGCTGATCAACATTTGGATCGTAAAAAAGACGCTGCTCAAGACCTTGGGTTTGGGGATCAACATGGCCAACACCCTGGCCCAGGGGGACCTGACCTTGGAACTGAAGGGGCCGGTTTCCCCGTGCCAAGTGGGCCAATTCCTCCGCTCCTTGGAAAGTATGCGGCTCCATTGGTCCCAGTTGATCGAAAAGGTCGCCTCCAACGCCAACGGGCTTGACTGGGCCACCAAGTCCCTGGCCGCAATGGGCGGCAAGATCGAAGAGGAGATGAAAGGGCTGCAACAAAAGACCCAAGACATGACCCAGTTGGTTTCGGAAACCTCCTCTTCGGTCCTCAAGATGCTGGAGTCCGCCACCCTGGTGGCCGCCCTGACCAACGAAGCAAAAACCCAGGCCGGAAGGGTGCAAGAGGGGGCCCAGGAGGTGGAGGAGGTGCTGTCCGCCCTGCACCAATCCATGGCCGGGATCAGCCAGAGTTCCAAGGAAGTGGTCCAAGTAGTGGGCACCATCACCAACATCGCCAGCCGCACCAACCTGCTGTCCCTCAACGCCGCCATCGAAGCGGCCAAGGCGGGGGATGCAGGCAGGGGCTTTGCGGTGGTGGCCGCCGAGGTGCGGTTGCTGGCCGACCAAGCGGGGCAGGCGGTCAACCGAACCCATGTCCTGATCGAAACCAGCAACCACAAAATCACCTTGGGGGAAAACAAGATCGGCCAGTTGGACCAAACCTTCAGCCTCACCCAAACCGCCATTGCTACCATCTCGGGGCAGGTGGACGGGGTCGCCCAGGTGATGGACCGGCAAAAATCGATGATCAACGGGGTGCAGGAAAACACTGGCCGGCTGGGCCTGATTTCTGCGGAAATGCCCCGGTCGATCCAGGGCTTTGCCAAGGTGATCGACGAGGTCAACGAATGGGCCGAAGAGGTGCGGGAAATGGTGCTTGAATTGCGCCAGGAAATGGGGGCTTTTCGGTTGCCCGGCCAACAGGCTAAAACCTTACCCACGGCCTAGGGCCAGGGGGTAGCCAAATTTTGCGCTTTTGCTTGGCCAGAAGGCCCAAGGCTGTTAGGGTAAGCCTATTGATTGCCCCAACTACACCAGCGCAAAGGGCGGTGACGTTATTATGGCTGCTAGGCCTTGGTTCAAAAAAATCCTGCTGCTGCTCTGGGCGGTTACCTTGGGTGGGTCCACCGGTCTTGCCGGTTCCTTGAGTTTCGACCAACTCCAACACCTGCTTTCCAAACCCTTGGCCTTTGGGCTTTTGACCATGGTGGTCGGGGAATCCAGTCCCAAAGAGGGAGGCCGGGTGGACCTGATCCAGGCCCAGCTCGTGGCCCAAGGGGTTAAGCTGGAGCTGGACGGGGCCTATGCCCTGCTCAAGGACGATGCCGTCACCTTGGTGTTTCCCAGTGGCTTCCAGCCCCAACAGGGCCGCGGGGTCCAGTTCAAAAACCTCACCCTCCGTTTTGAAGCCGCCGATCTTGCCCCCGGACAAGTACGCCGCTTTTCCTTTGCCGCCGAATTGATCCAAACCGGGGATTGGCGCATCAAGGGTGCGGCCGGTCGGTCCTTTGAGTCCACCGGCCCCCTGGAAGGGGAGTTGAAGGCGCAAGAAGTGGTTTGGCTCAAGGAAGTCGGGTTGAGTGTCCCCTTGCAGATGGAGTTTCACGACTTCGCTTTGACCCTCAAGGCCCAGGACCAAGTAAGCCAGGGTCAGCTGGACTTCACTTTCTTGCTGGTGAGCCCGGAACTGAAGCTCAAAAGTCTTCGGTCCCAAAGCCGTTTTCGGTTTTCCCAGGAAAGCTTTTTGGCGCTGAAAAATGCCGACAACCCCAAGAGCCAAAAGACCGCATGGCGGGCCTGGATCAACGAGGTTTCGGCCAGCCTCAACAGCAAGAGCAGGCTTGAGGGGTTCTCGTTCCAGGACCCGGCCTCGGGGGAAACCCTGGAGCTGGCCCAAGGGGAACTGGAGATCGAACAGGGGCTGGACCAGGGACTGTTCGGGTCGGGCCGCTATGAAACCACGCTGAAGCTGAGCTTGGACCGGTTTGTTGCCTCCATGTTGCAGGGAGAACTGAAGATCAAGCACTTTTTGGCCCAGTCTTCAGGCAGCTACGGTTCCCAAGCGAGCCAGCGGTACCAACAGTCTGAAGTGGACCAAGAGGCAGGTTTGGCCCAGCTCCTGGCCTTACTGGGCGATTCCAAGACCCTGTGGGAACTGAATGTCGAGGGCCTGGAACTCAACGGGGGCAAGGACCCGATGCGGATTGCCCTGTTGTCGGTCAAAGGCAACACCCAGGGACAGGGGGGGAAACTGGACCTGGAGCTGAACCTACAAGCCCAAGGCAAGCGGCCCGAAAGTTCGGGGGTCCTGTCCCAAATCGACCACAAGACTTCGCTCAAGCTCAAGGGCATTGCCCTGGAAGAACTGGTCCAGACCCTTCAAGCCCTGGGTCCCGGCCACGACTCGGAGCAGTCCTTTGCCATTTTGTGGCAGTTGTTGACCCCCAGTCGCTTGGAGCTGGATTCCAGCACCACTTTGGGCGGTCAGGCCGGGGTCAGCCTGAAGCTGGCCCGGTTGCAACCCCAAGCGGCACAAAGCCTGGAACTGGGATACTTGGATTTTGTCTCCAAAGTGTATCCCGCCCATGGCACGGAATTCTTTTTGACCCAACTGGGCCGCACTGGCCACCTGATGGGTGGGTTGACGGTCATGCACTGGCAAAGGTTGGCCCAAGGGTGGGACGGCGAGGAACAAGGCCCCTGGACCCAAACCATCAACGAACAGAAGGGCAATTTTTTTGACCTGGACGGCTTCCGTTTGACCAACGATTTTTCGGTCTTGGAAGGGGAGCTGAAAGTCAACGGCAAGTCATTGGCCCACCTGGGGGAAAGCCCTCTTTACGAGGTCGAGGTGGAAGAAAAGACCTTGCGGCCGCTGTACGCCAAGTGGCTCAACCACGACCCCAAGCTGCCCTTTGGCCTGGGCCGGATGGTGGCCGAAGGGAGGCAGGTGCCGCAAAACGACGAGTTGGCCCTCGCTTGGTTTGCCCAGGCTTCGGAGGCCGGAGACCTCAATGGCCGGGCCTATTATGCCGGAATGCTGCTCGAAGGACGAGGCACGGCACAGGACCTGGACCGAGGCAACCAGTTGCTCTTGCAGCCTCTGCAGGCAGGGAACCTTTACGGAATCTACTTTGCCGGTCGGGCCGCCCAGTTCGGCTACGGCAGGGCCGCCGACCCGGCCCAAGCCAAGGTGCTGCTGGACAAAGCCGCCCGAGCGGGGCTTGATCTGGCGATGCTGGACCTGGGCCTGATCCTGTTGGACTCCAAACAAAGCCAGGCGGAGGTTGAGGCGGGGATGAGGTGGATTGAGTTTTCCGCTCGTACCTACCCGGAAGCGGCCTATGTGGCCTTTGAGCTTTTTAAGCTCTCCAATCCCGAATCTGCCTTGGCTTACCTCAAACAGGCGGCTGCCATGGGGCACCAGAAGGCCAAGGAAGCGCTGGTAATTTTGGAGAGCCAATAACCCTTGCTGCGGAAATTTTCTGGCGGTAGGCTGAGTTGTTTTGCCAGGGCCGATCTGCGGCACTTGAAAGACGGAAAATCCGAGTGCCCCGAAGGTATCTGGAGAATTAACCCCAAATCACCTTGACCGGTCGATTTTTTTTTGGAGCTGCCTTTGCACTTTCTTTTTTGGATGGACCCCTACGAAACCCTCAACCTGGAAACCGAAACCTCCCTTTTGATGATGGGAGAGTTGATGAAGCTGGGCCACCAAGTGGACTGGGTGGAAATGGAAGGTCTTTCCATGGAAGGGGCCGACCTGTGGGGGCAGGTGCGCAGCTTGCGGGCGGTCAAACCCTTTGCCCTGACCCCGCCGGTCCACAAACCCCTGGGCGGCTATGATGCTTTGGTGGTCCGCAAGGACCCGCCCTTTGAGATCAACTATTACCACAGCACCCTGCTCTTGGACCACTTGCCCAAACGGGTGGTGCAGATCAACCCGGTGGCGGCGCTGCGCCAGTTCAACGAAAAACTATTTGGCCTCTTTTGGCCCCACTTGACCCCACCCACCTGGACCGGGATGGACCTGGAGGGCCTCTTGGCCTTTGCCTTGGAACACCAAAAGATTGTGGTCAAGCCCCTGGACGACTGTTCTGGCCGTGGGATCACCTTGGTGGAAGCCGCCCAGCCGGGGCTCCGGGAAAATCTGGCGGACCTGCTGGGGGCGGGACCGGGGAAAAAACGATTTGTCACCGCCCAAAGGTTCATCCCCAAGGTGAGCGAAGGGGACAAGCGGATTTATCTGGTCAATGGAAAGCCGCTCGGCTGGGTCAACCGGGTCCCGGCGGCAGGAAATTTCCTGGGCAACATCCACCAGGGGGCGGTCTGCAAATCCACCGAAATCACCGCCAAGGAAGCAGAGATCGTGGAGTTTTTGGGGCCCCAACTGCGCAGCCGGGGCCTCTTTTTGGTGGGACTTGATCTGGTCGGGGAATGGGTCACTGAAATCAACTTGACCAGCCCTTCGGCGATCCGGCAGATCAACGAGGTGATGGGCAAAAACCTGGAAATTGAACTGGTCGCCCAGATGGTGGAGTACGTCAGGGCAGAACAGGGGCGGGCAAAGGGCTGATACCCCTTGGCAGAACGGTTCTTCCGGCCTAGACTGCCCCTATTGCAAAAAAAACGAATCTGAGGAAGGAACCTCAGGCTAAAACAGAAAAAGGGAATGGAGACGAAAAAAGTTGTGATCGTAGGCGGCGGGTTCGCCGGACTGAACTGCGCCAAGGGGCTGCTCAACCATCCGGGGATCGAGATTACGCTGATCGACAAAAGGAACTACCACCTGTTCCAACCGCTGCTCTACCAAGTCGCCATGGCCAGCCTGGGCTCAGCTGAAATCGCCCAGCCGATTCGGGCGCTGTTCGGCGGGGGAAAAAACATCCGGGTCCTCAACGATGAAGTGGTGGCGGTGGACCGGGAAAAACGGGAAGTGGTCACCTTGTACAGCCGTTATGGCTACGATTTTCTGGTCCTCGCTTGCGGGGTGCAACACAGCTACTTCGGCCATGAGGAATGGGAGGAGTTTGCTCCGGGCCTCAAAACCTTGGAGCAGGCTACCGAGATCAGGCGACGGGTGCTTTCGGCCTTTGAAATGGCCGAACGGGAGACGGACAAACAAAAGCAAAAGCAGTTTTTGACCTTTGTGGTGGTCGGCGGTGGACCGACTGGCGTGGAGTTGGCCGGAGCGATCGGCGAGATGAGCCGTTTCACCTTGGCCAACGACTTTTGGCACATCGACCCCAGCTTGGCTCGGGTGATTTTGATTGAAGCGGGGGCCAGGATCCTGCCCAGCTTCCACCCCAAACTGGCCCAACAGGTGGCCCGGGACCTGGAAGGTTTGGGTGTGCAGACCTGGACCTCCAGTACCGTCACTCACATCGACAAGGACGGGGTGACCGTCGGAGAAGAGCGGATCTTGTGCTCCACCGTCCTGTGGGCCGCCGGGGTGCAGGCGACTCGGCTCAATCAGGCCTTGGAAGTAGAGCGGGACCGGCTGGGGCGAATCTTGGTGGAAGAGGACATGAGCCTCAAAGGGGACAAAAACATCTTTGTCATCGGCGACCAGGCGCACTTCCAGCACCACACCGCCACCCCATTGCCCGGCCTAGCTCCGGTGGCAACCCAGATGGGCCGGAAGTTGGCCAAAAACATCAAGGCAGAGTTGTCCGGAAAACCCAGGGAGCCCTTCTCCTACGTGGACAAAGGCCAAATGGCCACTATCGGCCGGAGCAAGGCGATCGTAGAGATCGGATCCATCCGGTTTGGTGGCTTTTGGGCTTGGGTCACTTGGCTGTTGATCCACATCTATTACCTATTGGGTTTTAAAAATCGTTTTTTTGTGATAATCCAGTGGGCTTGGGCTTACCTTTCCAAAGGCAGACCTTCTCGGTTGATTACGGGGGCATATTGGCGTTTTTATGGCCAAAAGAAATAGCGCACTTTAACGGAAGTGCCTTGAACCTACTATACATTTCTGTCGGCCTGTGGCTCCAAAGAGCCGGATACTTAAGGCCGACACCCAACCCCAAAGGCGTTTTATGCCCCTAGACCTGACGAAACTGAACCAAGACCAACTGGTTTGGTATGCCAAGCTCTTGATTTCCGTGGTGCTTGCGGATGAACAAATTGCTGCCTCGGAAGTGAAGTTCATCAAAGGCATCCTCAGGCATGTGGAGGACCAAGGGCTGCAAAAGAGCTTGGTCAACATGCTGGAAACCCGCCAGATTCCGACCTTGGAACAACCCAAGGGGCTGGACAAGTTCCAGCTGGCCGAGATCCTCACCCAATTGATCGAAATTTGTATCTCCGACCTGGATTTCCAAAAAAAGGAAGAAAACCTGATCCGCAAGGCGGCTAGGGTCTTTGACTTCCACGACATGTACACCCGGGATTTGATCCTCTGGGGCCAGGACGGGCTGATGGCCAAGGCGGCCCAGCAGAAATTGGTCTCCAAGAAGATCAACGACGAGGAATTTATCGTCCCGGTCGCCAAGCTGGATACGGAGCAAAAAAAGTGGTACATCGACGTGATCGTTGCCGCTTTGATTTTGGAAGGCATTGAAGAGGAACGGGAGAAGGACCTGCTCAAAAAGATGATCCTCTCCACCCCTTCGAGGGAGGAGCAGTTTTTGCTGCGCAACCATGTGCAGATGAAGCACCGTCCGCCGCTCAAACGTCCGCCCAAGATGCCCGAAGAGCTGTTGGTGATGATCTTCATGGAGGTGATCCAGATTTTCACTCGCCAAGGGGACATCGGCTACCACGGCAGCCAGCTGCTCAAACTTCTGGCTGACCTCTCCAGGATGTCCACCAAGGCCTATACGGACGTGATGGACTGGGCCAACCGGCTGATCCTGTGGAAACTCAAACGCAAAACCCTGGTGGCCAACGTGCGGCTCAACACCTCCTTGGAGGACCAGGAGGCGGAATCTCGAGGGTTGCTGGTCATCCATCCACAACTCAATTCGGTCCAGGTACGCAAGGTCAAGTGTTTTGTCTGCAACAGCCCGGCGGAATTCAACTACTACCAGCTCAAACAAAACAGCCAAAAGCCCAGCCAAAATATCTTCCAGATCCCCACCTACAAAGAGGCCAACGAAGGCTTTCAGTTCGTGGACTTTAATCTGGTCAAGGTGACGGTCTGCCCGACCTGCTATTTCAGCTCGACCAGCCGCAACCAGTTTCATGTCTCCGAAAAGGACAAAACCCCGGTGGAAATCGCCAACCCCAAGTTCCACGAACAGTGGGTGGAAGGGAAACAGAAGCGGGAAGACCAACTGGGGGACCGGAAAAATGAGGTCTTGGACATCTATCGGTCCGAGCCGACCGTGCTCTTGACCTACGATTTTGCCGTCGAGGCGGGCTTGGCGCTCGCCCAAAGCAGTGGTTCCATCTTGTGGCAGTGGCAGGTGATCCTGTTGCGGCTGACCCAAGCGGAGATCCTGCTCACCGTTAAACGGGTGGACGAGGCGCACAACAAACTGAGAACGGCGATGAGCGAGGCGGAGCGCCTGTTCATCAACAGTACCGACCAATCGATGGGCTTTCGGACCGGGCGGTTTTTGCTGGTCGCCAACCTGTACTTGCAGGACGAAAAAAATGCCATGCAGTACTATGATTTTTTCGTGCGGTTCAAACAAGACAAGCTGGACTTTGTTACCAACGAGATCAAGGCGGAATTCAACCGTTACTTCACCGAAACTCATCAGATATGGGACCGCCGGGAGAGTTACGGCAAGGCCGAACTAGAGGGATTCCACCTGAAGAAATTCAAACGAGAAGGCAAGGCGGAAGGGGAAGAAGGCACTCCAAACCCAGGGTAAAATATGGACAGGGTTTTGATCACCGGGGCCAGCCGGGGTATCGGCAGGGAATTGGTTGAGCAGTTTGCCGCCCTGGGCTGGGAGGTGTATGCCGCCCTCAGGACCCCGATGGGCACTCCCTTTCCCCCAGGGGTGGTCCCCTTGGAACTGGACCTCAAGGACCCCGCCAGCCCGGCCCGGATGTCCAAGGCCCTGAAGGGCAAGCCCTTGGACTTGCTTTGGAACAATGCCGGGCTGTACGGATTGGGGGCTTCAAGGATCGGGGAGATCGACCCCCAGGAATGGCAGGAGGTCTTGACCGTCAACAGCCTGGGCCCCTTGTTGGTGACCCAAGCCCTGTTGCCCAACCTCAAGTTGGGCCAAAAAAAATGGGTGGTTGCCACCTCCAGTACCATGGGTAGCATCGGCGAAAATACCTCCGGCGGTTCTTATGCCTACCGGGCCAGCAAGGCGGCGCTCAATAGCACCGTCAAAAGTCTGGCCCAAGACCTGGGTCCATCGGGGTTTACCTGTGTCGCTTTTTGCCCCGGATGGGTCAAAACCGACATGGGCGGGACCTCGGCCCCCCTGGAAGCCAAAACCTCGGTTGCCGGGTTGATCCAACAATGTTTGAGCCTGACACGGCGGGACAATGGTCGGTTCCTCAATTGGCAGGGCCGGGAAATCCCCTGGTAGGGCCTAGATAGTGTGGTCACGAGATTGACAATTCGATAAAATGCTGTCATGCCCCACTTATCAAA
>MFNF01000018.1 GCA_001783715.1 Candidatus Lambdaproteobacteria bacterium RIFOXYD2_FULL_56_26
TACACGAAAAACGCGAATTCCTTCTTGGCGGCAATTCATATCAGGTGCATTTTTCTTTGGGCCACAATCTCGTGACTACACTATCTAGGGTTCCAACGTTTGAGTATTACCGCTTAAACACAAGTTCAGCGAGTTCCCAACGTCCCCAGCCATGCTTTCTTGAGTCCTTCCAAGGGCTCGTCAAACAGGGTGGTGGAGCCGTTGAGGCCGGCCAGATGGGGTTCTTGGGTCACCAAGCCCAGTTTGACGAAAGAGGTGCCTGCAAACAGAGCTTCAAAAGCCTTTTCTTGGGCAGGGCCTACGGTGACCAAAAGGCGGCTGGCGGACTCGCTAAAAAGCAGCTCCGCCGGGCTGAGGCCAGAAGCGCCCAGAACCGGGGCCAGTTGCAGCTTGGCTCCTAAACCTCCGCCGAAAGCGGATTCGGCCAAGGTAACCGCCAAGCCCCCATTGAAACCCCACAACAGTTTTTTGCCGTTTTCAACGGAATATCTGCCGACCTTCGTATTAGGGGAGACCGTTGCGCAGGTTCGATTCCAGATTCCCTGTTCCAGGACCGATGGTTTTTTCGGGCAAACCGGTCTTGTTCTGCTTTGCCCAGTCCAATTTTCCCCCGGTTTGGGGGGCTTTGCCCGATTTTTGGGCAGACCGCTCTGAAACCAATCCGACTGCCCGTTTGAGGTTATAAACGAACCCATTCAGGTAGAATCCCAGTTCAACCTTGGCCTTGCCCAAGAATAACGAACCACCCCCTTCGGCCTATACTGGGGCTCACCCTCTTCACCCGCTTGAGGCTTGCAGTTTTTTCCGGGTTGGCACACCGGAAATTCAGACCCTAGGGGTAGAGGTGCCGGGCAGGGGTGAGAGGCTACTTCTGTCCCCAGGTAAACCGTTTGTTGAGCAGGTAATTCCAAAGAGTGGCGATCAGTATCCCCACCAGATCGGCTAGATAGAGGTTGAGCCCCAGTTTGAGGCTCAAAAACAAAGCCAAGGAATAATTGATCCCCGCCCCGACGGTGCAGACCAGATGGAATTTGGCCAGCCCCACCAGCCAGCCCCACCGGGTGACCCGGTGCTGGGCAAAGGTCCAGAGGTTGTTCAGCCAAAAGTTGGTTAAAACCGGCAACTCCAAGGCCCAGGCCAGGGCAGCCGGTTCGGAGAGCCCCGCCCACAAACCCAGGTTCAAGGTCCCCAGGTTGACCACTACGCCGCTGGTCCCGACCAAAGAATATTGCAACAAGGAAAAGGGGAAAAATCGGCCCAAGGTGACGTGGTACAGCTCCACCCAATAGTCGTACCCCCGGTTGGCCCCCCAGGCAGGGGTTGGAAGCCGGTGGACCTGGGAGGTTTTGGTTTTGAGCAGCGGGAAAAGTTGCTGGTTTTCTAGATCCAGTTGGTCCCCCAGGTGGACCAGTTCTTTGGGGTCGGCCAGGATTCCGGCGTTGGCGGTCAGCTGGAGCCCGGTCAGACGCTGGAGCCAAAGGCCCAGCCTGGAGACCCCTTGGGCGGGCACAAACAGGTGGGTGCCAGGCTCGGACAGGGAGGACAAAATCTCCCCCCACAGCTCCCGGTCCCCAGGGGGCAGCAACAAGACCCGTTTGCCTCGGGCGGCATCAATTGCTTTGAGGGTGGCTTCCTTTTCGGTTTTTGCGCCTAAGACCGGTTGGGAGAAAAAACGGGGATGCTGGTCGCTCAAGGACTGGATTTCAGGGCTTTGCGGTTCGGTGGAAAACAGCAGCAATTCAAAGTCCGCCAACCGCTCCAGCCGGTCGCAAAGCCCTTGGATTTCGCCGACCTCAAAGGTTCCCTTGGCCGCAAGGATGACGGTCAGTTCCCTTTGCATCGGTCAGCGGAGCTTGATCCAGTCCGGGGAGCGCAGGGCCGGGGCCAATGCCTCAAACACCTGGGCGGGGCGGATCACCTTGAGACATTGGTTGTCGGTGCAGGCGGTCTTGCGATGGTTGAAGGCATTTACGCAAGGGGAGCAGGCCAGCCCGGCGTAAATGGGCCGACTGTTGCCCAAGGAGCCGTACAGCTCGGGCGTTTCGGGGCCAAAGATCACAAACACCGGCAGGCCGGTGATCGAAGAGAAGTGCCCCGGCCCCGAATCGTTGGTCACCATGGCATGGGAAATCCGGTAAAGCTTGGGCATTTCGACCAGTTGGAACATCCCGGCCGAGTTGCCCACCCGTTCGCTTTGCAGCGCCTCTTTCATTGCTTGCGCCTCCTCCCGTTCCCCCGGAGAGCCGGTCAGCACCACCAGCAGGTCCATAAATTCGGCCAAAAGGAGGGCGATCAGTTCCCGGTAGTATTCGGGCATCCAGCGCCGTTGGATCAGCAGTTCACTGGCATTGGGGTTGACCAGCAGGACCTTGGACCGGCTCAGGTCCCGGCCCACAAAAAGCCCCTGGATTTTGGCTTTGACCGGGGCCAATTCTTCCGGGGAAAAACTCACCTGGGTTTGGACCAATTCACTTTCATCGGCCCGACGCTTGGAAAAGGGCAATTCAAAAACCGGCGAGGCCAGCGCATCCACCATAGCCAGGAAGTTTCTGGCCATGTGTTGGTGCGGGTTGTACCAGACCTTGTGGGTCAACAGGGAACCTCGAAACAGCCCTTCCATGTGGTACCCGTAAAAGCCCACTCGGTTGTTGGCCCCGCTGAGCCCGGTCAGGATGGCGGTAAAGCGGCTGAACAGCTCCAGGTCAATCACTGAATCAATCCCTTGGCGGCGGGTCCAGCGCAAAAAGGCCAGGGTGTCGCAGGCCAAGGCAAAAAGCCCCTGATCCCTAAGGGTGAAGATGTTCTCCGGGGGCACGGTTTGGAGCAGTTCCAGGCTGGGCTTGTTTTTTTTAAAGATCACAAAAAAGAGCTCTGCCCCCAACTGCCGTTTGGCCTTGCGCATCGCCGGGTCCACGATCAAGGCCGAACCCATCTCCGAAAGCTCCAAAAACAGCACCCGCTTGCCCTCCCCCGGCTTGGGCCGGGGCAAAAAAGGTCGCAACAGCAGGGAGAGCAAAAAGGTCAGAGGAACCCCGACAAAAAAATCAATCTTCCTCATTTGGTCAACGTTCATAGCCCTGCCCAACGGATTTGATAGACTTGAAACCGCCCTACCTTCCCGGTGGGGATCAATTGGTCTTTGAGGTTGTCCACCCTCCCTTGGGGTTCAAACCACACCAAGGTCCCGAAGCCCGCCTTGTGGTACCGGTCCAGTTCGGAAGGTGAAAGTTCTCGTGAAAAAGCCACCCCTTTGGAATGTAGGTAATACAAGAAAATAATCTGCCCGTCATCTCCAACCACCAGGACTCTCTGTTTATCCGGGATCAAGGCTTCAATCTCCGGGGCTCGGTAAAGCAGTTCCTCGGGCACCTGGAGCCGGTGGTTCCAACGCCCGACTACCCGGTAAACCATCACTATAGGTATCAGACAAAGGAACAGCAAAACCGCTTTTTTGGCCTTGGGCCGGGCGACCAGAGAGTGGTAGCCGCTTTGGATCAGGTAAGCGTTAAAAGGCAAAAGGGGGGTCATGTAATATTCCCCGTCCGGGCCAAAGGAAACAAAAAACAGCAGGCCATAAATACAAAAGGACAGCAACCACAAGGACCAGAAAATCCCGTTGTCTCTGCTCCAAGAGCGCTTTTGGAAGGCAAGATAACCGCCGTACAGCCAAAAGGGCAGGGCGGCCAGATTGATGTGAAAGCCAAACAGCCAAGTCCCCACCGCTTGGCGCAACACGTCTTGGATCACCGCCCAATCTCGGGGGAAGCTTTTGGTCGTAAGATAGGTCTCCTGGGCTCGCTCCCAGGGGGCCGCTTCGTAGAGCGCCATTTGGTGCCGATACTGGAGATAAAAGAGCCCCAACATCAAACCGGCGGTGCCCAGGGCCATCAGCCCCAAGGAGAGGCTGGGCTTTTTGCGAAATGACCGGAGGTACAAAAAAGCCAAGGGCAGCCCAAAGATCAGCCAAGTGGCCTTGAACAACACCGCAAGGCACAGCAGCAGGCTGCCCGCCAAATACCGTCCATCGAGCTTGGAGGACAAAATCCCCGGCAGCACCAAGGCGACCCCGGCCAGGAAGCAGCCCAACGCCGCCAGATCGGGCAAGAGGGTGATGGCGTAATAATAAAAGTAGGGAGCGGTGGAAAAAAAGAAGGTGAAGCCCCTCGCCTGGGGCTCGGGGAGGCCGATTTGTCGGGCGAACCCGTAGGCCGCCAGGATCACCAACAAGGCCACCGCCAGCTGGACCAGGCGAAGGTTGTAATGGCTGAACCCGGTCAAACGGTAGCTTTGGCCGGTGAGCCAATACAGCAGGGGGAATTCTTTGTACATCAGCCCCAGGTCCCCCGGTTCAACCCGGATGTCCAGGTGGGGCTCCAGGAAGTCCGCCTGTTCCTCGAAGTAGTTCCTCGCCTGGGAGGCGGCGGCGACCTGTCTCCAGGTGTGTTGACCGGCCGGAGGCAGGCCCAAAAAGGGGAGGTGGGTGAGGACCTGGAGCAGGCACAACAGGCCCAAGAACCGGTTCCGGCTGAGTTTTGGAAGCTTGACCCCAAGGGGAAGGCGGATTTGGTTCATTGCAACCAAGGGGCAACGGCAAAGGCGGGAGTACTTCCGCCGGTTGTAGTTTGGAGGCCCGGCACCCGCCGAGTGGGGACAAAAACGCCGGAGCCCCGACCTTTTTTTCGCCCCTTGGCGCTAGGGCTCGCTTTAAAATTCCACTTATACCAGTGCTACAACCTTGCCGGGATGTCAAACTTTGGCTAAATCTTCGTTTTGCAGGTCCCGGCTGGAGTGAACCTGAACGGAAAGGGGCCGGGGGTGGCGTAAAAAAGAGGGGGACCGGCAGGGTGTTGGGTTAAACCCCTGCCGGGAAAGCAAACCTCGGGGCCGA
The DNA here is from genome assembly GCA_001783715.1 of Candidatus Lambdaproteobacteria bacterium RIFOXYD2_FULL_56_26. GTDB lineage: Bacteria > SAR324 > SAR324 > XYD2-FULL-50-16 > XYD2-FULL-50-16 > XYC1-FULL-56-13. Next base: position 4,889 of record MFNF01000018.1, read on the forward strand.
AACCCCAGGGTTGTTTTATGACTGGTAGGCAGATTCGCCGTGCAAAGTGGCATCAAGCCCTTGGGTTTCCTCTTCCTCGGTGACCCGCAGGCCCAAGGTCAGGTCGATGGCCTTGCCCAGCAAGAAGGTAACCACCACCGAATAAACCACCGTCACCCCAATGGCTAGGATCTGCTCGCCCAAGAGGTGCAGGCCGGTTTCCAGGTTGTAAAAGACCCCATCGGTACCTGCAGGGTTGACCAAGGCGCTGGCAAACAAACCGGTCGCCAGGGCCCCAAAAATCCCGCCAATGCCGTGGACCCCAAAGGCATCCAAAGAGTCGTCAAAGCCGAACCTGGTTTTGATCCGAACCCCCAGGTAACAGACCAACCCACCGACCAGACCGATCAAAATGGCCGGGCCGGGGCCAACAAAGCCGGCGGCCGGGGTGATCGCCACCAAACCGGCCAACATGCCCGACAGTGCACCCAAGACCGAAGGTTTTTTGATCAGAATCCACTCGGCCAAGGTCCAACTGAACAGACCGGCAGCGGCGGACAGGAACGTAGTGACCAGGGCATTGGCCGCCAAACCACCGCTCGAAAGGGCGCTACCGGCGTTAAAGCCGAACCAGCCGAACCACAAGAGGGCACCGCCGATCAAGGTGAACAGCAAGTTGTGGGGTGGCAAGGACTGTTTGCCGTAGCCTTTTCGCTTCCCCACCATCAAAGCCAGGACTAGAGCCGAAACCCCGGAACTGATGTGCACCACCGTTCCGCCGGCAAAGTCCAGGCTGCCCCGGGTGAGCAGGAACCCCTGGGGGTGCCAAACCATGTGGCAGAGCGGGTCGTACACCAAGGTGCCCCAAGCGAGGATAAAAAGGCAGAAGGAAGAGAATTTGATCCGTTCGACCACCGAACCGCCGATCAAGGCAGGGGTGATGATGGCAAACATCCCTTGGAACATCATAAACAGGACGTGGGGGATGGTGCCGTTCGCTTCCTGGCCGACACCGTCCAAAAAGAGGTACTCCAGCCCGCCGACAAAGCCGCCGTGGTCCGAACCCCAAGCGAGGCTGTAGCCCAAGATCGCCCATTGCAGACCCATGAGGCCCATGGCAAACAAGGACTGCATGACCACCGAAAGCACGTTCATCGAACGGACCAAGCCGCCGTAAAACAACGCCAATCCGGGGACCATAAACATCACCAAAGCGGTGGAAATCAACATCCATGCGGTGTCGGCCTTGTCGATCTCCGCAGCCATCAAGACCCCAGGGGAAGACAGAAGTATCCCGATGAGGAAAGGTAGTTTTGCCATGGTACTTGTCAGATTGAGGTTAGGCTACAGCGCCGAGGGGCCACGCTCTCCGGTGCGGATGCGGATGCATTCGGAAACATCGGAGAGGAAAATCTTCCCGTCCCCGATTTTTCCGGTTCTGGCAGCATTAACAATGGCTTCGATGGCCGGTTCAACCTTTTTTTGGTCCACCACGATCGAGAGCATGACTTTGGGGACAAAGTCCACTTGGTATTCGGCACCACGGTAAAGTTCGGTGTGCCCTTTTTGTTGGCCAAATCCTTTGACTTCAATGACGGTCATGCCAAAGATCTCCAATTTTTCCAAAGCTTCTTTGACTTCATCAAGCTTAAAGGGTTTGATGATGGCATCGATCCGTTTCATCATGGGAAATCCGTAGGTTAGAGGAGGAGAAAGGCCCCGGCCTCAAGCCGGGGCCCGTTTTCCAAGCGCCTTAAATCAAGAGAGCAGCAACATCTCCCGGTACTTGGGCAAAGGCCAAAGCTCGTCTGCAACCAGCAATTCCAGCTGGTCCGCTTGGGTCCGAACCGCAGCCATCAAAGGAACCAACTTGTCCTTGGTGTACTGGGCGTGGTGCAAAGCGTCCTTGTGGTGTCCTTTTTCCAGGGCATGGTCCAGTTCGGCAATGGTGCCCATCAAGGCATCGGTGGTCTTGCCGACTTTTTCCAAAAGCTGCTTTTGAGGCACCGAACTGTACCCGGCCATGGCCGCAGCCAATTGGCCTTGGTACTTGAGCGCAGCGGGAAGGATAATGGTCCGAGCCATGTCTCTGGTGGCGTTGACCTCGATATCCAGGGCCTTGATGTAGGTTTCAACCTTGATGTTGTACCTTGCTTCCAGTTCCCCTTTGCTCAAAACCTTGTACCGCTCAAACAAATCCACCACGTCCTGGTCCATCATCTTGACCAAAGCGTCCGGGGTAGTTTTGAGGTTGAGCAGGCCACGTTTGGCCGCTTCGTTTTGCCAATCTTCGGAATAACCGTCGCCGTTGAAAACCACCCGGTGGTGCACCTTGAGGGTTTCCTTGACCACCTTGTCGGCGGCATCGCTCAAGGAAGCGCCACCTTTCATGGCCGCTTCGATTTGGTCGGACACATAGTCCAACGAGTCGGCTACGATGGTGTTGATGAAGGTCACCGGCACGGCTACGTGCTGACTGGCACCCAAGGCCCGGAACTCGAACTTGTTGCCGGTAAAGGCAAAGGGACTGGTCCGGTTGCGGTCGGTGTTGTCTTTGGGCAGGGAGGGCAGAACCAAGCTGCCCAACTGGATGTTGCCTTTGGCCCGGCTGCTGGTTTTGACCCCGGCCACCAGTTCTTCCACGATCCGGCCCAGCTCATCACCCAAATAGGCGGAGATGATCGCCGGGGGAGCTTCGTTGGCCCCCAAGCGGTGGTCGTTACCAGCATGGGCAACGGAGATGCGGAGCAACTTGGCGTATTTGTCCACCGCCCGAATGATGGCGGTCAGGACCACCAAAAATTGCAGGTTGTCGTGGGGGGTCTTGCCGGGCTCCAAGAGGTTGTTGCCCAGGCTGTCGCTCATCGACCAGTTGCAGTGTTTCCCCGAACCGTTGATCCCGGCGAAGGGCTTTTCGTGTAGCAAGATCTTCAACTTGTGCTTGGCGGCCTTTTCACGCATCACTTCCATGACCAGCATGTTGTGGTCCACTGCCATGTTGGCGTGTTCGAAGATCGGCGCTACTTCATATTGGGCGGGGGCCACTTCGTTGTGCCGGGTTTTGATCGGGATACCCAACTTGTAGAGGTATTGCTCGGTGTCTTCCATGAAGGCCAGGATCCGGGACTTGATGGCCCCGAAGTAGTGGTCTTCCATGGATTGGCCCTTGTAGGAAGGAGCCCCGAAGAGGGTCCTGCCGGTGGCGATCAAGTCGGGCCGGGCGTTGTAGTATTCCATGTCGATCAAGAAGTACTCTTGTTCCAAACCGGCGGTGGACTGTACGGAGGTGGCGGTACTGCCCAAGATCCGAACCAACCGGGTCCCGGCCTTGGTCAAAGCTGCTTCGGAGCGCAAAAGCGGGGTCTTTTTGTCCAACGCTTCGCCGGTATAAGAGCAGAAGGCGGTGGGGATAAAGAGGGTGGCACCGGCTTCGGACTTGCGGATGAAGGCGGGGCTGGTCGGGTCCCAGGCGGTGTAACCCCGAGCTTCAAAGGTGGCCCGGATCCCGCCCGAAGGGAAGGAGCTTGCGTCCGGTTCCCCTTGGATCAAGGCGCTGCCGGAAAATTGTTGGATCGCAGTCCCGTTTTCGTCGGGCACCAGGAAGGCATCGTGCTTCTCTGCGGTAGCGCCGGTCAGGGGCTGGAACCAGTGGGTGTAGTGGCTGGCACCCAATTCGGTTGCCCAATCCTTCATGGCCGAAGCTACGATCTCGGCGATCGAGTGGTCCAGGGGCTCATGGTTGGTGATGGTTTTTTTGAGCTTTTTGTACACCTCTTTGGGGAGGCGCTGGCGCATGATCTTTTCATTAAAGACGTAATTGCCGTAGATCTCGGTAACATCTTTGTTGATTTCAGGCTGGTAGTTGTTAGCCTGCCCGCGTGAAGCGATGGTGCGGCCAATCTGTTGCCGAAGGTCAGACATGCGATCTCCTTTAGATACGTTTGGGTTAGGTTGTTAAGTCCGGGTTTGCTCGGAGTAAGCTACAAGCTTCAAAAAGAGTGCCAAAAAAAATTACCCTGGAAAAGCAGTGTAATGGGACTGATTCACTGGGCTGGAAGTGCAAAAAATAACAAAACCGACAAGAGTTAAAAGTGTCAGTTTTGTAACTCGAACACCAAGCTTGGCGGACCCGCCCCCAGGCTGTTAGCCTACTTCCAAGGCACCAGCCCAACCACACCACGGAGAGGACCATGAGACGTATCGGCATTGACCTTGGCGGCACCAAAACCGAACTCATCTTGACCGAAGAAAACCCCCTGGAGGTGGTTGCCAAAACCAGGGTCCCGACCGGTCAGGAAAATGGATACAACTTTATCGTGGGGCAGATTGCCGGGCTGGTCAAGGAATTCCTAAAACAATGTCCCAGCCCGCCTTCCATCGGCATCGGCATCCCCGGTACGCTAAACCACAAGACCGGACTGGTCCGCAACGCCAACACCCAGTGTTTGATCGGTAAGCCCTTCGGCAAAGACCTGGAGGCGGCGATTGGGCTGCCGGTGATGGTGGAAAACGATGCCAATTGTTTTGCCCTCTCCGAGGCCCTCTTTGGGGCGGGGCAGGGTTATGGCCGGGTCATGGGGATCATTATGGGTACGGGCCTGGGCGGTGGCTTGGTGGAAAACGGGCGGCTTTGGACCGGTTCGATGGGCATCGCCGGGGAGTTCGGCCATTCCACCATCAACTACAATGGCCCCGCCTGCTGGTGCGGAAACAAGGGCTGCCTGGAGGTTTACATCTCCGGCACGGCGGCGGAAACCTTTTACCGGAACCTGACCGGGACCCATAGGAAGCTGGCTGAGATCTACGAGGACTACTTGGCCCGACGGTCCGAACCGGCCCAAAAGACCATCGAGGATCTGCTCTTTCACTTTGGTCTGGGCATGGCCAACCTGATCACCTGCTACGACCCGGACCTGTTGGTCATCGGCGGCGGGGTTTCCAAGCTGCCGGTCCTCTACGACCTGGGGGTCAAAGCGGTTCAAAGCCATATCTTCAACGACGAACTGACCACCCCGATCGTCCAAAACCGGTTGGGGGACAGCTCCGGGGTTTACGGGGCGGCACTTTTGGGTGGGACTTGAGCTGCAGGGGCAATCCCACGACTTGGAGGAGGTAGGGCCACCTCGCTCCTGGAGCAATCCAACGGGCGAAAGTGTCGTTATTTAAAGAACTTGCTCATTTGCTGCGGTTGGGGTAGCGTTCCTGCGCAAAGTTGGGACTTTCCTGGGGCAGAAAAATAACCGGACATTTATAAACATCATGAAGTTATTCTCACGGATTTTCCTCACCGGAATCCTGGCCCTGTGGTTGGGTTGGGGACCGAGTTGTCGGGCCGCAACGGTCTTGTTGGCAGAGAACACCGACCTGGTGGACCTGGGCTGGTCCGCCGAGGTTTGGCCGGACCCGACCGGCCAAGCGACTCTGTCACAGGCCCAGTCTGAAACCACTCCCTACCGACCCTTGCACCAAAGGTACGTCAACCGGATAGAAGAAGGGGTTTATTGGTACCGGGTTCGGATCCATCGGCAGCCCGACGACCTCCGCAGCTGGGTCCTCAAGGTGGGCCTGCTGACCATGCCGACCCAAGTCTATCTGGTCCCCCTGGGCCCTACAGGGGAACCGCAAGCCCCCCAGGAAGTCCCCCTTTGGCGGCCCGAGCCGAAATACCGGCACTACCAGTTCCAGCTGGACTCGGCCCCGGATTGGTGGCTCTACGTCCGCACCCAGTCGCTCCACTGGGACATCAACTGGCTGAGGCTTACCACCGGTACAAAACACCTGCAAATCCACTCTTCCGAGCTGGTGTTCCAGTCTTTTTATTATGGTTCCATCCTGGTGATGGCGGCGTTTAATCTGCTTTTGTTCTTTTCCACCAAAGACCGGATTTATTTGTATTATGTAGCCTCCCTGTTCAGCTACATGGGATTCCAGGCCTTGGCGATCGATTACCTGCCCTTGGGTTGGGGGGAGTTGGGGGTGGAACGGCTCAATATTTATACCCCTTACGCCTACATTTCGGCAGTACCGGTCTCCCTGTTTTTTACCCGGCTGACCCAAAAGATGTTGGACTCCAAGGCTCTGATGCCTCGGGTGCACCGGTGGATGAACGGGTTGTTGGTTTATGCGGTCTTGCTGTTGTTGATTTTTCCCTGGGCCAATGTACAGGTGTTGTTTTTGACTGTCAGCCCGCTGGGCTTTTTGCTGCCGATCTTGAGCCTTTGGGCCGGGGTGACCGCATGGCGGCGGGGCCACAGGAGCGCCAAGTTTTATCTGGTCGCCTTCATTTTTTACCAGTTTGGCCTGACCTTGTTCACCTTGGGCTTTTTGGACTTCCATCCCTTTGGGTTGGACTTTTACCAAGTGTCGGTGAACCTCAAGGTGGCTTCGATGCTGGAGATCGTCCTCTTGGCCTTTGCCTTGGGGGACCGGTACAACGGCATCAAGGCCGAAACCATTGCCTCCCAAAAACAGGTGATCGAGCTGGGACACAAGTATGCGCTGGACCTGGAAGCGGAAGTGGCGGAGCGGACTCATGATCTGGCCCTGGCCAACCAAACCAAGGACAAGTTCTTTTCGATCATCGCCCACGACCTGCGGGGGCCGGTCGGCAGCCTGTCGGTGATCTTTAACGAGGTGCTGGGGTCCGGCCAGGACTTGGATACCGAGCTGTTTGAAACGGTCCGAACCAGCATCCGCAACACCCACCAACTGCTTGAAGACCTGCTCAGTTGGGCCAAAAGCCAGCAACAGGAGATTGAAATCCATCCTCAGGACATTTTGGTGGGGCAGGTAGTGACCCCCTGCCTGGAACTGTTCACCGGCCCGGCCTCGCTCAAGGGAATTCGGCTGGTCCAGGACGACCCCCTGGACGCAGTGGTTTTTGCCGACCCTTCCCTGATCACCACTGTGGTCCGCAACCTGATCAACAATGCGATCAAGTTCACCTTTGAAGACGGAACCATCCACCTGGGGTACCGGGTCCTGGGGGACCGGGTGGAGGTTTATGTGGCCGACAATGGGGTGGGGATGAATGCGGAGGTGGCCGCAAAGTTGTTTAAGGTGGGGGAAAAGGCCCAGAGTACCCCCGGGACCCGCAGCGAATCCGGCTCGGGGTTGGGGTTGATCCTTTGTGCCGAGTTCCTGGCCAAAAGCGGCGGGCAAATCGGCGTGGAATCCTCCCCCGGCCAGGGAAGCCGGTTTTGGTTTACCCTGCCCAAAGGCCAAGCCCAACCCGCCGGTCCCGACCTGGAATCTCCGGCTTGGTTGGCCAAAGTGGCGGGGCTCAAGGTTCTGGTGGTGGAAGACAACCCGCTGCACCAAGAGAGTACCGGCAAGGTGCTCAAGGACTTGAACGTCCAATTTGAAGTGGCGGACAACGGCCAAACGGCGGTTTGGCGGGCCGTCGCCGCTCCCTTTGATCTGATCCTGATGGACATAGACCTGCCCCAGCTCAACGGGCTGGAAGCGACGTGGCAGATCAGAAACCAAGCCAAACCGGCACCTTGGATTCTGGCGCTTTCCTCCTACTCCAAAACGGAATTGGCCCGTCTCACCGCCGCAGAACTTTTTGAGGGTTCGCTCAACAAACCTTTGTCCAAAACCCAATTTTTGTCCCTTTTGGTCCCCCTCTTGGAGCAGCGGGCGGCAAAGGAGGGAGCGGCGGAGAGGGTTTAAGGTTTTTATTTTCGGGGCCAGAACAGTGGGAACCCGGCCAGCCCCATGACCGGGACTCATGCGTGGATTCCCGGAGGCACCAAGTTTTTATAGTTCTTGCCGATTGGGTGGGGACTGGCTAATCTATGCAAAGATTCAAATATCACCTGACAACTCTCCTTACCCAGCATGTTTCTTCGATGGAAGTCCAAGGCCAGCCTTGGACTGTTGGCCTTCTTGTGTTTGGTCCAGGGAGGTTTTGCGGCAACGGTGGAACTGGGGCCGGCGGTCCAAGAAGTGGCGCTGGGGCCTATGGCCGAAGTTTGGGTGGACGATTCTGGACAGGCAACTTTGGAGCAGGTCCGGGAGGGCCGGGCCGACTTTAGGCCGCTCGGGCAAAGGTACGTCAACCGCCAGGATGCTCGGGTTTATTGGTACCGGGTCCGGTTGCACAAAGACCCGGCGGACCTGCGGGACTGGATGGTCAAAACCAGTCTGGCCACCAACCCCACCCGGGTTTGGTTGGTTCCGTTGGGCACAAAATCCGAGGCCCCCATTGCCGCACCGCTTTGGCGGTTTGAATCCCAGTTTTCCCATTTTCTGTTGCGGTTGGACCAAGCCACCGATTGGGAGCTGTACCTACGCACCGAGACGGTGGTTTGGAATCTCAACTGGCTGCAACTCTCCTCCCAGCAAAGACAACAAGAGCTGACCATCCGGCAGGCGGTGATCCAGGCGCTTTATTACGGCTCCATGCTGGTGATGTTGGGGTACAATCTGTTGTTGTTCCTTTCCATCCGGGATCGGCTGTACCTTTATTACGTCTTGGCGCTGGCCACCGCCTTGGTCTTCCACAGCATGGCGGTGGACCTGCTGGCGGCCTATTGGCTGTCCCCTGAGGCAGGGTACAGCCCGACCTTGTACTCTCGGTTGGGCTTTGCCGCTTCCTTTCCGGCGGTGATTGCTTTTTTGTTGTTCACCCAACAAATGTTGGAAACCAAGCGGTTGATGCCCTGGGTCCACCGGTTGATGAATGGCTTGGTCGCCTACTCGGCTTTGGGGCTGCTGGCGTTTCCCTGGGAAAGCCTGGAATTCCTGAAGCTGGCGGTGAGTGTGCCCGGCTTTTTTATGCCCCTTTTGAGTCTGATTGCCGGGCTGCTGGCCTGGAGGGCCGGGCAACCTTCGGCCAAGTATTTTTTGGTCGCCTTTTTGCTCCAACAATCGGCGGTCAGCCTTTTTGCCCTGGGCTTTTGGGGCTATGAGCCCTTGGGGATGGACCTGTACCAAAACGTAGTGAATACCAAAATCGCTTCGGTTCTGGAGATACTCCTCTTGGCCTTTGCCCTGGGGGACCGGTACAACGGGATCAAGGGAGAGGTGATCCGCTCCCAACGGGAGATCATCACCCTAGGGGAGCGGCACGCCCAGGAGCTGGAATTTAAGGTCGAGGAACGGACTCGGGAATTGTCCTTGGCCAACCAAACCAAGGACAGGTTTTTTTCCATCATCGCCCATGACTTGCGGGGGCCGATCGGCAGCCTGTCGGTGTTTTTTAACGAGATGTTGAAACAGCCCTCGGACCTGGACCAGGGCATGTTCAAGGTAGTCAGAAGCACCACCCGTAACACCCACCAACTGCTCGAAGACCTGCTCGGTTGGGCCAGAAGCCAGCGGCAGGAAATTGCGCTGGACACCGAACATTTTCCGGTCCGCAAAGTGGTGGAGGTTTGTTTTGAGCTGTTGGCCGGTGCGGCGGCCCAAAAGAACATTCCCCTGGTCGCCGGTCCGGGGCTGGACCTATACGTGGCTGCGGACCCCTCGATGGTCACCACGGTGGTCCGCAATCTGGTCGGCAACGCCGTCAAGTTTAGCCCCGAAAGTGGGCAGGTCACCTTGTCGGCCCGGAAAACCGACGACGGTCAAGTGGAAGTCGGCGTGACCGACCACGGCATTGGGGTACCGCCGGGGATATTGGACAAACTGTTCAAGGCCGGAGAAAAGATTCATTCCCAACCCGGCACCAATCGGGAGACCGGTTCCGGGTTGGGGTTGGTCTTGTGCGCCGAGTTTGTGGCGAAAAATGGAGGGCAAATCGGGGTGCAATCCCAGGTCGGCCAGGGCAGTCGCTTTTGGTTTACCTTACCCCAGGGAACCCCTTCGGAAGTGGTGCCGGACTTGGAAGACCCCGATTTTTTGGCGCAGGTGGGCGGCCTCAAGGTCCTGGTGGCCGAAGACAACGGGCTGCACCAAGAGACCACCGCCAAGGTGCTGCAAGACCTGGGGATGGAGTTTCAATTGGCCCAAAACGGGTTGGAGGCGGTGGCAATGGCTGGAGCCGTTCGGTTTAACTTGGTGTTGATGGACATTGACCTGCCGGGGCTCAACGGCCTGGAGGCGACTAGGCGGATCCGCCAACACCAAAGCCCCGCTCCCTGGGTCTTGGCGCTCTCCGCCTACTCCAAGCCGGAGTTGGACGAACGGGCCGAAGCGGTCGAGTTTGAGGGCTACATCAACAAGCCGCTGTCAAGGACGGAGCTTTTGGTATTGCTGCGCCCTCTCTTGGCTTAAGCCCGGTTCTCCAAAACCTTAGAATTCCGCAAAGTCGTCTCGCAACGGGATTGACTCGCTGGGTTTGATTTTTCTGCGTACCGATGCGGCGGTAGGCTGGGCCGGTTCACGGGTCAGGTCTTCGGAACGCAACTCCAGCCGGTTGCCCTTGGGCCGAATGGCCGGTGGGGCCTTGGGAGCCGGGGCCTGTTGCCTCTGTGGCTGGGAATGGCCTTGGGCCTGCAATTTCGCCCCTACTTCCTGGGCTAGGTCGGAGACCAGATCATGCATCATTTTTGCCTGGGCGCTCAACTGTTCGGCTGCCGAAGCGGTTTCTTCGGCGTTGGCGGCGTTGGACTGGGTGACTTGGTCCATCTGGATCACCGCTTGGCTGACCTGATGGATGCCGTTGGCCTGTTCGATGGAAGCGGTGGCAATCAGCTGGACCGCCTGGGTGGCTTTTTCGATCTTCTCGGCCTGGACCTGAGCGCTTTGGCTCAGGCTCTCCAGTTCCTCTCCCACCTGGGTGGATCGGTCCAAGATTTCCTTTAAGACCCGTTCTCCTTGTTTGACCTGGGCAATCCCGACTTCCGCCCGTTTGGCCGATTCTTTGATCAGGTTGGCTACGTCCTTGGCTGCGGCCTTGGAGGATTCAGCCAGCTTGGACACCTCGTTGGCTACCACCGAGAAGCCCTTGCCCGACTCTCCCGCACGGGCCGCTTCAATGGCGGCGTTGGTCGCCAACATTTTGGTTTGGTGGGTGATCTCGTTGATTACTTCCATGATGTCGGTGATCCGGCGGCTGGAATCGGCGATTTGGTCCATCGCCTGGTTGATAGCGGTCATCGCCTGGGCCCCTTGGCCTGCCGCTTTTTTGGCTTGGTCGGCCAACTTGGAGGCGGACTTGGCTCCTTGGGTGGACTGGACCATCATCTCCTTGACCTGCTGCATTTGGGCGGCCGTTTCCTTGGCCGCCTCGGAATTTTGTTCGGTCTGGCTGTTCATCTCTTCCATGGAGGCCGAAGTTTGCTCCAGGCTTGCCGCCTGTTCGGTCGCTCCTTCGGAGAGCTGCTGGCTCCCTCGGGCGATCTCTTCGGACGCAGCCGCCACCTGAGAAGCGGAGCTGTCCAGGTCGGCGGAAAGCTTGAGCAGCAGGTTGGTCAGGTTGCGGACGAACCAAAGGACAAACACCAGGGAACCGACCAACCCCGTCAGAGCCGCTGTCCACAAGAGAGTTTTGGAAAGGTTGATCTGGCTGTTGATCGAACCGCTGATCTCTTGGGTTTCCTTGGCTTCAGCTTCGGCCAATTGGCTGGCCAGTCCGGTGATGGTCAAGGTGGCGGACTCTACGTTGTCCATCTGCTCGCTTAACATCAACTGGGCTTGGGCGAGGCTGTCAAAGCTCTCCCGGTATGCCGAAAGTTCCCTCAGCAACTTTGCCTTGTCCCCCACGGAGAGCCTGGAATTCTGGATCTTTTGGCCCAAAATCTGGGCGGCCTCCTGGTGGCCCAAAAGGTACTTTTCCCCATGTCGGAGCAGAAAGTCCTTTTCGGTGCGCCGCAGTTCCAGGTAGGCGATTTGGATCGTCTCCAGCTCCTGCCTTTTGACCTCCACCTCCAGCTGGTGGATGGAGGTACGCATCGCTCCCATGAGCCCCAATTCTTCGTTGAGGCCAATTTTTTCCGACAACTGCTGGGTCTTTTTGGCCTCTTCTTGGATGTTCCCGGCCAAGAGCAGGACCAAGTCGTAGCTCTTGAGGGTTTCCTCGTCGAAGGTCAACTTCTGGATGTCCTTGGCTTCATCCATGGCTTTGCCGATCTGCTCCAAGGCAGATTGGACCAAGGCGGCATCGGGAGCCCGGAAGTATTTGTACAAGGCCAGTTCCGCCTCAATGGCGTAAGAGCGAATCTTGAAGACCCGGTGTTCGTGTTGCACCTGGGTCAGCAAGTCTCCCCGCAGGGTTTTGTCGATCGAGCCGAATTGGTAGATGCTGTAGCCCGAGAGTATGGCCAGCACTACCAGAGTAAAGCCAAACCCGCCGGACAGCTTTTGTCCGATGGTCAGCTTTCTCCAAGAGGATGTATTAAGGTTCATGGCAACTTTGTCTCAAAAGGGGCGGTGCATGTAGTGCCCGAATCACAAAGAAAGGTTGGTCCCAGCTCCGCTGCTGGATATGCGGGTTTTGTTCCAAGCTGGACAAGAGCATACAAATAAGTAAGCATGAGGGGCAAACCTAAAATTTGGGTGCCTATGAAACCGATTTGGATGTGGGTCAGTCAGCTTGATTTTGAAGGCCTGGAGGAGCGGCACAAGGCTTGGGTGACCCAAGCGGTGGCCGGGGCTCTGGTGGCCGACGGAGTGGTGGCCGAAGCTGAAAAGCCGCATTTGGCGGCGCTGTTGGAGATGATCGAGCCCTTCCCGGCGCTCAAACAACTGGCTTGGGACATCATCTGGGCCAAAAAGTCGGCCCGGCTCGAAAAGATCGACCTGGACCCCCAAACGGCGGTCAAGGTTTACAAAATCGTGTTGGAAATCGCCGCCGCCGACCTTTCCCTGCACCCCCATGAGATTCGGTTTTTGTTGGACCTAAGCGAGAAGTTGAGCCTGCCCAAGGCCCAGGCAAGGCAGCTGCTCAAGTCCACCTTGCAGGTGATGCGCATCGACTACCTCTTGACCATGAAGAGTATGTTGGGCCCTACCGAACGGGAGTGGCTGGCTACCGCCATTGTCCAGCTGGTCTGGGCCGACGGAGTGGTGGAGGCCAGGGAAACCCTGTTTTTGAGTCACCTCTTCGACCTCATCTCTGATGAACCGGAGTTGATGAAACAACTGAGGGAAGCGCCGCAAAGCCTGGACTTGGAAAAATTGGGCAGCCCTCATTTCGGCACCGAGTTTGCCGAAACCATTTTGCGGTACCTGACTGAAATGACCTTGAGCGACGAGAGGCTGGAGCCCTTTGGCCTGGATGTGGCTCGGGTGGCCGGGAAGAGAATGGGCATCACCCCGGAGCGGGCGGAAGAACTGATTTTGGAAACCGGCAAGATCCTAGGTTTCTAGGGTCCCCTGGACCAAAGCGCCAAAAGGTTGCGGGAATTGGGACTCCCCGAGCAGGGCTAGGCCCTGGGCTTTGGCCTTGGGGTTGTGGAAGGCCACCAGATTGCGGGAACCCTTTTGGTAGCCCAAGCCGTGGGCTCCTTCGGACCGGCGGTTGGTTTGGTAGAGTTCGTACCCCTGGCCCCGTCGCCATTCCAAGACCTGCTCGTCAAACAACAGTTGCAGGTGGGTCAGCTGGTCCTCTTCATCAAGCCACAAAAACAAAAAAATCCCCGGGTCCTCCTCACAAACCAAACTGTGCTTGAACAAGCCCTGCTCCAGCAGGGTGGAACTTTGACTTTTGATCTTGTAGAATCTCATCGGTGAAACCGTATCTTGGTTGGATCGAAGGCTTGGCTTGTCTTTGTGGTCCCAAGTTGTTACACCTGTTGTGAACCCACATTCCCCTGCAGGGCTAAGGATGGAACGATTTAAGGGGCTTGACCCGGACCAGGTCGGGCAGTTTTACCAACAGATTACCGACCACGTGCTTTCCGAAGGCGGTGTGGCGGAGCTGAGCTATGCTCCCCAAGAACACCTGCTCCGGGCGAAGCTATCACACCCCGCTTCCAAAGGGAACAGCGTCGATGACATTGGCCGGATCTTTTGCTTGGCCGCCAAAGAGGTGCTGATCGCCGCCACGGGCCAAGAGGTCCAGTATGCCAAAACCATCCAGCAGGTCCCCTCGATCCACCTCAAGCCCGATGTCGGCAGCTTCGTAGAGTTTTCCGGGGACTACACCGGCCTTTTGATCACCAACTTTTCGGCCCGTGCTGCCATGGAGGTTTACCGGGGGCAGATGTTGCACATGGGGATGGGGGCAGAGGACTTGGCCCTGGAGCACACCTCCGACGAGGTGGTGGACACCATTGGGGAGCTGATCAACCAAGTGATCGGCAAGGCCAGGCTGCTGATCGAACAAAAGTATGGCCTTTCCGCCTACAACAGCCAACCCAAGGCGATTGCCCTGACCGAATCGGTGACCCTTTCGATCGCCACCTTCAAGGACACCCAGTACCAGCTGCGCCGGTTGAGTTTCAAGATCAACGGTGCTCCGTTCCAGATTGAATTACAGATGGAAAACGTCCAATTCCAACCTGCCCCGTAAGCCCCCCCATCCGGCCCGGCACCGCCGTCCCCGACCGCAAGCGCATCCCCCCAGATTTCGGGAGCCAAAGTCCAAGGGATGGCTCCGCTCTTTACAAAGCCTTTTTGGCGGTTTAGTCTCCCCAAACGGCTTTTTTGTCCCCTTCGGGGGGCCTCTCGGGCCACCACCCGGTTCTCACCACAACTATTTTGAGCAGGTACAAGCTATGTTGGTAGCCAAGGAAGGGGATAAGGTCAAGGTTCATTACAAGGGCTTCCTGGAAGACGGGGAACTCTTTGACAGCTCCGAAGGCCAGGAGCCCCTGGAGTTTGTTTTGGGCGAAATGATGGTGATCAAGGGCTTTGACCAAGGGGTGATCGGAATGAAGATCGGCCAGTCCAAACGGCTGACCATTCCTCCCCACGAAGCCTACGGCACTAGGAACGAACAGATGGTTGGCAAGGTCGAGCGAGCCCAGCTGCCTACCGATGAGGCCCCCGAAATCGGCACCATCTACAACCTCAACACCCCCGAAGGCCCCTTCCCGGTCCGGGTGATCGAAATGGACGAAACCTCGGTCACCCTAGACGGCAACCACCCTTTGGCCGAACAAACCTTGATCTTCGACATTGAGCTGTTGGGAATCGGCGAATAAAGCCCTCCGCTCGTAAGGTCCAACCCGTACGGCTCCAGGCACTCCAGCCCCCAAAAACAAAAAGCCCCGGCGGAACCACTCCACCGGGGCTTTTTTTTTGTCCAATTTTAGGCCCCGCCGCCGGGACCGTCGGGGCTATTTCCCGTTCGCATCGGGGGTGCGGTTGAGGTATTGGTCAAAGTTGAGGTCATTGATCATCGCTTTACGGGCCTCGATGGCCAAGGGACCCCAGAGTGCGTCCGGCTGGTCTTTGGCTCGCTTTTCCAGGTCCTCAAAGATCTTCAGCGCCTTGTCCTTCTGGTTGTACCGGATATAGATCTGCCCCTTCTGGTACTGGGCCCAGGGGGTTTTGGCCGAGCTGGGGAAGTATTTGATCGCTTGGTCAAACATGTCCATCGCTTCGGGCATCTGGTTGAGTTCGTAGTAGAGGTTGCCCAGGATAAAGTTGGTGTCCAAGATATAGGTGGCCACGTCCTTGTCCTGCAAGGGATGCTCATAGGTGGAAAGAGCGGTCTTGTAGGATTTGATGGCGTTGTCGTACTGGCCGATCCCCTGGTAAACGTTGCCCAAGGCAAACCAGCAGGCCGGGATGATCTCCCGTTCCAAGGGGTCTTCCGACTCCTGGTAGTCCCGGATGGTTTGGTTGTATATCCGTATCGCCCGGTCCACCCGGTCAAACTTGTGGACCTTGTAATAGGCATCGCCCAGCGCCTTTTTCACCTCGGGGGTGTAGGTGTGGTTTGGGTATTTGACGATAAAGTCCCCATAGGTTTTTTGTGCTTCATCGGCCATCCCTTTGGCTTCCAAAATCTGGCCTTTGGAGTACATCACCAGACTGGCCAAGGGATCGTTGGGGTCTTTGAGGATCAGGTCCATGATCTGAAGGCCTTTTTCCTGCAACCCCAGGCGGTAGTAGGAGTCGGCAATCAAAAACAGCGGTGCCCGCTCCAAGATCGGCTCCACCCGGATCTTGAATTCGTCGTTTTTCCCGAAACAAGCGCTTTCGGTAGGCCTCAGGTAATACTTACGTTCGTATTGCTCAAAAACCCCCAGTGCGTCCAGGTACCTTGCCCTTTGGTAGTAGTCGGTCACATAGTCGGTGATGGTGTCCAGGATCCGGTCATGGATGATCCGGTTCTTGACGTACAGGTTCTCGGGGAACTTGGCGCAAAACTCCTCCAACTTGACCACTGCTTCGGGGTACTTATGGAAGAGCGCCAAGGTCAGGCCACGGCGCAACATCGCCTCTTCCACCTGGTCGCTCAAGGGGTGTTTGGTAATGATAAAGTTGTAGGCCTCCAAAGCCTCCTGGAAAGGCTTGGGCTCCGGCATTTCGGCTTTGAGGTTGGCAATACGCATCTTGCCAATCAGCAACAACTCTTTGCTGTATTTGACGATCGCCTTCTCGTAGGCCCTGATTGCGTCTTCGGGTTTGTCCTCGGCCCGCAGGAAGTCACCGATCCTGATGGCCACCAGATTGGAAAAGGTCTCGTTGGGGAACAGGTCAATCAACTGTTCGTAGATCGCCCGAGCGGTATGGTAGTCCTGGTTCTCGAAGTAGGCCTCGCCCATGTGGAACATCAGTTCCGCATCCTGCTTCATGTAGGCTCCGTTGAGGCTCCAGGCCCGGTCGAAGTTCTTTTTGGCATCCTTGTAGTGTTTGAGCTGGAATTCCGCTTCCCCGATCTTGTAGTAGGCGACCGGAACCTGCGGAGCGGTGGCGTTTTCCCGGATAAACTTGTTGAGGGTCTCGATCGCCTTGTCGTACCGGAACATCCCCAGGTGGATCAGACCTTGGTTGAACAAACTGTCGGCGGAAAAGGCGGAGTCCGAATAATACTGGAGGATGATCTCAAACTGGGTGTAGGCATCGGAGTAAAGTTTTTTGGTCATATAGACCCGGCCCATGTTGTAATAGGCCCTGGGGATGTCTTCGTAGCCCTTTTCCGCCACCAAGGCAGCGTTGACCGCCGCCCGGTATTCCTGGACCACAAATTCGTGGTCCATCTTGTCCCCTTTGGTGGCCTCCAACTGGTAGTAGGAATCGGCACTCCGAAAGGCGGCCCGGACCCCGACTTCGGTTTGGGGGGCAAAGTTGTACAGGTTCTTAAAATCCAAACCGGCGGTTTGGAACTTGCCCAACCGAAACTCCCGTTCCGCTTCATCCAGCTTCTTGTTGATGAAGTCTTCCTTGGCCTTGTCCAGGCCGGTGCGGCCGTCCACCTCCACCTGTTCTTGGGTACTCAAAATCGGCTGTTCGGTGATCTTTTTTTCCTTGTCCTCGGTCAATTCCAAGATCACCCGGTCCGGCCGGGTTAGGGTCTTTTTGGCGATTTTGAGCACATAGGTCTTGGGATTGATCACCATCAACAGGTACTTGCCCCGGTTTTCCACCTGGATTCCCGCCAACATCTCGGTCGGAGCACCGGGGATGATCAACCCGTCGGTCACCCGAGCCCCGATGACCCGAATCTTGACCTTACTGCCCGGCGTGGTGTTGTCCCTGATGATGTCGTACTGGGCCGGTTTGTCGAAGGTCAGGATCAAGGTTTCCTTGTCCTTGGCCAACTCTCGCAGCATGTCCACCAGCTCGGCCCCTTCGTAGGCCTCTTTGGCCTTGACCGGCTTGTCGAACTGGATCTTGATCAGGTGGGAGCCTTTGGGCTGGGGCAGCAGTTTGTAGGTCAGGTCGTCGTACTTGGTACGGACCTTGGCCCAATATTCGTCCTGGTCCACTTTTTCAAGTTGCACCCCGGCGATCAGGGGGTTGCGGAAGACCAAAAGATCCCCGATCTCTCCCAACTTGATGTTGCGGAATTTGATGATAAAGACCTTGGACTTGAGGTTTTCGACCAACTCAAAGTCCGGTGGGTCGAAGGTCTCGAAGGTCAAGACGGTGCGGTAGTCCCCTTCCTGGGTGGGGGTGATCCGGTCCAAATAGTTGACCTGAGCCCAAGCCCAACGGGGGATTAGCGCAAAAACAAAAAAGAAAAAGAGGTACGTTACAAGTCTGGACATCCTGCCCTTTGATCGGTGCATGGGGCTAGGAAAGCAAAAGTCTTGCCCAAACGGCTTTATTGGCCAGGGGCAAGCTCGTAGATTGATTTCTGCTGGTGAATCGCATAAAAGCCTTCAAGCTTGAAGGCTTGTTTGTCTTCAAAGCTCCAACCTCGGATCATGATACATTCCCCTTGGAACAAAGCGCCGTCTTCGATCGAAAAATCGCTGGAATAAACCAACCCTTCGATCCGCCCCGGAGCAAGCAGTTCCAGCCGCTCGACCGCCTTGATGTTGCCGCACAGGCTGCCCGAGACGATCACTTCGTCGGCGACAATGTTAGCCTCTACCCTGGCATCGGCGGTGATGATCACCTTCGAGGGCTTGCCGCCCCGACAGAGGATCTCACCCAAAACCACACCATCGATCCGCAAGGTCCCTTCAAACCGAATCCGGCCCTCAAAATGGCTGCCTGCACCCAAGAGCCCGGAAATGGGGGTCTCTTTGGTTGGTTGGGGCAGCAGGTTTTTGGGTTTGAGGATCACAGGCTGGTTACTCCAAGAAGATGGCCTTGCTGAGGCTATGGGAGGTACGGGTCAACAGGGTGCCTTTGTAGGAATAAACGAACACCATGGCATCCGTATAGTACTCGTCTGCTTCTTTGAGCGCAAGGCTCATGAGGATCTCACGTTTGGCCCCACGGTTTTGGATAAAATACTGTTTCCCCTGCTTAAAGGCAATGGGGAAGCCGTTGTCCCCCAAGGCCCCGCCGGTGACCGATTTGAAACTGGTCGGTTTGGCATCCGAATTGATCAGGCTGATGCAGACATAGCCGCCGATCGGTTGGTCCGGGTTGCTCCGGTTGACCAGGGAGACGTTGAGGTGGAGCTGGTCGCCCCGCACTTCGGCGTTCAGGTCGGTCACTTCCAGGGCGATCCCTTCTTGCAGCTCTTCTACGCTGAGGCTACCCTTGGCTTCGTCCCACAGGTTCCCGGTGTCCAAGGTTTTCTGCTCCAGCAGACTGTCCTTGTAGAGTCCCCTGCCGGTGCTTTGTTGGCCCAAGGAAAAATACTTTTGGTCCATCAAGGCCACCTGTTTGGACAGCTCGGTCAGCTTGTCCTTGGCTGCGGCCAATTCGTTGCGGACCTTGTGGTTTTGGGTGCGGATGACCAGATAATCCAAGGCGGCAAACAGCAGAAACCCCGCCACCACCGCCGCCAAAAAGGCAAACAGGGCCACCTTGCGCTTTTCGATGGTAAAAGAAAGCGGTACTCCGAAGTTGCGCACCACCGTAATGGTGTAGATCTCTTTTTTGTCCCGATCCATCTTACCTCAGTTGGTACCCTTTTTTGGCCAAGCTTTCGATCAGCTCGGTTTGTAGGTCTTTGGTTTCTTCCGGGGTCAAGGTCGAGTCCTTGGACCGGAAGGTGACAGTTACCGACAGGCTCTTTTTCTCCCCCAAGGATTCGGCGCAATACACATCCAGGAACCGGACCGACTCCACTTTGCCAGAAAAGGCCAGAATCTCTCTTTTGAGGGTCAGGTAAGGCAACCGCTGGTCCACCAGGAGCGAGAGGTCCAAAAAGACCGCCGGGAACTTGGAGGGTGCTTCGTACCGGTATTCTGCCAAAGGAGCGGTAAAAAGGGCATCAAAATCCAGTTCCGCAAAGACCACTTGGTCCTTCAGCTCAAACTGGCGCATGGCCGCCGGGGTCAGGGCGAAGATCCGTCCCAAGGCCAAGAACTGCCCTTTTTTGCCTTCCAAGACGATCTCGGCGGCAATCCCCGGATGCATGTAGGGCTGGGGCGGACTGGAGAGAGGCAAAAATTGCAGCTCTTTGGCCTGGAGGTGGCTCAACAGGGCGATCAAGTCCGCCTTGAGGCGGTAAAAGGCGGCCCCCAGGTTCTTGGGCTCCAGGGGGGTGGATAAGGCGGTCACCAACCGGTAGGGCTCCACCGGTTCCGTCCCGGTCCCCATGCCATACACCCGGCTGATTTCAAAGAGCTTGAAGGCGGGGGAAAGCTTCTGGTTCTCATGGACCCGTTGGACCAGATGGGGCAGCAAGCTGGTGCGCATCCGGTCCTGGTGGTCCACCACCGGATTGACCAGGACCAGCCGGGGGTCCTGGATCAGCCCAAAGGCGGCCTCGGTTTTTTGGTCGGTCAGGGGGTAGGAATAGATTTCATGGAACCCCAGGGCGGCCAAAGCTTTTTTGGTGCGGTTTTCCACCTGCCGGTGCCGGTTGAATTTTGGCTGGCTGACCGGGAACAGGGGGGCCTGGGGGGCAATCTTGGAAAGCCCATAGATCCGGCCCACTTCTTCGGCGATGTCTTCAGGGATGGAGATGTCCTTGGTCCGCCGGTGGCCGGGGACTTCGATCACGATTTGTTGGCCCTGTTCGGTGACTTCAAATTCCAACCGGTGCAAGATGCCCTTGATCTCTTCGGGACCGATGTCGGTGCCCAAGAGGCCGTTGATAAACTGGTAGCTGGTGTTCACCTGTACCGCCGGAATCTTGGCCCCCAACAGGTCACACAAACTGCCCTCCAACTTGAGGCCGGGGCAGGTGGCCCGCAACAGTTCCAAGGCTCGCCAAAGGGCCAGTTCGGTGGTGGCCGGATCCAGAGCTTTTTCAAACCTTTGGCTGGCATCGGTGCGCAGGCCGATTTTGGCGGCAGTTTTGCGGACCGAAACCGGGTTCCAGTTGGCGGCTTCCAAAAAGCAGCGAGTGGTGCCGGTGCCTTCGATCCCCGAATGCAAACCGCCGATCACCCCGGCCACGACACTAGGGCCGTCGCCGTCGGCGAGGGTCAGGTCGTCGGGGCTCAGTTCCACTTCCTTGCCGTACAAGGTCAGCACCTTCTCTCCCGGCTTGGCCCGGCGGATCACCAGCCGGTGGCCGGAGATTTTCTCCCCGTCGAAGGCGTGCATCGGTTGGCCCAGTTCCAACATCACATAGTTGGTCACATCCACCAGATTGTTGATCGGACGCAGCCCCACCCGCCGCAGCCGGTAGCGCATTGCCGCCGGGCTCGGCTGGACATGAAGGCCCACGACCATTTGGCCCGAATAACGGGGGACCAGTTCCGGGACCTCGCAGGTCACGGCGATGGGGCAAGGCCCGGTGCCCAAGGTAGGCTTGAGGGCCGGGTAGGGTTTGAGCGGCTTTTGGTAGATCGCCCCCAATTCTCGGGCAAAACCATAGTGGCCCCAAAGGTCGGGCCGGTGGGTGACTGATTTGTTGTCGATCTCCAAAACCCAGTCCACTTGGTCGGGGTACAGTTGGGCCAAAGGAGTGCCGGGCTGGGTCTCCTGGGGCAGGAGGAACAGCCCTTCATGGTCTTCGGAAAAACCCAGTTCGTCTTCGGCGCACAACATGCCCAGAGATTCGATCCCTCGGATCTTCGCTTTTTTGATCACAAAACCCCCAGGCAGCTCCACCCCCAGTCCGGCGTAGGCCACCTTGTCCCCAACGGCAAAGTTGCTCGCTCCGCAGACCACTTCAATGGGGCTTGGGGCACCGTAGTCCAGGGTGACCAACCGGAGCTTGTCGGCATCCGGGTGGGGTTTGAAAGTGAGGACCTGGGCGGCGACCACCGACTTGAGGTGTTCGCCGATCACCTCGACCCCTTCCACCTCACAAACCGAAAGGGTCAGGGTGCGGGAAAACTCCGCCGGGGTTAGGGTGACGGGCAGTTCCACAAACTCTTGCAGCCAATTTCTGGAAATCTTCATGGTTTTAGTACACTTGGTATTGGCTGGCCGTGGAAAAACGGCGGTTGAAGCTCAGGTCCCCATTGTGCAGGTGCCGGATGTCGTTGATTTGGTAGCGCTGCATGGCTAGACGGTCGGTGCCCATGCCAAAGGCGAAGCCGGAATAAACGGTTGGGTCGATGCCGCCCGCCTTGAGGACATTGGGGTGGACCATACCACAACCCAAAAGCTCCACCCAGCCCAATTTCTTGCAGGCCGCACAGCCCTTGCCGCCGCACAGCAGGCAGGCAATCTCCAGCTCGTAGCCCGGCTCGACAAAAGGGAAGTACCCAGGCCGCAACCGGACCTCCACTTCCTTTTCAAACATCTCCGAAAGCATCACCTTCATGGTGTGGATCAGGTGGCCCACGTTGATGCCCTTGTCGATCATCATCCCTTCGATTTGGTGGAAACAGGCCTCGTGGCTGGCATCAAGCCGTTCGCACCGGAAGACCTTGCCGGTCCCGACCATCCGAATCGGCGGTTTGAGCCGTTCCATGCCCCTGATCTGGATCGGACTGGTTTGGGTCCTTAGCAGCCGCCCCCCTTGGGTGAAGAAGGTGTCGTGCATGTCCCGGGCCGGGTGGTGTGGGTCGAAGTTGAGGGCCTCGAAGTTGTAGTAGTCGGTCTCCACATGGGGGCCGTCGAGGATCAAAAAGCCCATGGCCTCAAAGATCTCTTCAAGCCTCTGGTGGACCAGGGTGATCGGGTGCAGGCTGCCTGCTTCCTGGCCCTGTGGGTTCAGGGTCACGTCAATCCAGCTGGAAGCCAAGGCGGCCTGTTCTTCCTGGGCTACCAGTCTGGCTTCGGCGTTGGCGATTTCTTGGGTCAGGGATTGTTTTAATTCGTTGATCCCCTTGCCGACCTGGGCCTTTTCTTCGCCGCTTAGGTCTTTGAGGCCCACCAGCAGGGCTTGGATCTCGCCTTTTTTGCCCAGAAACCTGACCTTGACCGCTTCCAGTTCCTTGGTATGGGTCGCTTGGGACAGGGCCTCCTGGAAGGCTGCGGCAATGGGGGCTAACTTGTCGGTCATGTTTGGTTTATAAGGCGAGTGGTGGCTTTTGTAGGTCCAATTCTCGCTCAAAGGCATGGGCGAGGCTAAAAAGTTTGGTTTCCCCAAAGTGTTCGCCCAAAAGTTGTAGGCCCACCGGCAGTTGCCCGGCAAACCCACCGGGCACCGAGATCCCCGGAATCCCGGCCAAGTTGGCAGGGATGGTGAAGGCATCGGCAAGGTAGTTTTTTAACGGGTCTCCCGCCCGCTCCCCGATCCCAAAAGCCGGGGTGGGGGAAACCGGGCTGGCGATTGCGTCCACCTGGGCAAAGGCGGCCTTGTACTGGGCCCGGATCAGGTTTTGGACCTTGAGCGCCTTGAGGTAATAGGCATCGTAGTACCCTGCCGAAAGGGCAAAGGTGCCCAGCAGGATGCGCAACTTGACCTCCGGCCCCAATCCTTGGTCCCTGGACTGTTCGTACAGTTCCAGGAGGTTTTTTGCCTCTGCCGAACGTTCGCCGTACCGGACCCCGTCGTACCGGCCCAGGTTGCTGCTCGCTTCGCAAGGGGCGATTACGTAGTAGGTGGCCACGGCGTGGGCGATGTTGGGCAGACTGACCTCGATGATCTGGGCCCCGGCTTTTTTAAGCAATTCCAGGTTGGCCTCAAAGACCTTGACCACGGCAGGGTCGGCCACCGAAAGGTCCAGTTCCTTGATCACCCCGATTTTTTTGCCTTTAAGATTCTCGCCCAACCTAGCGGTAAAGTCGGTGGCCGGTTCCTGGGCGCTGGTGGAATCACGGGGGTCAAACCCGGCAATGGCATTGAGCAGCAGTGCGGCATCGGTCACGTCTTGGGTCATTGGCCCGGCTTGGTCCAGAGAGCTGGCAAAGGCCACCATGCCCCAACGACTGACCCGTCCATAAGTGGGCTTGATCCCCACGATCCCGGTGAAGCTGGCCGGTTGGCGGATCGAGCCACCGGTGTCGGTGCCGATCGCAGCCAAGGCTTGGCCCGCCGCCACGGCACTGGCCGAGCCGCCCGAAGAACCGCCGGGAACCTTGGAGAGGTCCCAGGGGTTTTTGGAGGGGCCAAAGGCAGAATTTTCGGTCCCGCTGCCCATGGCAAATTCGTCCATGTTGGTCTTGCCGACCAGCCCGTACCCAGCCTCGGCCAGCTTGCCGGTGACCCCGGATTCGTAGGGGGCAACAAAATTTTCCAGGTACTTGGAACCACAGGTGGTTCTGGTGCCGGGGACGGCAAAGATGTCCTTGACCGCAATCGGCATCCCTTCCAAGGGCCCCAACTGCGCACCTTGGGCCTGCTTTTGGTCGGCTTGTTTGGCCGCTTCCAAGGCCCGGTCGGGGTAGGTGGACAAAAAGCTGTGCAGCTGCCCTTCGGTAGCCTGCATTCGGCCTACCACGGCTTGGGCGATTTCCAAGGTGGAAACCTGGCCTTTTTGCCTTTGTTGGTGGAGGAGGTGGATTGGGGTATGGTAAAGCTTCATCAACAAAGGTCCGAAAGGTTGCAAGGCGGTAAAGTTCAGTGCCACTTATAGCCCGAATCCCGTTTGCTGGCAAGCCCCATTGGGGGGCCGGGTTTAGGTCTTTTGGAACAAAAAGGTCTTGTGGATCTTTGGGTTCCGTTCAAAGTCCTTGGGCAGCGTCTGGTGGCTGATTTCCTGGATCGCCAGTCCGGTCAGGGCTTCCAGGTCCAGCTTGAAGCCCCGGAAGTTGTTGGAAAACACCAGGGTCCCACCGAGGGTCAACCGTTTAACACAAGCCCAAATCAGGCTCACATGGTCCTTTTGCACCTCGAAGAACCCTTCCATCGCCTTGGAGTTGGAAAAGGTCGGCGGGTCGCAAAAGATCAGGCCATATTTGCCCTGTTCCTTGCCCAGCCAAGCAATTACGTCCGCCTTGATCAGGTGCTGGTTGGGGCCTCCAAAGCCGTTGAGCTTGAGGTTTTTTTCCGCCCAATCCAGGTAGGTGGTCGAAAGGTCCACGCTGGTGGTGCTTCTGGCCCCTCCCTTGGCGGCATAGACTGAAGCGCTGCCGGTGTAACAAAAAAGGTTCAGGAAGTCCTGCCCTTTGGCCAAGTCCCTCAGACGGCTTCTGGTGATCCGGTGGTCGAGGAACAGGCCGGTGTCCAGGTAGCGGTTGAGGTCCACCCAAAAACGCAACCCCCCTTCTTCCACCTCAAAGAGCCGTTCCTCTTCCTCAAACTTTTCGTACTGCCCCTTGCCCTTTTGTTTGCGCCTTTTTTTCAGGTGCAGGGCCGCTTGGGGGTACCCAAAGTCCTGGTGGAGCCGCAGCAAGATCTCTTCTAGCCGGTGCCTAGTCACCTGCTGGTCCATCTCCTCGGGGGCCTCAAATTCGCTGATGTAAAGCTGGTCCTGGTACAGATCGATGGAAACGTTGTATTCGGGTAGGTCTCGGTCGTAGATCCGGTAACAGGAGATACCCTCTTTTTTTGCCCAAGGGTCTAATTTTTTTAAATTCTTTTTGAGCCGGTTGGAAAAGTCCAAACTGGCCAAATCCGGCTCTCGGTCGGTCAGGGTCCTTTCCTTCTTGTGCTCCAAGGGCTGCTGGCCTTCGAGCTTAAACCGGAGCAGACGGCACTCGATGCTGCCGTTGTAGAATTTGTGGGTCCGGTGGGCCAAAAGGCCCATCTCCTTGCCCAGCTCCGGGTTGCCGGTAAAAACCGCCAGCTCGAAGCCTTGGGCCTTCTCGGCCATGATCTTGCCCAGCGCTCGGTAGGTGGAGCGCAGGGCTTCCTTGTCCCCCAACCGCTCTCCGTAAGGCGGGTTGGTGAGGACCAGCCCCCCTTTGGGCAAAAGACTGGGGTGGATGGAAAACTGGTCGAGCCTCCTCCGTTCAAACTGCACCATGCCCGGAAACCCGGCCCGGCCCAGGTTGGCGTAGGCCAGCTCGATGGCCTTGGCATCCTGGTCGAAGCCGATGATCGTCGGCGGTTCGGAACGTAGCTCCATCGCCTCGGCTTCGGTGCAAAGCTGTTTCCATAGCTCCGGTTGGTGCCTTTTCCAGCCGGTAAAGCCCCATTTGCGCCGGGACAACCCAGGGGCGACCCGAAGCGCCATTTGTACCGCTTCGATCAACAAGGTCCCGGAACCGCAGAAAGGGTCGAACAGCGAACCGCCCGCCTTGGCGATTTCCGGCCAACGGCACCGGTACAGCAGCCCGGAAGCCAAACTTTCCTTGATCGGGGCTACCCCGCCTTGGGCCCGGTAGCCCCGCATGAACAGCGGAGGGCCGCTCAGGTCCAGGCTCAGAAGCCCCTTGTGCCCTTCCATGAAGACGTGAAACTTGAGGTCCGGGTCTTCGGGGTTGACGTTAGGCCGTTCGCCGAACCGGTCCTTAAAAAAGTCGCACAAGCCGTCCTTGGCCTTGAGCGCCACATAGTGGCTGTTGGTCAAGGGGCTTTGGTGCAGGTCTGCGTCAAACACAAAGGTTTGGTCCAGGGACATTTCCTGGTCCCAGTCGTAGCCCCGCAAGGCTTCATAAAGCTCTTCCTCGTCTCGGGCCCGAAACTCCATCAGCGGCAAGGTGATCCGGCTGGCCAATCGGGACCACAAAAGGGCCAAATAAGCTTGGTCCATTTCCCCTTGGAAGCGGACCCCCGCCCGGGCCACTCGGGCGGAATCGATCCCCAGGTCCAGGAGTTCCTGGGTCAGCAGTTCCTCCAGCCCCTTGGGTGCGGCGGCAAAAAATGAATGGCTCATGGCGAGAGTAGGGCTCTTAGGGTTTCGGTGCGCTTTCTGTTGACCCCCAAGTCCCCGTAACCGACCCTGGAGGCGGAACGGAGGTGGAGGATTTGTTGGTCCGGCAGGTACAAAAATTCCAGGTCGTCCTTGAACCGGAACCAACGGCTGACAAAGACCACATGCAGGTAGTTGGGGCCTTCTGCGGCCAGTTTATGTTCCCCGATCCGCCCCAAAACCGCCTTGACTGGGGCAAAGCGGTTTTGTTCGGGCAAGGCCAGCTTGAGGGGGGCCACTTGGAACTCGGGCCTGGTCTCAAAGGAACAAACACAGTTGGGTTTGTTCCCGCACAGGGCCAGACGTTCGCCCACCGGCCCCAATCCCTCGGGTTTGGAGCCGCCGCAGCCGCCCAGCAGGGGGAGGGTTAAAGTCAGCCAAAGCCCAGCTCGCATGTCGTCCTTGATCTTCGGTTCGGCAAAAAGACACTGTATCTGGGCAAAAGGTTTTGGTGAAGCTCAAACCAGGATTGCCAGTGGGGGTAACATGGGTTAGGGTCAAAGCCAAACCTTTTTTTACTCCCAAGGCCCGCCATGAATCCTTTGCCCCTCAACGCCCTGTGGGCCCAAACCCAGGCCCAAGACTGGAGCCGAAAGCACCCCAACGGCACCGACTTTGCCCAACAGGACCGGGACCTTTGGCTGACCCTGCTGACTAGGCTTGATGGGCTCAAGTCCCTGGACTTTTATTCCTCCTTTGCCCCCGCCTTGGGCGGGCAGGTGGAACCTTTGATCGGCAGGCTGCAACCCTTTTTTGACGCTGCCCTGGCCGGTGAACCTCTGGCCAATCTTTCCCTGATCTGCCTGTTCCAGGAACAAAGCAAGGCTTCGATGGAACGGCAGTTGGAACGGGCGGGGGTCTTTTTGTTCCGGTTGCTTTGGGAGCTGCACCAGTCCCTAAAACGTTCCTGGACCCCTTGCGCCGATGCCAGGGGGGCCGAAAGGCTGGTCAATTGGCTCAACTCTTTGGGCCGAAGCGAAGAGCCGGAGCTGAAGGCCGAGTGCCTGGAAGCCTGGGCGGGGCTGAACCTGGAAGGCCTGAGTCTCTACCACCTCCACCTGGAATCGGTGTCCGCCCAACGGTTGAGCGCCCGGTCGGGAACCTGGGGGCAGGTGAGGATCGGGAAATCTGATTTTTTTGGTGCAGACTTTGGGGAGGGCCGCCTGGAGGACTGTCGGTTTGAAAACAGCTCCTTGGGTGCCGCCAAGTTCCAAAACGCCCAGGCCCGGCTTTGGCTCAAGGGTTGCGACCTGACCCAGGCCTCCTTTGCCGGAGCCTCGCTGGCCGGGTCTTCCTTTTTGGACTGCAACCTGGACCAGACGGACTGGGGCCTAGCCCAACTGGCCGGGTCCGACTGGACCGGCAGCAAAGGGCAGGGCACCAATCTGACCAACTGTAGCCTCAAAGAAGCCAAACTGGACCGGCTGGTCCTAACCCAAGGGGCGCTCAACGGGGCCAAGCTCAACCAGGCGGTGGGCCGCAAGGTGGAACTCTGCCATTCGGACCTGACCGCCGCCTGCCTGGAAGGGGCGATCCTGATCGAAGGAGTCCTCAAGGACAACAACTTCTTTAAGGCTCAAATGGAAGGGGTGGGCTTTTTCCATTGTGACCTGAGCGAGTCGGACTTTTCCGAAGCCAACCTTGCGGGAGCGGTCTTTTTGCACTGCCAAGCCTTGGGCGCAAACTTCACTGGGGCCAACCTGAACCAAGCGCTGCTCAAGGCGGCTCGGTTGGCCGGGGCTGACCTGACCCAGGCCCAACTCTCCCAAGCCGACCTGACCCAGGCGGACCTGGAGGCAGCCAAGCTTTGCGGGGCCGATCTGGCCGGGGCGACCTTGCAAGGGGCCATTCTCAAGGGGGCGGACCTCAAGGGGGCCAAGCTTCAGGGGCTGGACCTGACCTTGGGACAGATGGAAGGGGCGGACCTGGAGGGAGCGGATCTGGAAGGGCTGCGGCTCGAAGGGGCCAATCTGCAACGGGCGAACCTCCGGCAGACCCATTTTGGGGCCTCAACCTACAAGGGGCTGGACCTAGCCGGTGCCGACTTGGCAGAGGCCCAACTTGCGGGAGCCTTGTTGCAGTCGGTCAACTTTACGGGAGCCTTGCTTGCAGGGGCCAACCTCTCCCAAGCGAGGCTGGAAGGTTGCGCTCTGGAGGGGGTGGACTGGTCGGGAGCGGATCTGCAAGGGGCCAACTTGATCCAAAGCCCTATCGACGAAGAGGCCCTGCGGGCCGCCCACAAGGCCGGGGCCAAACTGGAAGGGGCGATGGTGCGCTTCAAGGACCAGCCCTACAGCTGTAGGGTAGTCCGGGAGGCCTTGGTGTTGGTGCAGATTCCCAAACGGTAAATTGGGTTAGGCGAGGTCCTTTTGGAACACCGCCCGGTCCTTTTCGGTGAAGCCCTTTTTGGGGTAAAACCCCTGTTGGAAGGAGGGACGGTGCCTACCGGCGCACAGGCAGATCCTCCCTGCCCCCCAGTCCTGGGCCTGGGCTTCGACCTTTTGGAGCAACAGGCTGCCGACCCCTTGGTTCTGGAACAATGGGGCCACAAACAACTCGCTCAAGTACAGTTCCGGTTGGGGCAAAAAAAAGTAGGGGACCAAGTGCCCATGGGCATAACCGATCACCAGCCCGGTTTCGTTCACCGCCACCTTGCAAAACCGCTCTTCCAGGTTCAAGGTTTCCCGGAGAAAGCTCCTCACCCGTTCGACCTGTAGATTGGGGTCTTGCCGGTTGAACTCCTCAAACCATCCGACCTCGGACAAGATTCGGGCGATTGGTTTGGCATCGGCCAAGAGAGCGGTTCTGACGGTAATTTTCATGTTTAGTTACACTTTGTTGCAAAGCCTTACGGCTTGTTGAAGTTTTCTCCTTTAGACTGGATATACTGAACTCAACCTTTCTGGAAACCTGAAAGGATAAAATCAATTTAACCCAAGGAGTAGAGATGTGTAGCAAACGAACCAAAGTAGGCATGTTGGCAGTGGCGCTTTTTGCCGCCGTTTCTCTGTTGGCCACCGGTGTCGCCTTTGCGGGCTGGTTCAGCAGGACCCCCGAAGAAAGGGCCGCCAAAATGGTGGAACGGTTGACCGACGATCTGAAGCTCAACTCTGACCAGCAGGCGCTGCTCAAAAAGTCCGTGGAAGAAGTGGCCGCCAAGGCCAAGGAACTTCGCCCCGACCATGATGCCATGATGACCCTGGCCAAGGACCAGATCCTGGTCGGCAAGATTGACAAGGTTCGGGTCAAGGGCGAGATGACCAAACACCATGCCCAGATGGAAGCGGTAATGGACTTTGGGCTGGAAAAGGCCGATGCCTTTCTGGCTGCCTTGAGCCCCGAACAAAGGCAACTCTTGGTCAAACACCTTGAGGACATGAAAGGCCACCATGGTGGTTGGTTTGGCCCCGGTCACTGCAACCGATAAAACCGATGAACCCCAGGCTTTTTATCATCGATGACGATGAAAAGTTGGTCGAGCTGCTCCAAGAATACTTGAGCGGCTTCGGCTTCGAGGTTGGCCACGCCTTTGACCCGGCCTCCGGGTTGAAGGCGCTGGAGGCCTTCGAGCCCCAGCTTTTGATCTTGGACGTGATGCTGCCGGGGTTTGACGGCTTTGAGGCGCTCAAACGGCTGCGCAAAACCTCCGACCTGCCGGTGATCATGTTGACCGCCAGGGGGGAGCTGACCGACAAGGTGGTGGGCTTGGAGATCGGCGCAGACGACTATCTTTCCAAGCCCTTTGAGCCCAGGGAACTGGTCGCCCGGATCCAAACGGTGCTGCGCCGCTCGGCCCCCAAAAACCACAAGGCCCAGTTGGTCTTCGGTCCTTTGGTGATCGACCTGAAGGCCCACCTGGTTTTTTTGGACAACGTCCAGGTGGAACTGACCTCCACGGAATTTGAACTCTTGCGGCTCTTGGCCCACAGCCCCGGCCAGGTGTTGAGCCGTGACCAGATCATGGCCGAAGTGGCCGGGATCGAGTGGGAGTCCTACAACCGCTCCATCGATGTCTTGGTGAGCCGGTTGCGGCACAAGTTGGGGGACGACCCCAAACGTCCGAGGTTTTTAAAAACCGTCTGGGGTTCCGGTTATTTGTTTTTGGAAGGTACAGAGGGGAACCATGATTAAGCGGCTCTGGTCGGACCGGTCCTTGTTTTTGAAACTGATCGCCATTTTGGTGCTGGTTACCTTTGCGGTCAACCTTTCGGTAGTGCTGTTTTTCCACCGCTTTTCCATTGGCCCCCGCAAAGCCTTTGGACGGTATGTCCAAGGCTGTACCCACTACATCTTAAACGACCTGGGCAACCCTCCGAGCTTGGAGCGGGCCAAAGAATTAGGGGAACAACTGGGTCTTGCCTTTCGGGTTGAGTCTCCAGACCGGAGCTTTGCCACCGAGGAAGGGCTGGCCAACAGCGAAGCCGTGGAGTTTCATAGCCGCCCCGAGCCTCCCTTACCGCCTCCTCCTGGTTGGACCCCAAGCGGACCAGGGGAAGAACCGCCGGTTCCGGTCCGTGAGATTCGATTTGGCCATGCAGAGGGGCGGCCCTATATGATGATGGAAGAGGGGACGACTCGCCTGCTGGTTTCCCCTCAATTCCCGGTGGTGGAAAACGGCAGCGCCGAATGGACGAGGCTGTTTGCCCTGCTGGTGATGATCTCCTCTGCCTTGGTGCTTGCTTGGGCAGTGCTGCGCAAGATTTTTGCCCCTCTGGCTGGTTTGGATGCCGGGGTGCGGCAAGTGGCAGAAGGGAACCTAGAGGTCAAATTGCCCGAAGGGGGCAACGATGAACTGGGCCACCTGAGCCGGGCCTTCAACCAGATGACGTTGCGGGTAAGGCAGAATCTGCATTCCAAGGAGCAACTCCTATATAATGTGAGCCACGAATTGCGAAGCCCCCTTTCGAGGATGAAGCTTTCCCTGGAGTTCCTGCCGGACTCCAAACCCAAGACTGCCCTGGCCGAAGAGGTCCGGGAAATGGAAGGGATGATCGACGAACTGTTGGAGTCCGCCCGGCTGGAAAGCACCTACGGGGTTTTGAGCTTGGCTTCCTTGGAGATGGGCTCTTTGCTCCGGGGGCTTTGTGAACGGGGGCCGGGGGTTTGCACCTTGGTTGCGGAACAGTCGGCCAAGTTCATGGGCGATGCCCACCGTTTGGAACGGCTGTTTGGCAATTTGTTGCAAAATGCCTTTAAACATTCTCCGGCAGGAGTGGCGGTCGAGGTCAGGGTCGAGACTACCCCCGGTTGGGTGCAGGTCAAGGTGTCCGACCAGGGGCCAGGGATCCCTCCGGCAGACCTGCCTTTTTTGTTTGAACCCTTTTACCGGGTGGACAAGTCCCGGAGCCTCAAGACCGGGGGCTACGGGTTGGGGCTGTCCTTGGCCCGGCAGATCGCCTTGGCCCACGGCGGTTCCATCGAGGTGAGCAGCCCCCCCGGCCAAGGGGCCACCTTTGTGGTCAAGCTCCCCACCAGCGGCCCGCCCAGCCCCTAAGAACCTTTTTTTTGGTTCCCCCGCCCCCCAAGGCCCCCCTCCAGGAGCCTTGGGGGGTTCTTTTTGTCCTCAATTCCCCGATTTTACTCCTTCCCCCGCCCCGGTTCCCTACCCAAGAACCCTTTGTCCAAAGGGATCGATAGAAAATCTTACTTTCTTTTTTAAGTTTTCCCCCCGGCCTCCGATAAGGAAGCAAAGACGGCAAGTTTGGGCCAGAAAATAAAAACCTTTTTTAGGTTAAAGTTTTTCCCCCAGGTGCCGTTAAAGAACCAAAAGGAATCCAGCTTTCTCCCCGGCAAAGGAGAAGGCGCTGAGTGAGGAGAGAGAGATGAGCTTAAAGATCAACCACAACGTCGCCGCA
>MFNF01000019.1 GCA_001783715.1 Candidatus Lambdaproteobacteria bacterium RIFOXYD2_FULL_56_26
AAGGAGTGCGAATTTCGCTATAACAATCGGAAGGTTGATGTTAACAAAATCCTTCTAAAACTGATCAGAGAAAACCCGCTGTTCTAGTCTTGACCCTATTTGAAATATTGTCCTCATTTATCGGCTTCGCATCGGACTTCCGGACCAACAGGGCATCATCGAAAAGCAGCAAATACAGCGCCAGACCTCCGATGCTATATACATCGCTGGCTACGGACCATTGCTTGATTTCAGTGGCACGGGGTATGGAAAACCATTGATTGGGCGTTGCGTTCGGGTGTTTGACAACGATTTTACCATGGAAAAGTTGGGACACGTTTCGTGAGCAGATGTACACCAACTTGTCCAACCCCGTACTTTCCGACAGCTTGCCCACCTCCAAAATTTCGAACAAAAAATCTCTGGCCAGCAAACGATCCCCTTTAAGCAGCTCAACATTAGTCGAAGGGGTAAATCCATCCAGGCCTTTAAGTGCCTTTTCGACGTTGCTCATTATACACTCTTCCTCACGGTTGATCAGCTTTTGCCGCCAACCCAGGTACACGACAATCACTTCCTCCTTCTCGTTGACAATCACTTCCTCCTTCTCGTTTTCTTTATTGTGATTCAAACGAGTTGTCTCCAGCACAATGGCTATGTCCGCATCTTCCTTCTCAATGGCATACCTTCGTTCGGGAGCGTAAAAAGGCGAAATTCTTTCCCCATTGATGGCCGGTCCGGTTACAGTGTTTCCGCCACTCTCACGCGGATCAACCACACCGCCCATTCCGAACCCGGCATAATCGATCAGCTTGTAGGCCTCCGGGGTATTTATTGCATTGGTCATGATGTTCGCTGGCCGAATGTCGGCATGGATGAACCCCCTCTTGTGGAGGCCATTTGCCCCCCGACAGATGGTTTGAAGCAGAGTGAAGTAGTTCCCGTATTTCCAATCGGCAAAATTCGCCCTGGCATCACTAACAAGATACTGCAAAGTCATTTCTCCCCATTCGTACAAAATCGAGGGTACCCCAAAATACCAGGAATTCTCGAAGTTCTGGGCATCGTGATCGGTACGTAATGGGGAAATTCTATACGCATCTTTGCCCTGGGCATTGGCCTGGCCATTGGATGGGATCGAAAATTCTAAAGTATCAAGCCAATGTCCCTGGTGCATCTTAGCGAGTATATCCTCGTAGTACTCGCCTTTGGACCTGTCACCGTTGAGCCCAATAGGGCACGAAATTTCTTGCGAAAGCTGAAGAAATCTGGGTTTCGTCCCCTTTTTGAATTGGATCCCGATCAGGCTGTTGTTGATCCACGAAACCAGGTCCTGCCTATGGTTCGCGGACACGGGTCTTGAAATCAAATCCATTTCGACGCAACGCACAATGTTTTCGGCTTGTCGGACTGCCGCAGCCTGACTTTTTTCCGTGACCAGTATATCCTTGATGTAGGCATTTTCCCTGCTGGTATCCGCAAAAAGTCTGGGGATTTTGAGTGCATATTTGTTCCCTCTAGTTACATGCGTTATTTGGATAACGATTCCCAGGGCTCCTTCGAAAACCGGCGCCAAACAGTATCCATTCTCATTTATGGCAAAATAATGGTCGCCTGAGAGCCAAATCATACCGTCACCTCTTTTGACCTCTACATTCCTACTCGCTTCTCCAGCGACCGCTTTGGGGGGTGAAGGCTTAGGTACATTTTTGCTTCTTCCCCCGGACCCTTTCCCCTTTTTCTGGGCACTTTCACTGCTTTGGGGTGAAGGCTTAGGTTCATTTTTGCTTCTTCCCCCGGACCCTTTCCCCTTTTTCTGGGCACTTTCACTGCTTTTGGGAGTCCCCTTTTTTTGATTCGGCATTTTCAACCTCTCCTATGAGTTGTATTGACTAGGATGACATCTTCATCATTCAAGTAATGTTGATTCAACGTACGATTTGGATTCAACAACGGATGCTCCGATCCGGGCGAAAGTCTGAAAGCCAGGCCGTCCTGCGTATTCCGCACATAAACTTCATTGTCCTTGAAACCATATCGCAACCCTTGCCTCATCAAATCGTCATAGCTTTTGGTGCCGCTTTCACCGTGATCGAAGGGAAAAAACGTTATTTTACCAGGCGATAACACAAATTTTTTCCTGTCCCCAGGATGCCCATTCGATTCAAAAGTACGTCGCACAAGTTCTGAAGGCTTAGAAATTTTTTCCAAAACCGGAATGAGATCGAGCTCATTTCCGTGCGGTTGATCAGGTTCGATGATAAATTGCGAATAGTCCGAATGGCTTTTGCTAATGAAGGCGGACAGGTAGGAAAATTTTGTATCGTTCGAAAGGCCTCTTAAAGCTGTTTGGCCTAAAGGTTCATCAGCTCGTAGAAAGGAAATGCTTGCAGTTAATCTTTTCCACTTACCCCCGCTGTATAGATGCTTTTTTACCCTTACAGGATGAAATTCCAGTTTGTTAGATTTCTTCGGGTTCAGTTTTAAAATATCCTCAACCAAGCAAGTGGGCGCTTCGTAGGTAAAGGGGATCAGTCCTGTTTCAAAAGTGCTTTTTCCTTTTGGGTATAATTCCAGCGCTCTTCCGGCCAAATTGAGTCCGTGACCGTGCCAGAGGTGTAAACTCCTGTTCCGAGAGTTGGTTCCGATAGGAATTTTTTTTGCGGTCCCAAGGCTGAATGCGAGTTTTACGGGGTGCTGGATGCTTCCCAAGTTTCCTGCCAAATATTCACTGAACCGGCAGGCCGTATCCATTGCCGCAAGAAACGTCGAGGTCTTGTCTTTTGATGAGAGAGAGGGAGGAGTGAGATTCTTCAATTTTTCAGCAGGCAAGGCTACCCATATTGCATCTCCGGGAAACCAAAAATAGTCTGCATCGCTTCTGATTTTGAAGAACCTCTTGAACAGGTCCCATAGGGTTTTGACTTCATTCGGAACTAGGTAGCTACTGTCTCTCACGCTTGAGGCAAGATCCAATGCCACAATAAAGCGTTCATTTCCCATATTCCCCCAATAAGTATTTTGAGCATTTTTGGCGAGAACCTATCAGGATATTTTTGGAATGTCCAGAATTTTCAAGGTATATGGATGGCAAGCTGATTCGGTTGGTTGCTACCGTTTGAGTCGGTTCAACCACCTATGCATAAGACCACCTTGCCGGTGCGGTTTTGGAACCGCCAGGGAGGATCGGCCAAAACCGTTTTGAACCGGCGGTCCCCGGCGAATTGGAGCAGTTCGTCCAATTCAGTCATGGCTTCAGCAATGAACTCCAGGCCCCTCCAAGTGAATAGTTCGAAACCAGTTCCTCTCTGATCTGTTCGAGCAGGCTGCTGCAGGCGGATTGCACCCCTTGCGGAACTTCCGCCGGTCCTACCGATTGAGGGAGAGTTTCGTTTGCGTATCGTTCAAGCAGTTGGAGAAGTATGCTCAGGTTCGTTTCCGTGAACTGTAACGTCAATCGAAAGAGGACATTTTGTTGGTCAAGCCTTTCCTCTCCCTGACGTTTGATCTGCCGGATCAGCTCAAACGTAGCCAGCTGTTGCCCCTTCCTGTCGAGGTAGGCCTCTTCTTCGGCTTCCGGATAGGGGAAAACGCCCTCGTCGGTCAACTGCCCGGATTCACCGGGGTGGGCGTGGATGTCCAGGTAGTGCATCAAGATCCAAAACTCGGCGCTGGAAAGGGCAAAGGCAAAATCCGCCCTCGGGTTCGGCATGTAGCTCCTGGGACCATCCGGTAATTGCAACCTCTCTGCAGCGGCTACCTGCTCGGTCAGCCGCTGCAGTTCTGCCTCCTGAAAATGCAGAGCTTCTTCGAGCTCACGTTCTGAGTTAACGCTCAACACCCAATGCAGGGAAAACAAGGCTGTCAACCCCACAACCCCTACCTCACGGGCCGTTTCACCATCCCAAAGGCCCAACGATTCTCCGCCGAACCGCACCAGCGCAAAGAATCCAAGGATTCCGAAGAGTGTGCTAACAGAGATGCCGTACAGTTTCATTTCAGTCTCCTAAAAAACTCGGGTTGAATTTGGCCAAAGGCCATGAGTAACACAAACACCAGCACCAGAGGCCAGGCGAGGGCCAAAGTGGTGGACCTGGGGGCTTGGTAGCCCAGGCCGAGGTGGCCCAGGGTCCAGGCGAGGGCGGCACCAGTCAGGTAGGCCGCAAGCAGGGGGATCATCACCGGGAGGCTCCCTGATAGACTTCTTTTAACCCCAAAAAACACCGGTCGACCGGGTAGGTCAGGCAGGGTTCCTCTTCAAAGAGACAGCGCAGGTTCTCGATGTACCGCCGCAAGGTGGGCTGGTCCGGGACATGACCGGTCAACTCCTCCAGGACGTTGTCCAGGGTCTCCTCGATGCTTTGAGAAGAGACGAACCCTTGGAAAAACTCGGTCAGTTCGTCCCCATGTTGCCGGTGCAGGGAAAGCAAAAGCAGTTCGTCCATAGGTCACCCTTGGGAAAGCTGGTGGCCGTCAACCTGGGCAACGTTCGGATGTAGGCCGGGAACGGAAAGCGGACTGTCCACCGCATCCAGCAAAGCTTCCACACTCGGCACCCACCGGCTGACCAACTTGCGCATCAACCCCACCCGCTCCCCTGGGTGCCAAAGGCCCAAGACCGGCACCCCCGAACCGGCGGCATGGCCGACCTCGGCCCAAGCGTCACAGCCCGAAGGTCCCAGGTAGATCACCAAGTCCACCGTCCGGGTGGCCTGGGTGTCAAATTCAAAACAGGCCTGGGCCGCTGGGGTTTCGGTCCATTCCGGGTTTTGTTCCGCCAAGGCCTCTCCGAAGCCCAAGGCTCGGTTGTTCTCAATGAAGGAAAGCACCTGGTGGCCCCGAAGGCGCAGTTCCTGGGTCAGCCGCTCGATCTCGGCCTTGTGTCGCCAGCTGCCGCAGATGTAGATGTTTTTGGGGGATAAGGAAGGTTGCATCGGTGGTAACTCCACAAAAATGGGTTTTTAAAGTAGCTCCGGGGGGACCGGTCGGGCTGGAAGCATCGCTCAGGGAAGCGCCTCCGGCCCGACCAGCCCCTGGAGGGGTTAAAGTTTGTCGTAGTTTTCCGCTTTGGCCATGGACCGTTTGATCAGGGTACGAACCACTTCCGAACCCTCTGCTCCTTGGCACCAAAACCGAAATTTGGCGGCTTCATCTTGGCTAAGGTAATAATGATATTGCTGCCTTTTTGAATCGGGCTTTCGGGGACCCTTTTTTTGCTGCTTGGGGACAGTTCCTTCCGCCAACAACCCCTCCGCCTTCTCCGGCATCCCCTCCATCACCTGTCTGGCGGAGAATTTTGGTTTTGGGGAAGTCTTGGATGCGGTCAAACCGCCTTGGCCTTCTTCCATGCCTCCTCCTTGGTTTCTTGGGGACTCAGCCCCAGGCTCTCGAATAACCGGTCAAAGTCGCCGGACACCGGCCCGTAGCTGTGCCGCCGGAGTCCTCCATCGGCGGCCAGTGCGGCCACCGACCGGCGCTCCAACAACATGTCGGTCAAAGCCATGCTCTTTCGCAGGGTAAACAGCGGCAGACCCAGGGGCCCAAAGGTCTCCAGGAACAGGGGCAGGTCTTCCTTTTTGGCTTGGTTGAGCACCACCACCACCCTTTTGTTGTAAGGCTCCATCTCCCTAATCGCCCGGATGGTGACCCGAAAGTCCAATAGGTCGCAAAGGGTGGGGACAATCACCCAGTCGCAGGACTTCAGCACCCCACCGACCCTTGGGTCCACGTAGCCCCCCAAGTCAAAGATGCAGCTTTGGCCCTCGATCTTGGGGAACGCCGCTCCGGGAGCCACCTTGATGAAGGCATCGGGGCCCAAAAACTGGTCAATGTCGTTGTAGGATTCGTTGGTGACCAGCCCAAACTCCGGGAAGCTCAAGGCCAAGTTGAGGGCGATCCGGGTCTTGCCCACTCCGCCCTTGAAGTTGTAAATGGCAATTCGACTGCTCATGGTTCCTCCAGACAATCGGTTTTAAAATCCTAGCGCACCAGGCGCACACAGTTTTTCTGAACAATGTTGCGCCGACCGGTCCCGCCTCGATTAAAGCTCACGTACTTGGCTGCGGTTCCGGTTGGCATCACTTCCGTTTCCGAGGTCCAATAATGGTTGGCCTCGACACCAGGGAAAAATCTTAGGTCCAGCAAGGGGGCCTTCAGCTGGCTACGGTCCAAAAGCCCCATCAGTTCCTCCAGGGTCGGCAAACGCCAGTCGTTGTACCCCCCATGGTTAGACTCCTTGGCGTAGTCCACGGCAGATTGCCATTTCATGTATTTTGGTTCTCGCTGGTCCCAGGTCAAGCCAGTCGAAAGATCGGTCACGGTCTGGTTCCCGTTGTCCAAAAATCTCTTTTTTTGTGCTTCCATTGTCTCCTCGTTAAAGACGTTTTTTATTCCACCGGCTCCGAGCGGACGCAGCGGACCAGCGCATACTTGGTTTTGGTCCTTCTCCCCACCCTACCCTGGTCGAAACTGACGTACCAAGCGGTGGTCGACCCCGGTTTGGAGGTAGAGGTCCAGTAGCGGTTGGCTTCCCCTTGGGGGAAAAACCGCTTGTCGATCAGCGGGCCGGATTTCCAGGACAGGTCAATCAGCGTGGCCAACTCCTGGCGGGTTGGCAGCCGCCAATCCGTTGCCCCGGCACGGGAAAGCCCTTGGGCGTAGTCCATGGCTTGGTCCCAGGCCATCAGCCCCGCCTCGGTCCGGTCCCAGGTCAGTCCGGTGGTCACGTCGGTGACCGTTTGGTCCTGGTTGATCACGAAGCGGATTTTCTGCTTGTTGAAGTGGTCCAACAAACGTTCGTTCATTTGACTTCCTTCCCCTCCAAAAAGTCGGTTTTAGGTTCGATTTCTACGCTGACCTCGATCAGGTTGATCATAAACTCCGGTTCAAAGACTCGCTCCCAACCCCTGGGCTCGTCCGGGCCCATCTTGGAGAGCCACTCCCGGTCCAGCCATTCCAAGGCGTTTTCGATCATCCCGGTCAAAATCCGCTCGCTTATCCCAGACGATGCCTCCCGCAATCTCCGGCACAGATCCGCAAAGACCGGGTTCTTTGGGTCCACCAGGGGCCATGCGATGACCCGGTTGTACTCCGCCGCACAGGCCTCCACGAAGCCTGGGCTGGTAATGGGCACCGGCTCGACCGGTGGACCAGCCATTGCCTCGGCAGGCCCGGATCGGGTGGCCGGAACCGGCGGACCGGCACCGCAAGCGTCCGCTGCCCTTCCGATTACGTTGGGGTGAAGCAGAGAGGTCCACTTGAGGAAACTGGCCTTGCCGGAGTCCCGGTTGGCTTCCTCCAACAGCCGGACCATCCCGGCACGGATTTGTTGCAGGTTCAGGTCCGGTCGTTGCCGTTTGAGCTCAGCGCACTTGAACCGGAACTTCCGGTTCTCCGGTTGGGCCTTGAGCCCCCGGCTGGCCATCACCTCGTTGTAGATCCCGGCCACTTCCTCGGCAAAGGCCTCAAAGTGGGACTTGGGTTTGGGCTTGCCGGTCAATCCCGCTGCCGCCTGTTGGGCTACCCCGGCCACTAGGCTGCCCAAAAACCTAGCCTCGTCCACAAAGGCGTACCAGTTGGTCCGGTCACTCCAAAACTTGCCGAAGTGCCCCACCTGGAGCACCCCTTGTGTGCGCAAGGAACCTAGGATCCGCCGGACCTGCTTGACCGTCCAAAATTCTATCCGCTCGGCGATCCGTTCCAGGCTGTCGTAGGTCCAGGTCCGGCCCTCGACCTGGTTGTGGCCCGTGGTCTGGTTGTATAGGATCCAGCCCCGCAGATACTTGATCATCTGGGCTTCCTCCTGGCCGAACTGTACGGCCAGTGCCTGGTATTGGGCTTCAGTCATCGATTCTCCCCGAATCCGAACATGATTCCAGGAAATTCATCAGGGCGTATTCCTTGCTCCTGACTTTTCCGTTTCGGGTCAATCGAGATACGATTGCCCCCTGCTCCTCCAGGGACTTGAGTATCCTTCGGACTTGCTTCAGGGACCAAAATGCCGTCTCCTTCGAAATCATGGCCTGACTTCCCCTGATCCATGCTTCTTTTTCTTCTCGTCGGTACTGGCCTTGTCGAATCTTGGAGCGGAAATATTCGATCATCATCGCCTCTTCCTGGCCGTACTGGAGGGCCAACTCCCTAAAATCCGGGTGTAGGATCATCTATCTTTCGGACCTCAAGCCAGTTTGGCCGGGACCCGCACCCAATTCCCGCAAACGGTCCTCGGTCGTTTGAGCCCGATTTTCCCAATCCTTCGCCCATCGTTCGTACCAGTCCCTGGGGAACGGATGATATTGGCCGGACCCCAGTCCCCTCGCTCCAGGACTGTTGTACCCCAAGGGTCCCACCTTCAGGTCGGCTGGAGTCTCTTGGGCATGTTTTAGGTTGGCTTGCACCATCTCTTTGCAATGGGCCAGATCCCACTCCAAGGCCCCCTGTTCTTCGATGATCTCCAAGGCGTAGCGCTTGGCTTCCCCCGGACATGCAAGTTCCGATTCGAGCTGGATCACCCCGAGACTCTGCAATCGATCCAGTTCGCTTTGAACCTGAGGCCTTGGCCAAAGGTCAGCAAAGGCAAAGAGTTCCTGGGAATTTACCCAACAAACCTCCTCCCTACCTCGCCCTTGAAGACGGTGCCGAACCTCCGACACTAAAAGTTCCAGGATCACCAAGACCCCGATATCCCCGAAATGTTGTCGCAAGGCGCTAGCGTCGGGATAGGCTTGAAACTGATCGGTCATGAAGACCCTGGGCCGGTCAATTTCCACCTTTTTCCCCCTCCAAAAGCCCCAACCCTTCCAGTAGTTGGTGGCCATAGGTCCTCAAGGTCTTTGGTCGTATGTTCATCCGTTCTGCCCCAGCAAAAATCGTTGCGCCCCCTGGGACTCCGGAATTTGGCGGTTCAACCGAATGTCTTTCGCCGCCTCTCGCCCCCCTTGGTAGGCATTGACCTCTTTTTTGTATTCCTTGAGATCGGGCGTGTCTTCCAAGTCAGGTTTCCACGAACAGTACCAATCCATGGCCTGCTGGGCTTCGGAGACCAGGATCAGGGCGTGCTCCTGCTCCACTCGCTTGCGCCCTTGCGCAAGCTTGGTCAGAAGCCCATCGGTCAAACCTCGGTGGAAATGGTCCCGCTTGGCCAGATTGACCACCCGCCTCGCCTTTCTCTCATTGAGCCGAAACAGCTCCCACTGCCGGTCATATTCTCCTTCCAGCCAAGGGTAGAGGTATCCGGCAAAAGCCACCGGCTCCAGGCGGCCTACAAAACGGATCCGCCACCAGGATTCGTGGCGTTGGTAAACAATGCCCACGTCTGCAGCCTCGCACACCACCCAGCCCACCAACTTCCGCTTGTTGCCCTGGGAGTTTTTGACCTCCAGCGGTTCACCTTCAACGAACTTCAGGTCTTCTTCCAGCAGTTGAGCGGCCTCGATCCGGTGTTCCAGCATCAGTTGTTGGGCCTTGGCCAAGGCGGCCTCCCGCTCGTTCGGTTCGGGGTTGTGGCTCGCCAGGGCCAGCAACTTCTTGATGCGGTTGATCACGGTTTCGTTCATCGTCGTTTTCTTCCAGAGGAGTTTCTGTATAACGGTTTGGTTATCGGTTGAAACGGTCCTGTTTTGTTTTCAGCTTCCTGTTGTTTCCAAAAAGTGCTAAAGGGGGATCGGTGTCGGGAACTTTTTTAAGGTCCTCGGGGCCATGTTGCCGAAAACCCCTTTCCTTCAACCTCTTCATCGTTTGGTTCTTGTTATGAAAAAATTTCTTATCTTTATGTTCTCTTTCAGCCTTCCCTATTTGGTCTTTGCTGCGGACCTGCTTGACGGAGGGACGGATGAATGGCTTAATGCCTCCGTTGAACAAAGACTGGATGCCGCAAAAGCGGCATTGATGATACATACGCCAGGTACCAAAACTTACCCTGTCGAAAAACTTGTTGATTGCCTCAACTACCGTTTCCATAAGGATGCACAGTCCGGCAGGTTTCCAGGGGCCGTGAGGCAGTCGATAGAAGCCTGCCTCATGTTTCCTTAGTACTATGGTGCGCACCACAGGTCCTTGTGCGCAGTATTTGGCTGATCCTTAGACTGCTCCGAGATACCCAGATGCAGTTCCAAAAGCGTTTTCCCCAAATCGGCTCCATCCAGTACAATCCGTCCCTTCCGGACTGACCGGCTTTTTCCGGGAGTCAACTCGAAAGGAGGAGCTTCCCCGAGGTCGGTGATCTCGATGAGGGAAGCGTTCCGGATTTTGTTCTCCATCAAATCGACCACCAGATTGCTCAAAAGCGTGGCGGCTTGGCACCGAGAGGGCCAGGAAGGCAACTGCACACCTGCAACCTGGATCAGGGCATCCTTTCCCCAAGTGTGATCCCCAGCAGGAAGACTGAACCGACAAACCCCGGAGGGACCGCACAATACCAATGAGGAAGGAGGAAGCTTGA
Source organism: Candidatus Lambdaproteobacteria bacterium RIFOXYD2_FULL_56_26 (assembly GCA_001783715.1). GTDB lineage: Bacteria > SAR324 > SAR324 > XYD2-FULL-50-16 > XYD2-FULL-50-16 > XYC1-FULL-56-13. Next base: position 10,418 of record MFNF01000019.1, read on the forward strand.
GAGGCTGGTTGGCGGAAAAACCTGGGTTTGCCAGGAGGATTGCCAGGATTGCCAAAAAAGTCTTTTTCATCTGTTTCGCCTGTGTTGATGGTTTCAAGTTGCCTTGTTACTTTTTCCAGAGGAGTTTCTGCAGGTCGGTTGGGGGAAAATTGCACCCGGACCTAGACTCCAACGTGATGCGGTCGATTAAAATGGGGTTAGTTTCCATCGTGTGTTTCCCTTAAAAGCCCCAGCCGTTCCAGCAACTCGGGGCCGTAGATTTCCGAAAGGACCCGGCCCACCGCAACACTTCGCCGCTCTTCAGGTATGCCCAGGTTGTTTGTCAGTTTGGCGGCCACCTCGGCGGAGTCGGCCAAGGCGCTCAAAAACCTGGGGGCAGAGGAAAGCCCAACATCCTCAAACAGCAGGTCCAGTGCCCCCCGCCTGGGGCCGGGCTCGGTCGGGTCCTTGCCTTCCCAGGCTGTTTCCAATTCCTTGCGCCGCAAAATCCCTTCTCCCACCAGCCGCTCCAAGGTCGGGTCGGAATGGCCCAGTCGGGCAAAGGGGCGCTGCAAAGCTTGGCGTTCGCATTCGATAAAGTACCGTCGGACCTGCTTGCCCTTCTCGTTGCGTTCGACCATGGAGAGTTCCTTGGCCATGTCCAAGGTGAGTTGGTATTCTTTGCGGTTGTGACCACCTTTGCCCTTTTGCTCGCCAAATTTGGCGAGCAATCGAAAGTCCTGATTTTCCTGGAAGTCGTATTCCTTGATCCGGTCTTTGATCCAATTGCTGAAGTCTTTGCCGACCCCCAAAAACTGGTGCAGTTCACGACCCTCCACCACCAAGACCGACCTCCCCTCCCACTGAGCCTCCCGAACCTCCACCGGCCCATGGATCACCCGCTCCAAGCGGAGTTCGGTCTTTTGAGTTGTCTTTTTGCCCTTCATATCATTGCCCTTTAGATGTACCGCACTTGGTTTTTTGGATTCTTTGGGAAAAGTGAGTAGCTCAATGCCTGCACCAGAACCTTTCATCCTGAGGTATGGTAAACCCACGGTCTAGGATACCCAACCCCAGATAGAACAACTCTTCCGCAACCTCGCGGCCGTCGATGGTGATGTCGGCCAAGTGGACCTGGATTTTGCCGACACGTACGGCGATAGGGACCGTCTTTGCTTCAATACCCGAGATCTCAATCCGTTTGGCCTTGGAAAGAAGTTCCCACAATCTGGACTCCAACTGCCTCGATAGGCTCATTTCAGCCCAGCACCAGCTATTCCCCTTTTTGGTGCCGATCCATCGCGGCAGGAGGATGCCCTTTGGCTTCAACCAAACTTCCTCTCCCTCGATCCGAAACTTGCAGGCACTTATGGAGCATTCGAGGAACTCGGCCTCGTCGGTTGATTCGGGCAGCCCTAAGGCCGTGAAGGACCAAAGGAGCAGCAGGGGAAGCAGCAGTCTTTTTTTCATCTTGTGTTCCTCTTTGAGGGGCAAAGGTCGCTAGTTGTTTTGTACGCACCAGGGATTGTCTGCAGGCAATCCTTCGGCGATACTTTCGTTGACCGCTAACTTGTTTGCGGCCAACAACTCGGAAAGGTCTTGGCCATTAACCCAAATCCTGGCCCGTCTTACTTTAATTGTATTTTTGAACAGACGGTTGAAGAAATCTTCTTCAGGATCGATTTCCGTCAGGAATATCTTCTTGAGTTTGCCGGGTTCTGCCCCGACTTGCTTGTTCAAGAACTCGTTTGAAAGGAGGTACAAAAGGTCCTCCGCCAGACAATGCCCCGGAAAGTCGGGCAAAAGGATCCCCTTGGGCAGGATCGTCAACTTTTTCCCCTCGACCTTGAATCCGCAAAATCTGGTGGCGCATCCTAGCGGGATAGCCTCCAACCGTTGTTCCGTCTTGGTTTGGGGTGATTGTGCGGCAACCGGTTTGGCCCCCAAGGTCGCCAAGGCAAACAAGCCCAAGACCAGAACACTCGACTTGGGCTTGAACCGTCCCCGTTCATCTCGGACCCAAAGACCCTGGCCGTCCTGGGAACTTTCCCCTGGTCGCACCAGCGGGGCCTGGGGCTGAGTCAGTGAGCGGTCCACCAGCCGCAAGGGAGCCCGGCGGCCTAGGCTCCAAGCGAGCCACAAGGCGGCCAACTGGAGGCCCAGGCGGTTGAGCCAAAGCAAAGCAATTTCGAGAGGATCTTTGATGCGAGGGGAATTGGCCTGGGTTCGTTGGCCCAAGTGGTCGATCAGTCGGTTTTCGGCCTCGATCCGGGCAAGCGAGGCCTTGGCGGCATTGGTCTTTTGACCGGCGGCCAGGAAATACCGGCTCCCTGAGCCCTGGCCTTCAACGGCCCGTTCCAAGGCTCGTTGGTAGTCTTGGGCTCGGGCCTCCGCCTGAGCGACTTCCAGGGCCGGAGCGGCCAGACGGTACCCCGCCCCGGTTAAACCGGCGGTGGTGAGGCAGAGGACCGTGGCCCAGCCAAAAAAACGGGCTCCGGTTCCCGTTTCGCCGGAGAGCCGGGACACCAAAGCGGCGGTCCCGAATTCCAGCGCCAGGGCCACGGCCCAACCTCGCCAAGCCTGGGGGTAAAACCCGGCAAAGTACTCTGCCGTATCTGCCACCAGTACCCCAAGAATCAAGCCTAAGGCAAGATACCCCCCAAGGATTCGCCAAACTCTGGAGTTCTCAGACATGGCCCTCCCCGAGTTTGGGGACCGGGGGCAATCCGCTGGGATCCGGGAACAGCTGGCCCGAACACCGGGGACAAAGCCCCGACCAAGCGGGCTGGGGGCCGCAATTGGGGCAGATCAAGGGGGGCTCCAGGAAGGTCAACTGCTCAAAGCGGCTTCCCTTCCGTGGCCGACCCCGCTGGGGCTGCTCCCTGGTGAACCCTTTTCGGCTCATCGGGCCTCCTTTTGCAAAGGGCCGCACCATACACCACCAGCTTGCTTTTCCATAGCGGCGGCAAATTCGCTTGAGACTGCAAACCCAGCATCGGAAAGAGTTTTCGCAAGGTCCTTGCCGTCAATCAAAACTCTGGCGGGCCGGGCCAAGACTTCCAGGTTGAATAGGGGGTAACGAAAAACCTTTTCTTCGCCGATCTCCGACAATTCAATCGACTTGGGAGCTTCCAACAACGCTCTTAAGAACCGATCCGTAAAAAGATACAACCGGCGCTCAGCAACGCAGGAACCGCCAATATCCGCCAGCTCAACCCCTCGCAAGACAACATGCAACTCTTCTTCTCCTACGAGAAACCGACAGGTCCGATTCGCACAAATTCCCTTTGATGCCTTAATCGTCCCCTTGGCGGCAATAGCGTTGGAACCGGACCAAGGCAAAAGCGCCAAGGCCAGAAACAGGCCCAGCCCCCCTTTAAGTTTAAAGGTCCGGTTCTCTTTGGGAGCAGACTTCTGGGGCTGCTCCCTGGTGAACCCTTTTCGGCTCATCGGGCCTCCTGTTGAAAGGGGCTACACCAAGGGCCACCCTTTTTTTGGGCCAGATACTTGACCATGTTGTCTTCCTTGGCAGCAAAGCGCCCTACTTCAAACCGGCAAACTTGACTGAAGCAATAGCCATGTTCGCCGAAGACGGCATCAACCCCTGGGTTTGCTTCCAATATCCGGGGAGCCAGCAGCAAGGCCAAGAACAGAACGGACAAAACCAGAGGCCTCGTCAATCTGCGCTTTTGAAGGGTAGTCGAACGCCTAGCCTTTACTCCGTCTGATTTAGCGGCAGGGTTTGGCTCCGGGTCAAGGGGGAGTTCTTCAAACTCCACCACGACCCCAAAGCCTTTGCCGGTCCGATTACGATTTTTGGGGATTTTGCGCCGGGTCATTGGCCCTCCTGGGATTGAGGGCGGCTCTTGATCCTGACCCGTAAGGCCACCAGACGGAGGCCGAAGGTCTGAACCACAGCTTGGCGTTTGAGCGCCAGACTCAAGCCCACCGAGGAGGCCAGGGACAAAGAAGGGGAAGGGGGTAAAACATGCCCGAAAAGGGGCCTGGGAGTCAATCTTTGGAGAGAACTTTTCATGCCTACCTCTTACACAAGAGAGGTTAGGGCACGGTCACCACCAAATTCCAAGGGCCTAAAAACAGAAAGGCTCTAAGAATTCGGCGGTGTAACAGCACCATCACGCCGGGTTACGAAGCCGACGCTGCCAAATCCTTAGAGCCTATCTCCACCATCCTCAAACACGACCGGGGTAGTAGCCCTTCGAAGATCTCTGTTAAAGCCTTCAAAATCGCTCGGGTGGTGGATCAAAACCAAAGGGTTTCGATGTGGGCTCAATTATGCATGAGCTTCCACCCCTGTCAACCCCTCCGCCAGGAGGATGGCAATAATTGGTAATAATTGAAAAGCTGGGATGTCACATCTCCAGCCACTTATTACCATTGGCTTTAGAGCCAAAATGCGTATGGCGGGGTTGACGGGGCTCGAACCCGCGGCCTCCAGCGTGACAGGCTGGCGTTATAACCAACTTAACTACAACCCCGCAAAAGGTTGTTGGGCGGCGAAGCGGCCCGGATGCGGTATCCAATGCCCGGAGGCAGTTGGTGGGCGCTACAAGGCTCGAACTTGTGACCCACGGCTTGTAAGGCCGTTGCTCTACCAACTGAGCTAAGCGCCCGCTTGAGCCCTCCAAGCTATCCAAGCAACCTAGAATATGTCAAGGATATTTCCTGGCAGTGCCGTCTGGGTCGGTTAGACTTTGGATGATGGCAACGGAGCAACTTAAAAAGGCCGACCACACTGGAGGCATTCGCTCTTTGGCTGATGAGAGAGGGCAGGTAGGCGAAGTAAACGGCTAGGGAGTCGGCTTTGGACTTTGAGGCGGTCTGGAGCAAAGGGCGGTCAGAGGTTAAACCGCTTGGACCTAATATATCGGACTAGTGTCCCGTTCTGGCGTTGCACTTATAAACCGGTCATCGGAAAAGAGGTTATATGAGTATTATATTCAGCATATTGGCCTCTTTACAGAGGTAGATGAATGCACCGAACGAGACAGTAGAGGCAGGGCAAAAGCTTAGGGGCCCCTGGATTCCGGCTACCCACGGAGCTTGGAATCGATCGGGAGTACAGAGCGACCAAAAGGACGTTCTGAAAACTTTTGGCCCAGGGACTGATCCAGGGAAAGGAGAAAAGCCAAAGCTTAGTGGGCGGTAGGGTGCTGAGCGAACCAGCCGGGGTCAAAAACCAGAGGCTCAAAAAAGGGCCACTGCACCCGGCAGGAAACAGCGGCCTTTTTTGGCCGGAAAAATTCTGAAAAAGAGCCGGGTTAAACGAAAATCTTCTCGATTTTCTCGCTGATGGTAGCCGCATCAAAGGGCTTCACCACGTAGTTGCTCACCCCGGCCTTGATTGCGGCGATGATGTTTTCCTGCAGAGCTTCTGCGGTAACCATCAAAACCGGAATGTCCTTGAGGGAGTCGCTGGAACGGATGGCCTTGAGTAATTCCAGACCAGACATCTTGGGCATGTTCCAGTCGGTGATCACAAAGTCAACCTTTTCGGACTGGAGCTTGGAGAGGGCCGTGGTGCCGTCGTCCGCTTCAATCACGTTGTTGAAACCCAGTTGCCTCAGGATGTTCTTGACGATCCTTCGCATGGTGGAGAAATCGTCAACCACCAGAATACGCATGTCTTTGTTTGCTGCCATGAACTACTCCCATTAGATGGATTGGAACCAGCAACTCGCTGTTTCGGTCCGTATCTTTCGTCGTGCCGTTTGGTGAATGCGAGAACCGTTCCTTACTGGCTTTTTAAAAACTTTGGCCCTTTTGGTCAATCTTTTTCAGCTTTCGGCCATTCTATCCTTCTTTTTTAAAAAATCAAAGATGGTGAGGAATTATTTCCTTGACTAGAGTGAACATACGTACGATAAAGAACATAAGTTCACGGAGGCAAAATGGCGAGTTTCAAAAAAGGCCTGTTCATTTTGGGGTTATTGGTGGTCAGCCTGACCGCTTCGGCCTTTATGGTGCTGGAGGCGGGGTATTATTACCAATCGCTGTATCCCCAGTCCTCCTTCGGCTACATGGGCTACTTGGCCGCCACCTTGAACGAAGCCTTCATGGCCATCATGGCCGGGGTCTGGCTGCCCGGAAAGGTCCGGGGCAAGGGGCACCCGGTCAACTTCTTGTTTCGTTTCCTGCTGATTTTGTTGTTCTTTACGACCGTCGGAGGGGCGAGCTTCAACGCCATTTCCGAGCATTTGTCGGTATTGGAGTCCCAGGCGAACAACCGTGCTGTTGTGGAGATCCTCAAAAGCCAAGTGGAAGACCACGAAAAATCCCTGGCGACCTTCTCCGAACAACGGCAGAAGATGAATTCCGCTTTGACCGTACGCAACCAACTGGCGACCAAACAAAGGCTGGTTGAGGCGATGGAACAACAAAAGGCGGTCACCGGTCTTTGGATGCAGGTGATTTTTTTGGTGGTGCTCCGGGTTGCGGTGCAGCTGGCGAACCTCAGCTGTGTTTGGCTGGTGGGCTGGGTCTGGCGCAGAAAAGAAACGGTGTCGCAGCAGGCCAGGGAAGCCGGAGTTTTGGTGGAGACCAAGAGCAGTGTTCCTGGCCGCACGGCACCCACGTTGCTGGACCATTTGCTCCAAGATAACCCCGAGAAGGCGTTACCGGCCCCTGAGGCCCGACGAGGCCCTGCTTGGCAACCCAAAACCCCACCTGAAAGGACGTTTACCCCCTACTCTGACCGAGCTGCTGGAGAGACAACCGGGACGACAGAGAAAAATGCGCTGCAGGCCCAAAGCCCGAGCCTTTCCCCGGCTGCTCCGGCGCTAAAATTGCCGGAAGAAGCGGTGGTGTCGGCAGTGGTTTCCCCCCCGGAGCAGGCTCCCACCAAGGACCTGAGCCGTTCGGAAGCGGCTGGGTCCGCCCTGGCGGGTATCTTTTCTGCACCCTTGCCCCAAAGGGCCAAGGTGCTCCCGGAGCCTGAAGTTGCCTTACCGGTCGGCTCCGAGACAAGCAATCTGTCCCCAAAACAGTTGGCCCCGGTTCCGGCACCTGAACCGGCGGCGCAAACCGTCTTGCCCGTTGTCTTCAAGGACCAAACCCCGCCTTTGGAGTCAAAAGACCCCCCCCAAGTTGTCACGGCTCCAGTCGAGGTTCCAGGCCAAATGGTCACTCCGGAAGTGGAGCCCGCTTTAAAAATGGTGCAGCCAGAAGCACAAGTCTGCCAACCCCCGGCAGAGCCAATAGCCGCTCCGGCGGTTGCCCCCGAGGTCCGCCCACCGGTCCAGCCACTGCCCCCCCGTGCCGGGAAGGCCTTGCCTTTTCCCCAGAAAGCCAAAGCCCCCCAGGCCCCAGCAGCGGAAGCGGTGGTGGAGGTCCAAGACTTTGAACAACAAGAGCTCAAGCGACTGCGGACCCGGATTGTCCGGCTTGCCAACCAGCGGAATCCGGGTGTCAGTTTGTCAGCCTTTTGTGCCGCCTTAGGGGAAAGCCCGGTTGAGCTGCGGGAAATCGCCAACTTCCAGGCCGAACTTTCTCCCCAACTGGCTGAGCGGCTTGAAGAGATAGTTGGAAAGATTGAGCGGCTCCACCAAAGCCAATGGGCAGCAAACGGGTAGAAACCCTGTTGGAGAGGAGCGGGGGCCGCGGACCTAAAGGAAAAGGTTGGGGTTTGAAGCTAGGGACGGAGGTACCGCCAGAAACCGGTAACGGGCTGAAGCCTTAGGCTAAAACCCAGGGTTGGAGGTTAAAAGGAGTTCAGCCCAAAATCGGCAGCGGGGCCAACATGGCCTTGGCAACCGCCTTTTGTTTCTCCGGGCCACAGAGCAACAGGACCAAGGCCAAGGAAAAGTCCAGTGCCGCTCCTGGACCTTGCCCGGTGACAAAGGGGCCGTCCACCACGACCGGTTGGTCCAGGTAGGCTTTGGCTTTGAGTTGGTTGCGGAAGGTGGGGTAGCAGGTGGCAAGGTGGTTGGACAGCAGGTCATGCTTGGAAAGCACCAGGGCCGGAGCGGCGCAAAGTGCGGCAATGGGCTTTGCTGCTGCGGCCTGGGCCAGCAGCAAGGTCTTGAGTGACCGGTCTGCCCCCAACCTCCGGGACCCCGGCCCACCGCCGGGCAGGGCAATCAGGTCCCAAGGTTGACCCAAGGCGGTGTCGATCAAAATGTGAGCGGTCAAAAGCGCTCCCCGGCTGGCCTTGATCCGGCGGCTTTTCTCTACCGAGGCCACCACTACTTCCAGCCCAGCCCGTACCAACGTATCGATCAGGCAAACCGCCTCCAATTCTTCGGTGCCTTCGGCAATCGGGATCAAAGCGGTTGAGGCCATGGTCGGTCCTGGGTTGGAGAGGGGCATTGACTGGGCTAGACGGTGTAGAGGCTACCAAAAAAAGAAAGTTTTGCCAACCGGATCCGGTCTTTGGTTTGGCTCTGGAGTTCGACCGGTTGGCCAAAGGAGAGGCGAAGGAGAGCCAACTTTCCCAGGGCTGAGGGCGGGGGCTGATGAGCGAGGCAGGGGGAAGGACCTCCCCCCCCTTTTTTTTCAAGGCAGCACAAGGAACCAAGAGGGGCAATTTTTTGCGGTGGTTTTTCTTTAATCGTGATTATAAAAGGGAATATCAACTCTTTTGGAGCAAAGGATGAAACAGAAGATTTCTGGGGTTTTGTTTGTTTTGTTGGGTTTGTTTTTGGTCGGCTGCTCCACCCAGAGGGGCCTTAGGAATTTGAAAGGGCTAGATTCCGGTACCTCTGGCTATCGGTACGGGAACAGTTTTTGGTTGTTACAATTTGCTGACTTGGCCTACCTGGATGAAATAGGTTTTCGTAAAGGGATCCGTGAGCTTGGGATCGCTGAGGGCACCACTACCCGATTGATCGAGCACAAAGGCTCGGATGCCCAGGCTTACGTGGTCAGTGACCGGGATGTGATCATTGTTGCGTTTCGAGGGACTGAAGGGACCAAGGATATTTTGGCGGATTTGGTTTTTTTAAGGCTGAGACCAACCTTGGTGCTGTCCACCAAGGGTTCGCCGGGCAGTACAATGAGTTGATCCGGTCCCTCAACGAGTATCTTTTGACCGTCCGCAAGGACCAAGTGATCTTGGTGACCGGGCACTCTCTGGGCGGGGCATTGGCGGTGCTTTATGGGGCGAACGGCGACCGCCGATTGCGGCCTTTGATTCGCAGCATCTACACCTACGGCCAGCCTAGGGTTGGGGACGGAGAATTTGTCAGCACTTTGTCCCAAAGGTTTCCCATTGGTTATTACCGTATCACCAATGAGGAGGACCCAGTCCCCAATTTGCCTAAGATTGGCTACGAACATGGAGGAACGGAGATTTATTATGATGGGGAGGGGCAGGTTTATTGTGGAAGGCCCAAATTGGGTTGGTTTAAAAAGCCCTTTGCCACCGGCAAGGGTTATGTTTTTTTCCCCGGTAAATTTGATCGGCACCAAGTTGCCTACTACAAACAACTCCAACAAAAGGGCCAGTTGATTCAGGCCCCGGCGGAGCCTTTGCAGGCAAACAAACAATGTCTAAGTATTATTGCGGAAAAACAAAGAGGTTGATCGGCAGTTTTTGGCTGGCCCTAAAGCCAAGCTTTGTGGCTCTCCCCTTTCAGGTCAAGCCCCCGGGCTTCAGTAATCCCTGTTCTTTGAGCAGTTCAAAGATTGCTTGGCGGTCGTAGGGTTTGGTGAAAAAATGCTGTGCTCCGGCGGCGAAGCTTTGGAGTATGGTGTGGCCGTCCTCCTTGACCGTGGCGATGACCACCGGGGTTTCCTCCCGGTGGTTTCTTTGGGCTTCGATCCGGCGGATTCCTTCCAGGACTTGGTGCCCATTGAGGTCGGGCATGACGATGTCCAAAAAAACCAAATCAAAAGGGGTTTGGTGGTCCAGGCCCTGGGTAAAGAGAGTCAACCCTTCCTTACCGCTCAGAGCAATCTCCACCGTGGACCAAGGGCTCAGGATCTTGGCCAGTAAATCGGCGCTGTGTTTTTCGTCGTCAATGACCAGGATTCGCATAAGCCTCTTTGGAAGACCAAAACTCTTTCCATCACCCATTAGAAAAAAAGATTCTCTTGGGGGCAGAATATCAAATTCTGAGAGAGACTTCACCCAAAAAGCGTTTGACCTGAGGGGTTTTTGGGCCTTTGGCCGGTAAAAAAAGGCCGAGGGAAAAGGGAGCCAAGGTCCAAGGAAACGGACCGGGCAGCCTTTCCCTTGCTTGGGGGTTACCATAAATAGCAGTTCTCCGAAAACCACTGCCGCCGGTGTTTTTGGGGGCGGCCTTCTTTGGGAGAGGGGCGTTTTGTTTTGGTGAGGGGGTTTTGGTTTTTGTTGGAAAGCACCGCCGCTTTTTTGCTGCAGACTTTGCGCTACCGCCAAAAAGTAAAGCCCCGCTCCGCCGGTGGACCGGGGTGCCAAAACGCAAAAAAAGCCCGGCCCTGTGGGGCCGGTTACCGGGACAGGGCTATGAGGTCGGAAACCACTGCTCCCACCTTCCTTTGGAGGTGCCGTTTTTGTTCCCTCGTCAGGTTCAAGGCCAGCTCCAGCAAAAACCGTTTGTAGGCCTCTTGGGTCGCCAGCACCTTGGCCTGGTAGGGAGAAATCTCTTCCTCATAGGAGGTGACCCAAAGCTGGGTCAGTTCGGCTTGGAAGGCCTCGGGGGTTTTCAGTTCCGGCAGGCGGGCAAAAAACTCCCGCTGGGAAGACTTCCGGTAGGCCAAACGGTCAGGTTCCAGAGAGGGCTGACCGGCCAAAAAAGTTTTGGTTTGCTCCCGTTGGGCGGGGGTCAGGTCCCCGATCCAGTCCTCCAACAACCCCGCCACCCATTTGATCCGTTTGGCTTCCTGCTCCGAAGCGGGTTTTATGAGGTCTTCCTCCAATTCCTGGTTTTCTTCGGCCAATTTTTTTTGCAACAAGCCAAACTGTCCCGGCTCCAAACCGGCCATCCAGGGGGCCGCTTGGCCGACCAGTCCGGCATAAAACCGGTGGCGGAGCTCCTGGTATCGAGCAAAAAAACGGTCCAGGTCCGGGCGGGTCAGCCCCTGGTCCACCTTCGCTCCGATTTCGGTAAGGTAAGCGGCATACTCGGGCAGCTCTTGGGTCCTGTGCCACAAGGCCAATTGGGCGATCCGGGCTTTGGCTTCCTTTTTTTGCGGACCGGTCAGGTCAAAGTAGGAATTGACCTGCCGCAGGAGATACCAGTCCGCCCAGGGGTACCCGAGCCGCAGGGAACTGCACCCGGCTAGCAGCACCGCCAGGGCAAGCAGGACCCAAACAAGGGAAAGTGCCCGGGCTTTCATAGGGCGGAGAGCAACTGGGCCGGGCTTTTGGCCAGGGTCCGCCGGGTGGCCAACCAACCGGCAAACAGGCTCAAGAGGGTCACCCCCCCGACCGTCACCCCGGTGATCCAAAGGTTGATCACAAAGATACGCTCAAACAGGAATTGGGCCAGCCCCCAGGCGATGCCCAGGCTGAGGGCGGCCCCGGCCAGAGAGGCAAAAAAGCCGACCAGCCCGAATTCCAAGGCGACCATCCCTTGCAGGTGCCCAAACGAAGCCCCCAGGATCTTGAGCAGGTTGATCTCGGTTTCCCGAGCCTTGGCGTTGAAGCTGGCAATCGAATAAACCACCACCAGCCCGGCCAGTACCGCCAAAAAGGCCATGACCTGGATGGCCCAGCGGACTTGGCCTGCGATCTCCAACACCTTGCCGACCAGCCCGGTGACGTTGATCAAGGAGACGTTGGTAAAGTGGCGGTTGACTTGGTTTTGGAAGCCGGTCTTTTGGTCCTCCGGGACGTGAAACACCGTGGCCAACCAAGTGGAGGGAGCGTCCTCCAAAACCCCCGGCTGGAAGAGCACAAAAAAGTTGGGCGTAAAGCTGTTCCACCGGACTCTCCTGAGGCTGGTGACCCGGCCTTCGACCGGGACCCCCTGTACGTCGAAGCTCAATTTGTCCCCCACCCCGACCCCCAAACGTTCGGCAAAACGAACCTCCAAGGAGAGTTCGGGCAACACCAATCCGGCCGGGTTGTAGGGACCGGGGAACCAAGCGCCTTCGACCAGCTCTTCCGATTCGTACAGGTTGGGCCGGTAGCTCAGGTTTTGGTCTCTACGGCGGGTAAACTCCTCGTTTTCCTCCTCCCGAGTTTGGGACTGCTTTTCCGGCTCCAGGTCCATAGACCGGTCATTGATGTGGGTCAGGCGGGCCAAGACCATGGCGGAGCGATTCTGGGCTTGGTAACCCAAGGAAGCGACGTACTCTTCCAAGGGGGCCACTTGGTCGGGCTGGATGTCAAAGAGGAAAAAGCTGGGCAGTTTGGTGGAATCGGGGGAAGCGATTTCAGTGGCCAACCCTTCGTGGATCTGGGGGATCAGGTTGATCAACAGTGCCCCCAGGCCCAAGGCGATGACCGAGGTGACCGAAGCACCGCCGCCCCGGCCCAGGTTGCGCAGCGCCAGACGGAGCGACAAGGACAGACCGGTCAAGCCCCGCACCCCGAACCACAAGGGCAACAGGCCGAGCAAAGAGAGCGCCAAGGCCGAAAGGGCCAATCCGCCCAAAAAAAGGCTGCCCACAAACAGGCTTTTGGACTGCCACACCGCCAGCGCCCAGTAGAGCCCGCCCAAGGGCAGGTAAGCCAAGGCGGAAGCCCAGGTGCTCAGACCCGCTTCCTGGGCCAAGGTCGCCGGGGTTTCTTGCAACAGCAATTTGGGGCTGAGGTTGAGCAGGCCGAGCAGCAGGGGCAGGCAAAAGAGGGCGGACCCTAGGATCCCGACTCCAAAGGCGAGGGCCATACTTTTGTAGCTCAAGAGGGTAACAAAACCCAGCGGCAAAAAGGTCGAGAGCAGCCGCACCAGCAAGGGCAGCGCCAGTTGGGCCAAGAGGCTCGACAGCAAGGCGGCCACCGCCCCCAGGACGGCGATTTGGAACACCGAGAGCCAGACCGTTTCCCAAGGCTTGGCCCCCAAGGCCCGCAGGATCGCCAAGTCTTTGAGCCGTTGGCTCAAAAAGGACCGGAACAAAAAGGCAGTGCCCATGCCCGCCAAAAAGAGCGCCACCAACGCCACCAGCCCCAGGTAGTCGTTGAGGTAACTCAAGATCCGAGACATCTGCTGGTTCGCTTGGGAGTAGGTCCGCAGGTAGAGGTAGGGGCTGGGGCCGAACTTGGCCTTGAGCGCTTGGTACAAGGCCCGGGCAGTGGGGGTCGCTTCGGCCCCGGCGGGGAGCTTGTAGAGCCGGTAATGGTACCTGCGGCTGCCTTGGCGGATCAGCCCGGTTTTGAGCGCTTGGTCATAGCCGATAAAAACCTTGTAGGCGATTCCGGCGTTCCAAAAGTTTTGCCCCGGTGCCTCCAGGAGTTGGTCATCCACGCTAAAGTCCTGGTCCCCGATCCGAATTTGGCCCTGGGGCTCGACCCCCAGCAGCTGGACCAGTTCGGGTTGTACCCAGGCCCGGTTTCCGCTGAGCAACCGTTCCTGCACCTCTTTGGCTCCGACCCGCCCGGTTTTTAAGGTCAGTTCCCCATAAAGCGGGTACCCGGAATCCACCGCCACGATCTCGACCAACCTGGTTTCCTTGGGCCCTTGGATCATGGACATGAAGTTGATCTGCCTTGTGACCTGGGTCCCTGGGGGCAGGTTTTGGGCCAGAAGCGTTTCCTCCTCTTCGGTAAAGGGCCGGGAGGCATAAACCGCCAAGTCCGCCGCCAAAATGGCCTTGGATTTTTTTTCGATGTGTTCGTGCAGGGACAGCTTGAAGGAGTCCAGGGCAATAAAACCCACCAGCCCCAAGGTGAGGTTGGCCAGGAAAAACACCGAAAACCCCCGGTGGTTGATCAGCTCACGGAGCGCCAGCTTAACCCAGGTTTTCATGCAAAGCCCCCTCAAAGAGAAACAAGGACCGCTCACATCGTTTGGCCAACTCTTGGTTGTGGGTGACCAAAAGCAAGGTCATCTGCTGTTGTTCCACCAAGGAAAAAAAAAGGTCGCTCAAGGATTGGCCGGTTTTTTCGTCCAGGTTCCCGGTCGGTTCGTCGGCCAAGAGCAACTTGGGCCGCACCGCCAAGGCCCGAGCAATAGCGACCCGCTGGCACTCGCCGCCCGAAAGCTGGGAAGGGAAATGTTGCAGCCGGTGGGTCAGGCCCACTTGGGCCAGCTGTTCCCTGGCCGCTTCGACCGCCTGGGGCTTACCCATCAGCTCCAGGGGGAGGGAGACGTTTTCTAGGGCGCTCAAGTGGGGCAGCAGGTGAAACTGTTGGAAGACGATCCCCAGCTTCGAGGCCCGGTACGAGGAGAGGGCCTTTTCGCCCAAACCGCCCAGGTCCTGGCCGTCTAGGATCACTTGGCCCCGGTCGGGCCGGTCCAGCCCGGCGATCAGGGACAGCAAGGTGGACTTGCCCGAGCCGGACTGGCCCAAAATCGCCAAGGTCTTGCCCTGGTCCAAGGAAAGGTTGAGGTTGCTCAACACCTGCACTGCCGGGCCGTTTTTGGCCCCGCGGTAGTTTTTTTCGATTCCGATCAGTTCTAGGGACATGGTTTTTAAGGTCGTAAATTGGAGATAAAAAAGCCGGTCACCAATTCGGCCACCTGCCGGTGGCCTTGCCCATTGGGGTGGATCCCGTCGGCTTGGTTTAATTCGGGTTTTCCTGCCACCCCATCAAGGACAAAGGGCAACAGCGGCAGTTGGTATTCTTTGGCCAGCTCCGGGTACACCTGCCCAAAGGCCTTGGTGTAGGCCGCCCCGTAGTTGGGGGGCATCTTCATCCCGACCAGGAGCACCTTGATCCCTTGGGCCTGGGCGAGCCGGATGGTGGCCGCCAGGTTTTCCTTCATCCCTTCCACCGACTGCCCCCTGAGCCCATCGTTGGCCCCCAGGGCGAGGTAAAGCAGGTCCGGTTTGGTTTTGAGGTACCAGCGCAAACGGCCCAAAGCGGAGGCGGTGGTAGAGCCGCTGACTGAGGCATTGGTGAAGACCACGGAATAACCTTTGGCCTTTAAAGCCGCTTCCACCAAAACCGGATAGGCCTGGGCCGGGTCCACCCCAAACCCGGCGGTCAGGCTGTCTCCGAGCAACAAGACCTTGGTTTGCCCAAAAGCCGGGGGGGCCAAAAACAACCCCAAAAGCACCGCCAACCATTCCAGGCCCTTCATTGCACCGACTCCTTGGCTTTGGTCCAGGCTTGCCGGGCGATTGACCGGGCGACCCGTAAGGGATGAAAAAACACCGGCACCTTGGCTGCGTGCAAAAAGCTGGGGTCCGGTTCAATCGGTTCCCCGGAGGAGACATAAACCGGTGGAGGCCCGGACAGTTGGAATTGCAGGGTCGAAAGCGGGTCCAGTCCAATCCGGCCACAAAGCCCCCAATCCAAGGTGGCTCCGTCTTCACAAAACAGCAGACTGTGCAGTTCATGGGGGTCTCCGCTGGTGGGGCCGTGGTTGTGCAGACAACGGATCCCATCAGCGAGGTGGAAAAAGGCTCCAGCCTCTTTGGCATTGGCCAGGATCATCTGCACAAAGGCAACCTCGTCTCCCAAACAGGTCATGTGACGGATTGCCTTGCGTTTTCCCGGTACGCAGCCGTAGAGGTTCTTGACTGCCCCGGAAAACCCGGTTTGGCAGTGGGTCTTGACCTTGGGCAGGTTGATCGTCCCATCGTAATCGGAAAGCTCCTTGGCAATGGCCAACACCGGAAATTTAGGAATCCGGGTGCGGTAGTAACGAACCTGGGTAAAGGTAAAAAAGGGCACCGCTCGGTGTTGCAAGGCCTGGGTCAGCCCCAGGGCCTCAATCGCCCCTTCGGTGCTGCCAAAGCCGGGGGATTCGCCGATCGCCACCTTGACCCCCAGGTCCAACAGCAGGTCCAACAGGGCCAGGATCACCTCGGGTCTGGTGCAGACCTCCGCTTCCTTGGGCCGAATCGTCACAAAGTTGGGCTTGAGCAGGACCGACTGCCGCCCGTCCAGCACCTTCGCCAAGCCGCCAAAGGCCCCCAAACCGGCTTCCATAGCATCGATCAAGGCCAAAGGTTCATAACTTTGGGCCTTTTGGTGGTGCAAGATCATTTTGGTCCTTGTGGGGATACGGTTGCGGGTAGGATACAGGCTTTTTCCCCTTCCGTAAATCCAACCCTTCCCTCCCCCCTTTCTACCCGCCCCCAGCCTCCTGCGCCAAGTTTCAAATTGTAATTTTTGGTGAACAAAGGTGGGGACTTTGGAGGTTTGGTCGGGGCTTATAAAATCCAAAATTTCGTGAAAAAAACACAAAATGTCGTTTTAAACTTTGACGGCCCTGGGCAGATGCGCCTATAGGAGTGCAGACCAGACTGGTTTTGTAACCCCAAACCTCTCCCTTAAAAATGCTTATCGACTTTCGGGTAAAAAACTTCCGCTCCTTTAAGGACTGGGCCACTTTTTCGATGGTGGCGGACGAAAAGGTGGAGCTGCCCCAAAATACCTTTGAGGCCGGAGGGCTGACCTTGCTCAAAACTGCGGCGATTTACGGGGCCAATGCGAGCGGGAAGAGCAACTTGATTCGGGCGATGCAGCGGTTTTTCCGCCTGATATTAGATTCCTACAATACCAATCGAGTGAAACAGCCGATCCCGGAGTATGATCCTTTTTTGTTGGGTGCCGAAACAAAAACCCAACCTATCGAGTTTGAAGTACGGCTTTTGATGGGTGGAGTGATCTATCGGTATGGGGTGGCCTTTAACCGCAAAGAGATCGTAGAAGAGTGGTTGTTTGAAAAAAAGAAAAAGGAGATCCAGCTTTTTATGCGGACCCAAAATAGAATTGAGTTAAGCAAAAAGTTTGGGAAAGAGGTGGCGGTTCCTGCAAACGGAATTGGCCCGGAATTTTTGTTGCTCTCCTTTTCGGCTTTAAATGAGGGAATCAGTCGGTCCATTGTGGAGGAAGTTCGAAAAAACACTATTATCTTGGATGATTTTGATATCAGGTTTCATGGCTTCATCACCTCAGATTTTGTCCATCGAAGCGGTGCTGCTCGAAAGGATGCCTGTAGGTTGTTGACCTCGGCTGATTTGAACATAAAGAGCATCCAAATCATTGATCGTTCGCTCCCAGAGTCTTTAGTGCAAGAATTCAAGAACAATGTCCCCGATTCTGAACAAGCTGCTGTTTTAGAAACTGTTAAACGACAAGAATCGATCCACTGCATGCATCCTGTCTTTGATATTGAGGGCAGGGAAGCTGGTGAAATTCCTTTCCCTTTGGCGCAGGAGTCAGAGGGCACAAAACGACTGTTTGCCTTCACCGAGCCCATTTATGCTACCCTCGAAAGCGGTGGAGCCTTGGTTGTTGATGAACTGGACGCAAGTTTGCACCCTTTGTTGCAGGAACATCTGGTCAAATTGTTCCAGGACCCCCAGACCAACCCCAAAAACGCCCAATTGATCTTTACCACTCATTCCACCGAGATTCTGAACAACCGTTTGTTCCGACGGGACCAAGTCTGGTTTGCCGAGAAAGATGATTTAGGGGCGACCGAATTGTTCAGTTTGTTGGAAATAAAAGGGGTCCGCAAGGACCTGTCTTATGGAAAAAACTATCTGTTAGGAACCTTTGGCGCAGTGCCAAAACTCAAATCCTTAAAAACCACCGGCCATGACAAAGTCAAGTAAACGAGCTGCCCAACCGATGGAGCGAAAAGTCGGGGGACGAGAGCAAAAAAAGCTGTTGATCGTTTGCCTCGGAGAGAAGACGGAAAAGGCTTACTTCGAGTCCTTTAAAACCCAGTCAGGCCACAAGGTGGTGGTGCTCGGTATGGGAGTGAACCCCTCAAACCTGGTGGCCAAAGCCAAAGGGCATATAGGTCACAGCAAGAAAAACTATTCCCAAGTCTGGTTGGTCTTTGACCAAGACCAGTTTGGGGCAGACATCGGCCTAGCGATCAGGCAAGCAGGGGAAGAGGGCTACAAGGTGGCCCTGTCGGTAAAACAGTTTGAACATTGGTTGTTGCTGCATTTTGATTCCTACAAGGCACCGCTAAATGCCAAGGACTACGCCAAAAAACTCGGAAAACATTTGGGCAGGGAGTATGACAAAACGCTCACTCCCTCTGATTTGGAAAAACTAGCGCAAGGGAGGGAAGTGGCCATTGAAAGGGCCAGAGCAATGAACCACGGCGATGATCCAAGCACCTCCGTTTGGGAATTGGTGTCAACGCTAAAAGAATACTGCGGTTAACCCTGCCCCTCCCCCTCCCCAATTTGACAGAGCCCCGAAAAATTGAAAGACTGGCGGCCCTATTCCTAAATGTTTCCGGTCCCGGTTGGAAAAATGGCTTCAAAGGAAATCAAAGACAAATATGCAATCCAGGCGGTGGACCATGCCTTGGACGTGCTTGAGCAACTGGCCGGGGTCAAGGCGGAACTGGGGATCAGCGAGATCAGCCGGGAATTGGACCTGCACAAAAACAACGTGTTCCGTCTCCTGGCAACCTTAAAAGCCAGGGGTTATGTCGAGCAAAACAAAAATTCCGAGGCCTACCGGTTGGGCATCCGGGCGCTGGAGCTGGGCAAGGCCTTTTTGAGTCACACCGGCCTGATCCGGGTGGCCGCCGAAGAAGTGGCGAGGCTCTCTGCCGAGGTGAACGAGACGGTTTATTTGGGCATCATGCGGGAAAATCAGGTCTTTTACATCGAAGACGCTGAGTCCACGCAACCTTTGCGGGTAGCCAGCCGGGTCGGGACTAGGCTCAGCCCCCTTTGTACCGCCATCGGCAAGACCTTTTTGGCCTTTTACGACGAAGCGACCCGGGACAAGGTCATTGGGGCCAACCAGTTTGCCGCTCATACCTCCAAGACCATCACCGACAAGGGAATCTTTTTGGAGCACCTCAAGGCAATCAAGGCCAGGGGCTACGGCATTGACGATGAGGAAAAGGACCCAGGGGTGGTTTGTGTCGCTGCGCCGATCTTCAACTACGACGACCAAGTGGTGGCGGCCATCAGTATCTCCGGCCCGGTCACTAGGATGGTGGAACCGGCGATCCAAGGCATCTTTGCCCCCAAGGTGATTGAGGCTTGCAAGCACATTTCTCGGGCCATCGGTTACTCGGGGAGCGCCTATCCATGAGGCGAGTTTGGCTTTTGCTCCTGGCCTTGGCCTTGGCTTCCTGTTCGGAGCAGGTGGGCTACCAAGTGGGCTTTGTCACCAGAGAGGTGACTGGCAAGGTTGAAGCCGAAGGTGGTGCCGCTCCCTTGGTCTTGGTGCGGATGCACCTAGCCACCTTTGTGGAGTCCTCCCAAGGCCGAATCCACCAAACCAGGGCCAAGCTGGCCTACCCGGACCCCAAAGGGGTGTATCTGGTTTATATGGAAGACGAGGTGGACGCAGTGGACCTCTATTATTTCGCCAAAGGCCACAAAACGGCCCAGGCCAGTTTTTCTCGGACCTTGGGGGTCAAGGCTTACCAATTTGACGTAAAGCTCAAGACCGACCCCAATCCCAAGAACGGGTATTATCTGGGACTCAAGCCGCTGTTGAGCGGATACATCACCGAGCCAAGGTACCAATTGCCCCCCAAAGACCAGCTCTTTTTGGGCCAATGGATGGACCAGGCAGAAAAGGACTTTTACCAAGTAACACCATGACCATGAGAAAGGGGACCCAAATCATCCTGGAGGCGATCAAGGCCCAGGGCATCAAACAGGTGTTTGGTTATCCCGGCGGCTGTGTGATCCCTTTGTTTGATGAGTTTTTGAACTACCCGGAGGTCCAAATGGTCCGGGTGCGGCACGAACAGGCTGCCGCCCATGCCGCCGACGGCTATGCCAGGGCAAGCGGGAAATGCTCGGTGGTGATCGTCACCTCCGGTCCGGGGGCGACCAACACCATCACCGGAATCGCCACTGCCGCCATGGACTCGATCCCCATGGTGATCCTGACCGGGCAGGTACGGACCCCGATCATCGGCACTGATGCCTTCCAGGAAACCAATGTGATCGGGGTGACCCGGCCAGTGACCAAACACAACTATCTGGTCAAGTCGGTCCATGAACTGCCCGAAATCTTGACCGAGGCCTTTTTTATCGCCACCACTGGCCGCCCCGGCCCTGTGGTGGTGGACATTCCGGTGGATGTTCAGACCCACATGAGTGAGGTGGAGTTCCCCAAAGGGGTGGAGATCCCTGGTTACGAATTGCCCCAACCCATTGAGGTTGAGCGTATTGAGGCGGCTTGGGAGATGATCGAAGCTTCTTGCCGTCCGGTGATCTACGCTGGCGGTGGGCTCAACCTTTGCTTGGGCAGCGAAGCCTTGGTCCGGTTCGCAGAGACCACCGGCATTCCGATCACCACGACCCTGCTTGGCCAAGGTGCCATTCCCAGGGGACACAAGTTGGCCTTGGGGATGCTGGGGATGCACGGCGAATATGTGGCCAACTATGCCATGACCCGTGCCGATTTGGTGATCGTTCTGGGGGCGAGGTTTGACGACCGGGTGACCGGAAAGGTGGAGACCTTTTTGGCCCAGGCCAAGATCATCCATGTGGACATTGATCCAAGCGTAATCAATAAAATCAAAGATGTTGACTTAGGCATGGTGGGGGACCTCAAGGACGCTTTGGCCCAATGGACCGCCAAGGCCAAAGCCCTCGATACCAAGGCGTGGCTTTCGGAGCTTGCGGAGGTGGAAGCCAAGCACCCCTTGCCCAACTACGATGGGTTGGACACCGCCGATGGCAAGTTGCGTCCAGAATTTGTGATTCGTCAGTTCTCTGAAATTACCCAGGGGGAAGCGTTGGTGGTCTCCGATGTGGGGCAGCACCAGATGTTCATCGCCCAGCACTTCGCCTTCAAACACCCCAGGACCCATTTGACCTCCGGTGGCCTAGGGACCATGGGATTTTCGTTGCCCGCTGCCATCGGTGCGGCTTTTTCCAAGCCCCAATGGCCGGTGATCAGTTTTTCGGGAGACGGTGGATTCCAGATGAACATCCAAGAGTTGGCCACGGTCAAGGCCTACAACCTGCCTATCTTGATTGTGATTTTTAACAACGCCAATTTGGGTATGGTCAAACAGTGGCAGGACCTCTTCTGGCAGAGTCGCTACGCTGGCACGATCTTCGAGGAAAGCCCGGATTTCCTGAAAATCGCCGAAGGTTATGGCCTTCCGGGGGTGCGGATCGGGAAAAAAGAGGAAGTAGCCCCGGCGATCAAAAAGGCCCTGGAGGTCAAAGGCCCGCTGGTGTTGGAATTCATGTTGGAATCCGACACCTGTGTTTATCCGATGATCCCTGCCGGTAAGGAATTTAAGGACCTGATTGAAGGGGCGGCAACATGAAACACCTGATTTCGATCCAGGTCAAAGACCGGTTCGGCACCCTGGCCAGGGTGGTAGAGATGTTTACCTCCAGGGGTTACAACCTGGATTCGGTTTGCACTGGAGAGAGCGAAGTCCCCGGAGTCCACAAGATCACCTTGGGGACCAGCGGGGACGACAAGAAAATCAAACAAATCCTAAAGCTCTTGAAGAACATCGTTTATGTTTATAAGGTGACCCATCTGGAGCCGGAACAGAGCTTCAGCGCCGAATTGATGTTGGTCAAGATCAAGGCCCCCGAGACTTTACGGAGCAAGGCCTTGGAATTGATCCAGTCTTTGGGGGGAGAGGTGCTGGAAATAAACCATCTGGCCCTGACCTTTCAGATCACCGGCAGCGCTTCCAAATTGGACGGCGCTACCGAAGTATTCCGGGAATTTGAGATCCTAGAATTGGCCCGCACCGGCGAGGCCGCAATCCACAAGTAGCCAACCACAACCGATTGAACCTAAGGTACCGATGAAATTACCGATCTTTTACGACAAAGACGCAAACCTGAGCCTCCTTAACGGCAAAACCCTGGCCGTGATCGGTTACGGCAGCCAGGGCCATGCCCATGCCCAAAACCTGAAGGATTCGGGCATGAAAGTAGTGGTTGGCTTGCGCAAGGACTCCAAGTCTTGGGCGGATGCCGAAAAAGCGGGGCTGAAGGTAATGACTACCGCCGAGGCCGCTGCTGCCGGGGACATCATCATGATCTTGGCTCCCGACCAATCCCAAGGGGACATCTACCGCAACGACATTGCCCCCAACCTCAAGCCGGGCAACGTGCTGGCGTTTGGCCACGGCTTTAACATCGTTTACAAACAGATCGTCCCGCCCGCCGATGTGGACGTGATCATGATCGCCCCCAAAGGGCCAGGGCACTTGGTTCGCCGAGTGTTTACCGAAGGCAGCGGGGTGCCTTGTCTGATCGCCATTCACCAAAACGCCAGCGGCAAGGCCCAGGACATTGCCTTGGCTTGGGCCCAAGGGATCGGCGGAACCAAAACCGGCGTGATCTTGACCAACTTCAAAGACGAAACCGAGACCGACCTTTTTGGGGAACAGGCAGTTTTGTGCGGCGGGATCAGCGAGTTGATCCGGGCCGGGTTTGAAACCTTGGTGGAAGCAGGTTATCCGCCGGAAATCGCTTACTTTGAGTGTCTGCACGAAACCAAGTTGATCGTGGACCTGATCTTTGAAGGCGGGATCAACAAGATGAACTGGTCGGTTTCTGAAACCGCCGAGTACGGCGGCCTTTTGCGTGGCCCTGAAGTGATCGGCAAAGAAAGCCGGGCAGCGATGAAAAATGTGTTGGCCGAAGTCCAAAACGGCAAGTTCGCCAACCGCTGGTTGCTGGACAACAAAGTGGGCCAAGCCCACTTCAACGGGATGCGCCAAGAGTCGGAGAACCACCCGATCGAAAAAATCGGTGCGGAGCTTCGCAAGATGTTTACCTTCATCAAGAAGTAAACCTTGGCCGACCAGCCCGTCTATTCGGTTGGTCAACTGACCCAGGAGCTCAAACGGCTCCTGGAGCTTCGTTTTGCCCATCTGGCGGTGAGGGGGGAGATTTCCTCCCTCTCCCGTCCGGGTTCCGGGCACCAGTACTTTACCCTCAAAGACAGCCAAGCCCAACTTTCCTGCGCCTTTTTTAAGAACTCCGCCGCCCGTTGCCCCTTTGTGCTCGAAGAGGGAATGGAGGTGGTCTTGCAGGGAAGGATCAGTCTTTATGAGCCCAGGGGCAGTTACCAGTTGATTGTAGAGTCGGTCCTGCCGGTAGGGGCGGGGGCGCTCCAGTTGGCCTACGAACAGCTCAAGGCCAAGCTGGAGGCCCAAGGGCTGTTTGACCTTGCCCGAAAAAGGCCTCTGCCCTGGCTGCCCAAGGGAATCGGGATCATCACCAGTCCGACCGGGGCGGTGATCCAAGACCTGCTCTCTATCCTGGGTCGCCGTTGTCCTTCGGTGCCGCTGCTGATCTACCCCAGCTTGGTGCAGGGGGAGACGGCGGCGGCTTCGCTCAAAAGGGGGATTGAGGTGATGGGCCAGCGGGAGGAGCTCGACCTGATCATCCTGGCCCGAGGGGGCGGGTCGTTCGAAGACCTGTGGGCCTTTAATGACGAGGCCCTGGCCCAGGCGATTTTCCGTTGCCCTTTGCCGGTGGTCAGCGCCGTGGGGCACGAAACGGACTTCACCATTGCCGATTTTGTGGCCGACCTGCGGGCCCCTACCCCATCGGCGGCAGCGGAGCTGGTGGTGCCCTTGGAAGAGGAGATCCTGGCTAGGCTCAAGGAAACAGAGCGGCTTTTGGTCCGAGCGGTACGCCGGGCGGTGACCGGCTGGAGACAACGATTGGAGGCCCAGTCCAAACGGCTTCGTAACCCGGCCTGGGTGATTGAGGCCCAGGCCCAGAGGGTGGACGATTGGACCTTGCGGCTCAAAGGGGCATTGGACCAAAAAATCTTGTCCCAGCAACACCGGTTGGCCCTGTTGGGGGAAAGGCTGGAAGGGCACAACCCCAAAGCCCAACTGGCCCACCGGACCGAACGGCTGGCGGGGCTGGAAAAGCGGTTGGCCCTGTGGGCCAAGACCGGGGTGAAGGCTCCGCTGGGCAAGTTGGCGGGGCTCAAGGACCGGTTGCATCTGGCCAGCCCCCTGAGCGCCCTGCGCCGGGGCTATGCCGCCGCCAAGGACCCCCAAGGACGGCTCTTAAAGTCGGTCACCCAGACCCAGGTGGGCCAAAAGATCCAACTTTTCCTTTCCGATGGCCAAGTCCGGGCGGAGGTTTTGGAAGTTACGGCCCAAAAAACCGCTTTGCCACCCAACGGGGAAAAGTGAGGCAAACATGCCAGATTTTCGCCGCAAAAATATTGTGGCTCCAATAAAAACAGAATTTTGCAAATGTGCCTCACTTGGGCGAGACAAAAAGCCCTAGTGCCATGCCCGGCACCCCCGGTGGGACAGGTTACCGGAAAAGGTCGCCTTTCCCCAAACCCCTGCCGGTGGTTTTTAATAGCGCCTCAGGTTTTTTACATTTTGGTGCCTCATTCCCCCTTGGCCTACCGATAGGGGTTGGGGGCGAGATAGGGCTTGCTTTTTTGTGTCCCGGTGGATATTCTCCTAGGACCCTTAAGCCCCTTTTGGGCTTGTCCAAATTCTGCTCCCTTGGTGGGCGGAAAAAACGGTGAGAACGATATGAACATAAAGGATTTGAAGGGGATCAAAAGCTTGATCCAGCTGATGGGTGAATCGGACCTTTC
Organism: Candidatus Lambdaproteobacteria bacterium RIFOXYD2_FULL_56_26; assembly: GCA_001783715.1. GTDB lineage: Bacteria > SAR324 > SAR324 > XYD2-FULL-50-16 > XYD2-FULL-50-16 > XYC1-FULL-56-13. The sequence continues at coordinate 34,962 of MFNF01000019.1, forward strand.
CGAGATCACCTTAGAAGAGGACGGAGTCAAGCTGACCCTCAAGCGTGAAAGATCGGCCCAGGCCCAGCAGATGGTGATGGCCCACCCGATGGCGCAACCCCAGCTGCATTCGGTGTCGGTCAACGTCCCCGCTGCTCCGGCTCCGGCCTTGAGCGCCGCTGTCTTAGAAGACTCCAGCCTCCATTACATTACCGCCCCCCTGGTCGGAACCTTTTACACCTCCCCCGCCCCCGATGCCGCCAACTATGTTAAGGTGGGCGACAAGGTCAAAAAAGGCCAGACCCTTTGTATCATCGAAGCGATGAAGTTGATGAACGAGATCGAGTCGGACATTGACGGGACCCTGGTGGAAGTTTTGATCCCCAACGCCTCGCCCATCGACTTTGGGGCTAAAATCTTCTCCATCCGGCCCGGCTGAACATGACCCGACCGATGTACAAAAAAATCCTGATTGCCAACCGTGGCGAGATTGCGGTTCGGATCATCAGGGCCTGTAAAGAAATGGGCATCAAGACCGTCTCGGTCCATTCGACCGCCGACCGGCACTCCTTGCATGTCAAGCTGGCCGATGAGTCTCTTTGTATCGGCGGCAACAGCTCCGCCGAATCTTACCTCAAGATCCCCCACATCATCGCCGCTGCCGAGATCACTGGCGCAGAGGCGATCCACCCCGGCTATGGATTTTTGTCGGAAGATGCGGATTTTGTGGAAAAGTGTGAGGCCTCGGGGATCGACTTTATCGGCCCCAGCGCCCACGCCTTGGACCAAATGGGCGACAAGATCAACGCCCGTAAAATCGCCGATCAGGCAGGCTGCCCCACCACTCCGGGGACCAAAGACGCAATCAAGGATGTCGCCGGGATCAAGGAAGCGGCCCTCCATATCGGCTTCCCGGTTATCATCAAGGCCAGCGCCGGTGGCGGTGGTCGGGGGATGCGGGTGGTCCACAGCATGGGCGGGTTGGTCAACGCCTTTGAAACCGCCAGGGCCGAAGCCTTCGCCTCTTTTGGGGACGATTCGGTCTTTTTAGAAAAGTTTGTTGAAAAGCCCCGGCATGTAGAAGTCCAGGTCTTGGGGGACAAACACGGCAACTTGGTTTACCTCTTTGACCGGGACTGTTCAATCCAACGGCGCAACCAAAAGATCATCGAAGAAGCCCCCGCCCCCGGCCTTTCCAAAGGCCTGCGCAAGCGGATGGGCGAAGCGGCGATCAAGGTGGCCAAGGCGGTGGGTTACTACAGTGCGGGGACCATTGAGTTCCTGGTGGACAAGGACGAGAACTTCTACTTTATGGAGATGAACACTAGGCTCCAGGTGGAACACCCGGTCACCGAGATGATCACCGGGATCGACTTGGTCCGGGAGATGATCCGCATTTCCGTGGGCGAGCCTCTGGGGTACAAGCAAGAGGACATCAAACAAAAGGGCCACGCCATTGAATGCCGGATCAACGCCGAAGACCCGGTCAAGTTTACCCCCAGCCCCGGCTTGATCACTGCTTACCACGCCCCCGGTGGGCTTGGGGTGCGGGTCGATTCGGCGGCCTTCCAGGGTTGGAATATTCCTCCCTATTACGACTCGATGATCGCCAAGGTGATCACCTTCGGGGACGACCGGGACCGGGCGATCAGGAAGATGATCGGGGCTTTGGAGGAATATGTGGTTGAAGGGGTCAAGGTGAACACCCCCTTGCACCTCAATGTGCTGCGAAGCCTGCGCTTCCAAAGCGCCGAACTTTCCACCGACTTCCTGACCCACTTCATCAAGCCCTAGGGCCAGAAAGGGTTGTAGTCGGATTTGCTGACAAAAAAGCCGCTGC
>MFNF01000020.1 GCA_001783715.1 Candidatus Lambdaproteobacteria bacterium RIFOXYD2_FULL_56_26
GGGCCTTGCGGCTTTTGGGCCCCAAAGGGGAGGTGCGGCTTTGGAGCGGCGAAGTTGAGTTCGTCAGCAACCCTTATGATGCAGCAAAGTAGCGGTCACGGAAGTACAAGGACAGACGGACCAGAGAGACCAGGACCGGCACCTCCACCAACGGGCCTATCACCGCAGCAAAAGCTTCTTCCGATCCAATGCCAAACACCCCGATGGCCACGGCAATGGCCAACTCAAAGTTGTTGCTTGCCGCAGTAAAGGCCAAACTGGCGGTCTTGGGGTAACCCCCGTTGGACCGGTGCCCGGCCCAAAAGGAAACCAAGAACATAACCACAAAGTAGACCCCCAAGGGCAATGCTACCTTGAGCACATCCAAGGGAACCTTGAGGATCGCTTCGCCTTTGAGGGTAAACATCAAAACAATGGTCGAAAGCAGCGCCACCAAGGTGATCGGCCCCAGTTTAGGGGCAAAGCTCTGTTCGTACCACAACCTCCCTTTGGCCCGGACCAAACCAAACCGGAGTAAAAACCCAACCAGGAAGGGAACCCCCAGGTAAAGCCCCACCGAGAACGCCACTTCCGAAAAGGCAATGGACACCTCAAAGGAATCAAAGCCCATCCACCGGGGCAGGTAGGTGACCAGGAGAGTGGCCAAGGGAGCGAAAAAACAGATTTGGAACAACGAATTGAGCGCCACCAGCCCGGCAGTGAACTCCCGGTCCCCTTGGGCCAGTTCGCTCCATACCACCACCATGGCGATGCACCGGGCCACGCCGATCAGGATCAACCCGGCCATCAGGTGGGGCCGGTCGGACAAAAAGGCCAGGGCCAGAGCAAACATCAACAGGGGGCCAATCACCCAGTTTTGGGCTAAAGACAGGCCCAAGAGCCGCTTCTCCCGCCACAAGACCCCCAATTCCTCATACTTCACCTTGGCCAAGGGGGGGATCATCATCAAAATCAATCCAGCCCCCAAAGGCAGATTGGTGCTGCCTTGGGAAAGGCTGGACAAGGCCTCCACCAGCCCGGGCTGGCTGGCCCCCAAGCCCAGGCCCAAGGCCATGGCCAGGAGGATCCACAACGTCAGGTAGCGGTCTAAAAAAGCGAGTCCTTTCATAACCTTTGGCTCCAGTTCCAAAAAGTGGTTTCGATTTGGTCCCGGATCTGCTCAAACCCCCGGATGCGCTCCTCAAGGGTCCCCGGCAGCAGGGCCGGGTCCTCAAAACCCAGGTGCAGGCGAGTTTTGGTCAGTCCGGTAAAGTGAGGACAAACCTCCTTGGCCCCGTCACAAACGGTAATCACTTGGTCCCAAGGATCGGCCAAAAAAAGCTCCACCCCTTTGGGGTGGTGCGAGGTGAGGTCAATTTGTTTTTGCCCCATCACTTTGATCGCCAAGGGGTGGACCTCCTTGGCCGGGTGGGTTCCGGCAGACTCGACTCGCCAATGGGGAAACCAGTGACGCAAAAACCCTTCCGCCATTTGGCTGCGGCAGGAGTTACCGGTGCAAAGGACCAAAATGTTCATTTTACCTGACGTGAAAAGAGTTCCTCAACAGGGGCGGAGCCTAACCAGAGGCCGCCTCAAGGGGTAAGGTTTTAACCAATCCAAAATCTGCTCCAGCTTGGGGACCGAGCCGGAATGCACCAAGGTCCCTTCCACCACCACCGCCGGGGTGGACAGGATTCCAAAGGACAGCATCACTTTGAGGTCGGTCACTTTTGTGACTTCTACCTCCACCTTTTGCTTGAGAGCCGCCGCTGTGATCATTTCGGCGGTCTGGCTGCACTTGGCGCAACCGGGCCCTAACACCTGTATTTTTTTCATATAGCCCTTTAGAGGGAAGAAATGGCTCCCCTAGTAGGCGTTAAAAACCCAGCCGACCAAGGTGAAGGAAACCAGCAAGATCACCCAAAGCATCCACAACAAGCGCCATTCCATGACCTGCTTGAGCAGGACAAACTCCGGGAAACTGGCGGCAACGACACTCATCGAAAAAGCCAGGGTGGTTCCAACCGGCACCCCTTTTTGGATCAAGGTCTCCATGATCGGAATGATGCCGGTGGCGTTGGAGTAAAGCGGAATTCCGATCAGCACCAACAGAGGTACGGTCCACCACTGCCCGGCTCCGAGGTGGGTGGTGATCCAATCTTGGGGTACAAACCCGTGCAGCAGCGCCCCGACTCCTACCCCCAAGATCACCCATTTCCAAATTCGGCCAAAGATTTCAAACAACTCTCGTTTGGCGTATTGGTGCTTCCCTGGCCAGCCCAGTTTTGGCTTGGGCTGTGGGCTGGATGGGCTGGATGGGCTGGATGGGGTTGGGGTTGGAGTCGTTGAGGGCTTCTTTCACAAAAGGTTTAAGGTACCGCTCGGCCTTAAAAAGGTCCAGCAACGCCCCGCCGGTAACCCCGACCCCTAGACCCACCAAGACGTAAATCACGGTAAACTTGAGGCCCAAAAGGCTGCCCAACAAAACCACTGCTACCTCGTTGACCAAAGGGGAGGTGATCAAAAAAGCAAAACTGATCCCCACCGGGATCCTGGCTAAGGTAAAGCCCAGGAACAACGGGATGCTGGAACAGGAACAAAAGGGGGTCACCGCTCCAAAAAGCGCACCCATCAGGTAACCGGCAAAACGATTTTGTTTGGCCAACCTGTCCCTAACCCGCTCCAGGTCCAAAGAGGCCCGAAGAAAGGCGATCAGATAAATCATCACCCACAGCAAAACAAAAATTTTGGTAGTGTCTTCCACAAAAAAATGGAGACTACCTCCCAACCGGGTCCCAGGGTCAAGGCCCAAAACCGCTAAAAACCAGTCCGCCAGTAGAGTGAAAACTTGGAACATCTCTTTGCCTCTAACAGTTGAGTTGCCCTTTGAGATGTTCCAGCTTCCGGCGGTCGGTCTGGGTTTGTTCCTCTTGGGGCAGCCATTCTTTGGCCAGGGCCAAAAGCTGCGCCGACCTTGGGTCCAAAGGAGGTTCGGGCCACCGGTAGTAAACCCACTTGCCCCGTTTTTCGCTTTCGACCAGCCTTGCGTCCTTGAGCAGGGAGAGGTGCTTGGAAACGGTGGAAATGGCCAGCCCCAGGGCTTCTTTGATCTCACAGACACACAGGGGCCGTTCCTGCAACAGGCCCAAAATCCGCAAGCGACTGGCATCGGAGAGTGCCTGAAACCTGCGTTCCAAATCCAGCATGGTCTTTCCCCCGGTTGGTTGTTCTACGTTTCGTCAAATGTAGAAATGTAGCTTCAATCGGTCAAGGAAAAATTCCGGCGACCGGTGCTGCCAATCCCACCTACCTCGCAGGCAGACTTGTTTTTTTTGTGGTTCCGAGAATCAAGCGGACCTGCCACACTGGAGCGGCAACCGGGGAACCGGTTCAGCCAAAAAATGCTTTTGGAACTGCCCAGAAAGGATTGGGTCTTTAGGGAGTCGGCTTGAAAAGGATTACAACCATCTTGGTCTTTCTGGTCCTCTGGTCCCCCTCGGGGTCCGGCCAAACGGTCTCGACCGGCGGCCAGGAGTCTTACGGACAGTCCTCGGGGATGGCGTTGTTGTATGACTCCACTAGGAGCTTGGGGATCGAGGAGGTGGCCTCTTCCGCCCGAGCGGCCGAATTTGTCCCCTTCACCCAAGACCGGATCCGGCAAATCGGGACCAATCTCCATGCCTGGGTCCGCATCGAGGTGACCAACCAATCCACCCGCAGGCACTGGCTGTTGGCCAGCCGCTACCTCTGGTTGGCCCGGTTTGATCTTTACCGGCAGGATGCCCAAGGACATTGGCGAATGCTCCCCCACGGCATGTTGCTCGACCGGACCTTGTGGCCCTACGACCACCGGTTGATGGTCCATCCCTTGGAACTGGACTACGGGCGTACCGAGGTGATGTACCTCAAGATCGAAGCCAACAGTTCCGAACTCTGGTTGAGTCTGGTCACCGCCGACCAGCTGGGCCGCACCGAACGGGTTCACGCCGGACTTTCGATGCTCTACCTGGGGCTTTGTCTGGTGATGGTGGTGTACAACCTGTTCCTGGCCGCTTCGTTGCGGGACTGGAACTACGTCTATTACGTGGGCTTCGTGCTGAGCTTCACCTTGGGCAACACCCACTACGGCGGCTATACCTACCCGCTGCTTTGGCCCCATTTCCCCTGGTTCAACCTTTGGGCCGATCTTTTGTTCTGGTGGCTGGGCCTTTGGTCGGGGACCTTGTTCTGCCTTCGGTTCTTGGGCGTTGCGGCCCGGTCCCCCCGGTTGGCCAAGGTGGTTTCCAGGGCCAGCTTGGCCGGGGTGGTCCTGCCTTTGGGCAATTACCTTTACTCCCAGGCGCTCTTTTACGAGCTGTTTTATTACCTCGCCTTGGTCCAGTTTTTGGTGATGTTTGGGCTGGGGGTCAGGGCCTACCGCAGCGGTATGACCCAAGCCCGGTTTTATCTGGTCGGCTGGGGGGCGTTGGTTGTCGCCAACAGTCTGAGCATCCTGGTGGTCCTCAACCTGCTGCCCCAAACCGAGTTTTTTGACTGGACCAGACAACTGGGCAGCGCCTTTGAAATCGTCTTTTTCTCCTTCGCCTTGGCCGACCGGATCAGCCAGCTCAACCGGGAAAAGCTGGATGCCCAAAGGCACTTGGCCCAAGCGGCGGAACAGGAGGCAGAGGTCTTGGAAAAACGGGTCGCCGAGCGGACCGCCGAGATCAGGGTGGCCAACGAGACCAAAGACAAGTTTTTTTCCATCATCAGCCACGACCTCCGGGGGCCGATCGGCAGCCTTTCCTTTTTGTTCAACGAGGTTTTGCAGCGGCCCGAGGAGTTTGACCAGGAGGTCCTGGAGATCACCCGGCAAACCACCAAAACCACCCACCAACTGCTCAACGACCTGTTGGATTGGGCCCAGAGTCAATCGGGCCACCTGCTGCCCGAGCCCACTTGGTTTGACTTGGCGGTTCCCTTAAAGAAAATGGCCGAGCTGTTGGGCCACCAGGCAAGACAAAAAAAGATCGAACTGACCTTGGACAACCCCAAACCGGTTTGGGTTTATGCCGACCCGGCCATGGTAACCACGGTAGTCCGCAATCTCTGCTCCAACGCGATCAAATACACTCCCGTGGGGGGTAAGGTGACGGTTGGGGCCAGGACCGAGGGAGGGACGGCCCTTTGTTTTGTGGAAGACACCGGCCTAGGGGTCAGTCAAGAGCAACTGAGCCGCCTGTTCTCCCCTGCCGAACGGGTCCAATCTGCGCTCGGCACGGCCAGCGAGACCGGCTCTGGCTTGGGGTTGATTCTGTGCAAGGAGTTTGTGGAAAAAAACGGCGGTACCCTCGGGGCCGAGTCCACCCTGGGCCAAGGCAGTCGTTTTTGGTTCCGGTTGCCGGTCACGGGTGAAGCAAGCGAACGCCTTGATTTGGGACAGGAGGCCTTGTAGGCTTCGGGCATATACCTCTTTGCCTTGACGAGAGGTGAGGCCTTGGGTTAGATGGTTGCGTTGAGAAAAGAAAAAATAAAGCAAAATCAATTTATTGGGAAAGACGAGACCAACCGCATCCCATTCGAAGTGGGGAAATATCCTTTGTCTGATTGATAAATAGTGCGAACACATACAAAAGGGCCTGCCGACGACTGCAAAGGGTTGAATGAAAGGTTTAAAATGGCGTTGCTGAAAAATAATGCGCAAAAAGTGGAACTGATTCTTAGAATATATCCGTAAATAAAGATTCACAAATTCCCTGCCGAATGTTACTGGTTTCCCATAATCTCAGGGAGGGACCATGGCGCAAACAAAATCTTGGGAAGTTTCCGATGCCTTTTGGACTCAGGTAGAACCGCTAATCCCAAAACCTGAAAGGGATTCAAGCAAATCCTATTCAAGAAGGTTGGGCGGAGGACGAAGGCCACTGCCAGCACGGCAGATATTCGAGGCGATTGTATTTGTTTTGCGAACTGGCTGCCAGTGGAAGGCGCTGCCCAAAGAAAGGTTTGGAAGTTCAAGCTCCATTCACGCCTATTTCCAGAAGTGGTCCGAGGCTGGTTTCTTCCTCACCCTGTGGCAAGCTGGGCTGGCAGAGTACGATGCCATGGAGGGAATAGCTTGGTCTTGGCAGGCCATAGATGGGACAATGACCAAGGCACCCTTGGCACAAGAGGCCCTAGGCCCCAACCCTACGGATCGGGGAAAAAAACGGTCAACGCCAAGGGCGTTGAGCAGTCTTGAACAACCTTTCCGCATCCCCCAAACGACACCTGTTGGTGGACGGATGTGGTGTCCCGCTGTCGATCGTCGTAACCGGCGCAAACACTCACGACGTAACCCAGCTTGAAGCCGTCTGGCCAACGTGGTGATCAAACGACCCAAATGCATTCAGCGGCTTTGTGCTGACAAAGGGTACTTCGGAAAGCTGGCGAACTGGATCATTCGGTACTGGGGCTACCAGCCCAAAGTAGTTCCTCGTGGCGAAGAGGCAAAGCAGAAACGGCGAGGAGCAAAAAAGAAGGCGAGAAGGTGG
>MFNF01000021.1 GCA_001783715.1 Candidatus Lambdaproteobacteria bacterium RIFOXYD2_FULL_56_26
GAATTTCGCTATAACAATCGGAAGGTTGATGTTAACAAAATCCTTCTAAAACTGATCAGAGAAAACCCGCTGTTCTAGTCTTGACCCAATCCAAATTACCCCTCCAACGCTCCAAATCGCTTTTTCCGAGGCCTTGTTCAAAATTCGAGAATCTCACTTGGATGAAGCCTTGGCGGCAACGGTTCAGAGAGTTAGCCTGAAAGAGATAGATACAGAACTCAATGAATTGGTCCCTCAAGAATCTTTAAAAGCGGTGGCTGCTTGTGGACTACGTGGGGAACTGGCGTTTCTTGTCCCTTGCCTTTTAGAGGCCAATCCTTTTTTGATCGGTTATTATCGGCTTTTTCTGGGGTATTCAAAAAAAGAGTTTTATTCTCCGCAATTTGGTTTGACCTCCTTTCATGCGTTAGAAGAAAGAGGAACTATTCCCCTTAGTTGCGCTCCAAGGCTACAAGAATTTTCAAAGGCGATGATTTTTTCTGCTTGCCTTTTGATTGAAAGTATTGGAATTGGGCGATTGAATCGAAATCTGATCCATGATTTGACCCTTCTTACACTTGGTCCCCAGTTGAGAGGGGGTGCCAATGTTTCAAGAGGGACGGAGGTAACCGATCAGGTGTTCGAGATCATTAAAGAGATTGTCCTGCGAAACGGTGGGAAAGCTGGAAAGAGAGAAATCATTTTCCAAAACGCTTCCGGCAGAGCCGTCAAGATTCAATTTGCTTCTGACCCAGACATAATAATCCAGGAGTTTATGCCTAGCGGTGCGCCAATCAATAAGATTGCGATAGAAGTTAAAGGAGGAAAGGATTTTTCAAACATACACAATCGATTAGGGGAGGCAGAAAAAAGTCACCAGAAAGCACACAAGCAGGGTTATCATGAATGTTGGACCGTGGTGAATGTGGATCGGATGGACGAGGCTTTGGCAAAAAGGGAATCTCCCTCCACGAATAGATTTTATTTATTCAGTCAATTAGAACAAAGGCACGGTTTGATCTACGAGGATTTTGTTCAAAGAATAAAATCGCTGGCAGGGATCATCTGATCCCCCCTTCAATACCACCGAAAAACCCTCAGCGCCAAAAAGGAGCAGAGCAGGCCGGTGGCGGTGAGGGCGGTGAGGGGGTAGGCGACTTGGGCGAGGCCTGCTCCTTCGTGGATGATGGCCCTCATGCCATCGGCCAGGAGGCTCAAGGGTAGGTTGGAGAGGTAGGGCCAGCTCCATTCGGGGAAGTTTTGGTAGCTGAAAAAGATCCCTGAAAGAATCATCATCGGCATGGTGGTCAGGTTGACCAGACCACTGCCCACTGTGGTGCTGGAGGTGCGGCAGGCCATCAACAGCGCCAGCCCGGCAAAGGCGATGTTCCCGGCGATGATCAAGGCCAAAAGCGCCAAGAGGCTGCCCACCAAAGAGATCCGAAAGTACCCCCAAGCAAAGGCAAACAGCACCGAAAGCTCAATGGTCGAGACCACCAGCCGGTTCAAAAACTGGGAGAAGATCAGCGCCCCTTTGGGCATCGGGGTAGCGACCATCCGGCGCAATAACTTTTTCATCCTCATTTCGATCAAGGTCCAGCCGATCCCCCAGATGCAACTGTTCATGATCCCCATGGCCATCAGGCCGGGGATCAAAAAGTCCACGTACCTGCCCCCTTGGGTGGTGATCGGGTCGATCTGGAGTTCGAGGGTCTGGTTTTCCAGGCCGTTTTTGAGCAGGTGAAAGGTGGCGTTGGCCTCCGGGTTTTTGGGGTCCAGTTGCAGGTGCAGCTGGGTCCCGTCAAACGAGGCGATCAATTGGGCTCGGCCTCGGCGGACCCAGGTTTGGGCCTCCGAGTCTTCCATTGCTTTAAAATGCAGGACCTCTTTGGCCGGCCCCCAAACCTCCATGCGCCAGCCTCCCTCTTCCTTGGAGAGCTGCCCGGATTGGCTCAGTTCCGCAAGGTAGGTGTCCGGCCCAACCCAAGGCAAGGTCAGATTTTTTTGGCCCTCTCCCGAAAAGGCGATCCCCAAAATCCAAGACATCAGGATCGGGAACCCAAAGACCCAAAACAAGACTCCCGGTTCACGGAACATGACCCGCAGTTGGGCCAGCATCAATTGTCTAATCATCTTCGGTCAGCCCCCTTCCGGTCATGGAGACAAACAAATCGTCCAAGGTCATGCGCCTGGACTGGAGTTCTTTGAGGATGTGGCCTCGTTCTTCGATCCAGTGCAAAAAAGCGGGCAGGGATTCAATCACCTTCTCCACCCGCACTTGTCCCTTTTTTAGGCCCGGCTCCAGCTCAAAGGGCAGATTTTTGAGCTCCAAGGGCAGGCTGGTTTTGTCCATCGGTTGGTCCAGTTCAAACTGGATCATTTCGGTCAGCCCCATGGAGGTCAGCAGCTCTGACAAGGAGCCATCGGCCAAAACCTTTCCTTGGTCCATGAACAGGATGCGGTCACAGAGCGTCTCTGCCTCTTCCATGTAGTGGGTGGTCAGGATCAAGGTGGTACCTTGGGTGCGGATCTCCTGGAGGATCTCCCAGAGGTCCCGGCGGCTGTTGGGGTCCAGCCCGGTGGTAGGTTCGTCCAGCAGCAGAACTTCCGGCTCGTTGAGCAGGGCCAGCCCCAGGGCCAGCCGTTGGCGCTGGCCGCCGGAGAGATTAACGGTGTAGGTTTTGCGCTTCTCCTTGAGCGCCACTTGGCCCAGGACCTTTTCGATCCGCTCGTTGCCTCCCCCATAGAGGCTTGAAAAGAGCCGCAAGGTCTCTTCCACCGAAAGCTTGTCGAAAAACCGGGTTTCCTGGAAAGAGATCCCCATCCGGCCTTGCAGCTCCTTGGAGGCTTGGGACCAAGTTTTGCCGAAGATTTTGATCTCCCCGGAGTCCGGCTTTTGCAGCCCTTCGATCATTTCCACCAAGGTGGTCTTGCCCGCACCGTTGGGGCCTAAGAGCCCGACATACTCCCCCCGGTAGAGGGTCAGGTCGAGGTGGTCGCAGGCGAGCAGCGGCCCAAACCGCTTGACCACACCTTTGAGTTCGATGACCGCTTCCCTCATGTTTGTTTCTCCCGGGTGAAAACCGGTTTTTCCGGTTTGGACAGTTTGGGGGCGTACCGGTAGCCTTCCAGGGCAAAGTCCAGCAGCCCCTGGGGGCGGTCGATGCCCTCTTGGGCGATAAACCGGCACATCAACCCACGGGCCTTTTTGGCAAAAAAACTGATCACCTTGAGCTGCCCTTGGGGGTTGGGGTCCAAAAATTCGGGGCAAACCACCGGGGTCCCCAAAAGTTTGGGCTGGATTGCCTTAAAGTACTCCTGTGAAGCCAAGTTGACCAGTACCTCTGTAGAATGTTCCAAAAGCTCGGTTTTTAAGGCTAAGGTCAGGTCTGGTCCCCAAAAGCCGTAGAGGTCCTTGGCTTGGGCGGTCGCCAATTTGGTGCCCATCTCCAGCCGGTAGGGGAGGATCAGGTCAAAGGGCCGCAGCAGGCCATAAAAACCGGAGAGGACCCGGACCTTTTGGTTCAAGTACCGCCGTTCTTTGGGCTGTAGGCTTGCCACCCCGATCCCTTGGTAAACGTCCCCGTCAAAGGCCCAGAGCGCCGGTCTGGCGTTGGGGCTGGCCAAGGGTAGAGCAAAAGACTGGTATCTTTGGTGGTTTAACTCGGACAACTTTTCGGAGAGCCCCATCAACCGGCCCAATTCCCCGGGGCTGAAGCCTTTGAGCGTTTGGGCCAGGGTTAGGGTTTGGTCCAAAAACCGGGGTTCGGTCCAGGGCTCCTTGGGCAAGGGGGAGCTAAAATCCAGCGATTTTGCAGGGGAAATGACCGACAGCATGAAAAAAAACCGCCAAAAGAAAGAAAGGTTCAGGCCCCCAACCTAGCCCTTTTGGTTCTTTTGGGCAAGGGCAGCCGCAAAGCTGGGGTTGCGAAAATTTGAGGGCTTGGTACGCTTTGACAGTTTACAAGGCCCACCAAAAGGGGGTATCCCGAACTTGGTTGGACGCTTCTGCAACCCGTGCACCCTGATGCGAAAGTGACCGAAGAGCAAGGCTCCCAATGGGTTAGCTCAGAGAAAGACAGTTTTCTCTTTGCCAACATCCCCGCCACCTACTACCAGACCCCTATCCAAGAACTCCTGGAGCGGGGTGGTCGGATCAAGAAGGCCTTAGGCAAGGATCTCCTGATCCTGGCCCACCACTACCAGCAAGACGACACCTTCTCCCTGGCCGACTTTTCCGGCGATTCCTTGTACCTTGCCCAGCAGGCGGCCAAGGCCAGAGCGAAGTACATCGTCTTCGCCGGGGTGCATTTTATGGCCGAAAGTGCGGACATCCTCACCGGGGACGACCAGATCGTCACCCTGCCCAACTTGACCGCCGGGTGTTCCATGGCCGACATGGCCGACCATGATCAGGTGGAAGATGCTTTTGAACAGGTCGAGGAAATCACCGGGGCCAAGGTGATCCCGGTGACCTACATCAACAGCACTGCCGCCACCAAGGCCTTTACCGCCCAAAAAGGCGGAGTGGTCTGCACCAGCAGCAATTCTGGCAAGATCCTCAAATGGGCCTTTTCGGTGGGCCAAAAGGTGTTCTTTTTTCCCGACCAGTTTCTGGGCATCAACACCGCCTTGGCAATGGGGATTCCCCGTGAGGAAATCGTCTTGTGGCGACGGGACAAACACGACGGCGGGCTGAGCCCCGAAGCGCTCAAACGGGCCAAAGTGATCCTTTGGGACGGGTTTTGTTCGGTCCACCAGCGGTTCACCCCGGCCCATGTGGCGGCGGTCCGCAAACGAATCCCCGACGTGACCGTGATGGTCCACCCCGAATGTCCGGCCGAAACGGTAGCGGCGGCGGACTTTTCCGGCTCTACCAGCGAGATCCTCAAAAAGGTCACCGAAGCCCCCAAGGGCAGCAAGTGGGCGATCGGCACCGAGATCAACATGGTCAACCGAATGGCCCGTGATTTTAAGGCCAAAGACGGTAAATACATTGAGGTACTCAACCCAACGGTTTGCATCTGCTCGACCATGTACCGCAACCATCCGGCCCATGTGCTTTGGGTGTTGGACCATTTGGCCAAAGGGGAGGTGATCCACCGGATTTTGGTCCCCGAACCGATCAAGTCTCAGTCCAGGGCCGCCCTGACGAGGATGTTGGAGCTGAGCGCCTGAAATGAAAAAAATGCAAGGTGACGCTCCCTTGGTGGTTGTGGGTACCGGGGTGGCGGGGTTGATGACCGCACTCTTGACCGCCCAAACCAGACCGGTGGTCCTGGTGACCAAAACCGCTCTCCAGGAAACCAACACCAGCTTGGCCCAAGGGGGCATCGCCGCCGTATGGCGAGGGGACGACAGCCCGGCCCTGCACATGGAAGACACGATCAAGACCGGCGGGGGCATCAACGACCTCCAGGCGGTGGAACTGCTCTGCCACAGTGGCCCCGAAGCGATCCGCACCCTGGTGAAGTTGGGGGTCGATTTTGACAAGGCCGAGAACGGGGACTACCGCTTGGCCTTGGAAGGGGCCCACAGTCTGCCCCGGATCCTCCACTCCGGGGGGGACGCTACCGGCCTTGAAATCCAAAGGGCCTTGAGCCATGCGGCCTTGTCGCACCCCAAGATCGAGTTGCGGGAGTACACCGCCTTGACCCGTATCCTGACGGACCGGGAGGGGATTTGTGGGGTGGAGCTGTTGGACCGACAAAAAAAGTTCACCATCTTGGAGACCTCCCAGTTGGTTTTGGCTACCGGCGGAGCGGGGCGGGTTTTCCGTTACACTGCCAACCGCCCGGCGGCGACCGGCGAACCAATGATGCTTGCCTACCAAGCCGGAGGGGAGTTGATGGACCTGGAGTTTTTCCAGTTCCACCCCACCGCCTTGTGCCTGGAGGGGCAACCCAACCATTTGATCTCCGAAGCGGTTCGTGGCGAAGGGGCCAAACTGGTGGACCGAAACGGGGTCGCCTTTATGGCCCACTACCACCCCTCCTTGGACCTAGCCCCCAGAGACGTGGTTTCAAGGGCCATCCGCACCGAGGCGGCCAAAAACGGCCAAGTTTTCCTGGATGCCCGCAAACTCAAGGCCGAACCGGTGGACCAACGGTTTCCCAACATCTTCCAAACCTGTATGAGCTGCGGGATCGACCCCCGCAAGGACCTGATCCCGGTGACCCCGGTGGCCCACTACATGATGGGCGGCTTGGGCACCGATCTCTGGGGCCGGACTTCGGTTCCCGGGCTTTATGGGGTCGGGGAAGTGACCCGGACCGGGGTACACGGCGCTTCTCGGCTTGCTTCCAACAGTCTTTTGGAGGGAGCGGTTTTTGGCATGCAGGTGGCCCAGGCGGTGGGGCGGGACCTGACCCAACCACCGGAAGCCTGGAACCGCCCCTGGCCCAGCCCCATCCCTTCCTTTACCCCGGCCAAAGCGCCGCAACCTCTGACCCAAGACCAGTTCCGGGACCTAATGTGGACCAAGGCCGGGTTGGTCCGGGACCAAGCGGGGCTCAGTGAGTTGATTGCCCGGCTGGAGTCCGCCTTGGGGCCCTGTCCTAGCCCCTTGGACCAAGCCGCCTTTGAGTTGTACCACATGATGCTTTATGGTCGCCTGTTGGCCCAATCCGCCTTGATGCGGACCGAATCTCGGGGCAGCCACTTCCGGGCCGATTATCCCCAAAAAGATCCACGGCAGAGCCGTTCGATCACCCACAGTCCCTTTCATCCACCTCGGTTTGTTTAGCCTTCCTTTCCAGTTGAGACCATGGAATTTCGTTTGTTGTTGGATTTGGTTGATCGTGCCCTCAAAGAAGACCTCGCTTGGGGGGACGCTACGGCAGAGGGGCTGTTTGACGGCACCTTGAACTGCGAATTGGCCCTGGTTTTCCGCCAGGAAGGGGTGGTCGCCGGGCTGCCCTTGGCGGAGATGGTGTTCAAACACCTGGACCCCTACGCCCGATTCAAGGCCTTGGTCGAAGAGGGGGCTTGGGCGCAACCGGGGACGGTGATCGCTCGGGTCCAGGGGACCGCCCGGACCTTGGTACAAACCGAACGTACCGCCCTCAATTTTCTGCAACGGCTTTGCGGCATCGCCACCTTGACCCGGATGTACGTCCAAGAGGCCAGGAAAACCAACGACAAGGTCAAGATCGCCGACACCAGAAAAACCACCCCCGGCCTGCGGATGTTGGAAAAATATGCGGTTCGTACCGGCGGCGGGGTCAACCACCGGTACTGTCTGGCCGACATGGTGATGATCAAGGACAACCATTTGGCCCTGCTGGGACAGCAACAAATCAGCCTCAAGGACGCAGTCGCCAAACTCCGGGCCAAACAGAGCCACGCCCTGAAGATCCAGGTCGAGGTGGACCGGCTTGACCAGGTGCAGGCGGTCTTAGACAGCGGGGCGGAGGCGATCTTGCTGGACAACATGGGCCTCGAACACATGACCCAAGCAGTAGAGTTGATCCAAGGCCGGATGCTGGTCGAGGCCAGCGGCGGGGTCACCTTGGAGCGGGTCGGGGCGATTGCGGCCACTGGGGTGGACCTGATTTCGGTGGGCGCTTTGACCCATTCCCCGAAGTCTTTGGACATCGGCCTGGACTACCTTTAAGGGCAAAAAATCGATATTTTTTCAGGTTTCCGTTATTGCGGATCGAATCTTGAATAACCTTGTGGCATGATCAAAGTTAACCGGCCCTCTCCCGATTGGAGGCCGACCACCTTTAACGGCCAAGTTGTCATGATGAAGTCTCTGTTTGTTTTCTTCTTTATCCTGGTCGGTTGCGCCCAAAGCCTTTGGGCTTGGGACTTTTCCGACCTGAGAAAAAACCTCAAACAAGACCTGGGGGACGGCACCGCCCAACAGTCCAGTGTGGCGCTGGTCTTTCGCACCCTAGGGCGAGAGGACCTCAAGGAGCGGTTTAATCTGGTGGAAATCAAACGGGACTTGGCCCACGAACTGGCCAAAAGCTTCAAGATTCCAGATCCCTTGATCAGTGCTGAGGTACTGCGCAACAACGGCCTGACCTACGACAAACTGCTGGCCAACGCCAATCTGACCGAAGAGTTCGCCAAGCGCAACCAAGCGGACTTGGTGCTTTTGGTCTCCATCGAACCCAAAGGGGAGGATCTGCTGCTGGGAGCCAAACTGGTGACCACGAGGAACCAACCCTTGTCCAACCAGCAACTGGAACTGAGCCCCAAAGGCAAACAAAAACAGGCGCGGCCCTCCGGCGAGCAGGCTTCGTTGGTCCGGGTGCAGCTGCCAAAGTCCGGGCTCAAACAAAAAAGTCGGACGGTCGCTCAATTCGGCGGCGAGGGATTCAACCCCAAAGACTTTGCCGGGGACCAAAACGACTCTTGGGTCGAGATGAACCCCACCGCCTTTCTCAACCCGGTCAACAATTTTATCCAAGCGACGGTTTGGGCGAAAAACTTGCCCGACACGGACGTAAGGTTCAAGCGGCTCCGGTATGAATACACCCTTCCCGACCTGCTGCAATTTGGCTTCCAAGGCAACGGTAACGACCAATCTGGTCCCCATTCGGCTTATGCCCACGTGAAAGTCCAGGTGGTCAACATCGAAGAGTTTGCCGCCGCCATCGGCTACCGCCGTCGGGTGATGTGGAACAGCGAAAACACCGACTTCAACCAAGGCCATGCGGTGGATTCGTTCAACGACAAACGCAACAAGTCCACCCTGTTTGCTTCGGTCAGCCGCAAGGAAACCAGCCTGGGCCTGTTGGGCAACCTTTATCTGGACAACCAGCAGGTAGGCCTGGGGGCCAAGTTTTTGGTCACCGAAGAGATCAAGGTGATCGCTGACAGTTATTACAACTTTTACGACAAGCCTTTGGTCAGCAATGACGGTGCCTTTGGGGTGGAGATCCACAGCCAAAGCGGGGCCATTGCCTCCTTGGTGTACCGGGTCGATTCCGCCCAGGTTCACTTCAGCTTTGGCTACAGCTACTAGAGCCGCAGCCCTCTTCCCGACTTGCATTTGGGCCCCTTCCGGGGCCCAAAAATTTCCCCGTTCCCTCTCTGCTCCAAAACCGGCTAGGTTGGTTTGTCACCTCAAGCTAGGTTTTGCGTTTTTGGAACAAATCACCTTAGGCACCGCCGGGCACATCGATCATGGGAAAAGTACCCTGGTCCAAGCTTTGACCGGTACCGACCCGGACCGGCTCAAAGAGGAAAAGGAGCGGGGGATCACCTTGGACCTGGGGTTTGCCCATTTTGAACCGGTGCCGGGCAAGCGGGTGTCGTTGGTGGACGTGCCTGGCCACGAAGGGTTGGTGCACAACATGCTGGCCGGGGCTCAGGGGCTCTCGGGGGTGCTGCTTTTGGTCGCTGCCGACCAAGGGGTGATGCCCCAAACCTTGGAGCACTTTAACCTGCTCAAACTCCTGGGCCTCAAAAAGGGGTTGGTGGTGGTCAGCAAGGCCGATTTAGCGGACCCGGAGTTGCTGCAACTGTTAGGGCTGGAGCTGGAGGAGCGGTTTCGAGGCAGCTTTTTGGAAGCCGCCCCGATCCTGTTTGTCAGCGCCAAGACCGGGCAAGGGGTCGAAGCGCTCAAACAGGCCTTGGTGGAGCGGTTTTTCCCCGGCCCCGAACCCCAAGGTTCCTTCCGGTTGCCCATCGACCGGTCCTTCAGCCTCAAAGGATTTGGCACGGTGGTCAGCGGCACGGTGATTTCCGGGGCCACCGACCTGGACCGGCCCTTGTGGCTTTATCCCCAAAAGACTCCGGTCAAGTTCCGGGGGTTCCACTCCCTGGGCCAGCCGACCTCGACCTTGGTCCAAGGGATGAGGGGGGCGGTCAACCTGCAAGGCTTTGAGCCCAAGGACCTGGAGCGGGGGCAACAGTTGGCCGAGCCGGACTCGTTGGTGGTGACCCAAAAGTTAGCGGTCCGCCTGGAACCTATCGCCGCAGAGGCCCACAAAATTTCCGCCCGCAAACCGGTTTCGGTGTTTGTCCATGCCGCCCAGGCCCAGGGCCGGTTGGTTCCCCTAGAGACCTTTGAGCCCAAGGCGGGGCCGCTGCTTTGCCTGCTCCAGTTGGACCGCCCTTTGGCGCTACGGTTCGGTGATGTCCTGGTGCTGCGAGGCGGCAGCCCGGAACGGAGTTTGGCCGGGGCCCGGGCTTTGAGTTTAAGCGGCCCCTTAAACCGTAGGACCCGGAAAGTTTTGGTCGAGCAACTGGCCCAGCTGGAACAGGGTGACTTGGCCCAAAGGGTCCGGGTTCTGGCCAGTTTGGCCGGGTTGGGGGGGATCAGCCGTCTGGAGCTGGGGCCTCGGACCGGCGCTCCGGCCAAAGAGATCGAAAAGGTGGTGGCCGGACTGCTGGCCCGGCAAGAGTTGGTGGAGCCGGACAAGGTCGAAAAACGGTTGTTCTGCCCCGAGCAGGTGAGAAGGTTGATCGGCTTTTTCCAAAAAAGTCTCCTGGCCTTCCACCAAGCCCACCCGGAGGAAGCAGGAGCCCCGGCGGACCATTTTTTTGGTTCCGCCCCCAAAGGGCTCTCCCAAGGACAGGTGGCGGGCCTTTTGGCCTGGGCAGGGCGGCAAAATCTTCTGGCCAAAACCGATAAATTCTATCATCTTGAAGACTTCAAAGGGGGCCTGAGCCCCGCCCAAAAGGCCTTGGAAGAGCGGTGCCTGGACAGGATCGGCCAGTTGGCCCCCAACCTGCCGGGACTGTTTCATCTGGCCGAAGACTTGGGGCTTGATTCCCCAAAGCTTTTGTCTTGCCTCAAGCTGGCGGAAAAGCGGGGTAAGTTGGTCCAAGTGGGGGAAGAGTTCTTTTTCCGGCCCCAGGACCTGGAAACCCTGTGGGAACAGACCAAGAGGGAGTTGCAAAAGCAGCAGACCCTCACCGTCATTGGGTTTAAAGAGTTGTTCGGACTGCCTCGGAAGTTGGCGATAGCCCTGTTGGAACATTTCGACCACCGCAAAAAGACCCTTCGTCATGGCGACTACCGCTCACTGTATCATGAGGATTGAGCCATGACCGCACCCTTGGTGGTAGAGCTTAGCCAGCTTTCGGTTCACATCCCCAAATATCAGCTGGAATTTCCCTTTGTCCCGCCGCCCGAATCCTTGACCCAGGCGGCTTTGCAGACCTACAACTGGGCACGGAAGTCCGAGCGGTTGCAGAGCGACTCGACAAGGAGCCAGCGGGAAGAGGTGATGCGACTTTTGGTCCGGTACGGCCAGACGCTGTTTGAAGCCCTGTTTCCCGAAGCACTACGGGTAAGGCTGCCCAAGGAGGGGGCCATTTACATCCGGCCCAAGGACGATTCGGTGGCCGACCTGCCCTTTGAACTGCTCTTTGACGGGGTCAGTTTTATCAGCCAAACCCACGGTTTGGTGCGGCTTTATGGCTCCAAGTACACCGAGCCGACCCTGCCCTTTGACCACAAAAAAGCCCGCTTGGCCTTGACCTTGACCGCCCATGTCCCGCTCAACGGGCTCAAGGGCAGCCCCGGTTTTGTCTTGCCGGTCGAGGAATTTGGGTTGATTGGCCGGGGGGCCAACCGGCGGCTGAAGATGACCTTGGATGGAGATGCCAGCGCCGCAAGGCTCTTGGGCTACCTGGAAGCAGGGCCGGACCTGTTTTTGTTCAGCGGTTTTGTGGAAGAAGGGAGCTGGAGGTTGGCCGGGCAGGTCCCCTTGGACCTGGAAACCTTGCTGCAAAAAGCCTTTGGCCAAGCGGTGATGCGGGGGATGCGGCTGGTGATTCTGGCGACCTCCGACCTGTTGGACGGGAAAACCCCGGTAGAAGTGATGGGCCAATCCGGGGTCCCCTTGTTGGTCACCTTGAGCGGGCGGGTGACCCGAGAACGGATCAACGACTACCTCAGCGCCTTCTTGCTGGCCCTAGCCCGTGGGGAAGGGGTTTTGCGGGCCCACCGCCAGTCGGTCAACCAGATCCAGGCGGCCCTGCCCTTCAGTTGGGACTGGTCTTGGATCAGGCTGCACATGGCCAAGGAGCTTCTGGGCCATTCCCGGCTGGACCCGTTGCGCCCCTTTTTGCTGGAAGAAGAACCTCCCGAGGAACCCGAAGGTTACGACCCTTCCCCCCGGATCTTCTCCCGCCGTCCCTTTGGGGGCAACTTGGGGGTGATGAACCAGCTGATCAGTGCCTTGATGACCGGCCCGCCCCAAGGGGTGATCTGGCTTAGGAGCCTCTGGGGCCAAGTGCAGGAGGAATATGTCCTGGAGCTGTTCCGCCGCTTGGCCCCCCGAGCGGATTTTAGCTTGAGCCTGTTTTATTATTTTCGCTGGGGTTACCATGAAGGCCAAGAGGCGAAACAGGATGCCTACCAACTGGGGGAAGAGTTTGATTTCCTGTGGGGAGAAGACAAGGTCCTGGAGTACTTCGACCAGTCCCAGGTGCCGATGCGCCAAGGCTCGGACCCGGACCAGCGGTACCTGTTGGTCTATTATCCCCCCGACCGGGTGGACCCCTTGTTTGAACAGTGGCTGTTGGCCAAGCGCAACCAGGGGATTCGGGTCCTGATCCTGTCCCAACAGTCCTTTGTGACCGAACTTTCCACCCAGGTGGTCAGCAGCGACAAGACCAGTGTCGAAGAGCTTTTGTTTGCCTTTGACGACCGGTTGCCCGAGGTTTGGGTCCCCTTGTTGGTTGAGCCCCTGCCCGTCCAAATGCGTCACCGTACCTTGTTGGACTTGGCCAGGGCGACCGAAGACCCGGCAACGTTGGAACTTTTTATCGCCGAAACCGACTTGACCCGGCTGTGGACCCAGGTGTTCGCCGCCCATTGGTCCAAGCTTTCCCACGCTTCCAAACGGCTGCTGATGGCCTTGTACCTCCTGCGGGTCAAGTGGCCCCGGGAGAGTCTGGTGGCGCTGTTTGGCCCCGAAGAGATCGACAAGGACCTGGAGGCCCTGTTTGCCGCCCATCTGCTGGAGCGCAACCTTGAAGGAAGCCTCTACTGGATCGGCGGGCACCTTTACGGGCAGATTCGCGCCAAGGGCCTTTTGCCCGCCGAAGGGTTGGTCAAGATCGGCCAAGACTTGATGAAAAAACTGATTGGCCGGTATGAAGAGGTCGGCCACGAACCTGCCTTAACCATCGCCGGGGTGAGTTACCTTTTGGCGGAACTCTCCTTGTTGGGGGCCAACGAAACCGCCTGGCAACGGGGTCTCCAATTCGCCAAACGGGTGGCCGTAGAACTGGGCGACCGGCCTCGACTGCTTTCCCAACTGTTGCTCAGTTCGGTGGAGCTTTCCTTGGCCTCCCGCCAACCTGAAACCCTGGAACGGGCCTTTTTGTCCCTCTTGGGGGTGCTGGAACACCTGCCTTTGGAGCCCCAGGCGCTGCGGCTTTACGAATGGCTGTTGAGCGAAGAGCAGGACCGGCGTAATTGGCCCCAGGTCTGCAAACTCCAGATCCGTCTGGCCGCCTTGTACGCCAAAAGCGAGCAGCCGGAACGGGCCAAAGGCCACCTGTTGGCGGCCACCCAATTGGCCCTGGACCTGCCCAATCCGGCGGAGCGGTTTGGCCTGTTGGTGGAGACCGGTCTGGGCTTTTTGGAATTGGGGGAGATGGAAAAGCTGCGTGGGCTTTTGGAAACCGCCGGCTTCGACCCGGCCCACCTCAACCAGGAAAACATGTCCCGGCTTTGGTTGATCGACGGCTACCTGCTCTTTTTGGACCAGGACCCCCAGGGGGCCTACCGGTCTTTTGCCAAGGCCTTCAACTACCGGCACCCTTTTATCTCCGAGGCCCTGTTGGCCCAAACCCAACTGGTCTTGGCCCAGATCCACCAGCACCAAGGGGAAGAGGAAAAGGCCTTGGAATCTTTGATCCAAGCGGCCAAGCTCTTTGAACACCTGCGGGACTGGGAACAGGCCAGGCAAGTGCATGAGGAGATTTGCCGGTTTTTTGCTACCCACAAACGGTCCACCGAATCGATCAGCCACCTGGAATGGCTCTACCGGTTCAACCGGGAAAGCGGCACCACCGAGAAGGCCGGGTCGATTGCCCATGAACTGGGCGGCCTTTACTTTCGGATCGGGGACCAGCACAAATCGACCGACTACTACAAAAAGGCCCAGGAACTGAACCAGGGCGACAACCTCAGCTGAAACCACCTATGAAATTGTACTCGGAAATCACCAAGTCCATTGCCTTGCAAGGGTTTTCGGAAGAGCAGATCGAGTCTTTCGGCACCTTGTACAAGGCCTGGAACAGCCAAAAGGAAAAATCCCTAGATTGGTCCAAGGTCAAAAGCCCCGAAGAGGGCGAGGTGGAGCGGTACGACCAGCTCAAGGAAGTCTCGGACAAAAAAGCCAAGGAACTGCTTTCCAAGCTGGTGGTCGCCAGACTCAATGGCGGCCTGGGGACCTCCATGGGCTGCGTGGGGCCCAAGTCGGCGATCGAGGTCCGGGGGGGCTTGAGTTTTTTGGACCTGATCGTCACCCAGATCAACAAGCTCAACGAACGGTACGGCACCGACGTGCCCTTGGTCTTGATGAACAGCTTCAACACCGAACAGGACACCCAAAAGATCATCCAAAAGTACGAAGGGGAGGTCACCTTGCGGACCTTTACCCAACACGAGTTCCCCAGGCTGCGCCGGGACAGCCTCCTGCCTATGTCCAGGAAGCGTTACGGGGGTTTGATCAGCTACCCTCCGGGGCATGGAGATTTTTTTACCTCCTTTGAAAAATCCGGGATTTTGGACTTGGCCTTGGCCGAAGGGAAGGAATACCTCTTTTTGGCCAATGCCGACAACCTGGGCGCTTCGGTGGACCTGCGTTTGTTGGGCCTCTTGGCCGATTCCGGCTGCCCCTACTTGATGGAAGTGACCCCCAAAACCAGGGCGGACGTAAAGGGGGGGACCTTGATCAAAACCGAAGAAGACGGGTTGCAGCTCCTAGAGATTGCCCAGGTTCCCGGCGAGTATGTCGAAGAGTTTAAGAGCGTCAAAAAGTTTCGTATCTTCAACACCAACAACATCTGGATCAACCTCAAGGCGCTCAAGGAAAAGCTGCTCACCGGCCTGGAGCTGGAGGTGATCGTCAACAAAAAGACGGTGGATCATGTCCCGGTGATCCAGTTGGAAACGGCCATTGGCGGAGCAATTTCCGCCTTCGAGGGGGCCAAGGCGGTCAACGTGCCTCGGTCCCGGTTTTTGCCGGTCAAAAAAACCGACGACCTGTTGCTGGTCCAATCCAACCTGTTTGTGCTCAACGATGGGGTCTTGGTCAAAAACCCGGAACGCCAGTTTTCCGGCTTGCCGATGGTGCGGCTGGGGCCTTATTTCCAAAATTACGAAGACTACCAAAAACGGTTTGAAACCATCCCCGACATGTTGGAGTTGGACCTTTTGACCGTGGTGGGGGATGTCACCTTCGGCAAACACATCACCCTTCGGGGCAACGTGATCCTGGTTTGCGAGCAAGGCAGCCTCGCCTTGCCTGATGGAGCGGTGTTGGAGAACAAGGTTTTGACCGGCTCCATCAAAATGGGGGAATTGTAAGACCCTTGACCGACCGGTGCGGTAAAAGCTGAAAAAACTCTGGCTATGGATACCCTGGTGGGGTATAATAGCTTCAGCAGAAGAAACCTGCACCGGGGGTCATCATGTTTCCCAGTCACGAAGACCAGCTCAAACGGTTGGCCAAGGTCCAAGGGCAGATCCGTGGGATCGCCAAGATGATCGAGGACCGCCGTTATTGTGCCGACATCCTAACCCAGCTCAAGGCCGCCCAGGCCGCCTTAAAAAAGGTAGAGCTTGGGGTCTTGGAAAACCACCTGCGCCATTGTGTCACCGATGCCGCCAAGACCGGCGGGGAGGAGTTCGACCGGAAGATTGAGGAGATCTTGCGGTTGCTCTCCCGTGCGGTCTAACCCAGCTGAAGGAGCACTTGAAGATGAACCAAGCGGTCTTGCAAGTCCAAAAGATGAAGTGTGAAGGTTGCAGCTCCAAAGTAGAGGGGATTGCCCGTGAGTTTGGAGCCAAGGAGGCCAAGGTGAGCCTGGAGACCAAGGAATTAACCTTGGGTTTTGAAGGCAGCCTGGACTTACGGGCCTTGGCCGAAAAAATCACCCAAGCGGGCTACCCGGCCAGCACTGTGGTAGCCTGAGCGAGCCCATACTCCAAAGGAACGATGAAAGAACTGTTGATCGAAGTGGCCGAGATGTCCTGTGCCTCCTGTTCGGCCAAGGTTGAAGGAATCGCCCAGGGGACGGAGGGAGTGGAACGGGCGAAGGTCAATCTGTTGACCGAGTCTTTGACCCTGACCTACGACGACCGCCTGGACCTGCCGGGCCTGTTGGCCAAACTGGGTCAAGGGGGGTATCCGGCCAAGTTGCCCGAAAAACGGGTCAGCCTCACCTTTGGGGTGGAGGGGATGAGTTGCGCCAGTTGTGCCGCCAAGGTTGAACAAGGGTTGACCCAGCTGCCGGGGGTTGAAAAGGCAAGCGTCAATCTGGCGACCGAAAAGGTTTCCTTACGGATCAACCCCGATCTGGTCCAAACCCGGACCTTAAAAGAGAAGGTGGAGCAGTTGGGTTATGCCCTCAAGGAACTGGAGGCGGGCAACGCCGCCGACCTGGAGCATTCGGCCCAAAAGCAACGGGAAAAGGAAGACTTGAAGAAACGGTTTTTCGCCAGTTCGGCCTTGACCTTGCCGCTGTTTGTGCTGGCGATGGGGCCGATGTTGGGCCTGGGGCTGCCGGACATTCTGTCTCCCCAAAGTGCGCCTTTGGTTTATGCTTTGGTCCAGCTGGCCCTTTGCCTGCCGGTGATGCTGATCGGCCACCGGTTTTACAGCCGGGGGTTCCGGGCCTTGGCCCACCGGGCTCCAAACATGGACAGCCTGATCGCCTTGGGCACCTTGGCCAGTTTCGGCAACAGCCTCTGGGGGCTTTCCCTGATCGCCCAGGGACAGGTTCATGGGCTACACCAGTTGTACTTCGAGTCCACGGCGGTGATTCTGGCCTTGATTCTGATGGGCAAGTGGCTGGAAGCGGGGAGCAAACAAAAGTCGGTGGAGGCGATGAAGGCGCTGCTCAAACTCAAAGCCACCACTGCCAGACTGCTGGATGCCAAGGGCCGGGTCACCTTGATCCCCATTCATGAGGTCTTGCCTGGAGACCGTTTGTTGGTGCAGATTGGCGAGCGGGTCCCTATTGACGGCAAGCTGCGGGTGGGGGAAACGGCGGTGGACCAGAGTTTCCTGACCGGAGAATCCCTGCCGGTGGAGAAAAAACCGGGGGAAGACCTGATCGGGGCGAGCCTCAACCAAGGCCAACCCTTCGAGATGGAGGCGACCAAAACCGCCGAGGATTCCGCCTTGAGCCAGATCATCCGTATGGTGGAAGAGGCCAACGCTGCCAAGGCCCCGGTGGCCGCATTGGCGGACCGGATCTCCGGGGTTTTTGTCCCGGTGGTGATGGGGATTGCCCTGACCGCAGGGCTGTTGTGGTACTTTTGGGGCTCCGACCCGGCCTTTGCGGTCCAGGCCTTTGTAGCGGTGATGGTGATTGCCTGCCCCTGTGCCTTGGGTCTGGCTACGCCGACCGCCATCATGGTGGGGGTCGGCCGGGCGGCCAGTTTGGGGATCTTGGTCAAAGGGGGGGACGCTTTGGAGGCGTTGGCTTCGGTGGACCGGATCGTCTTTGACAAAACCGGCACCTTGACCCAAGGACAGCCCCAGGTGGCGGACCTTAAGGCCCTCAAGGGGCACAGTGAGGCGGAGGTGCTGGCGCTGATGGCCGGGGCCGAGGCTAGGTCCGAACATGTGCTGGCCAAGGCGATTTTGTCTGCCGCCCAAAAAGCCCAGGTGAGGCCCCAGGAGCTGGAGGAAGTCAAGATGGTCAAAAGCCTGGGGGTCGAAGGCAGCTTTCAGGGCCAAAGGGTTCTGGTGGGCCACTACGGCTTTTTGACCGGCCAAGGGATCACCGAGCCACAGCCGCCCGAGGCCCTGGCGATGCACGAACAGGGGCAGACGGCCATTTTTTTGGCCGTCGGGGCCGAGGTCTGGGCGGTGGCGGGGATCAGCGACCCGGTCAAGCCCGAGGCGCTTGCTTTGGTCGAAGGGCTGGGGCGGCTGAAGATCAAGCCCCTGATGCTGACCGGAGACCATGCCCAGGTGGCCCGGACGGTGGCCGGTTCGCTGGGGATTGAGGATTACGGGGCCGGGCTGCTGCCAGGGGACAAGTTGGGCCGCATCAAACAGTTGCAGGAAAACGGCGAGACCGTGGCCATGGTGGGCGACGGAATCAACGATGCCCCGGCGCTGATGCAAGCCCAGGTGGGGATCGCCATTGGCAAGGGGGCCGATGTGGCCATTGAGTCGGCAGACTTTATTTTGGTCAAGGACAACCTCCTGGGGCTCCTGGACGCTTTGGCGCTGAGTCGCAGGGTGATGGCAAAAATCAAACAAAACCTGTTTTGGGCCTTTGGCTACAACATCTTGGGGATTCCCTTTGCCGCAGGCCTGCTGGTCCCCTTTGGCGGCCCCGCCTTGAGCCCGATGATCGCCGCTTTGGCCATGGCCCTCAGCTCCGTCTCGGTGCTCACCAACAGCCTGACCTTGCGGAGCTTCAAGGGGAGGTGAGAACAGATGGGCCTTGTTGGGTCGGTCAGTTGGTCCCGTTTGGCGGCCCCGCCTTGGACCTGAAAGTTTCCGCTTTAGCCCTGGCCCAAGCTCCGTACCCTACAACCGCACAGCCTTGCGAGAATTTGGGGAGGCAAGGGGAGCGGGCCGATTTTGACCGATTTTGACCGAATTCTTTTTTTACAACCCTGCACCAACCCTGTTAAAAGAGGGCTATCCAAGGTTAATCCCAGGAAGAAAGCCGTGCCCCACTCGCTCCCCAGCGGGTGGACAACGGCCAGAGAGGGGGGCTTTCCTGAACCGGCTGGATTTTTCCACCCCACCCCACCCACATTGGGGGGGACAGGTAACCAACCCTCTTGTTGAGGCCAGTGATGCGGACGATACTTCCGTTTTTTTTGGTTTGTGTTTGCTTTGCTTTGGGTCAACCCGCCTCGGCCCAGACCGAGGGCATGACCCTCTTCGGCTGGTCCCTGTACGGCCAAACCGATGGTGCCGCCTATCTGGACTGGGTCCTTCCCGAAGAAAGCCTCTCGGTCAAGGCTGAGATCATCAAATGCCTCGATGCCAAAGCCGCCTCCCACCCCACCCCCGAAGAACTGCAAACCTCCCTGGACACCCTGATCAAGTCCTGCAAGGAAAGGGGCAAGGCGCTTTAGTCTCAGCCCCCCAGTACATTGTTGGGCGGGGGTGCCATGTTTAAACTGCTAATTTTTTTTCAATCTTTGTTTCCAGAATTTGCACTGGAGAAGAAATTTTTCCGCTGGGAGCAAGTAATTTTGGACGAATGTACAGTTTTCAAGAAACTTTCAAAATAATACGCTCCTAAGACCTATAGTGATAAACTCTTGTCTCTGGACCGGCCAGGAGTGTCTTTACCGCTTACAAATTATAAAATCAAAAAAGGGAGTGTATCTTAGGTTCTGTTGACATTGCAAGGGTATGACCTGCATAGAGCTAATATCATAGCTGCTATGGAGGTTTTTTGTGACGATAGCCTTTGTCGATGACCAGTGGGAGAAGATTTATGCGGTTTTGTCCCAGGACCCTCGTGCCTAAGCAGGCAACGAAGCGGACTGCCGATGTTTTCTAGAAGGGGTCTTGTGGCTGGCCCGCAGCGGTGGGCAGTGGCGGCTACTACCTGAAAAGTATGGAAAATGGAACAGCATTTACAAGCGGTTTGCCCGATGGCAAGCCCACAGAGTTTTCGAGCGACTCTTTGCCCATTTCAGCACCGATGCGGATATGGGGAACCTGCGGATCGACGGCAGGGTGGTGTGGGCTCATCCTTGCTCCGCCGGAGCTTTAAAAAAAGTAGCCCACCCCAAAAAGCTCCGCTTTCCGGGGACCCCGGTGGCCCACCCCAAAAAGCTCCGCTTTCCGGGGACCCTGGCGGTGGACAGTCTGCCCAAGCGTTAGGGCGCTCTCGGGGTGGCTTCACCACCAAGGTTCATATCGCCGTGGACGGATTGGGAAACCCGCTACACTTTATCCAGACCGGTGGGCAAGTGCATGATGTAACTCAGGCTCGTTCGTTGGTTGGGGGTTTTAGGCCAGGCAGTGCTGGCGGACAAAAGGGTACGCATCCTTTGAGTTTAGGCGGCAAATCGAGGAACAGGGAATGCTGCCGGTGATTCCCCCAAAAGGGAACCTTGGGAAACCGATTTCGTAGGTTACGAAGAGTGGCATTTGGTGGAGTGTTCATCAACAAAATAAAACACTTCCGCAGGGTCTTTTCAAGATTCGAGAAGTTGGGGGATCGGTACTTGGCCTTCCTCTACTCCGTCCAAGCCCTCATCTGGCTCCGGTGAATGTCAACAGAACCTAATATTTTGTATTCCTCTTTAATGAGAATAATGGACGAAAGATCCCGATTTATGGACCAGCCGATCCCGGGGGCCCTATACGACTCAGACCCGGCCCATTCTGGGCAACGGCTGCGGTTTTTACGGATTCTCTCAGGTATGAGCCAAATTGACTTGATCGACTCAGTGAGCTTTCCTGAGGTTTCTTTGCGGACCCTTATCCGCTGGGAAAAAAAGGGAGTCCCAATACGGTTTGTGCGGCAGGTAGCTCAATTTTTTCAATGCCCCTGTGAGGCTTTTTTCCCTGAGCTTATGGGGGAAATTGAGTTTAAAAAAATGGTGTTGCGCCAAGGGGACAAGGGCTCAATAGAATAAAAACTCCTGCGGGGAGCTTAAGATATTCTCGGCGTTAGAGCCTTTGCCAACAGCACAGGATACCTAAATCGCCTTGCAGCGGTAAGCTGCCCGGTGTCGCAGGTTATTTGCAGGTGCTATTGCGGCCATCGAAGCAACTCCCGAGGCTCTGATAAGCCTCGGGCAAGCCGGTGAGCAGTTGCCCTTGGTGGTTTGACCAAACGTGCTTAGTTTGGCCGTAGGCAATGGCCCGGCCTATCCCTTCCTTTTGGATTTCATAGTTGAAATGCGGACGCAACGCTAGGCTCTTAGGGTGTACAAATACCCTGATTTCAAGCCGGTCGCCATATTTGGCCGCCGCACGGTAGTGGCAACAGGCCTCAATAACCGGAAGGTGGATGCCGCGGTGCTCCGTTTCGGCAACCCTGGCACCGGCCGCTTTCATCAGCTGTTCGCGCGCCAGATGGAACCAACTAAAATAATTCGAGTGATACACCACCCCCATCAAATCTGTTTCGTTGTACCGAACTTCCAGTTGAAAAATGGTGAGCGGATTCCCGATTGGTTTCATCATATCAGATTCGAGTCGATTCCGGGCCAAGTTGGGCCTGTAACTCGGTCATGATCAAATGCCCGGCGTGACGCTCGGGAACTTGGGCTTGCTTCCAGACTTTTAAGCAACTACGGGCGATCAACTGGTCCAAGGGGGGCGGGTTGTGTAGCATTTTGCGGATAAGTCGCGGCGAGGGCCGGAAAAAATTCTGTTTTATGCCCTTGAAATAGCCGGATTGTTCTAGTTGCTCGAATAGTGGGGTGTGGGGTTGAACTCCTAGAAAAAACAAATAGGGCTGTACCTGTTTAGGGTCAAAAATGCTGCAAATGTGATGATAAGCGGCCACCGACTCCCTGAGCGTTGCTTCGGTTTCTGTAGGTGCGTTTAGGCTGAAGTTTAGGATGATATTACCTTTATAGCCTGCCTCAGCTAGGTTGCGGCAACCTTGATACAAGGCCTCCATTTTAAAACCTGCCTTTAACTGGTCAACGATTTGCTGCGAACCGGAGTTGATCGAAACCTCCAGGTCTTCTAACCCCGATTGGACCATGGCTCGGGCAATTTTTTGGTCGATCATGTTGGTGCGAACATAGCCACTCCAAGTGATGGGCAAATTGAGCGCTGCCAGCCCTTCTAAAAGCTCCAAACAAGATTGGGCAGACTGGTGCGAAGGGATGAACTGGGAATCGGCAAACCAAAAACGCCGCATCCCCCACCGGCGGTGGTAACTCTCGATTTCAGAGACTACCTGTTTAGGCTCCCGTTGGCGGATGTTGCGCCCTTCTAGGTGGCTGTAGATGCAATAGGAACAACGATGTGGACAGCCGCGCTTACTTTGGATTCCAATGGCAGTGTCTAAATAGCGGGTATAGCCGGGAAATATCTTGGCGGTATAATCTACATCCAGTTTTTGTTTTTCGTAACGCTCGGTGGGGCAGTGTGGGCCTTGGATCAAACGAACAGAGGGGTGTCCCTGTTCCAAAATATCCTTTAAAGGTCCCTCCCCCTCCCCTTTGACCCCGACGATCGCTTGGGGCAATTCGGCCAAAATCTCTTCTGAAAATACGCTAAATCCGGCTCCGCCAACTACGGTCAAGCTGCCGGGGGTCTGTAAATGTCCTTGCCGGATTAGCTTGAGGTTGCCCCTTAATTGGCGGCGGTAAGAAAAGAAATGACCTAACATTTTGGGTGCGATGCGCAATCTTTCCAATGGATTTGGGTGGTGATAAAATTTCAGTGCGTCTCTAAGCGGATCATTCCCCTCATGGGGCCCAAAGGTCTGCACATCACGCCAAGAAAAAGCCAGCAGTTTGGGCCCAAAGGTTTGGATAACTTCTTTCAGTTTCTGGCTACGGTACCTGGGGGCGATTGGAGATAAATCTAAAATTTGCTGCTCGATTTGGGGGAAGTCTTGGTGGATATGGTTGGCCAAGGTCACGAGCCCAGTAGGGTAAATGGGCCGCTCCGTTGGGAGCCAAACATAGAGAATCCGATGGTATTGGCTCATGGGGTCTCCAAAGCTGGGTCTGCGGCCTTTTTAATGCCTTTACGGCGGTCAAACTGTAGCAAAAGTGCTGGCAAGAAAAGGAGGTCGCCGACTAAGGCCGAAGCTATGCTGGAACTGAGGAGCAGGCCAAAATAGAAGGTCGGCTTGAAGTAACCCCCCATTAAGACACAAAACCCCATGGCCAGCAGGACCGAGGTGATCACGATGGGTGTGCCGATGGATTCGATGCTGTTGCCCACGGCATTTTCCAGATCTTGTCCGCTGGTGCGTAAGGATTTGTAACGGAACATGAAATGGATCGTGTCATCTACGGCGATCCCCAGACAAATGCTGGCAACCATTACGGTGGAAACGTCTAAGGGGACCCCCAAGTAGCCCATCAGACCTAAACAAATCGCTATGGGGAACAGGTTGGGCGGGATGCTGATCAAACCTCGACGAAGCGAGCCCAGAGAGATAACAAATAAAAGGATGATCACCGCTATGGCCAACAAAAAACTTTTGATTTGGCTTTGCAGAAGCATCTCGACCATCTGGTAAAACAAGTTGGCCCGACCGGTAATCCGCACCTGCACTTCTGTGCCGGCAAACTCTCTTTGGGCCAGGGCGTTGACCTGTTCGATCAATTGGGTGATTTGACTTGAACTGTGCTCTCGCATCCGTATGCTGACAACGGCTTCGCTATAATCAAAATTCACATAGCGGGAAAGTTCGCTGTCGTTTTCGGCAGCGAGCTCGTAAAGGAACAAAGCCTGTCCGACCTGCTCGCTGGTACTTGGAATCCGTCTTTGATCCGCATTTTCTCCTTGGATTGCCCAGTGGACCTCTTTTACATAGTCTGTCAGCGAAGAAACCTTCCCGAATTGCGGGATATTGCGCAATTGTTCGGCAAAGAGTTCAAGTTTTTTTAGTAAGGCCGGGTCTTTAAAGGCCTGTGGATGCGAAGTCTTTAAAAATACCGTCAAGGGCATAGCCCCAGAAAAACCCTCTTCAATGCGGCGGTTGTCTTGGAATGTCCGGCTGTCTTTTGGGAAATATTCCAGAAAATTGGTCTCGGTCTTGATTTGTAAGATCCCCGGAATTGAAGCCGCAATAATTAAGAGCATCAACAGGATCAGCTTATTGGGATGCATCAAAATCACCTGGCGCAACTTGGAGAGGAATTTGGAGAACCAAGAGAAAACCGTCGGATTGACTCCGGCGGATCCGGAACTTTTAAGCAGTAGCAACCCCACCGGCACCATCGCCATGGTCAATAAAAAATCAGCCGACACACCAAAAGCAGCCAAGAGACCAAACTCTTTTACCGGAGCGATATCGCTGGTAAAAAGTGATAAAAAACCGATAGCTGTCGTTAAAGAAGTCATGAAGCAGGGTGCCATCGTAAGGCGAAAGGTCCGGCGCAGCATTTTATATTTTTGCAACCAAGTAGGATCATGGTAGCCCGCTTGAATCATTTGATCGTGGTAGGTTGCGTAAATGTGGATAATGTCGGCTACGGCGATGGTGACCAACAGAGGCGGTAAAAGGGTCGAAACCATGGTCAGGCTAATGCCCAACCAAGCCATAAGCCCAAGGGTCCAGATGAACGGCAGTATGATTTCTAGGCCTGCCATGCCCGATAAGGTCCAAGAGCGGTAATAAACCAGACAAAATGAAAAGATGATCCCCGCTGATAACGGCAACAGCCAAGCGAGATCCCTTTTGGTGTAGTGGTTCACATCGGCCTCCACCACATAAGGCCCCGCGAAACTGGGCTTGAGCTCTTGAAATTTTGGCCTTTGAATCAATTCCCTAATTTGGGCGATCAATTTGGAGCGGAGTGCTGCGTCCTTGGCGCTTCCGGTTTCTAACGGGAAAACCACCAAAGCACCAAGCCGCTGGTCTTTGGAAAATAACTCCTCTTGTAATATCTGGTTTTGGGTCAGGTCATCATGGAATCTCTTGATGGCCTCTGGATCGAGTTGGGTTGGATCTTTGAGTAACTTGCGGACATCTAAGTAGGTGCCATTGCCGCGGATGGTTTGAGCGTTGGTGAGGCTGTAAACCTTCTCGGTTTCGGGCATTTGCTCAATGCTTTTGGTTAGCTCGTCGGTCCGCTCTAGATAGGCGCGATCCATCGTGCCTTGGGGGGCCTCTAGGACCAGCAACATGATTCCATCGCTCTCGAAGGATTTTACCATTTCCCGGTAGGTGAGCACCTCGGGGTCATCGGGGGAAAAAAAGCGGTCTGTGCTGTTGTTTAATGTTAAATTAGGCAACCGCAGACAGAGCAGAACGGTCAAAAGGGCGATCAACAGCATGACACCCCAGGGATTGCGCAACACCAGGCGGCTAAACCAATTAGTGAATTTTTTCATGTACTGGCCTCAAAATAGTTAAAGGTGGTATTTCATCCCGAGAAAAACTCGGCTGTGCTGTCGGTATCGACCCAGGGGGGCTGTGTCTTTGCCCCAGATCCAGTCGGCTCCAACCTGAAAATGCAATTGGTCGGTCCATCTGTGGGATTCTTCAAGATGCAAAAGCCCGTCTTTGTTTTCGATGCCCACTACTTGCCGAAAAATGTGCTTGTATCGTTGGTTGTGGGTTTCTTTGCTGTAGTCGATCATAAAAAAACTTTGGCTGCGGTCTTGGGTTTGTCCCTTCTGGTAGTCGCTGATATAGCGGCCATAGAGCTCGCTCGAAAGGTCCCCGTCGAATAGCGGATACCGCCAGGCCAACAAGCCGTAGTCAATATTGTGTGGCTCCTGGAACATGGGCGCTTCAGAGGCAAGGTTGAGGCGCTTGGCCTGAAAATCCCGGCGCAGTTCAATATCCCATTGGTGTTTGTCCCAGGTGTAAGAGAAGGTCGCTACCGTGGAGGGGACTCGTTGGCGGGTCTGGGATATTTCTAACAAGCTTTTGAAGTTGAGGATCACAAAGTCGGCCCCAAAGGAGGGCTCCCGTTCATATCCCTCAAAGTGCATCAAGGAAAAATCGAAGGCCCCTAGGAAAGCCCGCAGTCTAAGATAACCTTGGTAGGTGGCGGGCTGTTCGGTTTGGTCCGGTACCACTTGGCAGGCCTGGCCGGCGGCTTCAAAT
Organism: Candidatus Lambdaproteobacteria bacterium RIFOXYD2_FULL_56_26; assembly: GCA_001783715.1. GTDB lineage: Bacteria > SAR324 > SAR324 > XYD2-FULL-50-16 > XYD2-FULL-50-16 > XYC1-FULL-56-13. The sequence goes on from MFNF01000021.1 coordinate 25,876, forward strand.
AGATTGCAGGGGTTTTGTTCCGGCTGATACCAGAGGCTATTTTGACCCGGATATTGATTGAGGCGATCATCTTGGATCAATCCAAAGTCAAGGTCCCAGGCGGTTCGGGTGTACCTGATCCGCAGGGCATCCAGCGGCGTACGGTAGCGGGATTTGTCGGTAACCACCGCCTGCTGGAAGTCCACCGGGGTGACCATATCGGCAACCTGGAAGTAGTTGGAGCGGCCCAAGATAATTTCTTGTCGGCCCAGTTCCAGGCTCCCTTGGCTCTGTTCGTATTTGATGGTGGCCCAGCGCACCTCTGAACGGGGAGTTGGTACCCCTTCAAGATCCTGATAGGATTTGCCTCGATAATGCAGGTCTTCTTCTTGGAGCCCTTCGAGCCTCGCGCCCCAGGCATCCCACCAAATTTCCAAGCCTGCTTTCAGTGCCCACAGGTTTTGTTCCGACTGGTTTTTTCCCCTCCCCTGCGCCGCCTGCCAATAAACCTCGCCGTTGGTCTCTACATCCAACGATCCGCCGCTGACTGAACCGCCCCAAATGGAGAAAGCGAAAAACGAGAGAGCCAAAAAGCGCAAAGATGCGCCAAGGTTTAGCTTCAATAGAGTGCGCATTTTGTGGTCCATCAATCCAGGTCGTTGCGTTGGAACTCGGGGTATGAACGGCGCTCCAATTGCTGGACCGTGAACAATTGTGGCTCCACCTCAGGGTGTCCAAGCTGCAACTTTTTTATATCAATGGTGGTTTGATGGTTCTCCAGCAGGTTTTTCATTACCGAAGTCTGCACGACCCAGATTTTTTCAGGGTCACTTTGGATCAATTTTAGGGCCTGATACCGCTTCTGCAGCAAGCCTCGTTGGTCATAAAAGTCGCTACGCAAAATCACCCAACTGTCCGGTAAAACCCAATGCAACATGCGCCCGTAAGCCGAAGAATCGAAGTTTTTGGGAATCGATTCCACCAAGTAGGTCCGGCGTCCGTCTAATTCCTCGGACTTAATGAAGCGGTGTTCGTCGGCCTCGACGTTGCGGGTGAGAATATCCTCATAGGTGTAATCGGTCCCCATGAAGCTACGGCTGCGCTCGGAACTGGATATCTTTCGAACTTGTTTGTAGGCGGGCAAATAGAGGTATTGGTCATCATCCCCTTCCTGCTTTTCCAGGTTCAAAAAGGTAGTACGGTTGATGTCCTTTGGTTCGGTGAAACGGATCAAGCGCAGTTCAAGACCCTCGGTTTTGCTCGTCAAAGTTAAGGTCTCACGCAAACGCGTCTCTCCTTTGGGGTTCACCAGCGTCAATTGGGCAGCTTCCAGGCGGGCCTTGCCTCGGTCGCGATCATACACTTTCTGCATGATTGTTTTGCCGTTAAGTTCTTGTGCGACGGCCAGCCCCGAGTGAACCGTTAAAAGAAAACTAATAGCCAGATAGAGGAATGGTTTCATGAGTTATTTTCCTTGCTAAAAGAAATGCGGTACAAACGTTCGTCAAATAGGAGTTCGCATTTCGGATTGAGTGCTTGGCCGGGAACCAGGTCCATCGGAATGGTAATGGTATCCCGATCCTTGTAAAAGATGCCCAGTTTAGGGAAATCCTCCACGCTCTTGGCCGCCGATTCGGTTTCGTCCACTACGACTACTTGACCACCAGGACGGACAACGCGCAGTATTTCTTCCAGGCTTCGCCGCGGGTCATTAAAGAAATTAAGTCCACCGTAATGGTATACAACTTCAAAATAATTGCTGGCAAATGGCAATTCCTCCGCTGCGGCGCAGAAGAGATTGGCATGTTTCTTCCACTTTGCGAGGTTTTTCTGGCAGCGCTTTAACATGCCGATGGAGAGGTCCAGCCCGGTATAGTGGACTTCATCAGGGATAACGCGCCGGTTGGCACCTGTGCCCGCACTGACTTCAAGCAGCTGCATCTGGGGGTGAAACTCGATACAGTCCAAACATTGTTTGCGCATTTCACTTTCTTTGACTCCAATATAGGCCCAGCCAATATTGGAGGCGACATCATAGGAATTGGCGAACTGGTCGTAAAGATGGCGGAACTTTTTGTTTTTCCCCTCCAGGGACTCCGCTTGAACCATCTGCACAATCCCATCGATACATTGGTAGCTCTGGCCGGTCTGCTGATTAAAAAAGCGGCCTTGGCCGGGCTGTTTACCTGGTTGCCACTCAAGGGTCGATTGGTCTTTAGTATCAATAATATGATTCATTATCTGATGTCTCATGTCGTTCTCTCTGATGAAATGGATTCAAAATTTTGGGAAAAATGATGGGACTGACTCAGGATTGATTTCACATTCACCCCTTCAGGCAAATGGTCCGGGTGCCCCAGAATAGCATGGGGCCGGTTATCGGTTCGCAGGCCTTCGGCCAAGCCGTTAGAATAGGTTTGACCCATGGCAAAAATGATCGACGCTGCTTTGATTCGTTCGGTATGGTTTTTATAGGTCACCAACAAAGCATCGGGCTCCGCTTCAAAGTGATCAAAGCTTACCACCGAGGTTCCCAGGGCGCTCACCTTGTGGAGCAGGATCCAACGGGTTGTCGGCCCGACCCCCCGCCCTAGCCGCTTGTCTGCACGCCTTAAGAGGGTTACCGGTGCCGCTTCCCTCGGTGCCGCTTCCCATTGGGACCATTGGCGAAGATAGGCTAGGGCATTGTGGTTGCCTCGGAGGTTGAGGCTGGGGATAAAGGCCGCCATTTCAAGGGCAATTCCGCCACCACCAAGAACCACCACGGGCTCGGGCAAGGGGACTTGCTCGCTCAAAACTTGACGATAATCTTTAATCACCCCTTTAAAACCAGGTAGTTGCAAGCGTCTAGGCTGACCCCCTTGGGCCAATAAATAAAAATCGAAGGCTGCACAAGCCGCAGATATGGGGTCTATTTGGTGGCCTAAACGGTACCTAACTCCATGCCGTTGGCCCTGCTGGGAAAAGTAATGGACCAAACGCCCAAAATCTTGTTTGGACGGAATCTGGGCGGCCAGGTGTAGATCCCCGCCCAGCGATAAGCTCTGCTCAAAAACCTCCACTTCGTGGCCCCTTTGGGCCAACCAACAAGCAGAAGCCAATCCGGCAAGCCCCGCTCCGACCACCGCAATCCGTCGGCTCTTCTTGGTGAGGACCGGTTTTTGGCCCTCCAATAAACTCAGGCACCTCGGGTTTAAGATGCAACCCACTTTCTTCCCGGTCAGGGCATGGTCCAAGCAAGCCTGATTGCAGGCAACGCAAGGTCGGATTTGCTCAACATGGTTCTGCCGGGTCTTCTTGACGAATTCCGGATCGGACAACAGCGGACGCCCCAAGCTAACCATATCGGCAGCCCCCTGGCCTAAGACCTGTTCGGCTTGGTAGGGGTCCGCAATCCGGTTACTCAAGGCGACCGGAATCCCTTGAGCCCGTTGGCGGATTGCCGAGACCACCGGTGCGAAGGCCGCCGGGGGAACCGACATAGCGATGGTAGGCACCTTGGCTTCATGGCTTCCGATCCCAACGTTCAAAAGGTCCACCCCTTTTTGTACCACTTGATCAACCAGCCATTCTACTTCGGTCCAAGTCAGCCCCTGCTCATCGAGGTCCAAGGCGGGAAACCGAAAAATTAAAGGGAACTCGGGGCTCAACTGGGCCCGCACCGCTTCGAGCACTTCTAAAGTAAAGCGAGCCCTATTGGCCAAGCTACCGCCCCAAGCATCGGAACGCTGGTTGAAAGTTTTGCTTAAAAACTGGTGCAGCAAAAAACCTTGGCTACCCACGATTTCGATGCTGTCATATCCCGCCGCAACGGCCAGGGCCGCGCTTTGGGCAAAATCATTGATAGTGCGCCTAATCTCTGTTTCTTCTAACGCCCTAGGTCGATACAAAACTCCGGGTGCTCTCAGCGACGAAGAGGAGACATTTTTTCCGTGGAAGGCTTCACGTCCAAAATGGCAAATCTGCAAAGCAATGCGGCCGCCTTCTTGGTGCACCGCTTCGGTGTAAGCAAGGTGCTTATCGACCTCTGTTTCACCTGCTAAAGACAAGCCTAAATTTAATCTGCTGCGTCCCTCTTGGTTGGGGCTACAGCCGCCAACCATCACCAAGCCGACTTCTCCGGCGGCTCTTTGCCTCAGGAAATGGGCCATCACCGCTTCACGGTTCGGCTGTTCTTCTAAGCCCAGGTGCAAGCCGCTCATCATCACCCGATTGGGCAGTGTTAGGCCGCGCAACTTGATGGGTGCCAGCAAGTGGTTAAAGGGGTATTGTGTAGGTTCCATGAGGAAGTTTTACATCGACAAGCCGCCGTCTACATTAAGCGTTTGCCCCACCAGATAACTGGCCGCAGGCGAAGCTAAAAAGGAGACCACTTTGGCCACTTCAGAGGCTTTACCCGCTCTACGCAGGGGGCAAAAGTGTTGGATTGTCGTTTGGACTAATTGGCTTATCTGAGGGTTGTTCACTGCCGCTTGATACATTTCCGATTCCACATAACCTGGGGCCACGCAGTTGACCCGAATACCCGAGGGGGCCACTTCGCGCGCTAGCGACCGAGTTAAGGCGATAATCCCTCCTTTAGAGGCGCAATAATTGGCTTGACCCACCTGCCCGATCACTGCGGCTACTGAGGAAATATTGACGATAACGCCCGATTTTCGTGCGATCATTGATTGCAGGAACACTTTGCAGCAATGGAAGGTGCCGTTCAGGTTGACGTTGATCACGTCCTTCCAATCCTCCTCTTTGAGTAGGGAAAACATTTGGTCTCTAAGAATCCCCGCATTGTTGATCAGTGTGTGGACCCACATCTTTTGCTCACGTATTTTTCGGCCCAGCTGCTTGACCTGTTCGAAGTCGGAAATGTCACATGGAAACGCAAGGGCATCTCCTCCTTTATCGGTTATTTCTTTGACCGCATCTTCGGCTTCACGATGCCGAGTAGCGTAGACCAAAAGGACCGGCATGCGCTCAGCTAGTTCGAGTGCGATGGCGCGGCCAATGCCCCGGCTGGCTCCGGTGATTAGGGCGACTTGTTTCATGACGTTCCTTTAGGTTTAATTGGATGCTGGTGCTAAGGTCATCAAGGCGTGATTCCCGAAGGGGTCGCGGCTGCTGAGAAAACTCCAGCTCGGCCCACTCTGCTGAAGGCTTGCCTCTTTTAAACGGCTACCCTGAGGGCGCAAGGGCGGGCGCAAGGGGCTATGCCCAGCCAAAACCCAGGCGGATTCAGCAACTTGAAAGGCCGAACCGGCGGCTTCGGTTTCTCCAGTCCAGGCTTTTAGGGCGCTGATCGGTGGAGCATAGTCTGGCCCGTTCCAAAGCGTAGCAAGTGCTTCGGATTCGATTTGATCATGCGGCATATTGCCTCCGCTTGCTGAGATGCTGACCCAGGCACAGCGGTTTGTTTCTTGACGTGACCATACCTGCTGGCAGCACTTGGCATAGGACCCCGAGTCCAGACTGCGGCCAAATTCTTGCTCTTTGATCAAAGCCAGCGGTTGTGCCCCGCGCTCTAGGGCGTGGTTTAACTCTTCTAAAACCACCACACAGACACCTTCAGCGGGGACTACAAGACCCGGCTGGTTCCCGAGAAATCGAGGATCAGTTTGGTCGAGATGATTTTTGTAATAAGACAGGGAGTGACCTAACGATAACCTAGAAAGACATTCGACCCCACCGGCCAACATACTCCGGCAACGGCCCAGCCGGATCAAATCCGCCGCACGCATGATCGCATGAATACCGGACACATGGTTGACTGCGAGGGTATTGCTGTAGCCTTTCAACCCAAAAGTAATGGCCGCCTGCCCAGCCGCCGCATTCCGCGCTAAAAGCGGGAAGTGGCCTGGATTGATTTTTTGGAGCTGCTTTTCTAAAACCGGGGAGGCAAATCTTTGGAATCCCCCGAATTCGGGCCGCGAGGTGCCAAAGATCAAACCCAACTCTTCTTTTTTCGAAGTATCGCTAGGGTCTAATTTGGCAAACTCCAAGGCCTGTCCTACGGCGCAGACCGACATGATTAGAAAACGATCCAAAGCCCTTAATTGTCTTTGGGGAAGATATTTTTCGGCCGAAGGGGCTGCAATCGGGGCGATCCAGGCTTTTTCAGAGGGCCGTTCGCTGCTTTCGGGCCAAGGCACGAAATTCTTCGAGTCTTCGGCAGGGCTCGCAACAATCTGCTGCCAATCATTCCCAAGGTTGCATAGGGCTCCAATGCCGGTAATGGCGACTTCAATTGGGCGCATCTGAGAACTCATTGAGGTTGGGTAAAGAGGATACTGGCGTTGTTACCGGCAAAACCAAAGGAATTTGAGAGGGCGCTGCGCACCTGCATTTTTCTGGCATCGTTGGTTACCAAATCCAATTTGCAATAGTCCTCACGCTCTTGGAAATTGATGGTTGGTGGGATCACCCCCTGGTGGATGCTCAGCACCGTTGCGACCGCCTCAAGCGCTCCGGCAGCACCCATGCAATGCCCGATCATTGACTTGATTGAGCTGACCGCTAAATGCGGGGAATGCGCCTCAAAAACACTCTGTAACGCCAGAGTTTCGGAACGATCGTTGTGTATGGTCGCCGTACCATGTGCGTTCACATAATCGACTTGTTCCTTTAAACAGTCGGCATCGGCCAATGCGCGGAAGATGGCGCGGGCTTCGCCGGAGCCGTCTTTTGATGTTGCCGTAAGGTGTGAGGCGCTATTACTAGAGCCGTATCCTGCTACTTCGGCATATATGTTGGCCCCACGAGCTTTAGCAGACCGGTAGGACTCAAAAACTAAAAAAGCCGCTCCTTCACCGATGGCGAACCCGCTGCGGTTTTTGTCAAAAGGCCTTAGGCAATCTTGGGTAATAGAAAATACGGAGTTAAATCCCGCATGAATCACTTCACTGATGATATCACCGCCGCCAACCAATACTAATTCGCAACGACCCAGACGGATTAGGTCTAAGGCAAAACCCAAGGCATCTGTCCCTGAAGCACAGGCAGTAGAGCTGAGGCTAGCTGGACCGCTGATTCCCAAACGGTCCGCAAGGTGAGCTAGTTGGTAGGCAACAAGGGTGGGAGCGACAGACACCGGGGTTTGTCCGTTCAAGTCGCCTTGAAAATATTTGCGGCCCAATATTTCGTAATTGCGCGAACTCGAACAGAGCGTGCCCACCATCAAGCCCGCCTGTGCACCTAGGTTTTCTAGCTCTGACTTGCCCAGACCTGCATCGCTTAGCGCCTCTTCTGCGGCTAGGTATGCGTAAAAGGTTGCATCTTCTTCGGGGGAGCCTGCTTGGTTTCTTAAGCTTAAATTGTTTCTGATTCCAGAAGGTATTTCGGCCCCTAACGAACTTTTGTAGGCCGCCGCATCAAAGACTTCAATGGGGCGTATCGCAGAACGCCCCTGGATCAAGTTTTCCCAAAAAGTATTACGCCCCAGGCCAAAAGGTGAAACCACCCCCATACCGGTCACTACAACAGGGCTTCTCATGGAATCTCCGCTTGCTTGAGGTGGGTCAGTAGGTCGGTTTTCAACGCCAGCCCTAAAATCAATTCCACCGTGGCGGCTTTGATTCCATCGACTGTTGCAACCGCATTGGCTCGGATCGCCTGGTTTCCGTAAGGTATCATTTTAACCTCAAACTCAACTAGATTGTCCGCAAAGACGGGCCGGTGGATGAGCGTTTTACGAATTCCACCCAAAAGGCCCAAAACTTCTTCAGTTTGATGCCCTTTCAGGTAGCTATCAGCCTGTTCTTGAGGCAAAGCCTCAAACTGCTGGCGCAAAGTTACGGCAGCTAATTGGGCGGAGGCTTCCACCAAATAGATGCCCGGCACCAGATGAAATTGTGGAAAGTGACCTTCGAAAACCGGATGTTCCTTTTGCCAGCAATAGAAACCGCGGCTATGATATTTTTCAATTATTTCAGCGCAGTCTAAGAACAATATCGGTTCCCGGTGCGGGATCAACTGCTTAATTTGTTCTTTGTCGAGCCAAGTCATCGATTTAAACCCCTAAGCTGTCGTCTTTTTGCTGCATCTTGGCTAGGTCTGCAACATCCCGCTGCATGAACTGTTCGACCGTTTCGGTATCGTATTCATCCTTGATGTATTGAGCGATGCCGCGCAGGTTCCCCACCTTTTTAATATCCACATCCTCAGGCATGTCCACTCCCAAAAACTCATGTAAGGTGATCACCATTTCAAAAGCTTCTAGGGAATCCAAGCCGACTTCATCCATCAAGTCTGCCGTTGGGTCGATTTGGGTCGAAGCATCCAAATGTAAAAAAGAAACTAAGAAATCACTAATTTTTTGTTCTAAACTCGATTGATCAATCATTTTTTTTACCTGGATGGCAATTGATGTAAATGTTTGTTCAGAGCAAGACTACAGGGTTTTTAAAGGCAGTAAACAACAAAATTTTTTGTGGCAAATGAGCCTACATAGGCTGTCTGTATGGGTCCTATAGGTGTCACATTGACAGCATGAAATAGGTGCATCTGGTAAGGTGGTCAGCAAAATTTGGACTATCGGCAAAGCTCTGATCGTCTTCCAGCAAGGAGAAAGGCTGAGCAACAAACGACAACAATACAAAGCTGAATTCAAAACGAAAGCTGCGTTGGAGGCAACCAAGGGTAAGCGAACGATTTCCGAACTTTCAGCTTTGTGCCAGATCCACCCGACCCTGATCAACACTTGGAAAAAGTCCCTGGTCCAGGGTGCAACCGGGGTCTGTGAAAAGGGCAAAAAGCAAGTCGCCAAACAAGGCCCGAGTGAAGAAGAGCTCTACAAGGAGATCGGCAAATTCAAGATGGAGCAGGACTTTTTAGGATATATCCGCAATTAGTTCTTTTCGCTAATTGTCGCTATTTTTCCCTTACAATCTCAAGGCGGAACAATGGAAAAAGTAAAATCCTGGGAAGTGTCGGATGCGTTTTGGGAGAGGGTGGAACCCCTGATCCCCAAGCCGGAGCGGGACCCAAGCAAGTTGTATCAAAGGAAGGCTGGTGGGGGTCGGAAGCCACTCCCGCCCAAGCAGATTTTTGAAGGAATTGTGTTTGTTCTGCGAACCGGTTGCCAGTGGAAATCGCTCCCCAAAGAGCGGTTTGGTAGCGCCAGTTCAATCCATGGCTACTTCCAGAAGTGGTCGGAGGCTGGATTCTTCCTGGCGCTTTGGCAGGCAGGTTTGGCGGAATATGATGCGATGGAGGGGATCGCTTGGTCCTGGCAGGCGATAGACGGGACGATGGTCAAGGCTCCCTTGGCGCAGGATGCCGTTGGACTGGGGCCAACGGATAGAGGGAAAAAACGGTCAATGCCGCAGGCATTGGCCAGTCTTGAGCCGCTGTTTCAAAACTCCCAAACGCCATATGCTGGTGGACGGGCGTGGAGTCCCGTTGTCGATCGTCGTGACCGGAGCAAATGACCATGATGTCAGCCAGCTTGAGGCGGTCTTGGCCGGGGTGGTGATCAAAAGGCCCAAGCGCCTCCAGCATCTATGTGCAGACAGGGGGTACTTTGGAAAATTGGCGGCCTGGATCATGCGCTTCTATGACTATGCGCCGAAGGTTGACCCAAGAGGTGCAGCAGAAAAAAGAAGCCCCAGGAAGCGGGCGAGAAGATGGGTGGTTGAAGTGGTTCATGCTTGGCTAAACCGCTTCCGCAAACTCCTAGATAGTGTAGTCACGAGATTGTGGCCCAAAGAAAAATGCACCTGATATGAATTGCCGCCAAGAAGGAATTCGCGTTTTTCGTGTATCTG
>MFNF01000022.1 GCA_001783715.1 Candidatus Lambdaproteobacteria bacterium RIFOXYD2_FULL_56_26
AAACATCGGCAGGGCCGGATAAGCCGCATTCCCGATCGCATTCTGGGTCCGCCAGTACTGCTTCTTGAGCTGCTTCTCTATGGGCCTCCAGTCGATGACTTCGTCAACTTTGGACAAAAAGCTCTGCTTGGGAGAATGCGGGACGAGGCAATCGGCGAAATCGGGGGCGGTCTTTTTGCCTGGCATCGTGGCTCCTGGAATCGGGCTGAACCCATGCTAGCAAATACTTTGTGAGATTTCTACCGTGCAGTGGTCTTAAAATAATTATCCCAACCTCCAGATTTCCCCTACTCCAGCGGTCGTAAAGGCTGAATGTACCTTCCAAATTGACTGTCTGCGTGCTCAGATGAAATTAGGTAATTCTCCAGCCACAAATGCTTCAACAATACATGTTCACTCTTATCCCCCAATTTCCCTTCAAAAAAGGCCCCATAAATCAATTTTGCACTTTCGTAAACTTGCCCCCAATTTCCCTTATCCAGCACATTTAGAAAATATTGTCCCCCTTGCGCATACACAAGTTTTGAATCAATAATCCTCTGCCAATTCTCATGTTCTCGTTCTCGCTCCACCACCCCAGAATCTATGACTATTCTCGGATATACTGCAGCATTTTTTTCTTTATCTTGCGCAAGCACTAAAGCATTGCTGTAAGTTAAATGGTTGTTTTTAAAGTGCTGCTCAAAAACAAGAGCCCCCCTAATTAAAAGACCTTGTCCAATGAACGCCACATAAACATTCTTAAGTATCCACAACAACTTCAGCAAGTCATCAGCAGACTGAGCCAGTATTATTGTATCTGAAATGCTTTGAAATGAAAACTCTGCTTCGTTCATACCTGAAAGCGCCTGAAGGGCGTTCGTCAATTTTTTCCGAAATCCAAAGTCGCTCCCCCCTTCCATGTCCGCTTTTATCAGGCTTCTATAACCTAGGATATCTAACAAAGCCACATGAATAAACTCTTTTGATTCTTTGCTCATAGCACCTTTGAAATTTTTTGGATTTCTTCCTTATATTCCTTCATCAACTTAACCCAATACTCCCAGGCAACTCCCGTGAGCTTTTTCCCATTTTCGGATGATTCGCAGGAATGCTCAGCTTTTAAGTCAAAGATGGCTCTCCCAACTTTTTGGGCTACCGGTGCCAAGGGGCCGACATCCCGGATCGAAGCCACAAAGGGATTTTGCTTTGGCGTTTTTGGTGCAAGCTCCAACCCTCCCGCCGACAATAAATTTGTACTTATATGCCCTTGTATGACCTTGTGCCAAGCATCATAGGCTTTTTTGGCCCTTCCACTGCGTACTTTATAGTTTTGAATTATAGCCCCAAACAATTTGGGCTCACCAGCGAACGGTTCTATCTTGAAGGGTTTGAGAGTTTTTGAAATCTCTTTATGCTTTTTAACCCAACCACTGATGATTGGACCAAGCACTTGTACCGCTTGATCGCAGAATCTATCTGGAATCAATGGCATGTAAAAACCATCGCAGGCCATAAGGACTGTTCGATTGATCGCACCTGTACTTGGGCCGATATCGCAAAGAATATACTTAAATTTGTGGGCATCCATCAAAGAAGATAGCATCCGACTAAAAGCAACATATGTCTTCTTTTCATTTACATTCTCGGTAATTGCCTGAGCCCATGCGGTTCCGAGATAATCTTCAGCTCTTGAAAACTGCTGATCACCTCTCAGGAGATAAAGATTACTATATTCGCTAGATTGGGTGAGCTCCAGCACGTTAACATCAATCACACCAACCTCTCCTTCAAATCTAGGTCGCATCGCTTCGTAGATTGAAGTCCCCGGAAGCTCAAAATCAGGGGTATCTAGTTCAGGATGGGATGCAAAAAAAAGTTCCGTTGCATTGCATTGAGGGTCGCAATCAACCAAAAGTACCTTTTGCTCTGAAGCTAAAAATACCGCCAGATTGAAAATCGTGGTGGTTTTTGAAACGCCGCCCTTATTGTTAAACATTGTCAAAATCGTCCCCATAATTGCCTCAAGTGTATAGGTTGGCCACTCTAAAGTGTTATAATCCAAAGCTTGAAAAGAAACTTCCGGCATATGAGCCTGCCCGGTAAACCATTTATCGGAACATTAATCTAACCACCGGTCCAACCGATGGTCCAGCCTTTTTTGGGCGGATCGGAATTCAACCGGGGCACTTTGGGCGGATTGGGCCGCTTCGGGGGCAGCATGAGACCAAGGCCCTTCCAGGAGGCTTCCCCTTTAGGCCAGTTCCGGCCACCAACCCGCCCGCCAAAGCTTGGGGCAGGTTGTGGATTGTGCACCGAGCAACCACACCATCCCCACCTTCTCAACGCCCCGGAGCAGAAACCTCACTGGCCCACTCATCGCCCTTTGCCCGAAAACCGGCTTGAGGGTGGAGCTTCGCTGTTGGTATGCTGCCTTTCCTTTTTGCGTCAGCAGGTTGCGCTCCAAGGGACGAACAATTACAAATTAAGAAGGGGAACTACTCACTTTGGGTTTGACAGGCAAGTTTCCGATCAGAAACCCAAAAGCCGGTTTGAACCTAGTTATTCAGCGAAAGCCAATTAACATAGGTAGATGAAACTTGGTGGAGGTGGCGGGAGTCGAACCCGCGTCCTGTGGATTGGGATTTGAGTCTTCTACAAGCTTAGTCTGTTTGGTGTCTTGTGGGACTCTCTTGGTAGCAGACGACCTCAAGCCTCACCATCAACGTGTTTCTCATCCCGAATGCCGTTGAATCATCCGAGACCAGCCGCATGGAGTTACAGAAGGCTACGACTATGTGGCATCCTCGCATCTTCCGCCCAGCCCGTTAGCGTTAGCTTGGGGCCGGAACCTGAACTAGGCGGCGATTGCCACTTCGTTCAGGGTGTATTCGCTGTTGTTAGCAGTTACTTATACAATCGATTTTTATCGTGGCCCTTCGACCAACCACGGCTTGCTTCCCTCCCATCGCCTGATCCCAGTCGAATTCCAATGCACCCCCAAACTTGGGAAACGGAAAAGAACCGGAGAGCGGTCTTTGAGAATGTTGTCATTATAGACCCGTGTGGACTCTAGGGTCAAGGGGAAAACCTGGATTTCGTTCCTGGTGCTGGTGGCTTTTGGTGGAAGACGGGAAGCTCGGGGGAGATTTTTTTATGGGACCGGGCGGTTGTTTCGGTCTGCTGGGTTTGGGTGGGAGCCAAAGACAAACTGAGAAATCCATCCGGTTAGGGGTAGAACCTGCACAAAACCGCTGAATCGGCCTTAAACCAAGGTACCAGAAGCGACTCGGGAGAACAGGGCTTTAGTCTAGGTAGAAACACTTAGGGCCAAGGCTAAAGCCTTCTGGTGTCTTTCACGGGGTTACTTGGCTTACTCCGGTGTGTTACCTTTGAGGTGCAGTTTAGCTACAAAATCTAGCCCCCTGGCCCTATGAACCAAAGCCGTCCGCACCTGGACCTGACCCAAAAAATAGAACTGTTGCAAACGGTTAACCTCTTTGCGGGACTCAAGGAAGCAGGCTACCAGATCCTGGCCCAGGAATTTGAACCGGTCCGGTACTCTCCCGGCGAATTGATCTTGGAGATCGACCAGCCAGTGACCGAGTTTTTGGTGATCCTCTCGGGGGTGGCCGGGATTTTGGTCCGTGGGGAAGTGGTGGCCGAACGGCACAAGGGCGACTACCTGGGGGAAATGGGGGCGCTGCTGGGCGAGTTGGCCTCGGCGACCGTCCGGGCCCAAAGCGAAGTCACCCTGCTCAAAATGCCTGCGGACCGGTTCCAGGTTCTGGTGCCCAAATCCACCTTGTTGGGCCTCCTGCAATCGACCGGGGAGCGAAGAAAGTCCCTGGGCCTGCGGCTTTCCGAAGCATTACAACACACCCCCCAGGGGCTGTTTAAGCTGGACTCCAAAGGCAGGTTCACCCTGGACATTTCCGGTAAATGTCTGGAGTACTTTGGGGTCAAGGATGTTTATGACCTACGGTTCAAGGAATTTGCGGCCTTGATGGAAACCCGGTCCCCCGGCTTTACTGCCCTGTGGGGCACCTATCCGACCTTGTTTGACCCCAAGTACGATTCCAAGGCGGTGCAGATGCTCCTGACCCTCCTGCCCGGCGAGGTCAACCTGCCTTCGCCCCAGGGCAAACCCAGGACCTTTGCCCTGACCTATTACCCCTGTCTGGACGGGGACAAGCGCCTCTCTGCCCTGGACGTGGGCATGGTTGATATCACCAGCCAAAAGGACCTGGATGCCCTGCAAATGCGCCAACGAAGGCTGCTTTACCTCTACGAGGACCCGGAATCCTACTACAGCCTGATGAATCTGGTGGCCCAAGTCCAAGCAGGGCTCCTGGAGACCCAGTCCAACCCCCAACTGCTCCGGGACCTGCACACCCTCAAGGGCGTAGCAGGGCTCTTTGGGTTTGAGCCGATCATGAGTCTGTGCCACGAACTGGAGGAACAGATTGGTTTGGCCGGACTGGAAGGGGTGGAAAAAGAGCTGCTGGCCCAATTCAGCGTGGAGTCCCAAGCACCGGTGGAGTTGCTCGAATATGTCACCCCAGAGCTGCGCAGACGTTTGGAAGGGGTAGTGCTTTCTACCAACGACTTCAACAAACTCAAGGCCGCCTTTCTGGAAAAGGCCGACCGGGCGGGGCTGGGCATCTTGGAACGGGCGGCGAGCAAGCGGCTGTCGGTACTGTTCAACCAATTCGAGTCTCTGTCCATCCGTTTGGCCAACCAGTTGGGCAAAGAGGTGGAGTTCGAGGCCCTCGGCGGCGAGGTGCTGGTGCCGCCCAAACTGTTTGAAGAATTGAAGGTGCTGGTCCATTTGTTCCGCAATTCCTTGGACCACGGGATCGAATCCCCCGAAGTGCGCCGGGCCCACCAAAAGCCCGAAAAGGGGTTGTTGCGGATCCAAGCGGCTCGGGACAACCAAGGCCTGCACCTGGAGGTCTGTGACGATGGCCAAGGGATCAACCGAGAAAAGCTGCTCTCCAAAGCCATCCAAAAAGGATTGGTCCCTTTGGACGCAAAACCGAGCCCCCAGGAGATCGACCACCTGATCTTCCACCCCGGCCTTTCCACCCAAGAAGGGGTGAACGAAATCTCCGGGCGAGGGATCGGGGCCGAGGCGGTGGAGCAGACGGTTTCCTGCCGCTTGGGGGGCAGCTTGGCGCTAGACAACCGGCCCGGACAGGGCCTCTCTTGCCGCATCTTCATCCCCATCGCCCTGCCGCTCTCCAAAAACCTCTGAGAAAGCCGCTGTAAGTTCCTCTAACCTCGGCTTGCACCGACTCTCCGGCTACGCGGCGCGGCGGCAGGGAGCATCCCCGGTGAAAGGGCTCAACCGGATGGAGCCTTCCTGTTTCCCCCAGCGGAATTCCCCTAAAAGACCAACCCCGCCACCAGGGCGGCTTGGCCGATGTATACGGACTTATAGCGTTGTTCGGATTTGGGGTCTGGGTAGTGCACCTTAGCGGAACCTATCCCGGATGTGGTTTGCATCCCCATAAAGAAGCTGCCGGAGAAGATGTAGTCCAACGAAAGGGTGAGGACTGAGCTTCTGGCGGAATAGTTTAACAACGTCCCGTCATCCAGGTTGCGGTTGGTACAGTCGAGGTTCATAACCCCCGCTCCCAACGCAAAGGTCCACTGGCTACGGGCTTGCGGTTTATCGGAGTACCAGCTGTGCTCCAGGGCGGTTTGGGTGGTCTTACATTCCCCGGAGTAACGCATGTCGATCGAGACATCAGCGGAACTGTCGGTGGCGCTGACCAAGTTGCTGTTGCCGCTGATGTAGCTCAAGGAAAGCCGGTCCCCGGAAATACGAGCCCCGACACCGCCACCGTCATAATAAAAGGTCTCGGTTCCTTGGGTGTGCCGACTAAAAATCGCAGAGGCTCCGCTGGAAACCGCAAAAAGCCGCAATTCCAAGCGGCTGTCTTGGGCCGCCAGGTCAAAACCGGCTCCCCCTATGGCCAGAAGCAGCAAAAACAACAACAGGTTTTTCATCAGACTCCAGGCAGAAAAGTTTGGGTCAGTTGGGCGTTGGGTCGCCAATGGTGCCGATTCTACTGTGAGGGCATTTTTTAGACAAGTTTGATTTTTTTACCCTAGATAGTGTAGTCACGAGATTGACAATTCGATAAAATGCTGTCATGCCCCACTTATCAAACCTCTTAAGTGGGATGCCATGACTCTTCCA
>MFNF01000023.1 GCA_001783715.1 Candidatus Lambdaproteobacteria bacterium RIFOXYD2_FULL_56_26
TGGTGTTCAAGTTCCGCCCCACCAGGGAGTTTGGGGAATCCTCAATCAGAACCACCCCGCCCTTTTGGCTCATCGCCTGGGCTTTTTTGATGAGCCTTTCCTCACTGAACCGGCCCCGCTGATCGGAGATTCGTTCCAGCTTGGCCAAGACCACCCGCCCCGACCCTGGGTCCAGAACTCCGGTCAGCTCGTACTTGTCTTGGAGCACTAGGCTTGCGGTAAAAAGAGGTTTTAGATCAGCCATAGCAGGTTTGGGACTGGGTTTTGTTGATGAAAGAGGCCAAGTAGCTCAAGGTCTGGTCCAAAAGCAGGGTATAGAACCACCAAGCCCGATCCGGCGAGTCAGGGAAGTCTTCCTCGACCGTCTTGCGCTTTTGGGTCCGCACTCCATCGTAGAGGATGTAGCGGCAAATCCGTCTGGCCAGCTCGATGTGGGCCTTATTTTGGCAATCCCCGCCCAAGATGGATTCAAGCTCTCGGCGGTAGGAAGCCCTTTGGGCAATGAGTGGGGAGACCAGCCGCCCCCCTTTGCCCCTTTTGAAGCTTGGCAGGGTCGGGATCACCAAGTCTGGGCCAATGTGCTCCCGGATCGTCAAGATCACCTCGTCCAGGGAGCGCCGGTCATACCCAGAGAAGACGGAGCCCAAAACCACCCCAGGCCCACCGCCCTTGATCGCCAACAGGAGGTAAAGCACTTGCCGGTAGCTCAGCTTTCGGCCAGAGAACGGGGTCAGGGAGAAGACCTTGAACCGCTTCTTGCAGGTCTTGCAGACCCAGACCCTGCGGTTCCGGTCATCAAGATAGGTTTCTGTCTCTTCACAGAAGGGACAGGTTGCCCTCCCCCCAGTTCGTGGCCACCTCAAACGACAAATGAGTTCCAGGGCCTTTGATTCGTCCATCTCCAGGATCTGCTCCAGCTCCAACCCCTCCAACTCCAAAGCTCGAAATCTAGCGGTGTGGTGGATCAACTGGGTATCCATCCGGCGAAAAGCCCGCTCTTGGGTGTACTCATTCGGCTTGGCCTCGACTGCCACAATCGGGCCGGTCAACGGGGCCTTGATCTGGTCGAGGTAGGCCAGACCCAGGAGCTCTCCGGGCTCCATCTTCTTAGAGAAGTCGATCCAAGGAGTCACCTCAAAAACCCCCTGGAAGTGCTTTGTGATCTCGGTAGGAAGGGCCTCGCAGAAGAGGGGGTCGGCCATCCTTTCAGCCAAGCGGTAGAGGCTGCCTTCCAGGGCCTCTTGATCCACCCTCTCTTGCTCGCAGACCAGGGCGATGTGCTGCCTTTTGGCGAAAGCGAACCAGTACTGCTCATCCCTGGAGCGCACCATCACCCCGACATTAAAGCACCCGAAGACGCTTCGGATCACCAAAAACCTGAGCCCTGTCTCTTCCATCGGTTAATCCCTCCAGCGTAGGTAGAGCACATCCGCAAAGGAGCACAGGAAAGCGGTTTCAAAAGCGATTTTGCCCAGGAAGTAGGCATTGGCCACCGCCGCCAAGAGAACCCCAAAAGTAACCCACCGAGAGCCGGAGATTTTGGCCCTCTTGGTTATGCCTGTTTGAATTGTCGTCTCTGTCATATCTGTTTACCTTGTTTGTGATTTCGGTTCTTCGCCCCTAGTGGCGACTTGGCTCTCTTCAATGCCTCATTCATCTTCCAGCCCTCCCTCAAGCTGTTCCAAAAAAGACTTGGCTGCTGCCACCTCTTCGTCCTCATCCAAAAAGACCGCCCCGTTGGCCCGGTATTTCGCCAGCATGGCCATCGTGTAAGCGTCCACCAAGTCGGGGCTTTTGATCCCCTTCTTGGCCATTTCTTCCTTCTTCATCATCTTGAACTGCCCGGCTTCGGAGTAGGCGTAAGGCAGGTTGGCCAGCTGGTCAAAAAGCTTGGTGTTGTAACTGAGCTTCACCATTTGGTCAAAGATGCCTTCCCGAAGCCACCAGTAGGACTCAGCCCGCTTGTTGAAGTATTGCTTTTTTTCAAAGGACCCGTCCCCACCCCGGAACTTCTGGACCTCAACCCCCAGCTCTGCCAGCCGGTCGCAAACCCCCTTGCCCACCCCAATGGAGTCAACGATCACAGAGGCGCTTTCATGCTGCCGCCAGTGGTCATAGACGATCTGGGCTAGCTTCATGGTGTCCCCCAGGTGAGGGAACTCCTTGAGGGTTAAGGTCTCCAACCTCCTCTCCTTCTTGTACCCACTCACCCTGGCCACCAGCAAAACCGAACTGTCCCGACCGTCCCCCGCCACATCCACCGAGATTACCACCCCCGGCGGCGTGTCATGCTCAATGAGAAGGCTTCGGTCTGCCGCCTTCTCTGCCCAGGCTCTGGGGATCAAATAGCCCGCCAAGTTGTTGGGGAAGGCCCCCTTGACCTTGATCTGGTAGTTGACCGAGTGGAACCCCCCGTATTCGATCAGCCGCTCCCGGATGAACTTCTTAGTCACCCTGGGGGAAAGCTCGCTGTCCATGTGGAAGCAGGACCAGAGCTGGCGATTCTGGTGGTGGGACTCATAAAATGTGCCGGTGTTCCTGGTCCCCTGGGAGACCATCATCATGCAGTTGTCCTGCTCAGTCAGGCCCCCTCGAAGCACCGCCAGGATTGCATCATCCACCCCGGAGGCCTCATCGACCAGGATCACATACCGCTGGTTGTGCATCCCCGCAATGTTTTCAGGGCGACCAATCGGGGCGGTCTTGGGGCTGGCAAACCAGCTCTTGGGGTTGTCCTTGTAAAAGTAGGATTCGGCCATCATCTCAAAGTACCCACGCCACCAAGAAAAGGCGACATCGGCGCAAAAACTGATCCCCTCCAGCTCCTTCCAGACCACCTTTTTGATCTGATCTAGGTTCGGCCCGGTCAGGATCAGGTTGGAGTAAGGGAAGATTCGGAGGTTGAAGTCGATGAAGGAAGCAAAGAGGCGGCTTTTCCCGGTGCCATGCCCGGAGACCACGCTGATCTGGAACCCCTCCTGGTTACAAGCCTCCATCACTGGCTCTTGCTGCCAAGTGGGGCTGTAGTTGTGGACCTCCCGCACATACCGGGCGAAGTCCCGGCGGTAGCGCTCAATCACCTTGGGGTAAAGGGGGTGCTCCAAAAGGCTTCCAGGGCCAGCCCCGCCCGTATTTCGCTTGGGGATTAGGCTAGGCGCTGCAATCTCAAAGGCCCGTGCAATCTTGGTCATTCTTCGGCCCCGTTGTTTCCATCCCCAAACTCCTCACTGATCTGCTTGAGTTCAAGCATTCGCTGGGGGAGGAACTCTTTGAGCTGGCGCTCCACTTCCTCTTTGGACCGCTGGCTTCTGGCTTCCAGAGCGTCATAGTCCAAGGATTGGCTTTTAATGTCCTTGGGCGGGTCTGGGATGGTCAACTCTGCCTTCATGTGGGCCATGATCGAGGGCGGAACCCCAAGGCCCTGGGCTTGGAAGGCGTGAGCCGCTTGGTAGGCGTTGATCTCCCCCTTGAGGAACCGGGTCCAAATATCCTCTGCCGCCGGGTTCCCGCTTTCCAGGTGGTTGTAGGAGTTGTCGTCAGCCGTGCCCAAAAGCTTGTTGATCAGGTCTATGGCCCTGGCCGGGTCATGGACCTCAAATCGGTACTCGCTACTGGTGCCTTCCTCGTTGGTGAAGGTCTTGATCTCCACCTTCTTGAGCCCCCTGGGGAGTCTCCCATCTTGGGTCGCCAACCTGGGCTCGCCGGTGGAGAGGTCCACCACATCCTGGAGGTCGGTTTCCGCAATCTCGGCCAGTCGGTTGATCCCGAAGCGCACCAAATGCCGGAACTCTTCTCGAAGCTGCTGGCGGCTCTTGATGATCTCGCAAGCAATCTCCGGTTTCGCCAAAAGCCTCGAACCTGCCTCGGAGGGTCTGGCATAACCAGCCACCTTCGCCGCCTCGGTGTTGGTCTTGCCTCTGATCTTCTCGTTGATGAAGGTCTCTTGTCGGCTCGTGCGCAGGCGCAAATGAGAACCATCGCCATTTTGTGCGCTTTGATTTGTGCGCTTTTTATCGCCAACCTCGCCGATTGTCTCTGAATGGTCTTCGGCTTGGGGCTCATGCTCTTTGGATTTGTGCGCTTTGATCTGTGCGGTGCGATTTGTGCGCTCTGATTTGTGCGCTTTTGGCTCAACCCCTTTGAAAACTGGTTCTAGCCCGGTTTTGAGGCTTTGGTTTTCTTTTGTGCGCTTTTTGATCAACTTCTCGGCCAATGCAGTTCCCTCAAGGCCCTTAAAGGCGTTCCTGACTTGGTTGTAGTTGAGCCCCTTGGACTCCGCAAATTCCTTGAGGGTTTTGTGTTCCCTCAAGTCAAATTCCGCCTTGAGCCCAATCCAGTCATGCTTTGGTCTGGCCATGCCTTATTTCTCTGATTCTGGTTTTGCCAACTGTTTTAGAAGCGGAATAAATCCGCCGTCATTCCAGAGGCCACAATTTCTTCCGGCCTTCGTCCCAGTTGATCTTCTTTAGTGGTTCTCACTCAGCTTGACGATTCGGTATTTGGCCAGCTCTACCCCTGGCCTTTGGTCTTGGATTCATGCTGCTCCTGAGCTTCCAGTTTGGACTGGGATGCGTTCCAAATTCTTGGGAGCTTCCATTCCGACCTGCACCCTAAGCAAAGTACGGACACCGCCACCGTCAATAAAACCTCCCCGCCACATTTGGGGCAGGGCTCTAGGTTCTCAGGTTCCATGCTGCTCTCCTTGGTTGTTCTGATAGGGTTGCCTAAATGCACCGTGAGACCCAATCCGGGAGTCCAACCTCTCGGAGGCCCCCGTCTTCTCTACGGCTCTGCTTTTTTCTCTTCCTGCACTCCGGGCACCCGCCTTTGAGCCCCATGAAGACATGGATCATTTGCCGGGTCGGTCCGTGCTCCTTGCAGGTGAAGGAGACGGAGTTTTTTTTGAGAGAGACCGAGTTCTGGACCAGCTCAACCCCAAGGGCCTTGGCTCGGTCCAGGTAAACCTCCATCTCCGTAGCTTCAAAGTTCATCCGCAACTCCCTAGGGTTTCGCCGCAGGTCAGGCAGACCCGACAGGTCCCAGCCAGAATCAGCCCGGTTGCCCCGCAGGTTGGGCAGGTCGAGCGGTAGGCCAATCCTGCCTGCTCCCTCTTTGGATGATGTTCACAGCCAGTTTCATTGGCCCCGCTTGGTCCTTCAAGGACCCAAGTCCCGCAGGTCTCGCAGTTAAAGTCCGACATGGCCCCCCTTAGCTTTGAGCTCAAGGGTCTTGAGGATGTCCCAGAGCCATTCGTTCTCAAGCTGCAAACGCTCTTGGTCCGTCAGCAGGCCTTTGGTGGTCAGGTACTGGTCCTTTTCAGCGTGGCAGATCGAACACAAGAAGGCAGAAAACAGGTCCCCGGCCTTCTGGCCCATCGCCTTCCCGGCTCTATTTTGTCCAGGTCCGGTGTAGTGGGCAGACACCACCGTCCCGTCCTGCTTTCCGCAACGGACGCAAGCTTGATCCTGGGCAAGGCCCAAGGTCTTTTTGGAGCGGTAGGGCTGGTCTTTGGTGATCGGAGATGGGGCCGATGGGGGGGCTGCCTGCAACTGGTTCTTGGTGCAACCCTTGGCCCCCTTTGTGAGGGTGAGCCAGTTGCAGGTTCCTTTCACCTCTACCTGGAACCCCAAGCGAGTGTAAAGCTTTGACTCTTGCGCTTTGGTCAGCGGACCGCCGATCAGCCAATTGCGCAACTTCTGGACCGGGATTTTGAGCTCCCTGGCCAAGTCCGCCGGGACCAACCCGGCCTTTTTCATGGCTTGATCCACCTTGATCCTTTCGGTTTTGTCCATTCAATCACCCACCGGCTTAGCGGTAAAAATTTTGGCGACCCCGCCGGTGAACTCAAACCCGTTGGGGCTCCCGGTCTCTACCAGGACGAAGTAAGGGATGCCCTCCCGCAAAAGCGCCCTGGTCTCTTCGGCCAACTCCTGGAAGATGAGGTTGCCCCCAGTTGAAAGAGTCCTTGTTTGCTCATAGAGTTCAAACAGGAGGACTGAAAATGAACACAAGAATCGAAAGAAGAAG
>MFNF01000024.1 GCA_001783715.1 Candidatus Lambdaproteobacteria bacterium RIFOXYD2_FULL_56_26
AGTCACGGTGCCAGTGGTACCAGGTGTTGTACTGGTTGTAATAGTAGCTTCTTGTTTGCAATTGGCGGTGCATTTGATCCTCTGTGCTTGGTTTGTTTTACCCCCTTCCAAACTTGACAGCGCCAGGATTCAGGAAACTTTCGCTCCCACTTGAGTCTCAAATTTTGCTCTTGTGTGGACGCAGTTGACCTTGGACCTGACTGTCGGGGTCAGGCAGGTGGAGAGCACAAAACGGGCCTTTATCAGGGGGGAGCCTCGGTTCGAGGCCAAGCTGGATGCGGGTTGGCAGAGGTTCTTTGCCCAACTTATTCTTCTTTATACCCAAATTCGGCCAACCGGGAACGGTTGTCCACCCAACCTTGGGCCACTTTGACATGGAGGTCCAAAAAGACTTTGGAGCCCACAAGGGTCTCGATCCTTCTCCTGGCTCCAGTGCCGATGGTCTTTAACATCTCCCCGGCCTTGCCGATCAATATCTTTTTGTGGCTTTCCCGCTCCACAAACACCGTAGCCCAGATCTTCACCCTGACCCCTTCCTCCTGAAATTTATCCACTACTACCGCCACCCCAAAGGGCACCTCTTGGTGCAGCCTACGGTGGATCTGCTCCCGGATGAATTCTCCGCAAAGGACCTTCTCGGGCAGATCGGTCACTTGGTCCAATTCAAACAAAGGTGGGGAAACCGGCAGGGCCTTGGCCAGCAACTCGGTCAACCCTTCCAACCCTCGTTTGGTCTGGGCGGAGATGGCAAAGGTTTCGGCAAAGGGGAACAGCTGGTTGTAAACCTCCAAGGACCGCATCACCTCGGCGGGGGAGTAGAGATCGATCTTGTTGAGCAGCAGGTAGGCCTTCTTTTCCAGCCCCGCCAACCGTTCTACAATTGCCTTGTCGCCGTTGCTCGGGTCTTGGTGGAGCAACAAAGGCTCACACAAGTAAAAAACCAGGTCCGACTCGCTGATGCTTTTGTGGGCATAACCAACAATCCGTTTGTGCAGCTCGTTCTTGGGCAGGTGAATCCCCGGCGTATCCACCAAAATGGCCTGGAACCGGTCTTCGGTCAGAATCCCCCGGATCTGGTTTCTTGTTGTTTGGGGCTTGTCGGCGGTGATGGAAATCTTCTGGCCCAAAAGGCTGTTGAGCAAAGTGGACTTGCCCACGTTGGGCCGACCAACCAAAGCGACAAAACCGGCACGGAAATTTGCTTCCATTTCATTGACCAGGGGATCAGGCTTGAACTTAGAGCCAATTTTAAAGCGAATCGGCAAAGAAACAGAGTAGGCGAAGAAAAGGGGATTGACAAGCAGCAAACCCTTCTTTAAGTTTACACATTCGCAGGAATCGAAAGAATGTTTTTGCTGGCTTAGCTCAGTGGTAGAGCGGCTGTTTTGTAAACAGCGGGTCGGGAGTTCGAGTCCCTCAGCCAGCACCAGACCCCAGGGGGGGAGATTCCCGAGTGGCCAAAGGGAACAGACTGTAAATCTGTCGGCTCCGCCTTCGAAGGTTCGAATCCTTCTCTCCCCACCAACGACCTGCGCTTTCGGTTTCTTACATTTTCTAGAGTTTCGGGCCCGGGTAGCTCAGGGGTAGAGCGTTTCCTTGGTAAGGAAAAGGTCGTCAGTTCGATTCTGATCCTGGGCTCCACACGTTTCACCAAAGAAGTTTAAGATGAGAGACATCATTCAGCTTCAATGCACCGACTGCAAACGGCGCAACTACAGCAAGACCCGCAATAAAAAAGCGAAGCCCCAGAAAATGGAGCTGAAAAAGTACTGCCCCTGGTGCCAAAAGCACACGGAGCATAAGGAGACGAAGTAATTTTTTTGTCTCCTGCAATCCAATGTAGGCCAGTAGCTCCAATTGGTAGAGCATCGGTCTCCAAAACCGAGTGTTGTGGGTTCGAGTCCCCCCTGGCCTGCCAAACTTTGAGGGACCAAGCCCCTTTTCGGATCAAGTATGTTTAAACGGATCGCTGGTTTTTTCGCCGAAGTAAAAGGCGAATTCAAAAAGGTTAGCTGGCCCAGCCGAGAACAAACCGTGCGGCAGACCGGCGTGGTCCTGATGATCACCCTGATTGCCTCGGTATTCCTGGGGATCATTGACTACGGGCTCTCCGAGGCCGTGAAACAGGTTATTCGATAGGATCGACTCAAAATGACCGAAGCTAGCTCTCCTTACAAGTGGTACATCATCCAGGCCTACGCCGGGTATGAAGAGAAGGTGAAACTTCTGCTCAACGAACAGCTCAAGATCAACAAAATGGAAGAGCTGGTCCAAGAGATTTTTATCCCTTCCGAAGAGGTTACCACCAAAAAGGGCGAGAAGGTCAGGAAGACCAAGGTCACCTACTTTCCGGGCTACATCCTGATCAAGATGAACTTGACCCAGGACCTTTGGCACATCATCCGCAACGTACCCAAGGTTTCGGGTTTTGTGGGCGGGGAGCAAACCAACCCCAAGTCGGTCTCCGAAAAGGAACTGGAATCCATCCGTGGCCAGATCTCTTCGGGGCTCAAGCAGCAGGAGATCGACTCCACCTTCACCATCGGCCAGACCGTGGCGGTGATCGACGGTCCTTTCGCCGAGTTTAACGGCGTGATTGATCAGGTGGACAAGGAACACAACAAGCTGACTGTTTTGGTCAGCATTTTTGGCCGCTCGACCCCGTTGGAGTTGAGCTTCGAGAAAGTCCGGTTGGTGGACTGAATTGAAGGCTAATAACGAGTCATTTTAGAGAACCGGAATGGCAAAGAAAATTACGGGCTACATCAAGTTGCAAATCCCTGCCGGGAAAGCAAACCCCGCTCCCCCGATCGGCCCCGCTTTGGGCCAGCACGGGGTCAACATCATGGAGTTCTGCAAGACTTTTAACGCCAGAACCCAGGCACAAGACGGCATGATCACCCCGGTGGTGATCACCGTTTATGCAGACCGCAGCTTTACCTTCATCACCAAAACCCCTCCGGTGCCGGTGTTGATCCAAAAAGCCCTCGGGCTGGCCAAAGGCTCGCCGGAACCGAACCTCAAAAAGGTCGGCAAGATCAGCGAAGCCCAAATCGAAGAAATCGCCAAGGTCAAACTACCGGACCTCAACTGCTATGACCTCCTGGCAGCAAAGAAAATGGTAGCAGGTACTGCCAAAAGCATGGGCGTTGAAGTCCCTGCTCCTTGGTAACCGACACTAGAACCTAAGAGACCGAATGCCAAACCTTTCCAAACGTAAAAAAGAGTGGCTCAAGGAGCTTGACCGCACCAAGAAGTACTCTCTCGAAGAAGCGATCGCTCTGGTCCAAAAGTATTCCACCGTCAAGTTCGCCGAGAAGGTGGACGTTGCGGTTCGTTTAGGGATCGACCCCCGCAAATCCGACCAAATGGTCCGGGGCTCTTGTATCCTCCCCCACGGCACCGGCCAAAAGCTTCGAGTTTTGGTGTTCGCCAAAGGGGATAAGGAAAAGGAAGCCTTGGATGCCGGTGCCGACTACGCCGGTGGCGAAGAGTTGGCCGACAAGATCCAGGCGGAAAGCTGGTTTGAATTTGACCGGGTGGTGGCTACCCCCGACATGATGGGCGTGGTAGGGAAGATCGGTCGTCTTTTGGGCCCCAAAGGCCTGATGCCAAACCCCAAGGTTGGCACCGTGACTTTGGACATCAAAACCGCCGTCACCGAGATCAAAAAAGGTCAGGTCCAGTTCCGTACCGACAAAGGGGCAAACGTCCACTCTACCTGTGGGTTGGCCAGCTTTGAAGTCACGGCGCTCAAGGAAAACGTTCAGGCCATCGTCGAAACCTTGGTTCGTCTCAAGCCCTCGTCGGCCAAAGGGACTTACATCAAAGGGGTGACCCTTTCCTCGACCATGGGTCCGGGGATTAGGCTCGAAGAAGGCCAGTTCCGCTAGTTTGTTGGGTTTACCCGGAGGCCTCCCGCCTCCGGTTGGTTCTTTCGTCCCCCTGGGGGCCGCAAAAAATTGACGGTTATTGAAGACCGCAGGTGCCCAGAAGGCTTAATCCCCTGCCGAGATGACCCCCGTCTGCAACTCGTTTGTGTCTCAAACGGTTGGTCCTCTCGTTTTCCTACAAAAGTCTCTTCAATACCCCCAAAAGCTCTTGGTCCAGAGTTAAAACAGGGCAGAACTCCCCTTTGAAGTTTTAAAGGGGAAAATGTTTCAACATTGTTAGGAGAATTCATGGATCGGTCGCAAAAAGAGCAACTGGTCGCCGAATTCGGGGACATTTTCAAAAAAGCCCAGTCAGGGGTCTTGGTTGACTATCAGGGGATCGGTGTCGAATCCTTGACCAGTCTGCGCAAGTCGCTTTTTGCTCAAGGGTCTCGGGTTCGGGTGATCAAAAACACCTTGGCCAAGATCGCCAGCAAAGGCACTCCCTACGAAGCTTTGTCCAAAGAATTCGTCCAGACCCGTGCCATTGTTTATACCGAAAAGGACGCAGTCTCCCAAGCCAAAGTCATGACCGAGGCCGTCAAGACCAACGACAAGTTGAAAATTGTCGCCGGTCTTTTGGTCACCGGCGGACAAGGTAAGTTGCTGAGCGCCAAGGATGTGGATGCTCTGAGCAAGTTGCCTTCAAGGGAAGAACTGTTGACCAAGTTGCTGTTCGTTATGAACGCCCCGGCAACCAACTTCGTCCGTACCTTGAACGAGGTACCCACCAGTTTTGTTCGCTGTGTCAAAGCCATCGCAGAATCCAAATCGTAACCACTGTTTTTTAGGAGAATTCCATGTCCGCAATCACCAAAGCCCAAGTTATCGAGTTTATCGCCAACATGTCCGTCCTCGACCTGTCCGAAATGGTCAAGGAAATGGAAGAAAAATTCGGCGTTAGCGCTGCTGCTGCCGTTTCTTTCGCCGGTGCCGCTCCTGCCGCTGCTGCTGCAGTGGAAGAAGAAAAAACCGAATTTGACGTGATCATGACCAGTTTTGGTGCCAACAAGATCAACGTCATCAAAGAAATCCGCGGGATCACCGGTCTGGGCCTCAAAGAAGCCAAAGACCTGGTTGAAGCTGCCGGTCCCGACTGCAAAGTCAAAGAAGGTGTTTCCAAAGACGAAGCTGCCAACATCAAAAAACAGTTGGAAGCTGCCGGCGCTGCCGTGGATGTCAAGTAATCAGGTTCGCCTGTAAGCCCGGCTGCCCCAAGGGAGCCGGGCTTTTTTTTTGCCCAAAAATTGGGGAAATCTTGGTTTTCATCGGGGGAAGTGGTAACCTCCCTTACGCTCATTCCTTGGGAATGCTCCTATGATGAAAAGACCAAGTTTTTAAAGACTACTTCCTTCCCACAGAGGTTTTATGGCCATAACTCTCCCAGAATTGCCCTTTCCCAAGACCGCCCTGGCTCCCTACATCAGCGCCAACACCTTGGACTTCCACCATGGAAAGCACCACAACGCTTATGTGACCAACCTCAACAAGCTGATCGAAGGCACCGACTTGGCCTCCAAGTCCTTGGAAGAGATCATCAAGGCCGTGGCCGGGGACTCCTCCAAAGCAGGGATCTTCAACAATGCCGCCCAGGCCTGGAACCACACCTTCTACTGGCATTGCATGAAGCAAAACGGTGGCGGTGAACCGACCGGCAAGATCAAAGGGATGATCGAATCCACCTTTGGCTCTTACGCCAAGTTTGTGGAAGAATTCAAAAATGCCGGAGCCACCCAGTTTGGCAGCGGCTGGGCCTGGTTGGTCCTCGAAGGCGGGACCCTGAAGATCACCAAGACCCCAAACGCCGACACTCCGATGGCCCACGGCCAAAAGGCCCTGTTGACCGTTGATGTTTGGGAACATGCTTATTACCTGGACTTCCAGAACCGCCGACCCGATTATTTGACCGCATTTGTGGATCACTTGATCAACTGGGATTTTGTGAATTCCAACCTTTAATTCGTCCCGGTTTTCTGTTTGCCTTGGCCGGGGGGAGAAGCTCCCGGTTGAGGCTTTTTTCTCCTTCTCTTGGGGTGCCCCACATGTCTTGGGAACAGCAGTATCTGGAGTTGCGGCTCAAAAACCAAATCTCCATTCACGACACACAGGTCAGTCCACAGGTCTTTGTGCAAGGCTTGGCGGAGATTTACAAAAATCTGTTTTTAGCGGTCAAGGAAGAGCAACCGGGGGCCAAAGTCAAGCTGGCCGATTTTGCGGTGGAATACCTCAACATCGCCCGGTCGGTCCACCAAGCGGGCCCCGAATACCAAGCCATCAAGGCCAAGATCATGCTCGACCTCAATACGGTCAAGGGAACCCTCTAGGGTTTTTCGCCCCACTGGGCCAAAAGCCGTTCGTAGGTTTCCCCCAGGATCTGCACGATCCGGTTGGCGGACTGCATTTTCTCCGGGTCATGGGCAAACCGGTCGGGGTGGTATTTTTTCAGCTCCAGTTTGCGGGCCTTTTTGAGCTCCTCCAGGGTCACCGGAGGGGTGAGGCCAAATGCGGCCAAGTCTCGTAACATGGCATCGCTGTACTTGCTCGCCCTGGGGGGCCTGGGTCCGAAGTTGAAGTTTGGCGGCGGTTCCGGGTTTGGTTGTTTGGCCTTCTGCCCCTCCCCAGCTTTGGGTTCTTCGATGCCCAGCCTCTGTTCCCAAGCCCGCAGCCCTTGGTCCAAGGCTTCGTAAAAACCGTCAAACTGCTCTTGCCCCAGACTTTTGAGTAACCGGGTAATCCTTTGGTTCAAATCCATCGGTGCTCCTGCCATTGGTCCCCTTTCCTTACTCCCACCGCCCTGGGAAGGTCAAGCCCGCCCACTGCTCGGGAGCCTGGGTAAAGCAGGACCCCAAAGTTTTATTATCCGAAAACCTCCGCCTCCTTTTCGCTTGGAAGATTGGGGAAAAGGCCGTAGAATCCAGAGCGGATTAACCTCTAGAGGAACCTCATGCAGCCCACACCCAAAAATCTGATCCTGATCCTGGCCCTGGTGCTTGGATTTGTCTTGGTTTACGCCATCAGCAGCGCCCCCGGCAAAGGCAAGGACGTACCCTTTTCCGCCTTCTTGAATCTGGTGGATGCCGGTCAGGTCACCGATGTGATCCTCAAAGGCACCTCGGTCACCGGCCGGACCCAGGCCCAGGAAGTCTTCACCACCACGATTCCCCGCTACTTTGCGGTGGTGCCGTTGTTGCACGAAAAAAGGGTGCATTTCCGCATCGAGTCGGGCGAATCTTCCAACCTCTTTTTTGCCATCCTTTCCAGCTGGCTGCCGATCATCCTGATCATTGGGGTTTGGGTCTTTTTTATGCGCCAGATGCAGGGGGGCAACAAGGTCATGGGTTTTGGCAAGTCCAAACCCAAAAAGACCGACGAAAACACCGTCAAAGTCACCTTTGCCGACGTAGCCGGGATTGATGAATCCAAGGCGGAGCTGGACGAGATCGTAGAATTCCTCAAAGACCCCTCCAAGTTTGAAAAACTGGGGGGCCGCATCCCCACCGGCGTACTGCTGGTGGGCGAGCCGGGGACCGGCAAGACCCTGCTGGCTAAGGCCATTGCCGGTGAGGCGGGGGTTGCCTTTTTCTCCATCTCCGGTTCCGATTTTGTGGAGATGTTTGTCGGGGTAGGGGCCAGCCGGGTGCGGGACCTGTTTGCCCAAGCCAGAGCAGCGGCCCCTTGCATCATCTTCATCGACGAGATTGATGCCGTAGGCCGCCACCGAGGGGCGGGCCTGGGCGGCGGCAACGACGAACGGGAGCAGACCTTAAACCAGCTTTTGGTGGAAATGGACGGCTTCAACGGCAACGAAGGGGTGATCGTTGTGGCCGCCACCAACCGACCGGACGTACTGGACAGCGCCTTGACCCGGCCCGGCCGGTTCGACCGCCAAGTGACCGTGCCCAAGCCAGATCTGGCGGGCAGGCAACGGATCCTCCAGGTCCACACCAAGGGCATCACTCTGGACAAGGACGTGGACCTCAAAGTGGTGGCCCAGGCGACCCCAGGCTTTACCGGTGCCGATTTGGCCAACTTGGCCAACGAAAGCGCCTTGGCGGCGGCCCGGAAAAACCAGGCCACCGTCTGCATGGCCGACTTTGAGGAAGCCAGAGACAAACTGATGATGGGCAAAGAGCGGCGCTCTATGGTCATCCCGGACAAGGAAAAGCGGACCACCGCCTTCCATGAGGCCGGGCACGCCCTGGTGGCCGCCTTGACCCCCGGCGTTGACCCGGTCCACAAGGTGACGATCGTCCCCAGAGGCCGGGCCTTGGGGCTGACCATGCTCCTGCCGACCGAAGACCGATACTCCCAACACCGCAGCCAACTGGTGGGGATGTTGAGCATGATGATGGGCGGAAGGGCCGCCGAAGAGATCATCTTCAACCACTTCACCACCGGTGCCAGCAACGACCTGGAACGGGCCACCCAAGTGGCCCACAAGATGGTCTGCAACTGGGGCATGAGTGAGAGGGTGGGGCCGGTTTATCTGGCGGTCGGCCAAGGGGAGGTCTTTTTGGGCCGAGACCTGATGAAGAAAAAAAGGATCAGCCAGTCTTCGGCAAGGCTGATCGACCAGGAGGTCAAACGGATCGTCAACGATGCCTACCAACAGGCCAAGTCGTTGCTGCAAAGCCACCTGGAGCAGCTCAATCTGGTCACCGAGCGGCTGATCGAACGGGAGACCATCGACGGTTCCTACATTCTTGAGGTGTTGGGCAAACCGGCACCGGCCTGAGGGATGGAACTGCTTTTCTCCCTGCCTGCTCTGCCTGCCCAAGCGGTGAGGGAACACCTCACCCTTTGGTTCAACCGCCCCGCCATTCTGCCGCCTCAAGGCGAACCTTTGGTCTTGGTCCTGGGGCAGGCGGCGGACCTGCCTCGTGGTTTTGCGGCGCTGCAAGCCCGTTTCCCGGACCGCTTTTTTTCCCACCCGCCCTTTTTTGCCCTCGCCTTGGGCTTCTCCACTTGGCCCGGATTGAGCGGCCAGATTGCCCAAGAGGCACCGGACTTTTTTGAGGCCTTGGCCGAGGCGCTCCAGCCCAAACCGGCCACGTTCCGGCTCCTAGACAGGGAATACCTGCCCCAAGAGCCCCAGGTGATGGGGATCTTGAACCTGACCCCCGATTCCTTTTACGACGGAGGCCAGTACAACCGCCTGGAGGCCGCCTTGGACCGGGCCAGGACCTTGGTCGAAGAAGGAGCGGACCTGTTGGACCTGGGAGGGGAATCCACTCGGCCCGGCTCGGAACCGGTCAGCGTCCAAGAGGAGCTCAACCGGGTCTTGCCGGTCTTGCGGGCGATCCGGGAGCGGTGGCAGATCCCCCTTTCGATCGACACCACCAAACCCCAAGTGGCCCAGGCCGCCCTGGCCGCCGGGGCGAGTTTGGTCAACGATGTCTCGGGGCTTTCCGGGGGCAAGGAAATGGTGGAAGTGGTCAACCAAGCCCAAGCGGGATATGTGTTGATGCACACCCAAGGGCAGCCTAGAACCATGCAGCAAAACCCCAGCTACCAAAATCCGGTGATTGAGGTGTACCGATTTTTCCAGGACCGTTTGGACTTTTGTTCCGCTCTGGGCCTCAATCGAAACCGGATTCTACTTGACCCTGGGATTGGTTTTGGTAAACTGCTGGCACACAACCTAGAACTGTTGCGAATGGCGGCGGCGTTTACCCGGACCGGGTCGTTGACCCTACTGGGGACCTCCAACAAGTCCTTTTTGGCCAAAGCCCTTGGCCTAGACCTTGAGGAACGGGCTGCCGCCAGTTTGGCGACCCAGGTCTTGGGGTTGGTTTCCCAGGCCAGTTTCTTTCGGGTTCACCAAGTCAAGGAAACCAAGCAGGCGCTCGCTCTCGCTCGTTTATACCGGAGTTTTGGCCCTTCATGATCGATTTGCTTTCTTCCCTTCGTTGGCAGGACTTGGTGGACATCGCCCTTTTGACGGCGATTTTCTACGGGTTCATTCTGCTGTTGCAGGGGTCGAGGACGGTCCAGATTGCGGCGGGCTTTTTTCTGGTCGGGGTGATCTATTACCTGACCGACCTCTTGGGGTTGGCGGGGCTCAACTGGCTGTTGACCAACCTCTTTTCCTCGATCGTGGTGGTCATCATCGTCCTATTCCAGGCGGACATCAGGAAGGCCTTGGCCCAGATCGGCACCCAGACGTTTTTTAGGGACTTCAACCCCCGCAAGGCGGTCACCTTGATCGACCAACTGATCAAGGTTTGTGAACACTTCGCCAAAACCAGGACCGGAGCGCTGATCGTCTTGGAAAAGGACATCGGCCTCAAGGAATATTACACCAACGCCACTAGGCTCGATGCCGTCTTCAGCCCCAAGCTGTTGGCCACCATCTTCAACACCCATGGCCCGCTGCACGACGGGGCCATCGTCATCGACAAGAGCCAGCATATCTCCCATGCCGGTTGCATCCTGCCGCTTTCCAACCAAGAAGACCTTTCGGGCAACCTGGGCACCCGCCACCGGGCGGCGCTGGGCCTCTCTGAGGTGTGCGATGCAGTGATCCTGGTGGTCAGCGAAGAAAGGGGCGTGATCAGCATCGCCAGGGGCGGAGAACTGATCCCCGGCGGTTCGGACGCAGAGTTGCGCAAAAAGATCTACGAACTGTACATGAACAAGTCCCAAGACAGCCGACCCC
Organism: Candidatus Lambdaproteobacteria bacterium RIFOXYD2_FULL_56_26; assembly: GCA_001783715.1. Classification (GTDB taxonomy): domain Bacteria; phylum SAR324; class SAR324; order XYD2-FULL-50-16; family XYD2-FULL-50-16; genus XYC1-FULL-56-13. Next base: position 10,591 of record MFNF01000024.1, read on the forward strand.
CAGAACCCAAACCGGAGGCAAAGACCGAAGCCAAAGGGGAGGCAGCTCCATGAATCAGGTCAAAAAAAACCTGCTGCTCAAGGTCCGAAACCTCTCCCGCAGTTTTGGAGTGTTGAGGATCAAAAACAACTTCCTCCAAAAAGCGTTGGCCTTTTTGCTGGCTCTGTTCGTTTGGGCGGTGGCTCCGACTCCCTCCAAAAACGGCAAGACCGAGATTCAGTTTTTTGTCCCCATCACCTACATCAATGCGCCCAAGGACCTAGAGATCACCAGCCAGCCTTTGCAAACGGTCAGCATCTCGGTGGAGGCGGTCTCGACCAGCCTCTCTCAGGTCCACCCCAGCAATTTCCAGGCGGTGGTGGATTTGGCCGGTTCGGTGGCCGGGACCAAAACCTACAAGATCCAAGACGGCAACCTCAAGATCCCCAGAGGGGTCAAGCTGGTTTCGGTGACCCCCGAATCGGTGGATTTGACCTTTGAAGAGGCGATGGACAAGGTCCTGCCGATCCACCCGGTTTTGGTGGGCACCCCGGCCAAGGGATTTGTGGTCGAAAAGGTGGCGGTCCTGCCCGAGAAAATCCAGGTCCATGGCTTGGCCAGCGCTCTCAAGGATCTGGAGCAGTTGGAAACCAAGGCCCTGAACATCGAAGGGGTGGACGGGGAGATTGAAATGTATGTCCAGGTCAACTGGCCCCCCGGTGTCAAACCGGTCTCGGCCAACCAGGATGCCTTTACCGCCCGAATCCAGGTGGGCTCCGAACCGACCAACCGACGGTTTGACCTGGTCCCCATCGGGCTGGTCAACCAAACCTACGTGACCAGGTTTAACCCCAAATCCCTGCACATCGTAATCCGAGGCCCCCGAAGTTTGGTGGAAAACATGAACCCAGAGGACATCCAAACCTTCATCGACCTTAAAAACTTTCCGCCCGGCACCTACAAACTCAAAAGCCCGGTCGTCCGGCTGCGGCCCGAACTGAGCGTCCAGGAGATCTGGCCTCCCATCGACCTTTGGGTCCTCAACCAAAAAATCTACGAATGACCCTACCGATTTTACATGTCAATGTGGACCACATCGCCACCTTACGCCAAGCAAGGCGGACCATCGAGCCGGACCCGGTGTACGGGGCTTTGGTCGCCGAGCAGGCGGGGGCACGAGGGATCACCGTGCACCTGCGGGAAGACCGTAGGCACATCCAGGACCGGGACGTGGAAGTGCTTCGGCAGGTAGTCCAGACCAAGCTCAACCTGGAAATGGCCGGGACCGACGAGATGGTCAAAAAGGCATTGTCGGTCCGCCCGGAGATCTGCACCCTGGTGCCAGAAAAGCGGGAAGAGGTGACCACCGAAGGGGGGCTCAACCTGCTGGGCCAAATGGAACACCTCTCGGAGGTGATCGCTCGGCTGCAAGGGGTGGGGATTCGGGTCAGCCTGTTCATCGACCCGGTGGATGCCCAAATCGAAGCCGCCAAAACCCTCAAGGCGGACGACATTGAGCTGCATACCGGCGAATATGCCCACGCCAAAGAGTTGGAAGGCCGGGCCTTCCAACTCAAACGGCTGCAAGAAGGGGCGAGATTGGGCCAGGAATTGGGCCTGCAGGTAAACGCCGGCCACGGCCTGACCTACTTCAACGTAGGCCCGGTGGCGAAGATTGTGGGGCTCAAGGAATTGAACATCGGCCACAGCATCATTGCCCGGTCGGTGTACGTAGGCATGGCGGCGGCGGTCAGAGAAATGATCGCCCTGATCGGAGCACCCTAGAGGGGGCTTCCCTACTCTTTGGGGTAATTGTCCAAGGGGATGATCTTGGCGCAGTGACCCATCTTGTCGTTGAGGGTCTTAGTGATCACCGGGCCTTCCCGGCGCATGTCCAATTCCCGTTGGATGTTGGATTTAAGGCACCAGTAGGTGACATCTCCAGCATGTTTTAAGATACAGCGGATGTTGGAATCCAAACAAACCTGGGGTTTTTTGTAGCCCCCCACCTCATCGTTGGTCTTGGCCCAAAGTTGCGGGCTGAGGGCCAGAGCGAGGCCCAGGAGGGTGAGAATCAATTTCCAGGTCTTCATCGGTTCCGCTCGAAGGGGTTGTTGGAACCGGGGCTTGGTGCGCTTGGAGCTGCCGCCGGTCCGTTCTTCTGAAGGTAATTCAAAGAACATGCCTTCTTGGGGATAGTTTCTTAGGGAGGGAGATTCAACCCAGCGGTTGCCGCCCTTCAAAGGCGCGGGCCAGAGTGGCCGCATCGGCAAACTCCAGGTCGCCCCCCGAAGGCATCCCCCGGGCAATCCGAGAGACCTTGATCCCGGAGCGGGCGAACAGGTCGGTCAAGTAATGGGCGGTCGCTTCGCCTTCCAAGGTGGGGTTGGTGGCCAAGATCAGCTCCTTGACCTCCCCTTCTTCAATCCGCCGCTCCAACTCGCCGATCCTCAAGTCTTCGGGATAAACCCCCGAAAGCGGGGAAATCGAGCCACCCAAGACATGGTACATCCCCCGGTAAACGTTGCTTTGTTCGATGGTGAAGATGTTGCGCCCTTCTTCGACCACACAGAGCATTTCCCGGTTGCGTCTGGGGTCGGAACAAAGGGAGCAGCGTTCCCCTTCACAAAGGCCAAAACAAACCGGACAGATCCCGATCCGGCTGGTCGCCGCCTCAATGGCCGCCGCCAAGGCCAGCGCCTCGGCTTTGGGCTGATTGAGCAGGTGAAAGGCCAGCCGTTTGGCCGACTTTTTCCCTACCGAAGGCAGCTTGGACAGCTCTTCGATCAGCCGCAACAACGAAGGGGGCAACATTACTTCTCCCCTCCAAAGGGAAAGCCCATCTGGGAGAGTTTGGAGAGGTCAAAATTGCCGAACAGATCGTTGAGGTTGCCGCCGCTGCCCAGTTCCTGGGCCTTTTTGAGGTTTTCGTTGACCGCCGCTCGGATCAGGTCTTCCAAGGTTTCCTTTTCCTCCCGTTTGATCACTTCCGGGTCAATCTCGATGGACAACAGTTCCAGGTTGCCGTTCATCACCGTTTTGACCATGCCTCCGCCCACTTGGGACCCAACGGTCCGTTTGCCCGCCTCGGCCTTTTTTTGTTGCATCGCCTTTTGTAATTCCTGGGCCTTGCCCAAGATTTCGTTCATGTCCATGCCTTTAAACATCGTCAGTCCTCCTTCAAGTCCAGTTCAGGGAAGTTTTTGATTTTGCTGTCAGGAAAAGCCTCCAACAGGTTTGTCACCTGGGGGTCCAAAGCGGCCCTGGCCTTCCGCTGTTCCAACTCCGACTCCCGTTGGAGCAGTTCTTTGGCCCGGAGCGAATCCGCTTGGCCTTCGGAGCTTTGGACAAACTCCAGCTTCGGAGCGGCACCAAAATAGCTCCGGGCAAAGCCGGCCAATTGTTCCCGCTTCTCCGGGGTATAAAGCGAGGGGTTTTGGTTGCCGATCACCAGCTTTTGTGGGCCAAACTCCAGAGCCACACTGGCCTTGAGGGTGGCCACCAGATTGGGGGAGCCCATTTGGGCAAACCGAGCGACAAAGTCGGGCCAGTTGGAGTCCCCTTCCCCCTCAGTGGCCACCGCTACGGCCGCCCAGAGGGTGGGGGTGTCCCGGCCATTGGGCAGGGGGAAAAACTCGGTTTCCTGCTCCAGGTCCACCGCCTCGACCAGCGGCGGTCGTGGGTCCGGCCCGGCTTCCCGGTCATCCGGTTCAGTGGGTTCCTCGCCCCGCAGTTCGTCCTCTTCCTCCGCCCAGTCCTCGGCCCTCGCCCTCTTTGGGGGCGTAGGGTCCAGACCTTCCATCTCTTCGGGGCTGGGGTCGTAGTCACCGTCGTCCTCTTCCCACAGGTCTTTACCCACAGGGGCAGGAGGGGCCAGAGGTCCGGCCAGGGAGGGTTCAAAAGCCTGGGTTTCTTCTTCGTCGCTCGCCCAAAAGGGGGCCGCCTCTGGAAGAGGGCTCACCCGAGCCGCAGTCGCCGCAACTGTTTGCGCCGGGGCTCCAACCAAGGCCGCCACCGGGGAGGGGGCTGCCGGAGCGGGTACCGCCGGAGGTTCGGGGTTTGTCGCCCCCAAGGGAGGTCGCTCCGGCACCGGAGGAAGAACGGGAGCCACCAGAGGTTCGGGGTTTCGGGCCGGGGGTGGGCTCACTGACCTCAAGGGAGGAGCCGGGGACAAAACCTCGCCCGCCGAGCTGGGGGCCTCCCAGGTTTCCTGGACCGATGGCTCCGAATCTTCCGGCTCTTCCAGTTCCAGCGGCTCTTCGGGCGGCTCCATCTGGGACAGGGCTTCCAGTTCCTCCCGGTCCGGCGGCTCGGGCAGGGTGGAGACCGGTTCGGGGGCGGGTGTTTGCACCACAGGTTCAGCCAGGGCCTGGTTGGGCTCCGGTACCGCCGGTGTGGCCGGGGCCGTAGGGGCCGGTTCCGAGGTTCGTCTTTTCCCGGCCTTGGCCTCGCCCATCAATCCCAGGATCTCCGCCAAGCCCCGAACCTGGGCCAATCGGCAGATTTTGACCAACGCCATTTCCAGAGCCAAGACCGCCTGGGAACTGCGGCGGATCTGATGCTCCGTTTCCAGCAGAATCTGGAACACCTGCTGCAACCCGGCGGTGGTGCAGGATTCGGCCAACTTTTGGTAGAGCACCATTTGTTCGGGCAGCAGCTCCCGCCAACCCAACTTGTCGGGCGGCAGCTCCTTGACCAGACTCAGGTCCTTGACCGCCGTCATCAATTCGCTCAAGAGTCGGTCGAGGCTCCGGCCTTTTTTCAGTTGGTTTTCCAGGCTGGCGAGTACCTGCCCCAGGTCCTTGTGGACCAAGGCTTCCACCATCCGGTCCATCTCCTGGGCCCCGCCCAGGCCCAACAAGGTGACTACCGAAGCCTCCTCCACCTGGGTGCCGGAAAAACTGACCAACATGTCCAAGGTGGTCAAAGCGTCCCGCATCCCGCCCACCGAAGCCCTGGCGATCAACCGCAGGGAATTGGGACTGATTTTGATTCCCTCTTGGGCCGACACCTCTTCCAAGTAGCCCACCATCTTGGTCTGGGGGATGTAACAAAAGTCAAACCTCTGGCACCGGGAGACCACGGTACTGGGGATCTTGTGCGGGTCGGTGGTGGCCAGGATGAACTTGACGTGGGAAGGCGGCTCTTCGAGGGTCTTGAGCAGGGCATTGAACGACTCGGTGGTGAGCATGTGCACCTCGTCGATGATGTAGGTCTTGTACTGCCCTTTGGAGGGAGAGAACTTGACCGACTCCCGCAGTTCCCTAATGTGCTCAATCCCCCGGTTGCTGGCCGCATCAATTTCCATCACGTCCGCCGAAATCCCCTGGTTGATCTCCAGGCAGGATTCGCAGCGGTTGCAAGGTTCAAATTCTTGGGGGTTGGCGCAGTTGAGCGCCTTGGTCAGGATCCGGGCACAGCTGGTCTTGCCCGTCCCTCTGGGGCCGGTGAACAAGAAGGCATGGGCGACCCTTCCGGTCTTGATGGCATTGATCAGGGTCTGGTGGATTGCCTCTTGACCGATCAGGTCAACAAACCTCTGGGGCCTGAGCTTTCGGGCTAGGACGAGGTAAGACATGGACGACCTTTGTCGAGGCTGGTGGTTTTAAGTGATCCGCGCACATCTTCAGGTGTTTAGTGCTGCTTCCTTTCGGACCTGACACGATTCACCCCCTCCAATTGCGCGGATCACCCAAACTGCTGGCGGAGAGAGGGGGATTCGAACCCCCGATAGAGTCTCCCCTATACACGCTTTCCAGGCGTGCTCCTTCAACCACTCGGACACCTCTCCGCAAGGTGTGGGATCTTGTATCCCTTCTGCTGGTGCACCTGGAGGGATTCGAACCCCCGGCCTTTGGCTCCGCAAGCCGACGCTCTATCCAACTGAGCTACAGGTGCAACGTTCTTTCCCGCCGCCTTTGGGGCTACGGTCCAAACCGGGGAGTGAGGCCCGGCTTGATCGATCTGTGATCCTAAAAAAACAAACCCCAATTGTAAAGCACCAATTCCAGGGTATGCTTCTTGGGGCCAGGGCGCTCTTTCTCTTTACGGCGGTGCTCCAAACAGTTAGGTTGGAGTCAAACCCTGTTATTCAAAAGGATTGACCGTGAAATTTGCGCTGCCCAAAGTCCACCCCAGCTATGAAACCCTGCTCGGGGAGGTCCATTCCCGGCCTTTTCCTACCCTGCAATGCCCCACCAGCGTAGTCCAGCTGACCTTGCTACAAGGTTGGCTCTCCAAATCGGCAGAGGCGGACCACCTGGAGCGGCTGTGCAAGGAACTGGAATGCACTCCGGTGAGCCACAGCACCCGGAGCTTTCGGGCCCAGATCGGGCACCTGGAGGTGCGGATGCAACGACACCTGGAATTTTCGATCTACCAATTCATCCGTACCACCGGGGGGTCCCCGTTCAGCGAAAGCCCCCTGGAGATGTTGCCCCCCGGTTGGCTGGAAGGGCTGTCTGGGGAGTTGATTTCGGCGGTCTGGCTGGAAGCCGAACCTTACGGCAAAGACCAAACCACTACCCCCGAACGGCTCCACCAGCTTTTGGGCGAGGAATCCCCCAAGGGCTCGCTGGTCCGCTCAGGGAAAACCATGGTTTGGAGCAATTTTCTACCCGATGAAAATGGTTTTGTCCGCTATCTGGTGCAAAACAAAACCCTTGGCTCCGCCCAACTGGGCCGGTTGGTGCAACGGCTGTTGGAGGCAGAGACCTACCGGTTGCTTTCCTTGTTGGCCCTGCCGATGCTCAAGGACATCGGACCCATGTTGGACCGGATGGAATACTCCATGTTGCTGATCAGCGACCACATCCAACGGATCAACAGCATCGACGACCAAAAGAGCCTCCTGGCCAAACTGAGCGCCCAGGCGGCAGAGGTGGAACTGCTCCGGTCCAACGACTACCGGTTCAGCGCTTCCCATGCCTACTTTGACCTCTACGATGAACGACTGGGGGAGCTGAAGGAAGAAAAAATGGAAGGGATTCTGACCTTTGGGGAATTCCTCAACCGCCGGATGGGCCCCGCCCGCCGGACCATGCGCCACTCCCAACAGCGGCTGGCCGACTTGAGCAGCCGGATCGGCAGCGCTCGGGAACTGTTGCAAACCAACATCAACATGACCATCGAACACCAGAACCAGGAACTGTTGCTGTCCATGGAAAAGCGCAGCCACCTGCAACTGAGGATGCAAGAAGCGGTGGAAGGGCTCTCCATCGCCGCCATCAGCTATTACATGGTAAGTTTGGTCAAGTATGTCTTGGAGGGGCTCAAGACCATTGGAGTGCCGCTCAACAAGGAAATGGCCACCGGTCTGGCGGTGCCTTTGGTACTGCTGACCGTTTGGTTGGCAATCCACAAGATCAAAGACCATGTCTTGGGCTCGGAAGAAGAGGAACACTAGGGGGTAAAGGCCACGACCTCCCTACCGCCCCAAACCACCCTCATTTGAGTTAAGAGAAATCATGTCCCTACCTTGGTGGATCAAACTCTTGTTGACCGGAGCGATCGTCACCGGTGCCTCCGAGCTGGCCAAACATTCCGGCCGGTTGGGGGCCTTGGTCATGGTCCTGCCCTGGATCACCCTGAGCACCCTCTTTTGGCTGGAGTCCGAAGGGCAAGGTCAGCTCATCTCCCCATTGTTGCGCTCCGGGTTTTGGTACCTGTTGCCCAGTCTGCCTTTGTTTTTGGTTCTCCCTTGGATGCTTGACCGTGGGTACGGGATTTGGACCGGCTTGGGGGCCAGTTGCCTTTTGGCCGTCACCTTGTTTCTGGCGGAGCAATGGATCTTGGGCCGGTTTGGAGTGGAGCTGTAAGCTCGCTCCCCTGCCACTCTCGCTCTACAAACCCCAATTGTCAGCCCCCCAAAACTCGGTTACAATGAGGTGCGAGGCCGGCCCCCTCTGGCCGAATGCCCCGGCCTACCCCAACTTCACCCACAGGAGGCCCCATGGAAGCCGAGACCCAATGTTGCCCCCCTTTTGACCCTACCCCTTGGGACGAAACCACCTTGGACTTTGCCGGAAAGTGGTTTGTCCAGGACCGGGTGCGCAGTTTTTTCCACATCCCCCTCAATTTTGGTGCCGTTATGACCCGGATGATGGACTTGGTCCTCCAGGCCCAGGCGAAGCCTGGGGAACAGATTATCTTGAGCGACGAAACCTCCCTTTGGGGGTCGGAGGTTTATGTTTATGTCACCAAAGAAGTTCCAGGGGCCCGGATGCGCCGGATCGAGGGCCGGTATTTTTCCAAGGCCTTTGACGGTCCTTACGGCCAAATCGGCAGGTTTTGCAAGGAGATGAACCAACTGCTTGCGGCCAAAGGGTTTCCCCAAGGTCACTTTTTGTTTGGTTACCCTCTGTGCCCCAAGTGCGCCAAAAAATACGGCCACAACCCGATCCTGATCCTCTCTCGGACTGATGGAGGGGCCTAGGCGGTCTTGAGGCCCCCCCCTAAAAGGGGCAACATCAAGCGTATTTTGCCTCCTTTTGCCCCAACCGGCCTAGGTGCAACGGGAAAAGTCAAAAAATCTTGCATTTTCATCTAACTGTTATCATTTATTTTAGATACCTACTCGACTGACCTGATCAAATTAGTCCGAAGTTTTCTTTGACAGCCTTGGAGTCCTAAGGATAAAACCCCTATAAACCGTTCCCCACTAACCCTGTTCTACAAAAGAAACATGTCCAACTTAACCAAAAGCGACTTAACCGCCCAAGTTGCAGAAGCAACCGGCCAATCCAAAGCCAGTTCCGAGAAAGCAGTCAACGCCATGATCGAAGCCATCAGCGGTGCTTTGGCTCACGGCAAGACCGTTACCTTGGTTGGCTTTGGTACTTTCACCATCGCCAAGCGCTCCGCTCGGGAAGGCCGCAACCCCAAAACCGGGGCCAAGATCAAGATCAAAGCCTCTACGGTGCCCAAGTTCCGGCCCGGCAAAGCTTTGAAAGATGCGGTTGCCAAAGTAAAATAAAGTAACCTTTACTCTGAGACTAGGGAAAGGAAGGAAGAAGCGGGCGGTTGTGGTACAACGGCCCGTTTTTTTTGCCTTGAAATTGGAGCCGGGAAACCCTAGTCCAAAGCGACCAGCAGGCCCTTGAGGTAGTCCCCTTCGGGAAAATTGAGGTTCGGCCCATGGTCGGGACCGGGTCCCAGCCGCCGGAGCAGGTGGGCTTCCTTGTGTGCGTCCAAGGCCGCATCGGCCAAAATCTTTTGGAACAACTTGGGCTCCATCGCCCCGGAGCAAGAGAAGCTGACCAACAGCCCACCGGGACGGATCAGCTTCATGGCCAAAAGATTGATGTCCTTGTAGCCCCTGGCCGCCTTGTCCAGTTGGGACTGGGATTCGGCAAACTTGGGCGGATCGAGGATGACCAGATCAAAGCTTTTGCCCTGGTCCCGCATCAGCCGCAATTCCTTGAACACGTCCTCTTCCCGTACCGTCACGGCCTCACTGCCCAGGGCGTTTAAGGCCAGATTTGCCTCAAACTGCCGGTTGGCCGGGCCCGAAAGCTCCACCTGGGTCACCTTGGTGGCCCCGCCTTGGAGAGCGGCCAGGGAAAAACCGCCAGTGTAACCAAAACAATTGAGGACTTCCTTGCCCTGGGCCAGTTGGCGGACCACTGCCCAATTCTCCCGTTGGTCTAAGTAATGGCCCGTCTTGTGGCCTTCAAGCAGGTCCACGGCAAAGTGAATCCCGCCGATCTCCACCGGCACCGGCCCCGAGGGGAGGGTCCCGGCCAAGAGGCCCTTGACCGGAGCGAGGCCTTCCTTTTCCCGCACCGAAACATCGGACCGCTCCACCACCCCTTGAGCGGGCCAAAGGTTTTGCAGCGCTTCTAGGATCATGGTCTTGGCGGTTTCGGTCCCAGCGCTCAGAAACTGGCAGACCAAATAATCCCCGTACCGGTCCACCACCAACCCCGGCAGGCCATCGTTTTCCCCGTTGACCCACCGGAATGCGGCGGGCAGACCCAAGGGCCAGATTGCTTGGCGGCGGGCCAGCGCTTTTTGCAGTTGGCCGACAAAAAAGTCGAGTTGGACCGATTGGGTCGGGTCATAGTTCCAAAACCTCGCCCGGATCTGGGAGGCCGGAGAATAGGCCGCCCAACCGACCAGCTGGCCGTCTCCATCCCGGACCAAGAGGCTTTCGCCCATCCCCGGGTCCCCGGTCACCTTCTCCACCGCTCCAGAAAAGATCCAGGGGTGGTGTCGTTTGGAAGATTTTTCTCGGCCTTTTTTCAACAACAGTTCTTTTGCCATGGCTCCTTTGACTTTTGGTCTTTAAGATCGTCTCTCTTGGGTGTGCCGTCAACGGTTTCTTGGTTCGTCCCGGCAGGTAAAACCTCCGCCTTGTGGCCTTAAAAAAAGGGAGCGGAGGGGCCAAGGCCTTGGGTGGGCGACAGATCTTTGTACCCGTTTTGCACCCTTTTTGCATGAACCTTTGGTATGCCTACAAATCTCTACCGGTGGTGTGATGGTCAAAAAAATCTGGTCCCCTCTTTTGGGGCTTTGCCTTTGTGCCCTGCAAGCCCATGGGGCGGAATACTACCAGGGGCTCCGTAGCCCCAGAGCCCTAGCCATGGGCAACACCGGGGTGGCGGCGGCCAACGATTCCTACGCCTTGAGCTACAACCCGGCGGTGCTGGCCAACACCAAAAAATGGTGGGTGGACTACGCCGCTTGGACCGTTGAGGGCTCCAACGGCCTCACCGCCTTGGACGTGCTGCCCAGCATCGCCCAACTGACGTACCCCTACGTCCAGGAAACCGGTCTGGCCGAGGCCTCAAGGGCCAGTTTCCTGCTCAAAGCCGATCCGCACATCCGGGCCACTGCGGGGCTCAACTTTGTGGCCCACTTGGCCGACGAGGGACTGGCGGTCGGGGCAAACTACCTTCGGGAAGTCACCATCCAGGGGCTCAACAGCAATACGGTTTTGTACCAACGGAACGACCGGATCACCCAAACCGGATTTTCTCTGCCCTTGGGCCAAGGCAGTCTGATCTTGGGGGTCGGGTTCCGCCAGATCGACCGGCGGGATGCCAGTTCCGACGGCACGGCGGTGCCCAGTTTCCCGAGCACCTACCAACAAGGCCGAGCCTACGATGTGGGCCTGTTGTGGCGGATGGCCAATGCCGCCCGAGTGACTTGGGGGCTGGTGGTGCAAAACTACGGCAGCATGGACATCGGCACCACCAAAGCCGCAGAGCCCCAAGAAGTTCATGGCGGGGTGAACCTTTCGCTGGAGTTTGGGATCTTCAAACTGGTCCCGACCTTGGACATCCGAGGACTGCAAACCACCCGGGAACGGGAAAACCGGATCCATGCCGGGGTTGAATTGGGGCTGTTCCCCAACGAAACCGGCGGCAACTGGCTGAGCCTCAGGGCCGGTTCCAACGAAGGTTACGCCACTTCCGGGGCGGAACTGAACCTAGCCAACCACGGGATGATTTTGGGGGCCAGCCGGTACTATGAGGAAATCGGCACTTCTACGGCCAAGCAACAAAGCAGCGAGCGGATCTTGGCCTACTTCTCCCTGGGCTTTTAACCTCGCCCCAGGTTGGCCAACAGCCGGTCGATCTCCGACTGGACTCCCCCGAACTGCCCCGGCTCCAGGGCTACGGCGTTGGACTGGCCGGTCAAAAGGTCGTTCAATTTCTCGATGTTGACCAAAAACTTTTGGTCGGCCACTTCTTCCTTGGAAAAAAGCTGGAAGGCCTGGGCCGCCCAGGCGGAAAAAAATCCCTTCAGATCTTCCTGCTGTCCTTTGGGCAGGGTCGCTGCCCGTTCCAAGAGGCCCTGCTCCAGGGCTTCCAACTGGTCCATTTGGGTTTCCTTGAGCGACTGGTAGGTCTTTTTTACCAACCGAAACTCTTGGGTGCTGGCGGAAACTACCAAACGCATCTGTTGGTGCTGCCGGACCATATCCTCTTGGGCCGCAAAGGCCAAAAGCCTTTCCTCAAACTGTTCCACAAGGCTGGAGATCACATAAATCGCCAATAGTTTTTCGTTGGTCGCTTCGGGGGTGTTGCGGATCAATACTGCCACCTGCCCGCTTTTGGAAGGGATGGCGGTGTAGGTTCCTTGGTGGAGAATCACCGTTTGGGCCAAGCAATTTTCCAAAATCATGCTGTCCAGCTTGCTGGAAACCCCCCGGTCGCTCAAGTCCACTTCCTGCCCCGAGCGGCTGCGTATACTGCAACGGAGTTGTTTGAACTCCTCTGGCTCCCCTTCCTTGGCTGCAGAATCAAACTTAAGGGTATGTACCGAGACCACCAAAAGCTGGCAGAGTTCTTCATAAGAATGGGCATTCAGACTTGAGGCATAAAACTCGTTGATCGCCCTCAAGGTTGAGGTATCTACGGAGGCCTTTTGCCGCTCCCGTTCAATTCGAGTCAAGGCAAACTCCCGGATGGACTCCTTTTCGTCCTTGAGGGCTAACAAATTTCGGTAGGAGTCCAAGGCTTGTTTGACCACTGCCACCATCAATTCGTTTGGCACTGGCTTTACAAAATACTGGTAAACCCCCGCCTCAAAGCTGGTGACTTGTTTTTCAACTTGTTGCTGCCCGGTCACCATGATCACCGGAATGTCCTTGTACCTTGGGTCGGCTTTGATGTTGTTGAGGAAAGTGGGGCCATCCATCACCGGCATCACCCAGTCGAGCAGGATGGTGCCAATACCTGGGTGTTTGGCCAAAATATCCAGGGCTATGGCTCCGTTTTGCGCCGTATGGGTCACAATCCCGGCGGCATTGAGGCCGGTTTGGGCCCGGGTCAGACTGACCATTTCATCTTCTACGATCAATACCGATTCTTCCATAGTCGCTCCTTATCTTTCCAGTAAAGTATCTTAAGGGTACCTCGAACCATTGGGACCCTTGTGATTCACGGTGATGAATCCCAAAATGCCCCCTCCCATTCGCAACGGTATCATTGTATCTGAATTACAAAATATTTCCATCGGGCTAGCGCCTTAGGAGCGTGGTCGGCAACCTTGGGATTCTCCCTAAACCTTGTCAGTCCTGCCCTTAGGTTTTCTCAGTTTTATTTGTTTGGCCCACCAAACAAAGGCGGCCAGACTCAGGTTTGGATCGGTTTTGGCCTATCGGTTCTTTTTGCCTTGGGCTAAACTGGGGCCAAACCCCTTTTCCTACGGTCACAAATGGCATTCCCTTTTTTCCAAGTTGCGGTGATCGGCGGCGGCATCAACGGAGCGGGAATCGCCAGAGAGGCCGCCTACCGGGGGTACAACTGCCTCTTGGCCGAACAGGGGGACTTCGCCGGAGCCACCAGCAGCCAGTCTTCCAAACTGATCCACGGCGGCATCCGGTACCTGGAACAGGGCCGGATGGGGTTGGTGTTTGAGGCGCTCCACGAACGCAAGACCCTCTTGGCCATTGCCCCGCATCTGGTCTCCCCCTTGCGGTTCCACATCCCGGTTTACCGGGGGGATTCTCGGGCCGGGTGGTTGATCGGTCTGGGCTGCAAGCTTTACGACCTCTTGGCAGGCCCCCACAACCTGACCCCTTCCAAACGGATCCAACCCCAAGAATTCGGCCAATTCCCCGAGCTGGCCCAAGAGGGGTTGCAGGCGATTTTTGCTTATTCCGATGCCCAGGTCTTTGATGCAAGGCTGACCTTGGAAACCGCCCTTTCCGCCTCTTTGGCCGGGGCAGTGGTGCGCAACTACTACCGGTTGGTCCAAGCCCAGCCCAAGGGGGACCGGTTTTTGTTGGAATTTTTGGATCTCCGTACCCAAACCACCGAATGGGCAGAGGCCCAGGTGGTGATCAACGCCGCCGGGGCCTGGACCCCCCAACTGGACCGCTGGTTTACGGCCAAGAAAAAACGTCCGGGCCTGCGGTTTTCCCGGGGCATCCATCTGGTTGTCCGGGCCAAAGATCCGCACCAACACGGCTTCCTGACCTTGCCCGAAGGGGGCCGGGTGGTGTTTGTGTTGCCTTGGGCCGGGAATTACACCTTGATCGGCACCACCGAAAGTTTGTACGAAGGCACGGATTTCGCCCACATCCCCCCTTCGGAAGAGGAAATTTTGTACCTCTTGGAGGTGTACCGCCGTTATTTTCCGGCCCAGGAGATCAAACGATCCGAGGTCCTGCACATCCATTCGGGGGTCAGGAGCCTGATCGACCAGGGGGAAAGCGACCTGGGCCAAATGTCTCGGGAGTACCACATCGAAGGGGAACGGCTGCGAGGCGGCCAGGGCTATTGGGCGGTGTTCGGCGGCAAGATCACTACCTACCGTTCTTTGGGGGAAAAGGTGATGGACCAGGTGGGGCGAGGGTTTCCTGCCTCCGCCCAGACCGCCAAAAGCACCAAGGCCTCACCTCTGCCCGGAGCGCTTCCTTTGGCAAACGGCCAGGAGCAAACAGCGAGGGCCGCCCTCCAAGAGGCCGGGCTGGACCCTAGTCTAGAGGCGCTGTGGAGAGGCCGTTACGGCAACCGTTGGGTGGCGGTGGCGGGGTTGCTGGGGGAAAACCCCCGGTACAAGGAACAGCTGTTGCCCCAAGGCCTGTGGTGGGCCGAGCTGGCGTACCTGATGGATTTTGAGCTGGCCCATCTGGCCGAAGACGTGCTGCTGCGCCGGACCCTGTTGGGGTACGAAACTGGGCCAGCGGAAGCGGAAAAGCTGCAAGCGGCGATGGTGGACCTGGGGGTTCGTTCCGGCCAAAGCCCCCCACCAACCCCCGGCCTACACTAGGCTTTGGCTACAGCCCCTTGTGGGTCCCGTCACAAAAAGGATTGTTTTTGGACTGGTGGCAACCACAGAGGTAGGCTTTTTTGTCTTCGGTAAAGTCCACTTTCTTGGGAGCAGCACCGGCAATCGCCTTGTGGGAGCCGTCACAATGGGGGGCATTTTTGCTCTGCCCACATTGGCAAAGGTACAAGGATTGACCGGCCTTGACTTCAACGGCGTAAGGGGCTTTTTGGTGAGACATCTGGGGTCCTGGATCGGGTGGATGGAATGGGGCGGGTGCCCTCTTTGCCCCAGCCCACAAGGGCTGGAATCTCAAGACCCAAGGTAGGGGCTTTTTCCTGCTTGAAAAAGAGGACGAAACTAGAAAGGATTGTTCAACATATGGAACAATCTCCCCGGACTACCGATGGATCTCAATCTTCTGAATACCTTTTTGAAGGTCGCCGAACTGGGCAGCTTTACCAAGGCCGCCGCCTACCTGCGACAGCCCAAGTCCCGAGTCAGCCGGGCGATCAGCCGTCTGGAGGAAGAGCTCCACACCGAGCTGATCAAACGAAGCACCCGCAAGCTGCAACTGACCCCCGCCGGTTGTAGGCTCTTCCAGAACACCAGGCCCCTGATCGACCAGCTCAACCAAGAGGCCCAAACCTTGGCTGCCAGCGCCCAGGACCTTTCAGGCAAGGTCCGGTTCTCCGCCCCCGAGGACATCGCCAGCCTTTTGTTTGGCGTTTTGTTGGCTGAATTCATGGAAACCTATCCCCAGATCGATTTGGAATTGGTCTTGAGCGCCCAATACTTGGACCCGGTCGGGGAGCGGCTGGACTTTGCGCTTCGGGTCGGCAACCTCAAGGACAGCTCGCTCAAACAGGTGCGGGTAGGGCAGATTCGGCTGGTCCTAGCGGCGAGCCCTTCTTACCTGAAAACCTTTGGCCAGCCCACCGACTTGGCAGCCCTGACCAGCCACAAAATTTTGGCCTTTTTACCCAACCACCAGCCCCAAGGCGGTGAACCAGCCCCCTATGAACTGCTCAACCAAACACTGGCTCCTCTTTTGGTTTGCAACAGTTTTGGGTTGTTGATGGAGTTGCTGTTGAGGGACAAAGGGATCGCCCTTTTGCCCGACTATTATTGCCGGTCCGAGATGTTCAAGGGCCGGTTGGTGCGGCTTCTGCCGGACCTCGACTTTGGGGGACGGAACCTGCAAATCCTCTACCCTCCCGCCAAAGTGCTGTCCCCCAGGACTCGGGTTTGTCTGGACTTTTTTGCCTCCCGACTTTCGCCGTTTTTTGCCTGAAGGGCAGGTTCATTTTTTGCTTCTTTTCCCTCTAGGCTCTTTTTTCTTTTCCCCCAGCGGTTTGCTTTCCGCTCTAGGTTGCCGGGATTGCTGTTTCCAGCAATTCCCAAAAGTTTCCCTCCCTTTTTTTTCTTGGTACAATCCTGGCAGTAAAACTACCTAGATACTTTACGGTTTGGCCAATTCACGTTTTCCCACTTGGAGGAGGGGGTATGAGAAAGATCACTCTGATTTTGTTGCTGGTTTCCGCATTGGCAGTGGTGGGTTGCAAAAAGAAGTCCGAGGCCACCAGTGAATCATCCAGCAGCACCACCGTTGATGCTTCGGCAGACTTGGCAACCACCAAAGCCTTGTCCGCCTTCCAATTCCTAGCGACAAAAAACAGCAACTTTACTGCCGACGTGACCGGAACCAGCTCCGGGACCGCCATCACCGCCACCATCCCCTTCAAGGCTGACCTGACCAAACTGGTCGCCACTTTCACCACCGACGGCGCTTCGGTCAAGGTGGGGACCGTTTCCCAGGTCAGCGGGACCACGGAGAACACCTTTGCCTCGCCGGTGGTTTACACGGTGACCGCTGAAGACTCCAGCACCCAGGACTATACGGTGACCGTCTCCAAGACCGCCGGGAAGACCGACAAGGCCATGAGCAGCTTTAAGTTCCTCAGTGCTTCCAACTCGGGGATTGGTGGGGATTATACCGGGACCATTTCGGGGGCCACGATCACCATTGCCGGATCGGACACCAACTCCAAGCGGTACATTGCTCGGGGACAGTTGGCCAACCTCAAGGCGACCTTCACCACCACCGGCGAATCGGTTAAAGTGGGCAGTACGGCTCAAACCAGCGGGACCACAGCCAATGACTTTAGCAGTGGCCAGACCTACCGGATCACTGCCGAGGACGGCAGCACCCAGGACTACCAAGTCACCTTGTCCAGCCGTGTGCCGATCCCCGATACCGAACAAACCACCAGCTTTACCGCTACCTTCGGGGAGGACCACGACTATGTCCAAAATGCCCAGTCCTACACCGACAACGGGAACGGGACCTTGACCGACAACGTGACCGGGCTGGTCTGGCAAAAAGCACCGGATGCCACCACCCGCACCTGGACCGACTCCAAGACCTACTGTGAAAACAACACCGCCGCTCTGCCAGGCTCCGGTTGGCGTTTGCCGAGCTACCGGGAGTTGTCGGGTTTGCTGAAGATGAATACTTCCTCACCTTTGATCAACACCACTGTTTTCTCTGGGGTGCAAAACAACAACTACTGGTCCAGTACCACGGTGGCCACCAATTCGACCAACTCTTGGTACCTCAACCTCAGCTCCGGGTTGATGGCCGACTTGAGCCAAGGTGGACTCCAGTACGCCCTTTGCGTCCGTGGGACTGCCGAACCTTCCTTGAACATGGTCAGCAACGGAGACGGCACGGTGACCGACTTGGTCACTGGGCTGGTTTGGGAGGCTAGGGACGAGTCTGCTGCTGGACTGGTCACCTGGGAGGGGGCCATCGCTTTTTGTGAAGGGTTGGACTATGCCGGGCAGACCGACTGGCGGTTGCCCAACACCAAGGAACTCTCCACTTTGGTTGATTTAACCAAATCCACGACCGTAAAATTCGACCAAACCCTGTTCCCAACGATGAAAAACAGTTTTTATTGGGCTTCCACCACTTCAAACAGCAGCAGCACCTGGGCGTACGACTTCAGTATGTCGTCAGCCGGTAGCTACACCACCTACACCAAAACCAACGTTGCCGACTATGTTAAATGCGTCCGGGCGGGGGACTGACTTAGAGATTTTCTGACTGGTAGCTCCTTTGGAGTGGCCGGTTTTTCATTCAACCCAAGGCGGTTTGGACCTGTTGCCCAGGCCGCCTTTCTTTTTCTTGCCCCAGAGAACCCAATGGGATACAACCGCATAGGCTTGTGTTGACGTGAGGGTCGGAAGGGGTGTTACGAATTAACCTGGAGAAAAGATGAAGGTGATCAGATACGGGCTTCCTTTGGCCTTGCTGGTGGTTTTGGCCTTTGGAGGCTGCAAAAAGAAGTCTGAAAGCTCCGTTTCCTCCGGCACCACCACAACGACCGTTTCCGTTTCTTCGGTCAGTCCGGCAGAAGGGGCAGCCAGCGTGGCGATTACCACCAGTCTGGTGGTCACGTTCAGCGAAAAAATGGCCGCCAGCACCGTCACCGTAAGCGCGGACACAACCTGTACCGGCAGCGTCCAACTCTCGGCCAACGACTTTTCCAGCTGCATCGCCCTGGGTGACCCCACCGCCGACAGCACCGGGGCGATTTTTACCACCACCCCCAAAACCAGTTTGGCCAACGGCACCACCTACAAGCTGAAGGTGACCACCGCCACCACCAATGAGGCCGGGGCGGCCTTGTCGAGCGAGTACAGCTCAACCCAAGGCTTTATCACGGTTTCGGCCACCACCGCCGTGGCCGACACCACCGCCCCCGCCTCCCCGAGCATCACTATCAACAGCGGGGCCAGTTTGACCGACAGCACTGCGGTGAGCCTGGTCTTGAGCGCTACCGATGCAGTAGGAGTGACCAAAACTTACGTTTCCAACAGCAACAGCACTCCGGCCGCCTCCAATTCCGGGTGGACCTCGGTAACCTCTGCGACCAGCCTTGCCTCCACCGCCTCTTATACTTTGACTGGCACCGCAGGCTCTCAGACCCTGTACGCTTGGTTCCAGGATGCGGCGGGGAACGTGAGTGCCGCTGCCTCCGCTTCGATCACCCTGGTTTTGTGGCCAGGGACGGCGCAGTTTGGGACCTCGTTGGACGATGCCGCTTTTGCCGGGGCCATATCGGCCAGCAACAAACTCTACCTCACCGGCTACACGGCAGGTGGCTTGAGCGGCACCAGTGCAGGGGGCAACGACATTGTCTCCCGCCAGTATGACCTCAACGGGGCCACCGGATGGACCGCCCAGGTCGGGAGTGCGGCTTCGGATATCGCCTATGGGTTGGCGCTGGACAGCAGCGAAAACGTTTATGTCGCCGGTCAATCCATGGGCGCTTACGACGGCGGAACGCTGGTCGGCTCTTCGGACATTGTGCTGACCAAGTACAACAGCTCAGGGACCAAGCAATGGTCCTTGGAGTACGGAACCGTCAACGGCGACCAAGCCCAGGCGGTTGCCGCCGACAGCGCCGGGAACTCCTACCTGACCGGTTTCACCAGAGGCGGCCTGGACGGCAATACCCTAACGGGGATCTACGACTTCTTCTTGAGCAAGGTTGGCCCCACCGGGACCTTACAATGGACCAAGCAAATCGGTTCTACCGGGGGGATCGGCTACTCCGGTCGAGGGGTGGCGGTGGACAGCGCCGGAAACATCATCGCCGTGGGCTACGCCGACAAGTCTTTTGACGGAAACAGCATCGTGGGCACTTCCGATTCCATCGTGATTTACAAATGCGACAGCTCCAACACCAAGATCTGGTCCAAACAAATCAGTTCGGCCAGCATTGAAGAGGCCTACGGAGTGGCCGTGAACGGGACCACGATTTACGTGGTCGGTTATTCAGCGGGCACCATCGGCGGAACCCAGGCCGGGGCCGGGGACCTGTTCTTGGGCAGTTATGATGCCAACGGCAACCAGAATTGGACCACCCAGTTGGGCACTTCGGGCCAAGAGTATGGTCTTGGGGTAACGGTGGACAAAAGCGGAAATGTGTACGTCACGGGAAAAACCGCCGGAGCCTTTACGGGGACCAATGCCGGAGGGACGGATATCTTTGTGGCCAAGTACGACAGTGCCGGGAACAAGCAATGGGTCAGCCAGATCGGTACTGCGGGCAACGACTTTGGCCAATCGGTGACCACCGACTCTTTGGGCAATGTTTATGTGATCGGTTATGCCGCCGCTTCCTTGGACGGCAAAACCTACCAAGGAGGGTTTGACATGGTAGTCCTCAAGTACAGCGCTTCGGGGGTGTTGCAATAATTTTGCACTCCCACCCTTGGGCGGGTTCCAGCGCTGCCCAAGGACGCAAAAAAAAGGGCCTTCAGATTCAACCTGAAGGCCCTTTTTTTGTTTCTGGAAGAGGGTGGGGGATTCGAACCCCCGGAGCTGTTACACTCGACGGTTTTCGAAACCGTTACTTTCAACCACTCAGCCAACCCTCCCCAAGAATCCCGATTTCTCCTTTTACCCCTAGGTCTAGGCAGGGTGAGTCGGTAAGCTCCACCTGCGAGGCAATCCTAGAAACCGAGCTGCAATTTAGCTGGGTTTCTGCTTGCCGTCAATCGGGGGATTGGGGCAAACAGCTGCCTGCCCCTTAACTCCGGTCAAGGAGTCCCCTTATTCTTCCCCGTCATAATACCCACAAGCGCCGTCCTTTTTGTGCACCTGCCAAAGGCTCCCGGCACTGGGCGGTAGGCCGGGGACCATCCCCGCAAAAACCCCTACCTTGTTGGAATCCGGGTATTCTACAATCTCGTTTGGGGTGAAGGTGGAAAAGGCGAGGTATTTAAACACTTGGTCCGACTGGTTGGCCAACTGGTGGGCAAAGGCCTTGCCTGCCGGTAGGGGTACATAGTCCCCCTGGACCAAGGTGAGCCGCTCCTCCCCCAACCGCAAGGTGCCTTCCCCTTCGAGCACTAAAATCGCTTCTTCCGCAGCATGGTGGAAATGAAAGGGAAAGGACTTTTTCCCTGGGGCCAATTCGTAATAGGAACAGCCCAACTGCTGGGCCGCCGTGCCTTGGGTCAAGGAGCCACGGGTAAAACCAAAGTTTCCCTGTTCCCGGTGGTTTAGTTCCAATTGGTGAAGGTTGGTTTTTTTCATCCGAATCCTTGGGTTTGGGGGGCCTAGGCCTTTTTAAAAAATTCGGTTTTTAAGACGATTTGGGCCTTGCCGATCTTACATTCAATCTCATCGGGGTTTTCGGTCAGCCGTATTTTTTTGATCGTTTCCCCTCGTTTGAGGGTGATGTTGGAGCCTTTGACCTTCAGGTCCTTGGTCGCCTGCACCGAATCTCCGTCGATCAATTCTTTGCCGTTACAATCTTTGGTGGTCATGGTTTTTTGGGGGTTGGGGGAAGGGAAAACTTATTTCGGCTCAAACCGATGGAGGTTTAATGTTGCCAGTTCTTGTAACGCTTGGTTTTGTTGTACCCATTCCAGATGGCCAACAAACTTGACCGGCAACAGATATTTGGTCTGACATTCCAGGGTGAGGCGGGCAAAATTCACTGCCCCCAGCTGGGCTGGGACCAAAACCGAGACATCCGGGATGTGAAAGCCCCCCTCAGGTCGTGGGAACAAAAACTTCACCTCATGCTCTCCTTGGCGCACCGGTAGGTAGGTAAAGCTCCTACTTTCCAAGAGCACGATATACCGGTCATCCACCAAAAGGTTAAAATCAACAGCCGAACCACAAAATTCGCTGGGCCGATAAACATACAGGAGCGCTTGGCCTGCGGGCGGGGTTTCGAGCCCGGCGAACCGGGGGCCGCTGGCCGAACAGGAGGCCAGGAGAAACCCCAGGAGCAGCAGCCGAACCAACTCAAATCTTTTCATTTTTTGGGCTCCAGAACGCTGGCAGGCAAGGCAGTTTTTGTAAACCCAGGGGCCTTCCCCAGCGCTCCCAAAGGGGCAGGGACTCCAAGGAATATTTTTTAGGAATGTAAATCCCGCCGAGCGGCGAGGCAAGGAAAAAAGGAGTTCGGTTGCCGGGCCGGTTCGTTTACCTTGACCTGCAACCCCCAAAAGGGGCCAAATCCCTCAATTGCCTCGGGACAAGACCTGATAATGAGCCCAAGAATCTGGATAAGAAGGTATCATCCTGATATTCCTACTTCCAGTAGTACAAGGTCTGCTCGGTGATACCCAATCTTCCGACCAACGCCTTAACCTTTGTCCCTTGTTCTGCTTCCAGCAGGGCTAGGCTTATCAGTTGATCCAAGAATTTTGCTTTTTTCAGTTTAATCTTCCTTCTGGGGACTTATCAAAATCTTGCCATTCTAAACAGTCCTGGTTCGGGTTCAACGTCAACTGCCGCAATCAATCCTATAGCATTTGCTCTGCCTTGATAAATCGATAGATTTCTTCCGCTACAATTTTATTTTCAGAGTCAGGAAGATGCACTACGTCCAGAAAAATGGACTCATCTTGAACAAAATCAAGCAGTGAAAGGTATCGCCCTGAAGCATGTTGTTGGCGATCCCATTTTTCAAACCTATCTTCTACCGAGTAATAATAAAACTCGTGCATATCGCACCTTGCGCTAATGGCTAACTCTTTTTTACAAGTCTCTTTTTGGGCTCTTTGTTTGTTTTTTGCCGGCTGCAAAACACCAAGAAACTTGATGTTATACGCATGTGCAATCTTTGCCATTTTTTCAACATTGGATAAATAAAAATCCCTGACCTGAACAATTTCTTCTGCCGGCGTGCTGGCATATTTTGGATTTGGGTGCTCAAGATCATCCAGCGGTAATTTCCGTGGATTATGAACGGCGCTCCAATACAAACCAGGCCATCCTATTACAGGGACTGCAGAGGTATAATTATCGAGATCATTATATCCATCATAAGCTACCAGCAGGTCAATATTCATGTCTAATAATTCTTCAACAAAAACTGCGAGTTCTTGCTTGGAAATGTAACCAACATGGCTTGCATTAATGAATTCGACTTTTTTCCCATCTTTGTTCATTATCTCAGAAAGATAACCTATTATGGTTGTTTCGTTTTCACAGCCTGAATGACCAGCGGACCCACTAACCATCGCTATTCGGATGGTACCGTTCACTTTCGGGCCGATATTGTCTGACCGAAAGCCATGAGAATCTGTTTTAATGATCGTTTTTATATCTTTTTGTTTTTCATGCTCACATTTACCTTCATAAATCTGTTGTGGCGCATACCTGTATCCAGAATAAGGGTCCAGTACACTCACCAGAGCGGCAACCTTTTTATGTGCTTGCTCTTGATTTAACATTGTGGCCTGAAATATTTTGCCCGTCTTTGAAGGCTCAATGGATTGACTTAGAGATACACGATCCGAACGATCAATCCACATTTGGGTCAGCGCATTAACCGTTTGCCCCACGTAAGGCCAATCAGTAAGGCGCTTCATTTTTCGCAACAGGACATTCTCACCTTGTGGATCAACAGCAAAGATCAACAAGGGAACGGCAAAAAACGAGGCAACCATTATGCAGGTGGCAACAAGGATTTTCTTTTTATGGATGTATCGGTTCAAAACTGGAAATAAATGAACGAGGTTTCAATATGCTGTATGGAAAGAATAAAATACAACATCAATCCGGACAATAAAGATTTTTCGTAAATACCAGGCTTTGGAAACCCCGTTGTTTCGAAGGCCAAGGCTCTAATGTGGATAATGAACAGCGGAACCAGCAAGACAAAGGGATACGTGAACTCTTCAAGGTAAACCCCGGGGTTTTGAAAGTTTTTTACAATTTGAATTGCCTGGGGAACGTCACCTGCCCTAAAGAAAATCCACGTTATGTAAACTACACACTGAGTAAAGAAATACCAAAACAGTTTGACAGGCAAAAATTTGTTTTCCCCGTTTATCTTAAGAATTCGTTCAAAGATCAAAGCAAGCCCGTGGATAGCTCCCCAAACAACAAAATGATTGGCCGCGCCATGCCATAACCCACCAAGCACCATAACTATAAATAAATTAGGGTCTTGACTAGCATAGCAGAGATAAAACCTGCTAGACATAGTCATGGAAAGACTCAACAGGTATGCAAAGCGT
>MFNF01000025.1 GCA_001783715.1 Candidatus Lambdaproteobacteria bacterium RIFOXYD2_FULL_56_26
AATTCGGGGTGGTACTGGACCCCGATGAACCAAGGGTGGTCTTTGAGTTCAATGGTTTCGACCAAGTCCAACTCCAGGTTTTTCCCCGAAATCACCAGTCCTTTCTCTTGCAACACCTTTAAATAACTGTTGTTTACCTCGTAGCGGTGCCGGTGCCGTTCGCTGATCATCTCGGTACCGTAGATTCCGGCGATCTTGCTGCCCGGTTCCAATTGGGCGGCAAAAGCACCCAGCCGGAGCGTTCCGCCCAGGTCCTTGGTCTTTTTTTGCTCGCTCATCAGGTCGATCAGGTTTTCCTTGGCATCCGGGTCAAACTCCACCGAATTGGCCTGGGTCAAGCCACAGACGTTCCTGGCCCATTCCAAAACCGCTACCTGCAACCCCAAACAAATCCCGAAAAAGGGGATCTTGTTTTCCCGGGCGTAGCGGATG
Organism: Candidatus Lambdaproteobacteria bacterium RIFOXYD2_FULL_56_26; assembly: GCA_001783715.1. Lineage (GTDB taxonomy): Bacteria > SAR324 > SAR324 > XYD2-FULL-50-16 > XYD2-FULL-50-16 > XYC1-FULL-56-13. Next base: position 433 of record MFNF01000025.1, read on the forward strand.
GTGTTGATCTTTCCGGCCACCCCTCGTTCCCCAAAACCGCCGGGGACCAGGATTCCGTCACACTTGTCCTTGAGGGACCGGGGGCCTTCCTGGTCGTACTGTTCCGAATCCAGGTACAGGATGTTGACCTTCAGCTGGAGGGCGATTCCGGCATGGATCAGCGCTTCGTGCAGGCTTTTGTAGGAGTCCTTGAGGCCCACGTACTTGCCCACCACTCCGATGGTCACCTCGGCCTTGGGGTTTTTGAAGGCTTGGATGATCTCGTTCCACCGGTGCAAGTCCGGCTTGCGGGTCCACATCTCCAGCAGTTCAATCACCTTTTCGTCCACCCCTTCCTCCTGGAAGTGAATGGGCACTTCGTAAACACAGTCTGCATCCTTGGCCTGGAACACCGCCCCTTCGCTGACGTTGGTGAACAGGGCCAGTTTTTTCTTCAGGTCTTGGCCCAGGTCCCGGTCGGTGCGGCACAGCAGGATGCCCGGCTGGATCCCGATCTCCCGGAGCTTGTTGACGCTGTGTTGGGTGGGCTTGGTTTTCAGCTCTGCCGCCGCCGCAATCCAAGGGATCAAGGTCAGGTGGACAAACAAGGTTTGGCTGGGCTTGAGGTCGTGGCCGACCTGCCTGATCGCTTCCAAAAAAGGCAGGGATTCGATGTCCCCCACCGTACCGCCGATCTCAACGATACAAACGTCGTAACCTTCGGCGCAGTCGTAGATACATTCCTTGATGTGGTCGGTGATGTGCGGAATCACCTGGACGGTCTTGCCCAAGTATTCCCCTCGCCGCTCCCGTTGGATCACGGTGTTGTAGATCTGCCCGGTGGTGTAGTTGTTTTTGCGGGTCATGATGCCCTGGGTGTACCGCTCGTAATGCCCCAGGTCGAGGTCGGTTTCCGAACCGTCGTCGGTGACAAACACCTCCCCATGTTGGGTCGGGTTCATAGTCCCCGGGTCCACATTGAGGTAGGGGTCGAGCTTTAAAATGGTGACCCGCAGGCCACGGCATTCCAGGAGCGCCGCAATCGAGGCCGCCGCAATCCCTTTGCCCAGCGAAGAAACCACCCCGCCGGTCACAAAAATCAGTTTGGTTTTGGTATTAGTTGTCATGAGAGGGCTATGGAACAAAGGCTTTTGGTGTTTGAAAGTCCTATCCTTCCCCAAAGGGAGGGGGAAAGTCAAAGACCTTTGGTTGAAAACTTGGAAGCCTTAGAGGCGGAAGGGTTTGGAGCCGGTCCAGCGCCAACGGCAACGGGCGGGGGAGGAAGAACCGTAAGCCCAGACCCGGCGGGCCTGGGCCGTCTCGGCCAGAATGACCTAGCCGCCACTCTGGCTTATTCCCGGTAAAGGTACTCCAACAGCCAAGCCCACAGGGGAGAAAACCGGCCCAGCCGGTCGGCCAAAAACCGGACCGCTTCGGGGCCGTGCAGCTCCGGGGGAACCGGCTCCTCTCGCCACAAGGAGAGCCCCTTGCGTTTGGCCAGATCGGGGTAGGGGAAATCCGGTCCAAAAGGAGCGGGGAGCTTTTTCAGGTCCGGCTCAAAGAGGTGTTGCCCCTGCAAGGTCGCCGTCTCCACCAATGCGGCTAACTCCTTCCCGGCTTTTGTGAGTAAGGCTTGGCGGTAGGTTTCCAGTTGGTCTTTGGAGAAACCGAAGACCCCGCAACCGGTCATGATCTTCTCCGCCTCCAAGGACAGGTAAAGCCCCAAGTGCCCCTCCGCAAACCCGCCGTTCCTCTGCCCTGGCACCGCCGGGCAAAAGGACATACGAATGTAAAGGTTGTATGGGGTCTTGTCCTTGCTGAACCGCAGGTCCCGGTTGAGCCGAAAGATTTTGGACCGAAACTCCAGCCCAAACCGCTCCTCCAGCGCCTCGGCAAGCTCCAACTCCAAGGCCTCGGCAGGTTCCTTTAGAGCCGCCTTGTACCTTTGTTCGTGGGCCTTGAACCAAGGACGGTTGTTGTTCGCCCCCAGTTCGGCCAGGAACCGGAACCCTTCTTTGGGGAGGCCGGGAAAGGAAGTCAGGTCCATAGGGTTCTTCCATTTAAGGTTCAACCAAGCACCACCGGAAGCGGTGGCCGCTACTTGTCGGGCAGGCTGCCGGTAAAGGCTAGGCCCAATTCCAGCCAGGCCTTGAGGTCCCGGTCTTCCTCGAACCCGGCGGGCTCAATGTAAACCAATCCGGTCATCGGCTTGCCGGTAAAATCCATTTTAACCACCTGGGGCCGGGCCAAGACCGACTCGTAAGCCTCCTTGCCCACCCGCAACATCAATCGCCCGTCCTTGACGATCCCACAAAGCATGTTGCCTCGGTCCAAAAAACAAAGCCCGCCAAACATCTGTTTTTTGGTGACCTCCCGGCCCGCCAAGGCCTCCTCGATCCGCACCTCCAGCCCTTCATCGTAGGCCATGGTCCCTCTCTTTGGTTTGCCAAGGGGCTAAACCGCAGCCCCGCAGCTCAACGTTTTAAATGGGGACCCAGGTATTTCCCGGTGTAGCTTTCCTTGCACAAGACCAGTTTTTCCGGTGGACCGGCGAAGACCAGTTCTCCGCCCCTGGCTCCGCCTTCGGGGCCCAGGTCGATGATCCAGTCGGCCCCTTTGATCACATCCAGGTTGTGTTCGATGATCACCACCGTATTGCCCAGGTCCACCAGCCGTTGCAAAACCTCCATCAACTTGCGGATGTCCTCAAAGTGCAGGCCGGTGGTAGGTTCGTCCAGGATGTAAAAGGTCCTTCCGGTCGCCCGTTTGGACAGCTCGGAAGCCAGCTTGATCCGCTGGGCTTCGCCGCCCGAAAGGGTCGGACTGGGTTGGCCCAGGTGGACATACCCTAGCCCCACATCCAGCAAGGTTTTTAGGCCCACATGAATGTTGGGGTGATTTTCAAAAAAGGTCACCCCGTCTTCTATGGCCAAGTCCAACACCTCGGCGATGTTTTTGCCCTTAAACTTCACCTGCAAGGTCTCTTTGTTGTACCGGGTCCCACGGCAGGTCTCGCAGGGCACATGGACATCGGGCAAAAAGTGCATCTCGATCACCTTGATCCCCTGTCCCTGGCAGGCTTCACAGCGCCCCCCCTTGACGTTGAAGCTGAACCTTCCGGGGGTGTAACCTCTGGTTTTGGCCTCGGGCACGGCGGCAAAAAGGGTGCGGATCAGGTCAAAGACCCCGGTGTAGGTCGCCGGGTTGGACCGGGAGGTCCGGCCAATGGGGCTTTGGTCGATGTCGATGACCTTGTCGATTTTCTCGACCCCCAGGAGCTTTTGGAACTTTCCGGTCTGAGTCCTGACCGAACCCAGTTCCTTGAGCATCCCGTTGAGCAGGCAGTCGTTGACCAAGCTGGATTTGCCCGACCCGGAGACCCCGGTGACACAAACCAAAAGGCCCAAAGGAATCTCCACCTTGACCGACTTCAGGTTGTTTTCCGCCGCCCCGACCAAAGTGATCCACTCCCCTTTGGTGGGCTTGCGCCTGACTTTGGGGAAAGGAATCTCCCTAGTGCCGTTGAGGTATTGGGCGGTCAGGCTTTTGCCTTCTTTGATTACCTCGGCAGGAGTCCCTTGGGCCACAATCCGGCCCCCGTTTTTCCCGGCCAGGGGGCCGATGTCGATCAGGTGGTCGGCCCGGCGGATCACATCTTCGTCATGTTCGACCACGATCACCGTGTTGCCGATGTCCCGCAGGTGCACCAGGGTGTCCAGGAGCCGGTCGTTGTCCCTTTGGTGCAGGCCGATGGTCGGCTCGTCAAGGACATAGGTCACCCCCACCAATTTGGCCCCCACTTGGCTGGCCAGCCTGATCCTTTGGGCTTCTCCGCCCGAAAGGCTGTTGGTGACCCGGTCCAAGGTGAGGTAGTCCAAACCCACGTTGATCAAAAAGCCCAACCGTTCGACCACCGCCTTTTGGATCGGCTCGGCGATCTGGGTTTTCTCGGGGTTGAGGGAAAGCTCCACAAAGTACCGGTGGGCCTCCAAAATGGTCATTTGGGTCAGCTCCATGATGTTTCTCCCCGAGATGCGGACCGACAAAATCTCCGGGCGCAGCCGCTTTCCTTCGCAGGTGTGGCAAGGCTGGGCGGTCATGAACTCATGGATTTTTTCTTTTTGGCTCTCCGACTCGGTGGACCAAAACCGGTAGGTCAGGTTGGGGATCACCCCTTCCCATTCGACCCCGTCCACTGCCCGTTTGGCTCCAAAGAGGATTTGGGTCTGGATGGATTCGGGCAGGTCAGCCCAGGGGGTTTCGAGACTGATCTTAAAGAGTTTGGCCAAGTAGCGGCTGCTGCTTTTGTAAAAACCGCCCAACCCGGAGCCACATTTTTTCCAGGCCGCCAAGGCTCCGTCTTCCAGACTCAAACTGGGGTCGGGGACGATCAATTCGGGGCTGGGCTCCATCAGGGTCCCCAGGCCCAGGCAAGAAGGGCAGGAACCGTAGGGGCTGTTGAAGGAAAAGATCCTGGGGCTCAATTCCTCCAAGACAGAACCATGTTCGGGGCAGGCAAACTTTTCGGAAAAACTCACCTCTTCCTTGTTCCCCCCTTCCTTGTCCTCCAAAAGGGCGATCATCAAGCCGTCGGCGACCTTCAGCGCCAGTTCCACCGAATCGTTGAGCCTGGTGCGGGCGGAATCCCGGACCACGATCCGGTCCACCACTGCCTCAATGTCGTGTTTAAAAGTTTTTTTGAGCGGCTTGAGCGCTTCGATCTCCCACATCTCCCCGTCCACCCGCAGCCGGGTAAAACCTTCCCGCCGGGCGTAATCAAAAACTTCCTTGTGCTCCCCCTTTTTGCCCCGCACCAAGGGGGCCAGGAGGTGCAGCCGAGTCCCTTCCGGGTAGGCCATCAGGGTTTCCACGATGTCCTCGGCCGACTGGGCGCTGATCTCGATGCCACAATGGGGGCAGTAAGGGGTCCCGGCTCGGGCGAAGAGGACCCGCAGGTAGTCGTAGATTTCGGTGGTGGTGGCGACGGTGGAACGAGGGGTGGCCTTGCCGGTCCGCTGCTCGATGGAGATGGTCGGGGTCAGTCCTTCGATAGACTCAACCGCCGGTTTTTGCATCTGGTCTAGAAACTGCCTAGCATAGGCGGATAAGGACTCCACATACCGACGTTGCCCTTCGGCGTAGATGGTGTCAAAGGCCAGGGAGGACTTGCCGCTGCCCGAAAGACCGGTGATCACCACAAACTTGTGGCGAGGGATGTCCACATCAATCTTTTTGAGGTTGTGCTCGCAGGCACCACGGACGGAAATGAATTCGTGCAGAGACTTGTAATCTTTAGAGCTCATCGGGGCGTAGAGGGGTCGCCCCTAGGTCACAGCAATACCTTGGCCGGCAGGATCTGGACATAAAACAAGGTACAGGACGCTACAAAGAGGGCGTAAAAAAACAAGAGCCGGTAGTACATATGTATCCTTATCCTCGGTCTCCGGTCAAGAACTGCCGTGAGACAAACCCATTTGGGGTTACGGGAAAGCAAAAACCTAGCCATAGCCTCTGGTTCCGGCGTTTTCCTTGACTTTTGCCCCCCCGGTTGGGAATCTAGAACTCCAAACCGAACCCCAAAAAAGATGTTTGAAATCCTGTCCGAAATGTTGACCTTTGAGGGAATGGGTAGCCTCAGCCACTTCCCCAACCTCGTTTTTCTGCTCGAAGTCCTGGCCCTGCTTTGGCTGGGCAAGCTGGCCTACGGCTGGACCAGCCCCTTTAAGCTGGAGCACCAAATGGTGGTGGCAGACAACAAGGCGATCACCCTCAACTTCACCGCCTACCTGATTGGCTTGGTGGTGATTTTAGAAGGGGTGCTCGAAGGGGTCAGCGATGATGTCCTGGCCAGCATGTGTGATTTGGCGGCCTGGGGCGTGATCGGCCTGGTCTTGTTGCTGGTCGCCGGGAAGCTCAATGACCGCCTTCTCCTGGTCGGCTTCAAGGCCCCGGTGGAGATGTTGGAACGGCAAAATCTCAGCGCCGCTTTGGTGGTCGCCGGGGGTTATCTGGGCTCGGCGGCGATGATCCGCTCGGTAGTAGTGGGTGAAACCCTGGGCTGGGCGCTCGACCTGGGTTTGACGGTCTTTTATTTTGCCTTGGGCCAGCTGGGCCTTTGGGTTTACGGCTGGCTGTACCAGCGGATCACCGGGTACGACGACCTCAAGGAAATTGCGGCCGGCAACCCGGCAGCCGGGATCAACCTGGGGATCAATCTGGCGGCCATGGGCTTTTTGATGGCCCTGCCGCTGCGCCAGTCCTATTCCCTGGTTTGGTACCTCGCTTGGTTTTTGCTGGGCAACGCCACCCTGCTGGGCTTTCGGTTTGCCTTGACCAAACTGATCATCCCCAGCCAAGGGTTGGACCAGGAGATCGAGCGGGACCGCAACTGGGGCATCGCCTGCCTGGAAGGGGCCTTCTCGGTGGGGGCGGTGTTGGTGCTGCAAAACCTGTTTGGCTGAGGCCCGTTTTTGATGAGCGAAAAAACCATTTCCTTGGACCAGTTCCGCAAAAAGCGGGAAGAGGCCAAAGCCCAAGAGGAACTGGAGCCCTTTGAAGGCTGTTTGGTCTGGCTGCACTGCCCAAACTGCCAAAAGATCGAATACACCGAGGTTCGGGCCCCCGGTGGCCGGACCCACCGCTGTGGCACCAAAGTCGAAGAAGTTGAGGTTTTTTTGGACCTCCGGGCCGAATTGAGCTTTACCTTGGAAAACCTGAAAACCATTGAGGCCCACCTCCTGGAAGTGGGGCAGAACCGGCTCAAAAAGCTCCTGGCCCGGTCTTTGGAAAAAACCTTGCTCCAACTCAAAGCCAGCGAAGAAGAATACGCCTCCCGGTTGCAAAAAGCCGGAGGCGGCAGGGTGGTCCCCTACCCGCAGGAGACCCAACCGTTGGTTGAACGATTTGCGGAAGTCCAGATCAACCCTTTGGGGCTTTATGTCACCCCCTTTCGGCTGGAGCCGCACAAACGCTTCCCCAACAACACCAAGGAACCTTCATGATCAGCAGTTCAGAAACGGTCAACGCCATTGCCCAGCTGTTTTGCGAGGCCACCCAAGAGGTGGTCGGCACCTCGACGGGCCAAGAGGTGAGCTACTCCCAGACCATGCAGATGATCCCTTCGATCCACCTGAGGCCGGACATCGGCTGTTTTGTGCTGTTTTCGGGGGACTATTCGGGTTTGATGATCATGAACTTCGAGGGCCAAGCGGCGGTGGAGATCTACCGGCAAAGTATGCTCAAGATGGGTATGCCCGAAGAGGAACTTTCCACCGAACACACTGCCGATGAGGTGGTCAACGCCATTGGGGAATTGATCAACCAGGTGATCGGCATGGTCCGGCGGCGGATCGAAGAACAATACCAGTTGGTCGCCCACAACACCCAGCCCAAGGCGATTGCCCTGGCCACGGCGATCATCCTGAACATCGACTCTCGGGACCCGGCCAGCCAAGAGCTTTGCCGGAGGCTGTCCTTTAAGATCAACCGCAAAAGCTTCCACATTGAGCTGTCCTTGGAGCGCAGCGAATTTGTCCGCTTTGACGGCGGGGACGTACACCGGCCCAAGCACCACCAGAGCAACAAAGACATCAAAATGGAAAACTTTGCTCCCCAGACGGCTTCGGCCCCCGCCCCCAAGGCGGTACAGGCCGACCCCTTTGCGGCAGCCCAAGCGGCCACCCAGTTTGAGGTGGTAGCGGCCCAGGACCCTTTCGCCGCTGCACAGGCAGCAGCCCAGGAAGACCCCTTTGCGGCGGCCCAAAAGGCCGCCAAAGCGCCTACCTCTGCCAAAACCGCAGCCAAACCCGCCTCGGCGGTGGAAGGGTTTGACTTTGAGGCCCTCCAGCGGCAGGCCAAGCAAGACCATTAGAAGTTCAATAAACCTGTAGGGAAGCCAAGGTCACCCCGGTGACCGAAGGCAGCTTGCCTTTGCCCTTGCCACCGAATTGAAGCCTCATTTGGGCGACCACTTGGCGGCTCAAGGAGCCATAGTGCAGGGTAAAGCGCATCTCTACCAGCTTGGGCACCCCGACAAACAAAGCCTTTTCGGCCAGGGTCAATTGGTCGAACAACCCCCGGTTGGCCATTTCCTGTTCAAAGACCGAACCTCGCCGTTCAAAGGGGTGGTCAAAGGTGGGCTCCATCCCCAGGGGGTCTTTTTTGCTCAACACCTCCAAGAGTTCGCTTTTGAGCCGCCCGATGTTGGGGTAAGGCTCCCCGACCCCGGAGAAGCGGTCCAAAAAAGCGGAGATCTCGGCCTTGCTGGCGTTGTTGACCTCCAGGTGGGATTCCAAGTCCCCGATCACCCGAAAGTTTTGCTCCAGTTCCCTTTGGGTCAGCCCCAACCGGACGAAGCTGGGCAGCACCTTGACCTCACTCAAAACGTCAAACTGGGCATTTTTGACCTCAAAGACCGGGTGGGCCTGGGGGTATTGTTCCGCACCGTAAGGGAAATGTTGGTCCGGGTCCGAATCCAGGTCTTGGTAGTCGTTTATGGCGCTCATCACCTCCTCCACATTTGGGGCCAGGGACTGTTCCGCACGACCGGCATAAATCTGGTTTAAGGTCTGCTCCAGCAGTTTGGCCTGGGGGCTGGCGGGCTTGTAGATCTGCCGCAGGTTGTAAAGGCTGTCCAGGGAACGGACCGAGAGATTGCTGATCCCCGATTCCTCGCTCAAGGGAACGATCACCCCCGGCGGGAACCGTTTGATCCCTTGGGAAGAACCCACCAGCTCCCAATAACCTGCCTGCCGTATCACCTGGATCAACCCCCGGACCACCGAGCGGCTGAGGTTCTCCAGCAGAAACCTTGACCTTGTCGCTTCCAGGTGCCGCCGCTCCAATGCCCGGTCCTCAAAGCTTTTGGCCAGGCCCAAGGAAAGGATCAACAGGATCGAAAGGGTCATCAACAACGCCATTCCCGGTCGGCCTTTCATGGGGACCCCCAGGTGCCCCCCGGCCCCATCGAGGGGTGCAGGTTGAGGGTAAACTTCTGTTCCAAGGTGAGGCCGTTTTCCCCTTCCAGAACCAAGGTTACGTCCACCCCGCTGGGCAGGGGGGCTTCGGTGGAGGAGACCCAGCCGGGCTGGGATTTGTTTTCAAAGTCGTAGTAGGTCAGGTTGAACCCCTTGAGCCGGGTGGAAAGCCGGTGGACAATCGCCTCCCCCCCCGAATCCAAAGGCCCGCCGACAAAAAAGGATTCTCGCCGGTAAAACCCCAATACCCCTTGCTCGTCCCGGTCAAAATAATAGCTGACCTCAAAGAGTTCGGGGTTGTAGGCCATTTTAAAGCCGTTAAAAAACTTCCCCCGAGAGTGGATCTGGAGGTCAATCCGGTCTCGGTCGGCCCCGGCTTCCTGGAGATCGGTGCCCAGGATCCCGCTGGGGTTGGGCTGCTCGGCCTTGGCCCCGGCCAAGCGGGTCAGGAATACCGCCGAGCCGAGGTCTTCTCGCAACAAGGTTTCCAGGTTGCGCAGCTCTTGGCGCAGGTTGGTGGTCTGCTCCAGCTTGCTGCCCACCCCTTCAAACTGAAAAAAACTACCCAGCAACAGGGCGGTCACCGCCGAGAAGAGGCTCAAGCTGACCAGCAATTCCAAGAGGCTGAATCCGGGACGGTTCATTTGAGGTCCCCCCAGATTTGGGTGCTGTAATTTTTACTGACCCCTCGCTCCAGGTAGGTGAGGGTGCAGCGGATCTGGGAGAGTGGAAAACCCAAAAAGTCCTGTTCGCTCCGCTCCACCTTCCAACTGCCTCCGGCCAAAGGGTGAGGAGAAAAAAACTGGCCTTCCGCCGGTTCGGGCAGGGTGCCCGCCCGTTCGACGCTCAAGAGCCGGTTCATCGCTTCGTTTTGGACCGCTTCCAATTTGGCGCTACGGTCCAAAAAAAAGACCGCTTCCCCTTGGGACTGGACCAACAGGGCCAGGAGCCCCGAGAGCAGGGCAAAGGCGACCAACACCTCCAGCAGGGTAAAGCCGTTTTTCCTCATGGCCCCACGGCCTCCCGGGTGAGAGACATAACGCCCATGACATCCTTGACCTCCAGGAACAACCGTTGTTTCCCGTCGGCCAGTTCCAAGGAAAACAGGTCCATCAGGCCCGCCCGGTCGATAAAGACTTCGGATTCCAACCCAAAAATGGGGTCAAAGGAGAGGGATTTAAAACCCATCTGGAATTGCCGGTCCCGTTGTTTTTGCACCGGCTTCATCTGCACCCCCGGCTCCAGGGCAAAACCGCTCAGGCCTTTGGCCAAATAGGGGCGGTAGGTCTCCGGGTCCGCACCGTCCTGTTCGTAAACCAGGACCTCCCCTTTGGCCGAATCCAGGACCAGCTTAAAGCCCCGCCCTTCAAGGAGAGCCTCTTTTTTTAGCCGGGAGACGAGGGTCTGGATACGGAGGGCATCCTTGTCCAGGGGACTTTGGAAAAGCAGGGAGAATCGAGGCAGCGCCAGCCCCAAGAAGAGCACCATCAAAAAGAGAACCAGGCTGACCTCCAGCAAGGTCATGCCCGGTTGTCGATTTGTCTTATTCATTCAACAGGTCTTGGGCGAGCCCTTCGCCGCCCACCACTCGGTCCGAGCCCAGGCACTTGAGTTCAAAGGCGGTCCCGTCGGAGAGATAGGCATAGTCCCCGCCCCAGGGGTCGGTGGGCAGGCTTTTTGAATTGAGGTAAGGACCCCGCCAATTCTGGGGAACCATCCCCAAGGTCGGTTTTTGGATCAAGGCGGCCAAACCCTGCTCCGAACTGGGGTAACCGGAGTTGTCCAACCGGTAGAGTTCCAGCGCCCCGGCCAGATTTTTCATCTGGATCTTCGCTTGGTCCACCTTGGATTCATCAAGTTTGCTGAACAAAGCAGGGCCAACCAAGGCGGCAATCCCGGCCATGATCACAATGACGATCAGGATCTCGATGAAGCTAAAACCCGGTTTCCTGTGGAACCTGAACCTTTTTTGAGCCAAGGGAATTCTCCTTTTTTTAAGACTTTCGCCGAGCCCCAAGAATGGGTTGCACGGGCCTTGCATTGTCGTTTAAAGAACCAAAGAGACCAGAGGAGCCCAGGGTTTTCCGCTAGGCCCCAAGCCCTGCCGCCGGTGTTGTTGGCGCTTTGGAAGCCAAAAGGCCGACCCTGACCCCGTCAGGCTACCTAAAAAAGATTTTTTTTTCATCCCCAAATCGCCATGAGCGAAAGAATCAAATACCTCTTGCTGGCCCTGTTGTGGGTCGCCTTTTTTGCCTTGGAGGCAAGGGCCCAAAGCCCTTCCTACCTGGAAGACGAAGGCTCCAGCCTTTGGCAGCAGGACAGCTTTATCGAATCGGACGGAAGCGAAGGGCTCGGCGAGGGGGGCAGCGGCGGCGAATATGTGGGGGACGAAGAACTCCGCAACCTGGAAGAAGCGGCCCGAAATGCCCAAACCCCGCAGCTCAACTTGGCCGCCCAACTGGAAAAGGACAAGGAACTCCTGCCCGACAACATCATCTACGGACTGGGCACCGGGCTCGCCATGGGCGGCTGGTACGCCTTGTTGGCCAAAAAGGGAGCCCGGGAGAATGCCCAGTACCTGGGCGGAGGTGCGGTTCTTGGTTTATTGCTGGGCTTGGCGGTAGGGACCAAGTCGGTTTACCAGCCTTTGCTTCGGGGCTCAAACGATCCACCCCAACCCAGCCTGCCGCTCTTTCTGCCGGTCCTGGGGGAGGACCACCGGAGCGCCAGAGCGGGGTTAAGCCTACAGATGAAGTTTTAGCGGCCCCGCCGTTTCTCAAGGGCACAAAAGGCCGCCCACTTCCGTGCAGCGGCCTTGCTCCCCTAAAAACTACTCCCCTTTCAGGTCCGACAGCTCCGGGAATTTGGCGATCAACTCGTCAAACTTTGCTTGGGCTTCTTCCCATTCCTGGTTGGCCTTTTCGATCCCTTTGGTCAGCTCTTCCTTTTGGGTCAAAGCTTCGGCCAATTCCTTCTTGAAAGGTGGCTTGTACAGGGTTCCTTCCGCCAGTTTTGCTTCTATCGCCTTGATTTCCTTTTCCAGGCTGGCGATTTTGGACTCCTTGTTCCGCACCCCCTTTTTCATCCGGTTGGCATCTTTGCGGGCATTAAAGGCATCTTGGCTGCCGGTCTTGGGCTTGGCCGCCTGGGGCTCCACCGGGGCCACGGGCTTTGAGGCTTGGGGGCTTTGGGCCGCCCGGTCCAGGTAGTCCTGGCCTTCCTTTTCCACAAATTCCAAGTACCCGCCAGCAAAATGCAGGAACCCTTCGTGAGTCAACTCCAACACCTGGGTGGCAATGGCCTCGATAAAACGGCGATCGTGACTGACACAGATCACCGTCCCCGGAAACGACTTGAGTGCATCGGTCAAGGACTCGATCGATTCGATGTCCATGTGGTTGGTCGGTTCGTCGATCAAAAGCAGGTTGGGCTTTTGCAGCATCAACCGGGCAATGATCAACCTCGCCGCCTCCCCCCCGGAAATGGCACCGGTGGACTTGTGGACATCTTCGTCGGTCAAAAGTACCCGGGCGAGCAGACTGCGGATCTGTCCGATGGTCGCCGTAGGTTCAAAGGAATACAACCACTCGTAAGGGGTCGTGTTTTTGGGGATCTGCTCGTGGTGGTCCTGGGGGAAGTAGCCGATTTGGCTTTCGTGGCCCAAGATCATTTCCCCTTGGTCGGGGCTCAATTGCCCAACGATGATTTTGAGCAAGGTGGACTTCCCGATCCCGTTTGGCCCGATCACCGCCAACCGCTCCCCGCGCTGCAACTTGAGGCTGGTTTTTTTGATCACCGCCTTGTCGCCGAAGGACTTGGAGATTTCCCTGAGTTGCAAGGCTTCCTTGCCCGAAGGGCGGTTGATCTCAAAACGAATTTTGGGGTGGATTCTTGAGCTTCGTTTGATGACGATCTCTTCCATCTTTTCGATCTGCTTGGCCTTGCTGCCCGCCTGCCTTGCCTTACTGGCCTTGGCTTTAAAACGGTCCACAAAGGCTTGCATCTCTTCTTTCTTTTTCTCTTGCCGTTCGATCTCCGATTCCTTTTGTTCCCGCTCCAATTTTTTGGCGCTCACAAACCGGTCGTAGTTGCCCGGATAAACCCGGATCTCTTCGTAGTCCACGTCCACGATGTGGTTGCAGATTCCGTTCAAAAAATGCCGGTCATGGGAGATGATCAAAAAGGTCCCTTCAAACTGACTCAAATACCCTTCCAACCAAGTGATCGAGGCCAAGTCCAAGTGGTTGGTCGGTTCATCCAGGGCCAAAAAGTCGGGCCGTCCGAACAGACATTGGGCCAGGAGCACCCGCAGCTTGTAACCGCCCGAAAGGGTCTTGAGGGGCTTTTCGTAGTCCGGCACTCCCAAACCGGCCAAAAGCTCGGCCGCCTGGGGCTCGGCCATGTAGCCGTCCTGGTCGGCGATGGTCATCTCCAGCTCCCCCAACCGGTGGCCGATCGCTTCGGTGATCTCCCCCGAGGCGGTCAGGGCATCCTTTTCCTTCATGGCGTGCCACAATTCTTGGCGGCCCATCAGGACCACATCCATGATCCGGTGTTCCTCGTACTCGAAATGGTCCTGCTTGAGCAGCCCCAGCCTAAGTTCAGTGGGCATCGAAACCTCGCCCTCTTCCGGCTTGATTTGCCCCGAAAGGATCTTGAGCAAGGTGGATTTTCCCGAACCGTTGGCTCCTACCAAGCCATACCTACCGCCGGGATTCAGTTGGAAGTTGGCGTTTTCAAACAACACCTGCTTGCCAAAATGCATCGAAAGTTCGTTAACCGCAATCATCAGGACCAGTCTCCAGTAAAAAATGAGGGATACCCCGTTGCTACCCTGGACCGGGGATTCTGTCAAAGCTCTGGGGATTCTTTCTTGACGGGGCCGAAACTTTCTCTCTATAAATAGTGGGGTTTGGCAGTCTGCAACACTTCCGGTAGGGGACCATGAAGCAACCAAAAAAAAACATCGCCCAACGATTCGAGACGGAACTGCTTTACGGTCGCCGTTCCCTCCTGTGGCTTTGGGTCCCCGGCCTGCTTGTCCTGTTGGTGTTTGCGGTGCTCGCAAGGCTTTGGGTCAACCACCAGTTTGGCGACCCCCTCGACCCTACCGCCGGGGAGCCCGGCGAGGCCTTGTGGCGGGCGCTGGTCGAAAGCCTGAACCTTGCTTCCTTGGGCAAAGAAGAGCCCTCTTCCACCGCCAACCGGCTGGTGGGGGTCTTTACCGCCTTGTTGGGTGGGCTTTGGTTGGTCTTTGGGGTCAGCGGTGCCACAGCCCGACTGGTGATGCGCCTGCACCAACAAAAAGAAGGGCAAGGGGAGTTCCAAGAGGTCAACCACACCTTGATCCTGGGCTTTGGGGAACAAACCGTGGATGTGGTGCGGGAGCTGATCGAAGCCAGCCGTTTCCACCAGGGGGCGGCCATCGTCATCTTGTCGGAACAGGAACCGGACCGGGTGATGGAACAACTCAAAGAAGGCATGCACAGCTTCGGGAACACAAAGATTCTCTGCCGCCGGGGCAACATTGCCAGTCCTTACGCCCTGGCCCGGCTGGGGGTCGAGCGGGCCCATTCGGTGATCCTGGTCAACCCGGCTTTGTCCTGGGAACACGGCAGCATCAAAAACCAGGGGGATTCGACCGTCACTCTGGCGATCATGGCCGTGGTCAGCGCCTGTTCCCAGCATATCCCCAACATGACCGTCAAAATGCACTACAAGCGCAACCTCCAGGTGGCCCAAGGGGTGGCCCAGGGCAAACTTTTTGCCATCGAGGAGGACGAAATCCTGGCCAAGATCATGGTCCAGGCCTCCCGGAGCCCCGGACTCAGCCGGGTCTATTCCAATCTGGTCGGTTTTGTGGGCAACGAAGTTTACTTTTACCATCCCCCCAAGGTGCTGGTGGGCAAAACCTTTGGCGCACTGGCTTTCCACTTCTTGGACTCCATCCCCTTAGGTGTCCGGTACAGCCAAGGTTCGGTGGAACTGAACCCCAACAAGGACTACCTGTTGGAGCCCGGCGACCAGTTGGTGGTCCTCGCCGAGGACGAGCAGAAGATTCGGTTTTTCGACCGACCGGTGATTGAGCCCCGAGAGCTGGCCAGCAACGACCAAAAACAGGTGCAAAAACCCGAACATTACCTGATCTACGGTTGGAACAAAAAGACCCCCAAGATCATTGCGGAATATGCCTCCTACTTGGCCCCCGGTTCGGTGGTCAACCTGGTGGTGCCGGACATGAGCGAGCGCATGGAACGGCAATTCAAGGAAATGTTCAAACAATATACTAACCTGCAGCTGGGCTTGGGGCAGGTGAATCCGGGGGCCGAAGACTTTCCCGAAAAGCTCCAACCGGAACGTTACAAGGCGGTCGTCCTGCTTTCCTCCGAAGGAGACAACCCCCAAGAGGTGGACAGCGCCACCTTCAGCCTGTTGCTGCGTTTTAGAAGCTACTTCCAGGAACGGGTCGAACAAACCGGTAAGGCCCCCAAGACGCAGTTGCTGGCCGAAACCCAGCAAACCAAAAACGCCCAATTGATGCAGGCGGCCGGGGTAAAAAACCTGATGGTTTCCAACCAGATTCTTTCCAAGATCTTGGCCCAGGTTTCCGAGGAGCCCGAGATTCTCCAGGTCTATGAAGACCTCTTCCGGGCAGAGGGCAGCGAGATCTATCTCAAGCCGGTAGAACTGTTTTTGGAGGAATTGGACAGCGAGGTCCACTTTGCGGACCTGATGCTTGCCGCCCAAAGGCGAGGCGAGATTTGTTTCGGGATTTGGCTCAAACGGCTCGAAGACAGCGCCGAGGACAACTTTGGCTTGTTGCTCTTGCCCAACAAGACCCAAACCTTCTGGGTCACCCATGGAGACCGGCTGGTCACCTTGTCGCCGGACAACAACTGAACCTAGGGCCTACCGGCGGGCGGCCAACAGTTGGTGGTAGGTCCCGTTGATCAGGCTCATCCACTGGTCCAGCTCCTTGTTGGAGCCGAACTGGTCGGGGTGGTACTTTTTGATCAGCTTACGGTAGATAAACTTGAGATTTTCGCTTTTGCCCGCTCCTTTGAGCAAGGCCATGTCCTGCTCGAAGTCCCGCTGGTTGGGCGGAGCCGTTGGCGTAGGCTTGGGGCTCAGGACCGGCTTCCTCCAGACCGCACCGATCCGGTCGATGTGGTGGTCGGCGGTTTTTGCTTGGGCCGACGGGGGGTTGGGGTCGTTTTGCTCCTTGAGGCTCTCTTGGGGGCCCAGTTGGGCTTGTGCCTGGGCCCGCTCGTAGGCCCTGGCCTGTTCTTCCTTTTGCACCTCCGCCAACTTTTTGCCGCCCAGGATCTCCCCCATCAGGATTTGGGTCAGGTCCATCGGTTTGAAGGACCGGCCCAAAAACACGTCTTTCGCCGCTCCGGCCAAGGTAAAGTGGGCATACCAATAGGGGCCGTGCCCTTGGGTGGTCAGGCAGGTCAAACACTCCGCCTTGCTGCAAGGCAAATGTTTGAGCGAATAGGTGATGACGACTTGTTCCAAAAGTTCTTTGGGGTTCCTGGTCACCGGTTCTTCCTTTGATCGGCAGTGGTGCGCAAATTGACAAAACCTAAAAAAAGGCCAACCTTATAGCCTCGCCGACAATCCTACAGCCAAGGATCCGTTGGTAAACACAATCAAGGTGAAAAAGGGGTAAAACCCTTCCGCCTCCGGTTTTTCCCTTGGTTGGCACCGGCCCTGGGCCAGGGTGTACAAGGCCAAGAACCAGCTGTTAAAAACAAGCATTGCAAATGCAACCGACGTTCCAAGTGCCGCCAAACCCAACCGGTTGGGTTTAAAAAGTCTCTCTTCTCTTTGACGGATTGTATGAAAAAATTGGCTCTTTTCCTATCCCTATCTTTGGCTCTTTTGTCCCCGGCCCATGCAGCCTACGTGGTGAAAGGAAAGGTCCTGGCCGAAGGGGGGCAGAGCACCCAAGGGATTCCAGTGGTGTTGATCGAGCAAAACCCCAACAAACCTCCCCAAGGCCCGGTGGCGATGTCCAAGGCCGGGGAAGGCGGACTGTACCGATTGGAGTTGGAGTCGGTGGACAGCACTTCCCAATATGTGGTTGGTGCCAGATTGGGCGACAGCCGGGGGGCTTCCGCACCTTTTTCCTTTACCGAACCGACTCAAACCGTCGATTTCACCCTGCCCGCCCCGGCTCTGGTCGAGGAAGGAGAGGGCGAGGCCCCCAAAGACGAAGTCGTCCCTGGCCCCTTTGTTTTTGAAGGACAGCTGAAGGCCGAGCCGGGCTTTGCCCTGGCCGGGGCCTTGGTCCAACTGGTGGAGATGACCATGGCCAACCCGGAAGGCCGGATCGTGGCCCAGGCCCAAGCGGACGGCAATGGCCGTTTCTCGGTCCCCTTGCCGGTAGGGTACAAACATTCCTTGTATTACCTCTCCGCCGAGCAGGACCACCGGGTGGCCGGTTCCGAACCTGCCACCTTGAAGGCGGGGGTCAAGAAGATCCTCCAGGAACTGGCCTTTTTGCCGGTCAGCTCCGACCCGGCCCAGTTGAGCGTGGAAAAAAACCTCTACTTTTTTGAGCTGATGGACGATGCGGTCCGGGTCTCGGAGATCCTGTTGGTGCAAAACCTTTTTGAAG
Organism: Candidatus Lambdaproteobacteria bacterium RIFOXYD2_FULL_56_26; assembly: GCA_001783715.1. Lineage (GTDB taxonomy): Bacteria > SAR324 > SAR324 > XYD2-FULL-50-16 > XYD2-FULL-50-16 > XYC1-FULL-56-13. The sequence goes on from MFNF01000025.1 coordinate 18,010, forward strand.
GCACCTTGGACCTGCGCCACAAGCCCTTTGCCAAACAACTGCCCACCGGGGCCACCAACTTCCAGCTGATGCGGGCCGACGGTACGGTTTCGGCAGAAGCAGCCAACGGCAAGGCGTTTTTGAGTTTGGCGCTCAACCCCGGACGGGGCCAAATCTTTTTGTCTTATGACCTGCCCAAAAAGAGCCTGGGGACCCCGTTGGAAGCACAGTTGCTGCCCAACACCAAGGAAGTGGAGCTGGTCCGCACCTCCATGGGTTTTGAACTCGCCTTCCTGGGCGACTGGGCCAAGAATGTGGTGGAAAGCAAAAAGGGCCACGGCCAAGAGGTCTTTTTCTCCCAAAAGGCCCTGGTCGAACTGGGGCAAGACAAGCTGGCCTTTGAAATCGAGGTCAGCCTGATCCCCCAAAAGCGGCTCTTTTACCCGGCCACCCTGCTGTTGGTTCTTTTGCTGTGCGGGTTGTTCTGGTACGTCAAGATCAAGCCCCAAACGGGGGCATGAGTCCAGAGGGCCTGTCCTTGCGGGGCTACTTCCAAGAATCCCGGCACCCCTTTTACGGGGCCATGGTCGCCTTGGTGATGTTCCTGGCCTACGAGATCCTCCTGGTCGCCGAGCCTTTTGGCCCTGGGGGACGGATCAGGAACGCCCCCGAGGCCTGGGTCAGGTTTCTCTTTTATTCCCTGGGGGTTGCCCCCCAGCACCTCACCTTTGTGATGATCACCTTCAGCCTCTTGGCCTTGCCTTGGTTTTACCGGGGCAAAGGGCAGGTGTACCCCAAGGTCTTTTTTTGGCTGCTGTTGGAGGCCATGGCCTGGGGAGCGGTCAGCGGGGTGGTGATCCATTGGGTCTTGGGCAAACTCTTTTTCTCAGCCGCCCCCCACGGGGCCAGGGTGATGACCGAGCTGGGGCTGGCGGTAGGGGCCGGGCTGTTTGAAGAACTGTTCTTCCGGGTGATCCTGACCAGCGGGTTGATCTACCTGGGGGTCAAGTGGTTCAAAAGCCGGTGGGTCGCTACGGTCCTGGCGGTGCTTCTGGCCTCTTTTTTCTTCTCCTTGACCCACTACCTGGGCAGCCTGGGCGATGCCTTTGAACTCTACTCCTTCCTCTTCCGGTTTTTGGGCGGCCTTTGGTTTACCAGCCTTTACGCAGCCAGGGGATTTGCCTTGGTCGCCTTGTCCCATGCCTGCTACGATATCTTCCTGGTTTTGACCTGAAAGGATTGACACAGCCTTGCCGATAAGGGAGACTTCCCAAGAGCCAAAGAACGGCAAAGCCAACCCCCCATTGCCTTAAACCATCCATGCGAACCAAATCCCTACTTCTAGTTCTCCTGCTCACCTTGGGTACCTCCACCTGGGCCTTTGGGGCAGAGAAATTTAAAATCGCCTACGTCAACATGCAGCTGGCCATCAACAACTCCAACGAAGGGCAGAAGGCCACCGAGTACCTCAAGGCCAAAGGCCAGGAAAAAGAAAAGGAATTCCGGGCCAAAGGCATGGACGTAAAGAAAAAGGAAGAGGCGCTGCAAGCCTCAATGATGCTTTCCGAAGAAGCGAGACAAAAACAGCAGGAAGACCTGGAACGGTTGAAAAACTCGCTCCGTGAAGAGGTGCAAAAAGCCCAGGAGGAATACCGGCAGGAAGAGATGAAACACCTCCAACGGGTCAGCCAGGAAGTTTTGTTGGCCGTCAAAAAAATCGGCGAGCAAGGGAAATACGACTTGGTCATGGAAGCCAACCTTCGGCAAGCCTTGCTCTACACCCCCAGCGAAATCACCGACATCACCGATGAGGTGGTCAAAGAATACAACAAGATGAAATCCGGGGGGAAATAACCGATGCAAACCGTCTTGGGAATCAACGAAATCAAGAAGCGGCTGAAACACCGGTACCCCTTCTTGCTGATTGACCGGGTGATCGAGCTGGTGGAGGGGGAGTCCTGCACGGCCCTCAAAAACATCACCATCAACGAAGCGCTGTTCAACGGACACTTTCCCCAAATGCCGATTTTTCCTGGGGTCCTGATCGTTGAAGCTCTGGCCCAGACCGCCGGTATCGCCGGGTACAGCCTGCACAGTGATGCGGACAAGGACCTGAGCTACTTTGCCGGGTTCGACAACGTTCGGTTTAAGGCCCCGGTGATCCCGGGAGACCAGTTGATCCTCAAGGCCAAGTTTTTGAAGAAAAAGCGCAACATCTGGTTCATGTCCGGCGAAGCGTTTGTGGGGGACAAGTTGGTCACCACCGCCGAATTCACCTTGGCAACCGTAGCGCCCCCCAAGGAATAGGGCATGATTCACCCCACTGCGATCATCGACAAGTCGGCGAAGATCCACGAGCGAGTCCAGATCGGTGCCTACACGACCGTCGGCCCGGAGGTGGAGATCTTTGCGGACTGCGAGATCAAGGCTCATGTGGCCATAGAAGGGCCAACCCAAATCGGCCCTCGCTGTCGGATCTTTCCCTTTGCCGCCATCGGCCTGGAGCCCCAGGACAAAAAGTACCACGGCGAAAATTCCCTTTTGGTGATCGGCTCGGACAACCTGTTCCGGGAATACGTCACCCTCAACCGAGGTTCGGAGGCGGGCGGCGGGGTCACCAAGATCGGCGACCACAACTGGATCATGGCCTACTGCCATATCGCCCATGACTGCCAAATCGGCAGCCATACGGTGCTGGCCAACGGGACCACCTTGGGCGGCCATGTGGAAGTCGGGGACTATGCCGTGCTGGGCGGCCTGACCGCAGTGCACCAGTTTTGCCGGATCGGAAAATACGCTTTGACCGGCGGCCAATCGATGATCGCCCAGGATGCCGCCCCCTACATGATTGTCGCCGGAAACCGAGCCAAGGCCGCAGGACTCAACTTCGTGGGGCTGGAACGCAACGGTTTTTCCAAGGCTGACATCGAAGAGATCAACCAGATCTACCGGATTTTCTTTTTGAGCGGGCTGGCCAAGGACCCGGCCATCGAAAAGCTCCGGGCCGAACGGCCTGCCGGACCGAATTTGGACTTGTTCATCAACTTTATCAACAACTCCCAACGAGGCGTGATCCGCTAAAGCCATGAAAATAGCAGTAATCGGTTATGGATACTGGGGTCCCAATTTGGTTCGCAACTTCTCTTGGGCACCCAACGCCCAGGTCAAGTATGTTTGTGACCTGGACGAAAAACAGTTGGCCCGGGTCAAGGGGATGTTCCCCAACGTGGAAAAAACCACCACCAACCTGCAAGAGGTCCTGGACGACCCACAAGTCGAAGCGGTAGCGATCAGCACCCCGGTGCGGACCCACTTCCCCCTGGCCAAGGCGGCGCTGCTCAAGGGCAAGCATGTGATGGTCGAAAAGCCGATGACCGATTCGGTGGCCCAGGCCAAAGAATTGGTCAAGCTGGCAGACGACAAGGGCCTGACCTTGATGACCGACCACACCTTCCTTTACACCGGGGCGGTGCGCAAGATCAAAGCGCTGATCGATTCGGGGGATCTGGGGGAGCTTTATTACTTCGACAGCATGAGGGTCAACCTGGGGCTGTTCCAAAGCGATGTCAACGTGATCTGGGACTTGGCCCCCCACGACCTTTCGATCATGCTCTACCTGATCAACAAAAAGCCCACGGCGGTCAGCGCCACCGGGGTGGCCCATGTGGCCGGGCAGCCGGAAAACATCGCCTACATGAACGTCTTTTTCCAAGACAACACCATTGCCCATTTTAACGTCAACTGGCTCAGCCCGGTCAAGGTCCGGCAGATCCTGATCGGCGGCTCCAAAAAAATGGTCCTTTACGACGACATGAACAACGCCGAGAAGGTCAAGGTCTATGACTCGGGGATTCAGGTCACCACCAAGGAAGAGGTTTACAAGGCGATGATCTCCTACCGCAACGGGGATGTTTACTCGCCCAAGCTGGACGGAGCCGAGGCCTTAGCCACCGAATGCCGCCACTTCCTGGAGTCCATCACCAACAAAACCAAGCCCCTTTCGGACGGTCACTTTGGTTTGGAAGTGGTCAGGATCCTGGACGCTGCCCAACAGTCCATGGACAACCGGGGGGCGATTGTTGAGCTGGACCGGTAACCGCCTTTTGGCTGCCCCATGATTCGTTTGATGGTCATCGCCGGGGAGGCCTCCGGCGACCTGCATGGAGGGCATGTCCTAGGGCAACTCAAAACCCTGATCCCCGACCTGGAAGCCTTCGGCACCGGAGGCCCGCTCCTGGCCGAAGCCGGGGTCGAGCTTTATTACCGGGCCGAGGAAATGGCGGTCATCGGTTTCAAAGAAGTCCTCAAGAACTACAGCTTTTACAAATCCATCTTCGACAAGATGGTCTCTTTGTTGGACCAACGAAGGCCGGATGCGGTTTTTTTGGTGGACTATGCCGGGTTTAACCTGCGGTTTGCCAAGGAAGCCAAAAAGCGGGGGATTCCGGTGGTCTTTTATGTGGCCCCCCAGGTCTGGGCCTGGAAGAAAGGGCGGATCAAAGAGATGAAAAAGGTGATCGACCACTTGATCGTCCTGTTCCCCTTTGAGGTCGAGTTTTTTGCCCAAGAAGGGATCCTGGCCCAATGTTTTGGCCACCCCCTGCTCGACATCGTCAAGCCCACCCAAAGCCGGGCAGACTTTTGTACCAAGATGCGGCTCGACCCCCAGAAAAAGCTGGTAGCCCTGTTGCCCGGCTCTCGACGTAACGAAGTGGCCAAGCACCTGCCGGTGTTGGTGGAAATGGCCAACCATTTGGCCCAACAGCTTCCGGGGGTTCAGTTTGTTTACCCCTTGGCCCCTACCGTGGCTTATGAAGAGGTCCAGTCCATTTTGGGCCAAGTCCATGCCCCCCTGGCGCTCGCCCAAGGGGAGACCTACAACGCCGTAGCGGCGGCGGACTTTGCGGTGGTTGCTTCGGGCACCGCCACCTTGGAAACGGCGATCCTGGAAACCCCGCTTTTGATCTTTTACAAGGTTGCCGCCACTACCTACGCCATCGGCAAGTACCTCCTGGGAATCAAGGCCATTGGCTTGCCCAACATTATTTTGGGGGAATCGTTGGTCCCCGAGTTGGTGCAAAGCAATACCGACCCTAAAGTCATGGCCGACCTGGTTTACGGCTACCTCCAAGACCCGGCGGCCCATTCGGTGCTCAAGGCGCACCTCAAGCGGTTGCGGGAGAAATTGGGTCTGCCCGGAGCCTACCAAAAGACCGCCCAAACCTTGGGCCAACTGCTTTTGGACCTCCAAAAAGACAAAGCATAACTTGACCTTGGGGGACAGGTTTTTGCGGGCCACCAGTGAGAGATAGGCTTTCCTTTTTAAAAAAGAACAGGCTACAATCCTTCCCAATGGGAACAGCCCTTGCACGGCCTAATCTAGGCCAGGGCGCTTTTGCCTCAGGCCAAAACCGATTCATCCGCACTGCTGGTCAATGAAAAAAGGATTTTGCCGCACCTTGGGTCTTGCTCTTTTGCTGCTGGTCTTGGGCAGCATTTGCCTGGGTAGGGTTTCCTACGCCCAGGGGACCTACATGGGGGTCAACTTGGCAACCGGGCTGTACAACCAGCCGGAGGAAAAAGACCTGCAAAAGACCTCCCAAACCTTTGACCTCAGCTTTGACCTCGCCCAATTTCGGATGGGCTACAACAAAGCCCAGTCTTACATGAACGCCAGCATTTACGAAAAGACCTGGGACATAAAGGTCACCGCCGAAACCTACTACGGTGCCTGGGTAATCGGCGTTCCCGAAGGGACCCATTTTTATGGGCTCTTGGGCCTGGGGTACCAGATCAACCAACTGAGCTTGGGCAACCAGGTGCCGGACCGGACCACCCAGGACTTGGCTTGGTTGATGGGCGGAGGTTTGCTTTTTGACTTGGACAGCCTCTTTTTGGGGGTCCAGTGGATGTACCTTTCGGGACGTTCGACCTTTAACGACATCACGGTCGCCACCGGTTCCAATCAGGTCCAATTGGCCCTCAGCATCCCCTTTTGACGATGAAACCAAACCACCTTGTTCTACTGAGCCTGCTGCCCCTCTTGGCCCTGGCCGGAGGTTGCAAACGGGACAACCAGCTGACTACGGAGATCACCAACTCCGAACTGTTGCTGCCCTACGCCCGGTACCTCAAGATCGACAAGTCCTACACCGGACGGGTCGGGGGGGCGGTCAACCCGACCTTGCGCAGCTCCCAGGCTTTCAACACCGGTTACTGGGGTTGGAACGACACCACCGCCTATTTGTCCGGCTCTACCAGTCTGGTGGCCTTTGCCACTATCAGCCAACCCCTGCCCGACCAGTCCTTGGAGTTGAGCTACACCGTCCCCTTTGGAGACGGGACTTGGCCCAACAACTTTGTTTCCACCGGCGTATTGCGGCCCCTGGCCATCACCGGCTATACCTACAAAAGTTTTGACGCTTCCGGCACCGATGTCACCCCTACGGTACCCGACACCTACGAAGTCGGGTACGACACCCAAACCGGGGTGATCAGCACCGCCGTCTTGACCAACTACACCTCGGCCGGGGTATTGAGCACCAAGTACGTTTACACCTTTGCCGCCGACCCCAGGGCCTACAGCGAATACTACCAAACCGGGCTCACCCTTTATTCGGGTACCAGCTTGAGTCTGGTCGGTTCCACCACCACCGCCATCGAATCGGCCTCGGTGGGCAGTAACCTGATCGAGACCTACACCTACAAAAACTACGGTTCCGACGGGGCCTTGGGGGACTTTTCCACCAACAGCTTCGGTACTGCCAATGGGGCCACGGTGGTCAAAAAAGTGGTCACCAAAGGAACCTACTACGATGCCACCACCGACATCTCGGCGGACACGATCCAAACTACCACCACCAGCTACTCCAGCGAAACCGCCGCAGTTTACAAGACCCAAACCACCGAATACTTCAACGACCTGACCCAACGCACCCCGATCAGCACGGTCGAGGCCGGGTACACCGTCAGCGGCAGCACCGAGACCTTGGCGACCAAAACCGCTTCTTATTACACCAGCGGATTTGAAACCACCAACATCTCCTATTCGGTGACCGCCGGTTCGGCCACCCCCAACCTGACGACCTTGACCACCCGCAACACCGCCGGGAGGCCCACCCAGGTGGTCAAGAAAAACAGCAGCGATGTGATCTATTACAAGGCGGTCTATACCTACGACACCACCGGCAGAGAAGCGACGGTGCGGATCTATGACGTTTCCGCCACCGGCACCGAGACCTGTGCCTCCGGGAACTACGACATGGACTACCAAACCACCACCGACACCGCCGGAGCGACGATCTACATTCTCGCCAAAACCACCTACCCCTGTTCAGGTGCAGCCTTGAGCAGCACTCCCTCGGGCAAGACGGTGACCACCTACAATGTTTCTTTCCGGCCCACCTTGATCCAGGGGTACACCTATTCGGTCGGCGCTTTTGTCTTGACCAGCCAAACCGGCTACACCTACAACAGCGCCTTCCAGGTGACCAAACAACAAAACTACACCGTCGCCTTGGGGTTGGCCACCGCCGGTGGTTATACCAGCTACAACTATGACAGCAACGGCTTTTTGACCTCCACGGTCAGCTACAGCTCCAGCGGCAGCCAAAACGCCGCCTACGTTGCCTACACCTATACCTACAAGTAACTCCCCCCTCCTCTTGCCAAGCTTTGAAGGAGGGGGTATGATCAAAAACGTAGCCTCCTCTTTGAGAGGTGATTCATTCTCGTTATTTTAAGGAGCAAGATGGAACCAATGACCGCCTATTCCCACCCTGTTGTGGCCGCTATGGCCCCCACTTCCGAGCGAATGGCGTTTTTGCGTAAAATCTACGGCCTGCTGGCCTTGAGCACCTTCATGGCCGCAGGGGCGGCTTTTATGACGGTGAGCAACGAGGCCTTTCTGGCCACCGTGGCGCAAAACCAGATGCTCTTTTTTGCCTTGGAAATCGGAGCGATCTTTTTCACCTTCTGGGCCCGGAAAAAAGAAACCCTGGGGTTGGTTGCGCTGTTCAGCTTCACCACCCTGACCGGGGTCACCATCGCACCGGTGCTGCTCATTTATACCGGTGCCAGCGTAGTCAACGCCGCCTTGATGACCGGGATCGTGTTTGTGGGCCTCTCGGTTTATACCGTAGCCTCCAAAAAAGACTTCACCTTCATGGGCGGGATGTTGACCACCGGATTGATCGTGTTGGTGGTTGGTGGTCTGCTCAACCTCTTTTTCTTCCACAGCTCGGGGACTTCCTTTTTGTTCAGCGCCTTTGGGGCAATGTTGTTCAGCGGGTTCATCGTTTTTGACACCTTCAACATCCTCAACCGCTACCCGACCGATGAATACATCTCGGCGACCTTGACGTTGTACTTGGATGTCTTGAACCTCTTCTTGTCTCTCTTGCGCCTCTTTGGCGGCAACAGGGACTAAGACTAATCCAGTGCCCACCCGAGGGTGGGCTTTCCCCCCACCCTTACCCCAAAAAATATGGATCTGTTGCAATGGGCCTTGCTGGCCGGAGGGCTGGTAGCCTTGACTTTGGGCGGAGAATTGTTGGTCCGTGGTGCCTCTCGTTTAGCGGTACGGCTAGGGATCACTCCTTTGGTGATCGGCTTGACCATCGTAGCCTACGGGACCAGCGCCCCGGAACTGGCGGTCAGCGTCACCGCCGGACTGGCCGGCAATGCGGACTTGGCGGTGGCCAACGTGGTGGGCAGCAACAGCTTCAATGTCCTTTTTATTTTAGGGGTTTGTGCCTTGATTGCCCCCTTGGCGGTCCAGCGACAGTTGATCCGGCTGGATGTGCCGGTCATGTCGGCCGCTTCGATCTTGATGATAGTTTTCGCCTGGAATGGCCAAATCAACGCTATCGAAGGGGTGATCTTTGTCGTTTTGGCAGTCGCCTATACCTGGTGGCTGATCCGTCTTTCCCGTTCCGAACCGGACCAAGGAGAAGCGGAGCCGGAGGAAGGGGGCTTTTGGCTGGAACACCGACTGTGGGGCCAATTGCTGCTGATTGCGGCAGGCATCGGTACCCTGACCTTGGGTTCCGGTTGGTTGGTGGACGGCGCTACGGCCTTGGCTCGCAGTTTGGGGGTCAGTGATGCCTTGATCGGCCTGACCATTGTCGCCGCCGGGACCTCCCTGCCCGAATTGATGACCAGCCTGGTGGCCACCTACAAAGGACAGAGGGACATCGCCGTTGGCAACGTGGTGGGCAGCAATATCTTCAACATCCTGTTTATCTTGGGGGTTTCTTCGATCATCACCCCGGGCGGGCTCAATGTCGGAGAGCACATGTTGGCCTTTGACATGCCGGTGGCGCTGATCGCCGCCTTGGCTTGTCTGCCGATCTTTATCACCGGTGCCAGGATTGCTCGTGGGGAAGGGGCTTTGTTTTTGGGGGCTTATCTGGCTTACTTGGGGTACATGATCTACCCCTACCTCTAGCCTAAAAACTTCTTCGAGTCGAAGCAGGCTTCGATGTAATACTTTCCGCTCTTGGTCTCGAAGGGGATCAGGATGATCCTTGCGTCCACAAAGTGTTTGATCTCGTGGTCCAGCCCCCGGTAGGTGACCGGGATCCCGGCGGAGAAGTGGAAGCCCAGTTTGGCCAACTCACGGCGGGCCTCACCGCTGACCATGTTCACAATTTCCCCGACCATGTCCACGATTTCATCGTCAATGTCGGCGTACTCTTGGCCGAACATCTGTTGAGCGACGGCGAGGATGCAACTCTTGCTGAAACTGATCCCGATCGACCCTTTGGATTCTCCGGTCAATTCGATGACCGCCGAAAGCTCTCCCAGCGCCTTGGTGCTGGATTCTTCCTTGAGGGCAGGCCGACCCGGCTTGGACTCCATGAACGCCATGGTGCTCAAGACCTTTTTGGTCGCAATGATAAATGGGTTTATGTATTCAACCTTCACCTGACACCTCTTCTAACTGCCTCACCAAAGCCGACATTTCCTCAGGCATTTCCACCTCAAAAAACATAGGCTCTCCAGAGACAGGGTGGGTAAACCCCAGGCTTTGCGCATGTAACGCTTGGCCCTCAAAGCTGCGCAATCCCTCCACCACCGAAGGTGGGTAAATCCGGCTCAAATCCCGGTACTGCCCGTAGAGTGGGTCTCCAACCAACGGGTGGCCGATATGGCTCAAGTGGACCCGAATCTGGTGGGTCCTCCCGGTTTCCAACCGGCAAGCCACCAAGCTGAGTTTACGAAACAACTTCAGCCTGTGGTAATGGGTCACCGCCCGCTTTCCGTCGGCCCGAACGGCGAACTTCATTCGCTCTCTGGGGTGCCGTCCCAAACAAAAGTCAATCGTCCCGGCCGGTTGGGCCAACTCTCCCCAGACCAGCGCTACATAACGGCGCTCAATGCTGTGGACCCGAAACTGTTCGGCCAGCCCCTCTTGGGCTTGGTCGGACTTGGCGACCACCAGCAACCCGGAAGTGTCCTTGTCGATCCGGTGCACAATCCCTGGCCGAAGCCCATTCTCCCTGGCCAGCCGGGTATGGTAAAGCAAGAAATTGACCAAACTGTCTTCATGGTGCCCCGGAGATGGATGAGTTACCATACCTCGGGGTTTGTTGACAAGAAGAAGGTCCTCATCCTCGTAAACGATTTCAAGCGGAAAAGCCACCGGCTTGGCGTTCTCCGGCAAGCTGGGTGGCAGCTCAAACTCAACGGTTTCTCCAGCCTGGAGCAATTTTTTGGGGCTTTCTTCCGCTTCGCCGTCCACCAGCACCAGCCCCAGCTTGATCATCCGCTGGGCCTTGCTGCGGGTGCCGACCCATTCGACCAGCCCCAGGTCCAACCGGACCCCTTCCTGCTCCGCCGCCACCACAAAGTTGCCCATCAAAACTCGAAGAGCTCAAATTGTTCGTGATGATACCGCTCGGAGGTTTGTAGGGATAGTGTCCCTTTGAGCAGTTTTTCCATCGACCGGAAGGTGTCCATCTCCTCCACTTCCAGGTATTCGGCCAGATCCGGGTGCAGGCCCAAAAGCAGGTTTTCCGGCGGGTCCACTTCCTTGGTCAGCCGGGCAATCTCTCGGTACACTTCATAGATCATGGTCGCCGGGCTTTTGATCCTAGCCCTGCCGTCACAGTAGGGGCAAGCCTCCCGGAGGTACCGGCCCAGGTTTTCCCGGTTCCGTTTGCGGGTCATCTCCACCAGCCCCATCTCGCTGATCGGCAGTACCTTGGTCCGGGCCTTGTCTTTTTTCAGCTCTTCCTTGAGCAGGTTAAACACCTTCTGGCGGTTTTCCATCGATTCCATGTCGATGAAGTCGATGATGATGATCCCGCCAATGTCTCGCAGCTTGAGCTGGTGGACGATCTCCACCGAAGATTCCAGGTTGGTGGTCAAGATGGTGTCTTCGTGGCTGCTGCTGCCGGTGAAGCTGCCGGTGTTCACGTCGATGGCGGTCAGGGCTTCGGTTTGGTCGATCACCAAATACCCGCCCGACTTGAGCCAGACCTTGCGGGACAAGGCCCGGTCGATCTCCAGGCTGATGCCATAATGGTCAAAGATCAACACTTTGCGTTTGAACAGCTTGAGAATCCCGCTGTACTTGGGCAGGTAGGTGTTCAGGTGTTTTTTAAGCTTCTCGTACTCGGTCGGGTCGTCAATGTCCAACAACTCAACCTCGGGGCTCAACATGTCCCGGATGGTACGGAAAGTGAGGTTCAGGTCTTCGTACAAAATCGCCGGGGACTTGTAGGTCTTGAACTTCCGCTCCACTTCGGTCCAGGTGGAGATCAGGTAGTCCACATCGTTTTGGAATTCCTCTTCACTCCTGCCCGCAGCCACGGTACGGACGATAAACCCGGTTCCTTCCGGCTTAACGGAGCTGACGATCTTGCGCAGCCGGGCCCGCTCCTTTTCGTCTCGGATCTGCCGACTGACCCCCACATTGTTGACATGGGGCATAAACACCAGGTTACGGCCCGGCAGGGTGATGTTGCAGGTGATCCGGGCCCCTTTGGTGCCGATCGGGCCTTTGGAGACCTGGACCATGATGTCCTGGCCTTCCTTGATCAGTTGGCCGATTTCCGGTCGGTTTTTCTTGGGCTTGCCGCTGGACCGTTTGACCCCGCCTTCCTCGTCATCCACCAAGGCTTCGTCCGGCTCCACGTCCACTTCGTCATCGGTACGGATGTCGTCCACATACAAAAAGGCGGCTTTTTCAAGGCCAATGTCGATGAAGGCGGACTCCATTCCGGGCAGGACCTTCAAGACCCGGCCCTTGTAGATGTTGCCGACGACGCTTTTGTTTTTCTCTCGTTCGTAAAACAGCTCCGAGACCATGCCGTCTTCGAGCAGAGCCACTCGAATCTCATGTTTGGCGTGGTTGATAATGATCTTTTTTGCCATCAAGGCTCCACTTGTACACACAAGCCGCCTCAAGACAACCTCCTGCCTGGGTCCCTACGGCCAACGCCTAGCCCCGCTTTGGTTCGGCTTGTGAAAAAAGCGGCTCCAAGGGTGAAATCGGAGGCGCTTTTGGGGTAAACACAAGCACAAGCAGAGGCTTTTATGGTAAAGCGTCGGTAAATAACGGGCTCAGGGCCGGATCTGTTGTTCTTCGGTTTGTGGTGGTTGTTAAAAAATCGTCTTCCGCTCGCTTTTTGTAGTTCCTGGTCCGGTCAAAAGCGGGCTTGGACCCAAAAACATCCTTGGACCCGTCCTTGGGCCCCATTCCTAGGCCAGCTAGGAAATCTTTTTATAAAGATCAATGAGTTCGATCAGGCCGTTCATGCTGTCGGCCCCTTTGTTGCCCGACTTGGTTCCAGCCCGTTCAATCGCCTGCTCGATGTCGTCGGTGGTCAAGACCCCAAAGGAAACCGGAACCCCGGTCTCCAGGGAAACCTGGGCGACCCCTTTGGCGACTTCGGAGGCGACATAGTCAAAGTGAGGGGTAGAACCCCGGATCACCGCCCCTAAGGCCAAGATGCCTTCAAATTTTTTGGTCGCCGCCGCCTTTTTGCAGGCCAGGGGGATCTCGTAGGCCCCAGGCACCCGAATGACGGTCAGGTCTTCCAGCTTCCCGCCGTGCCGGGAGAAGGTATCCAAGGCCCCTTCGAGCAGCTTGCCGGTGATAAAGTCGTTGAACCTTGCCACCACGATCGCCAGTTTCAGACCTTTGGCGTTGAAATGGCCTTCCAATTGGACGTAACCCATCTTGTTCCTCGTTTAGGGATGGTCTTTGAGGCTCAGCATGTGGCCGAGCTTTTGTTTCTTGGTGTTTAAATACTTGGAGTTGCCTGCATGGGCCTGGATTTCCAGCGGGACCCTTTCGATCACCTCCAGTCCATAACCTTCCAAACCAATGATTTTTCTAGGGTTGTTGGTGATCAGCCGGATCTTGTGGACCCCCAAATGGGCCAAAACCTGGGCACCAAAGCCATAGTCCCGCAAGTCGGCCTCAAAGCCCAACTGCTCGTTGGCTTCAACCGTGTCGGCCCCTTGGTCTTGCAGACTGTAGGCCTTGAGCTTGTTTAAAATCCCGATCCCCCGGCCCTCTTGGGCCAAGTACAACACCACCCCTTGCCCTTCCGCCTCAATCAGCCGCATCGCTTGGTGCAGTTGGGGGCCGCAGTCACAACGGGACGAGCCAAAAACATCGCCGGTCAAACATTCGCTGTGCACCCGCACCAGGACCGGATCGTTTTTCTTCCACTCCCCCTTGATCAGGGCGATGTAGTTTTCCCCGTTCAGCTTGTTGGTGAAACCCTGGATCTTAAATTCCCCAGCGATTTCGGTAGGCAACCGGGCCTCGGCAACCATTTCCACCATCACCTCATGGCTCATCCGGTATTTGATCAATTCGGCGATGGTGACGATCTTGAGTTTAAATTGGTCGGCAAACTCCCGGAGTTCGGCGTACCGGGCCATGGTGCCGTCATCGTTCATGATCTCGCAGATCACCCCCGAGGGATTGAGCCCCGCCAACCGGGCCAGATCCACCGACCCTTCGGTTTGCCCCGCCCGTTGCAGCACTCCGCCCAACTTGGCCTTGAGCGGGAAAATGTGCCCGGGGATGGAGATGTCCGAGGGTTTGGCTTCCGGTCTAATGGCGGTCAAGACGGTGTGGGACCGGTCAGCGGCGGAGATACCGGTGGTCACCCCGGTAGAGGCTTCAATGGAGACAGTGAAGTTGGTGCCAAATACCGAAGTGTTTTTTGCCGCCATCATCGGCAATTCCAGCTTGACCACCTGCTCTTCGGTCAAGGTCAGGCAGATCAAACCCCGGCCATGTTTGGCCATAAAGTTGACCGCTTCGGGGGTAGCGAACTCGGCGGCACAGCAGAGATCCCCTTCGTTTTCCCGGTCCTCGTCGTCCACCAGGACAATCATCTCGCCCCGCTTGATCGCCTCAATGGCCTGGGGAATCGAGTCAAACTTTTTGCTCATGCTTTTGTCCAAGCCCCAAACCCTGGGGAGCAGTTCCGGTTGGGTCTTCCTCAGCCGCAAGGGACGGTTTCCCTCGAACAAAATCGAGGCCGGGAAAACGGGTGTCAACGGTTTAAGGTCTGTAAGGCTCGAATTGTAGGGTAGTCTGTCAAAAAAGACAATCCTTGTCTCAGGAGCTTTTCTTCAGCTCCCCCGGTTCCTCCGGGCGGTACTCCAGTTTGAATTCAAAGCCGATCCCCGGCAGGGTTTCGGAGATCTGGTCCAAAAAGGCTTCGCTGGCCCGCACCGAGGCCCCCAGGTCCAGCCGCACCCCCAGGCCCTCGTTGGTGAAGACCTTGGCATAAACCCGACAGCGCCCCGAGGCACCGAAGACCAAGACCTTCAACCGGTTGATCTGCTCCAGGCCCGTCCCTTGGGGCAGTTTGAGGGTCAGTTCGACCGCCGTTTCCTCCCGGAGCTTGGGCAGAGGGGTGATTTTTTCGGTGGCCAGGGAGGTTCCATTGTACCTGCCGCTCACCAACACCGGCTCCCCCGGCTCAATCGCTTCGGCCAACTGCTCAAAGGCCGCCGGGAAAACCACCGCCTCATAGCTGCCATACTGGTCTTCCAGCTTGAGCACCGCCATCTTTTCGTTTTTCCGGGTCATCTTGACCACCTTGGACTGCAAGACTCCCAAGAGCCTCATTTGGGATTTGGGTTTAAAGGTCTTTTCCTCGTCCCGGAGCGCCCAAGAAGGGGTTAGGGTGACAAATCTGGCGATTTCCTGGGCATAAGGGTCCAAGGGGTGGCCGGAGATAAAAAAGCCCAACGCCTCATATTCAAAACGGAGTTTTTCCTTGGGCTTCCAGTCCAAAACTTCCTTGAACTCCAGCCGGGCCTTGCACTTGTCCAGCTCCTTGGCATCCAGGAGGTCAAACAGGCTGGTCTGGTCTTCGATTTTCATCGACTTCTCGGAAGCCGCCAGCCCAAGGCAAGACTCAATCCCTTCATACATCATCCGCCGGTTGGGCATCAGGGAATCAAAAACCCCAGACTTGACCAGTGCTTCCATCACCCGGCTGTTGAGCTTGGAAGCGTCAATGTTGCTAAAAACCTGGGCGAGGTCGGCAAACTTGCCTGCATTTTTCCGGGCGGCAAAGATCGACTCCATCGCCGCCGAACCCACGCCCTTGATCGCCGAAAGGCCAAACCGGATCCGCCCTTGGTGGGTGGTAAAAACCAGTTCCGACTCATTGATGTCCGGGGCCAAAACCTCAATGCCCATCTCCCGGCATTCGGTGATCAACTTGACGATGGAATCGGGCTTGCTGATCTCCGAGGTCAACAGGGCGGCCATAAACTCCACTTTGTAATTCGCCTTGAGCCAGGCAGTCTGGTAGCTGACCAGGGCATAGGCGGCAGAGTGGGACTTGTTGAACCCATAACCGGCAAAGTAGTCGATCAGGTCAAAGATCTCCCCGGCCACCGCATCTGGCACCTTGGCACCACAACCGGAGACAAATTCGGGGTTGGCCTTGCAGCCGTCGATAAAGATTTGCCGCTGTTCGGCCAAAATCTCGGCGATTTTTTTCCCAATCGCCCGGCGCAACATGTCCGACTGGCCCAGGGTGAAGCCGCCCAGCACCTGGACCACCCGCATTACCTGTTCCTGATAAACCATGACCCCATAGGTTTCCCGCAGCACCCCAGCCATCAGAGGGTGAGTGTAGATCACCTTCTGCCGGCCATGTTTGCGTTCCACAAAGTTTTCCACCATCCCCG
>MFNF01000026.1 GCA_001783715.1 Candidatus Lambdaproteobacteria bacterium RIFOXYD2_FULL_56_26
CATGGCATCCCACTTAAGAGGTTTGATAAGTGGGGCATGACAGCATTTTATCGAATTGTCAATCTCGTGACCACACTATCTAGGACCAATAAAAAAAACAAGCCCCTCTGGAGAAGGGCCAAAGACGGGCTTTGCCAATTTTTGGGTACAGTTCTTTTCCGGGACATGAGAGGATCAACCCAGAGCAGCAAAGCGGCAGCCCAAACCCTCCGTCCCGCTGGTCAACCTCAACCACAAACGCTTGTTACACCTTCATTCCCACAGCCGCACCATGCGAAACCAAGTCAGAGGTTTTGTACTTTTTATTCCAATCTGTTTTCTGGTTGCCGTAGTTGTCTTCAAGATCGTTGATAGCCTGCAAGACCTCCCCACCCTGGGGTCCAAACCTTCCTACGACTGCAACTCCCAGGAACAGCAAAAGGAGTTTTACACCTATTGTGTGGACGAATTGTTCATGCGGGAATTCAAAAGCAGCCCCAAGCCGGTGGCCGAGCCCTACGAATCCATCCATTTTGCAGTGGAACAGGCCGGACCGGATTGCAGCCTCCAGTACGAGTCCACCGCCACCGGGATGTACGGCGTGACCAAAGTGGTCAGCAAAATGCCTTATTGGTGTTTGGGAAAATACAAGGGCGGGACGGCTCCGATTTTGGAGCCGAGGATCAAACAGGAAATCACCCACTATGAAAACTGAGCCTCAAGAAGGCCGCTTTTCCATCTTGGCGAAAAACGCCTCTTCGGTGATCGGCTGGTAAACCAAGGCGCTGTGGCCGGGAGGGGTGACATTGTAGATGGTTACCCCCAAGGCCTGGGCCTGGGCTTCTACCTGGAGGTGTAAGGGGTCCAAGGCCACTTGCCCCCCCAGGGCGGTTTTGGCGATGTCTTCAGGTTTGTCGTAAAAGTGGCCGAACTGGGTCGGGCTTAGGGTGTAGCCAGCGCCAGCGACATAGATTTCTGAAAAGCCCAGATAAAAGGCAATGGCGAACAAGGTGAAGATTCCACCTTCGTAGAAGTGGATTCGCTTTGTCAGGTCCAGGGCTACCGGGCCTTCCTTGGGGGTCCGGCCTGCCGGTTTGAGGTAAAACACCTCCTGTTGTCCAAACAAACCCCGCTGCTTTACCTCGTCTGCCAAACTGACATGGCAAAAGACCTTGCCCCGCTGGTGACGGCTTGCTTGGTCGTGTCCGGGGACCTGGGCCTCGAACAGGGTGCCTTGCCCCGAATGCAAGGAAGCCTTGCCCGGATCGTTTAGGATCCGAAAGGGAGCGGAATGGAGATAAACCTCCATCGGGATTTTGGAATAGCCGGGGTGGTAAAACAGGAAATTCAGGCCAAACAACTTTTGCCCAGCCAGCCTTCCCAGGTCCCAGCTCTTCAGTTGGGAGCCGGTCAGCAAAAAGATGCAGGCTTGGCCCTTACAGCTGTCCTTGAGCTTGCGGTTCTTCCGGGTCAACCCCGGCCAGCGGAGGTTTTCGTACAGATAAAACAGGGGCCTAACCCACTGCAACAGCAGCTTTTTGAGGCCCATCAAAAGTCTTTGCCCGCTTCCAGGTGGCAGACCCACTGGTTGCCATATTTGTCGTTGCAGGCGACCGAAAGCTTTTGGACCTCGTCCAACTCCAAGGTGTGGCCGTCAAAGACATAAACAAAACTGCGGCCCAATTCGCCCAGGTCAAAGTTGTCGTGGTAGTAGTTCCGGCCTTTGGAGAGGATCGCCAGCCAAGGCTGGGGGCCAAAGCACTGGCCCTGTTCGACCTCGACCACCAGCCGGGGGGGTGAGGATTTTTCGATCTTGGCACTGAACCGTAAGGCTTGGTCGGCACAGTTGACCTCTGGGAACAAGATCGCTTGGAACGCTTCCACCGACTCGCTGAAAAAAAAGGGGACATCGCTGTACTCCACCGCCACCGGGGCCAACAAGGCCCGGAACTCATCAATCTCGGCCGCCATCTCCCGCCAGTCGTGGTTGGTCAACCCCAAATAAACGTTTTCTCCCGCTCGGGCTTTTTCAAAGGCCTTTTTGATCTCCAAGGAGTTGATCGAGCGATGCCGAGCCTTGAGGTTCAAGACTCGGGCGATGACCCGGCGGCAATGGCCGGGGAGCTGGTAGTGGTCGTGGTGGGGATGGTAGAGGCTCCAGTCGCTGGGGGCCAAACGCCAGTCTCCAAACCGCCCGGCCCGCATGTCCCGCTGGTGTTTGGGCGCTTGGTCTTCCAGGACCGATTGGTTGGAAGGGTCAAAGGGAATCCACTGTTCCAGGAACCAGTGCCCGTCTGGCCGTTCGGAATGGAACCCCGCCCGGTTGACCCGAGGGAACAGGCCCCGTTCGATCAACCGGCGGCTGATGATTTCGTTGAGCAGAGGGTAGGAATTGGTGTAGCTGGTGGCGCAGCGGTTGGCATCCCCAAAAAAGTTGACCGGGTGAAAGTGCCAATGCACCCCGTCTTGGGTCGAGCCGGTAGCCTTGAGTTTGCTCAGATAAAAGTCGAGCACGTTAAAAAAACCCAGGTCCCGCCGCCTGGGGTTGTGCCGGTAGCCCACCTGGTCCATGATGTGCCAGTTGTAAACCCAACCGCCTCCGGCGCTGTCGGTCATGGCGTTACGATACTTCGGGCTCAGAATGTTGTCCAACATCAGGTCGATCTGCTCCCAGCTGCCCTTAAAGCCGATCACATGCGGGTCGGTGACCTGGGCCACCTCTTCTTCCATGCCCCCTAGGTTCAGCTTTTTGTTTTGCAGCAAAAACAGATTTTCGTCGGTCGGCTCCAGGTCGATCCCAAAAATCTCTTTGACCCGAAAAAACAGTTCTTCCCGAGATTCGTACAGCGGCCCTTCGGTGTCCACATGCAAGGCGATGTAAACGTTACCCATTGGGACACTTCTTTTGGTGGTCCAAAAACAGTTCCTCCAAGGAAGAGAAACCACTCAGGTGGGCCCGCATCAAGGCGGTTCGGCTGCTGGGGCCGCAGATCTCCAGGCCTTCGGGCAAAGGCTTGGTTTCGATTTTTTCCAGCACCAACAAAAACTCGTAAAACTGCCGAGGCGATTGCGGGCCCAGCTCAAAAAAGCGACCTTCCCCAAAGTCCCCACGGTTGGGGAAGCCAAAGCCCTTGGCCAGAGAAAATCCGAACTGGTCCAACTGGGGGAGCAGGCGGTCCAGGTCTGTGAAGTGGTTGGGGAACTTTTTTAGGTAGGCGTTCCGTTCGGCGACAAAAGCCATGCTGTCCGACTGGAGGTAGTCGTTGTGCTTGCCAGTGACCAAAAACTTTCCCCCCACCTTGAGCACCCGGTTGGCTTCGGCGAAACCCCGTTCCTGTTCCACTACGTCAAAAACCCCCCAGGCCACCACCAGATCAAACCGGTCCGCCTCGAAGGGCAGGGACTCCGCTTGGCCCAGCCGCAACTCGTGGTAGGCATGTTGCCTCGCTTGGACCAGCGCTTCCTCGGTGACATCGGTCCCGTCCAGTTGTTCCGCAAACTGGGAAAGCACCGGAAACATCCGGCCAAAGGAACAACCCAGGTCCAAGCCTCTTTGGGAAGGGGTTACCCCCGCCTGGGCCAGAAAAAAGCCCACCGCTTCGGGACCGGCGACCTTGGAGCCGTCAATGGCCCGGCCCACTCGGTCTTTCCAGTAATCGATGTAACCTGGATCGGAAAAATAACTCATAGCTCCCAAACTTGACAAAAGAGGTTTCGGCCAGAGCCTACAGAACCGGCTTGCGCTTGTAAAGACCGGGAAACCGCCGGGGCCGAAAAAAAACCAGCCGGTTTTGCCCTGGGGGACCGATGGCTTTAGGCGGTTTGAAAATAAAGTGTCACTCGGGTGCCATGGTCGGTCGGGTGGGTTTTCTCTTCCCTGGAGTCCAATGTGACCTGGCCTCCATAATAATCCATGAACTTTTTGACCAACGGCATCCCAAAACCGGTCCCCCGTTCCCCGGCGGTCCCCACCCGGCTGGTTTTTTTGGAAAGGTCAAAGATTTGCTCCACCAACACCGAAGGCATCCCCACCCCCTGGTCCCGGACCTCCACTTTCACTTGGCCGTTCTCCCAGGGGTAAACCTCAATGGCGATTCGGCTGCCGGGGTTGGAGAACTTGATGGCATTGGTGATCAGGTTGTTAAACACCGAGTGCAGAAGGCTGGTGTGTTCGGCCACCACCTTGGGCCCCGGCGCACTGCAAAGGGTTTCCAACGTGACCCCCTTTTCCATGAGCCTATGGGAATTGGCCCCCCGGACTTGGTCCAAGACCAACGACAGGTCCACCGACTCGACTTCCAACCCTTTTTCCTCCAGGTACCTCATCCGCCGGATCAGCTCGATCAGGTCCAAGGAAGACTGGGCCAGTTCGGCGATCCTAGGAAAGATTTCCGAGAGCACGGCGGGGTCCTCTTTGACCAAACCGGCAAAGCTCAGGATGCTGGCCATGGGGTTGGCCAGGTCGTGGCTCAAGACATGGACCAGTTCCCGGCTTTCCTGGTTTTTTTGTTCCAACTGCCGTTTGGCAAAAACCCGGTCCAGGTGGTGGTGCACCCGGACCAGCAGTTCCCTGCCGTTGAAGGGCTTGGTCACATAGTCATCGCCGCCCAACTCCAGGCCCAGGTTGATGCTTTCCTGGTCCGCTTTGGCGGTCAAAAACAGGATCGGCATGTCCTTGTAGGCAGGATTTTTCCGCAGCACCTCACAAACCTCAAACCCGTTCATATCCGGCATCATCACATCCAAGAGCACCAGATCCGCCGGTTTTTGGCTCAGGTACTCCAGCGCATCTTGCCCCGACTGGGCCACCACCAGCCGGTAAGAGGTTTTCTTGAGCAACTGGCCCAAAAGTTTGAGATTCTCAATCGAATCGTCCACCAACAGCAAGGTGGCTTGGGCAGGGTCAAGCGCCTTTTTCATCGTTTCCTTTTGGTCCAAAATGGACCCGTTTTAAGTCGGCCATTTGGGTCAACCAGTTGCGCACCTGTACCAGATTAAAGTCGGCCAGCCCTTCCCCCAGGAGGGTTGCTTCTTGTTTGAGCCGCAGCACGCCCAAGGTATCGGCTTGGTTCAGCAGTTGACACTGTATTTCCTGCAATTCCTGAAGGTCCAGAGAGCCGCCGGGGGCAGGGATTCTGGCAAAGGGGCCCTGGGCCAACCGGGTCCAAAACTCCGGTTCACTGGGCCAGTCCTCCAGCGCCCCTTCCCGGTCCTCGGCAGAGGGAGAAAACTCCAGCAGTTCGGCGACCTTCACGAGCAGATCATGGATCACCAAAGGTTTGTAAAAAACCCCCTGGAACCCCAGTTCCTGCACCTGGGAGAGTACGTCCGACGTTTGGGCGGCGGTCACCGCCAGCACCGGAATGGCACGAGTTCTAGGGTCCTTGAGCAACCGAGTCCGTGCCTCGAACCCGTCCATCTTGGGCATAAACAGGTCCATCAAAACCACAGCCGGTTGCTCCGCAAAGGCAATCTCCAGGGCCTCCAAACCGTTGGTGGCTTCCAGGACCTTCATGCCCTGGCGCAGCAGGGCCGAGCGCAAAAGCTCCAGGTTGATCGGGCTGTCGTCAACCACCAGGACCCTCCTCCCTGCCAAACTACCCAAACCTGCCCCGGCGGGGGTCCTCTGCCGAACCTCTCCTCGTTTTAGTTCCGTGACCTTGGGGAAATGCAGTTCAAACCGACTCCCTTTCCCCGGCTGGCTGGACAGCAACAGTTTACCGCCCAAATATTCGGTCAAACGCTTGACGATGGTCAACCCCAAGCCGGTGCCGCCGAACCTCCGGGCACTCTGGCCCTCCTGCTGCCGGAAGGATTCAAAGACCTTTTCCTGCTGGTCCAAGGCGATGCCGATACCAGTGTCCTCCACCGACAGCCCCAAATCAACCCTTTCAAGGTCCAGCGGGTTTCGGACCGCCCAAATCGTAACTGCAACCCAACCGGATTCGGTAAACTTCAGGGCATTGCCGATCAGGTTGGTCAAAATCTGGTGCAGCTTGCCTCGGTCCCAGTGGAGCCACTTGGGCACCGATTCATCTACCCGGCATTGGAACCCCAAGGATTTGTGCTCAAACTCCAACCTAAAAATCTGCTCCATCTCCTCCATTACTTCCCGGGGAGCCAAGGGTTCGTTGGCCAGTTGCAACCCTCCCGACTCGATCTTGGAGAGGTCGAGGATGTCGTTGATCAGGTGCAGCAGATGCACCCCGGAGGTGCGAATGGAGTTGACGTACTGCTGGGCCTCGGGTTGTTGCACCGTCTCGGCGAGCAGCTCGGTAAACCCCAACACCGCATTGAGCGGGGTCCTGATCTCATGGCTCACGTTGGCCAGGAACTCTCCCTTGACCCGGTTGGCCTCCTCCGCTACGCCCTTGGCCGCCAAGAGTCTGGCTTCCGCCTGGACCCGGTCGGTAACGTCATGGACAATCGAATAGAGGTACTGCTTGCGCCCCACCGAGACCGGACCGGTAAAAACCTCCACCTGCCTGATCTCCCCGCTGGCCAGACGGTGGGGGAACAAAAAGTTGGCACTTTTCTTTTGGGTCGCTTCGGCCATCTTTTTTTGGATCTGTTCCCAAGGGAGCGGATTGATTTGGCTGATCTTCATTTCCAAAAATTGGTCTTTCGGGTAGCCGTAAAACTCCACCGCCGCTTGGTTGGCTTCGACGATCTGCCCGTCTTTGGGGTCAACCAACAGTTTGACCGCTTGGTTGGATTCAAACATCTGGTAATAACGGGCTTCGCTCTGCCGGAGCTGTTCCTCATAATCCATCCGCTCGGTGATGTCCCTCGCCACCCCGGCAATGGCCTCCAGGTTGCCCTGTGGGTCGTAAATCGGGGTGTTGTATTGTTCAATCCACAACTGTTGCCCGTCCTTCCTCCGCCAGTGGAGCACCAAGGGCTTTTCAAAGGATTCGGGCCGACCTCGCAGCAGGTCTGAAATCTTGTCGTAGTCCTCCTCTACGCTCAGTTGGTAGGCCAACCGGGGGCTTTGGTAAAACTCCTCGGGACTGTAGCCCAGCAGCTGGGTCGAAGAAGGGCTGACATATTCAAACCCCGGCGGATTGAGGCGGTAGCGGTAGATCAGGTCGTGCAGGTTTTCCGAGAGCAGGCGGTAGCGTTTTTGCAGTTCCCGAAGCTCGGTCAGGTCCTGCACCGTACCAAAAGCCCGGACCGCTTTGTTGCCGTCCCAGGCGGTCCGAACCACCAGATGCAACCTCCGCATTTCTCCACCGGGCCGCAACAGACGGACCTCCCGGTCCTCCGAGAAGTCCGGTTCCCCGGTAATGCGCCACAGGTTGGCCCGCAGGCCTTCCCGGTCTTCCGGGTGGATTGCCGAAAAAAAAACTTCCTGGTCCGGCGGGACGGAACCGGGCTCCAACCCTAAGATCCGGTACAGCTCGTCGGACCACAACAATCCCCCAGAGGCCAAGTCCCAGTCCCAACTGCCCAGGTGGGCCAGGGATTGGGCTCTCGAGAGCGAGGCCTGTTCCTCTTCCATCTGCTGTTTGGCCTGGACCTCCAGGGTACGGTCCAGCGCCGCCCCGACCATCCGCTTGGGTTTCCCGTCCTCCCACTGCACCGCCCCGGTCAGACGAATCCACCGAACCTCACCGTTGGGCCACAAAACCCGGTGGTCCAAATCTCCGATAAAATTGGGGTCCTGCAAACTGCGCTTGGAGTTGTCCAAAACCTGGTCCCGGTCTTGGGGGTGCAGTCGGGCGGCAAAGGCTTCGATCCCCGGCTCCACTTCTTGGGGGGCATAACCCCAAAGCCTAAAAAACTCATTGGACCATTCAAACCGATTGGTCTCGATCTCCCAAGACCAGCTACCCAAATGGCCCAGGGCTTGGGCCTGTTCCAGGTCCTGGTGGCTCTTGGCCAACAAGGCTTCCAACCGTTTTTGGTTGGTCACATCCTGGACCAGTCCTAGGTTACGCCCAGGCCGTCCCTGCTCGTCACAACTCACTTCCCCTTGGATCCGAACCTGCAATACCGAACCATCAACACGGACCAGCCTTCGCTCCAGGTCAAAGGGGCCCGGGACCATCTCCTGCAGAGAAATCAAGTAGGCAGGGCGGTCCTCGGCGGGCAGGTGGGCTAAAAAAAGTTGGTTGTGGGGGGTGGGATTGTCGGTGGACTCACCCAGCATTTTGTACAGCTCTGGTGACCAATAGGACTCCCCGGTTTGCAGGTTCCACTCCCATTGGCCGATCCCCGACAGCTCCAAGACCCGCCGTAGGTGCCCGACGGAGATGCCCAAAGGAAGCGTTTGTAAGGGTGAAAGCGAAAGACCGGGAAGTGCGAGGCAGTAACCGGAGAGACGGTTGCCCAACATCCAGGGAGAAACCTGAATTTTTACTTTGCTCCTCCCCGAGGGAGGAGCCAGCTCCAAGGAAGCCGACAAGGGAAGGGATTGCAGGGAGGCCAAAAACTCCGGCTCCCCTAGCCCCAAAAGCTCCCAACCCGGCTTTTCGAGCGCTTCCGAGGCATCCAGGCCCGACCAGCGTTCTGCTGCAAGGTTGAGGTAAGCCAGTGCGCCGGTGGGTCGAAAGACAAAGACCGGCTCAAAAGCGGCGGCGAACCGATCCAAAAACCGGAATTCCAACGTGGAATTCATGGTCACCCCTCTGTAGAATGCCGCCTACCTGTTCCCTTGCAGACGACATAAAAAAGCACCCTCAGCTTTATCCCTAAAATGTAAGAGATTTTACCATGAATTTTGAGTAAAACACAAGCAGGGCTGCCAAACTTAGCAACAATGCTCTACAGGTACAGCCCTTAGGGTATCAGAGATTTAGCGTTACTCAAATCCCACCTTTTTTCCGCCGCTTCCAAGATCAAACCCAGCATTTTGGAATAGTCCACCCCATCAAAAGCGGCCATTTTGGCCAAGTGTCCGTCCCAACACCATCCGGGGTTGGGGTTGACCTCTAGGAGCTTGGGTTTGCCGTCTTTGTCCAGCCGCCAGTCAAACCGGCAGTAGTCCCGGCATTCCAGCCGGACAAACAGGGCTAGACAAGAATCGATCACTTCCTTTTCGGTGATCGGGTCCAGATTGGCGGGGACCGAGGTGATACAAGAGTAGGCCGAGTCGGGCTGCCATTTGGCCTCATAACCGCAGATCCGGGGCAGTCCTTCGGGCAGCTTGGAGTAGTCCTCTTCGATGATCGGCAAAAACTTGAACTCCCCCGGATTGCCAATCAAGCCAAAGCTGATGTCTTTTCCGGGCAAAAACTCTTCCACCAAAAAAGGTTTGTCAAACCCCAGGAGGTCCCGGATCCGGGCGATCCCTTCGGCCAATTCCTCCATGTTGTTGACCACACTTTTTTGGGTGATCCCAAAGCTGGAGTCCCCAAAGTTGGGTTTGATCAACACTGGAAACTCAATGGGCAGTTCAAAGATACTGTCGTCAGGCCGGACAAAAAAGGCCTGGGGGACCTTGACCCCCATCTCCCGAGCGATCCCCCGGACCAGGGACTTGTCGTAACAAAAGGCCAGGCTTTGGGGATTGGAGCCAGTGTAAGGCAGGCTGACCATCTCCAGCAACGAGGCTACGTGCAACTCCAGCCTAGGGTCATTGTTGAACCCTTCATCACAAAGGTTGAGCACATAGTCCACCTGCCCCTTGAGCTTTTTGACTTCGCTCAGGTAATTGTCGTGGTCGTCCAAGTAGCGGAACTTGTAGCCGGGAAGCCGTTCCAGGCCTTCCTTGAGTTGCCGCAAGGTGTCGAAGTCGTCTTCGTCAAAGACCCCTTCGGGTTTGATGATGTCCTTCTTGCGAGGGTCGCCCAACAAAACCGCCACTTTTTTGGTGGTTGCCGGTGTGGCCTTGCGCTTGGGGGCCCAGGACTTTTGCAAGGTTGCGGTCACCACAAAACGGCGGCTCATCATCCCCAGGTCTTGGTTCCGTTTGGAATCGGGGATCATTTCTCCGTGGAAGGTGATCTTGGAGAAACCGGCTTTCTTGAGCAGCTCTTCCAAGCCTTCCCTGGAATACAGTCGTTCCGCATAAAATTGGTCGGCCACCACCCCTTTCCTGACGTGGGTGATCACTTCCCTAGAGATCAACCTTTGCCCGTCCGCCGCCAAGGAGCGTTCCCGGCAAACAAACATGTTTTTGTCGATCCACTCCCAAGAGCGGGGGGCGAAGGTGGACCGGACAAAGTCTCCGTCCGAAACGTCCAACATGATCCGCCCTTCGGGCTTGAGGACCCGGCGGACTTCCTGAAGAACCTGGAGGTCGTCTTGGGCGGATTCGAAGTACCCGAAGCTGTTGCCCAGGATGGTGACCACTTCAAAAGAGTCGGCCCCATAAGGCAATTTCCTTGCGTCCCCTTCCCTTAGGTTGGGGTTCAATCCTTCCGCTTTGGCTCGGCTCCGGGCTTTGCCGATCAAAAACCGGCTCCGGTCCATGCCGTAAACCGTAATCCCACGGCGGCTCCATTCCAGGGCATGTCGGCCTTGTCCGCAGCAAAGGTCCAGCAACTTTTCCCCTTCCTGGAGGCCCAGGTAGGCACCGTAGGTGGTCACCTCTCCCTTGGTGATCTCCTGGTCTTCCACCACATCGCCATCGGTTTTCAGGTACAAAGAGTTGAAGATCCGGTTCCACCAATCCGGTCGAACGTGCGGCTCCAGCTGGTCAACCGGTCCTAGAACCTGGAGCCGTTTTTTGTCCTTGTCATTGGAAGGGATTTTTTTCTCCTTGTCCGCCGGTACTGCCATCGATTGCCTTCAAGTTGGGAGGTTGTTTTTTAAAAAACTGTCTGACTCTTCGGTCCCTTCAGGGGAAATTGCAACACAAAAAAGTGGCCCCCAAAAAATAGTAAAATCACCCTTTTTCACCAAAGGGTTACACATTGCAAAGGATTTGGTCAAAACCGGTTTTGGGGGCCGGTTTTGGGGGGGCTTTAAAACGAGGTTGTCCGAAACTTATCTTTCCAAAACCTTTGGGCTCGGCTGAACCAAAAAAGAAAATATTCACCTTAAAGCCAGTCCAAAGGCCTCTGGGGAGGAAAAACTGCCTAATCGCTGTTTTTCCTGTCTTTCGTCCAAACCTGACAAAAAAAATGTCCTACTCCCAACAAAGACGGGGAGCCGCAACAACAAAGGAGAGCCCCGCATTTTTCATAAAATCGGTAAATTTTCTTGCAGCTCTTTAAAAATACCTGTTAAAAGGGCGTTAAGCAGTTCAACCGCCCCAGGAGGTTTCAATGAAAAAGTTTCTGTCTTTGTCCGCCCTTGCCCTGGCCTCAACTTCGACCGCCTTTGCCCATGTCACTGGCGACGGTTCGTTGGGCCTGACCGCCGGTCTCTCCCACCCCTTCTTGGGCTTGGATCACCTGTTGGCCATGTTGACCGTTGGGGTCCTGGCCGTCCGTTCGACCGAAAAGATTGACTGGACCTACCCCTTGGCTTTTGCTGGCTTTTTGGGATTAGGAGCGGTCTGGGGCATTTCTACCGGCACTTTGGCCGGGGCCGAAGGGGTAGTAGCAGCCAGTCTGGTAGTTTTGGGCTTGCTGTTGGCCTTCAGGGTTACCCTGCCCAAACCAGCGATGCTGGCCTTGGTAGTCCTCTCTGCCTTGGCACACGGACAGGCCCACGGTTCGGAAGCCACGGGGGCATGGGCCTTTTACATCGCCGGGATGACGGTTTCCACCTTGGGGCTGCACCTTGGCGGCTGCATGATCGGGAAGGTGCTGGGCCGAAGTGGCCTGCGGCTTATCCAGGCTTGGGGCACCGCCACCGCCATCGTTGGCCTTTTGTTTGTGGCCTTGTAGTTTTTAATGCATGAGCTTTCGATCATCCAAGGGGTGTTGCAGGACTGCTGCACCCGAGCCCGGCAAGAAGGGGCCGCCGCCATCACCAGGATCGAGCTGGTGGTAGGCGAGCGGAGCGGGGTTTCGGTCTCCTCCTTGGAGTTTGCCTTTGAGGCAGCCCGTTTGGGCTCCCTGGCCCAAGAAGCTTCGCTGGTGATCGAAGCCCGGCCTGCGTTGGCCCGGTGTTTGGAATGTCAGGCCCCCTTTGCTCCCCAAGAGGGGATCTTTTTGGAGTGCCCCCAGTGCGGGGGGCCGGGGGAATTGGTGGCAGGAAGAGAGTTGTTGGTTTCCTCCATGGAGATCGAGACGAACCTTTAACGAAGTAGGTCCCGGATGTGCCAAGACTGTGGTTGCCTGGAAGTGGGAGCGGTCACCTTAGAAGGAGTTCCCTTGGGGTCGGACCACCACTCTCATGCCCCTCTACAAGAGCATGACCACGGTCATGGCCCCGAACTGCGAAGGCTTTCCTTGTTCCACGGCCAAGGACAGTTGCAAGAGATTTCGATCAAACAACGGATTTTAAGTCGCAACGACCACCTAGCCCAACACAACCGGGAGCTGCTGCAAAAGGCCCAGGTTTTTGCCACCAACTGGATCAGCGCCCCTGGCTCGGGCAAGACCCGGCTGATCGAACGGATGCTCGAAGACAACCGGCTGGGCCAGGAGATTTTTGTCATCGAAGGGGACCAGGAAACCAGCCGGGACCGGGACCGCATCCGGGCCAAGGGCGGACAAGCAGTGCAGATCAACACCGGTTCGGCCTGCCACCTGGATGCCCACATGGTCCACGAGGCGCTGCACCAGTTGCCTTTGAAGCCCAAGAGTTTTTTGGTCATCGAGAACGTGGGCAACATGGTCTGCCCCACCGCCTTTGACCTGGGCGAAGCGTTTAAGGTGGCGGTGATCAGCTGCACCGAAGGGGAAGACAAACCCCTGAAGTACCCGGACCTGATCACCAACGCCAAGGTATTGCTGATCAACAAGATTGACCTGTTGCCTCACTTGGACTTTGACCTGGAAGCTTGTGGTTCCTTTGCCAAAAGGATCAATCCGGCGATCACGGTCTTTGCGGTCTCCGCCAAAACCGGAGAAGGTATGGAGGCTTTTTACGCTTGGGTTTTGTCGGCAAAGGGTGCCGAAACTTCGGAAACAAAGGCCGTTATTCAAGAGAGGTAGCGACATGGACAACAAAACAAACCAGAAACAGACCATTTGGGAGTTGGCACAAGAAAAGGGCTACAACCGGCGGGACTTTCTTAAGTTCTGCGGTTGGATCGGCGCTGCGGCGGGAATCGCTTCGACCCAGTTGGGCCGGGTGGTTTATGCCTTGGAGAACAACCCCAGACCGCCGTTGATTTGGCTGCACTTCCAGGAATGTACCTGTTGCAGCGAGTCCTTCATCAAGTCCGACCACCCCTTGGTGGCCGATGTGGTCCTTGATCTGGTGTCCCTGGACTACACCGAGACTTTGCAGGCCGCCAGCGGTCACCAAGCGGAAACTGCGATGAAACAAACCATGGAGAAGTACAAGGGGGAATACATCCTTCTGGTCGAAGGCTCCATCCCCACCAAAGACGATGGGATCCATTGCTGCATCGGTGGCCGGAGCGCCTTGCAGATTTTGGAGGAAGCCGCCAAGGATGCCAAGGCGATCATCGCTTGGGGCAACTGTGCCTTTGCCGGTTGTGTCCAGGCCGCCAAGCCCAACCCGACTGGAGCCACTCCGGTTCGCAAACTGGTCCACGGCAAGCCGATCATCAACGTCCCCGGATGCCCGCCCATCGCCGATGTCATGGCCGGAGTGGTGGTCCATCTCTTGACCTTCGGGCGGATTCCCGAACTGGATGCCCAAGGACGGCCCAAAGCCTTTTACGGCCGCCGGATCCACGACACCTGCTACCGCCGGGCCAACTACGATGCCGGGCTTTTTGTGGAAACCTTTGACGATGCCAATGCCAAAAAAGGGTATTGCCTCTACAAAATGGGCTGCCGAGGCCCGGTGACCTACAATGCCTGTGCCGTCACCAAATGGAACGGCGGGGTCAGCTTTCCGATCCAGTCGGGTCACGGTTGCATCGGCTGCTCGGAAGCAGACTTTTGGGACCAAGGACCTCTGTACCAACACCTGCCCGAAACGGCAGGATTTGGCATCGAAGCGACCGCCGACAAAATTGGTGCCGCCGCTGCCGTGGCCACCGTTGCCGGTGTGGCCGCACATTTTGTCACCGCCAACCTGACCAAGCACGGGGAAATCCAAGACCGAGTCAAGGGGAGTAAAGAATGAACGGAAAAAGAATCGTAGTAGATCCGGTAACCCGGATCGAAGGACATTTGCGGATCGAAGCGGAAGTCGAAAACGGCAAGATCGTGGATGCCTGGAGTGCGGGGACCATGGTTAGGGGGATCGAAACGATCCTCAAAGGCCGGGACCCGAGAGATGCCTGGGCCTTGGTGGGACGGGTGTGCGGGGTTTGCACCAGCACCCACTCCCTGACTTCAGTCCGGGCGGTGGAAGATGCCTTGGGCATCAAGGTGCCCCCCAACGCCGAGTTGATCCGCAACCTGATGTTCCATACCCTGTACCTGCAAGACCACGTGGTGCACTTTTACCATCTCCATGCCCTGGACTGGGTGGACGTGGTCAGCGCCCTCAAGGCGGACCCCAACGAAGTCAGCCGGATCCAGCGCAGCATCTCCAAATGGTCCAAGTCCAGCCCCGGCTACTTTAAGGATGTCCAGGACCGGATCAAAAAGTTTGTTGCTTCCGGGCAACTGGGGATCTTTGCCAACGGCTACTGGGGCCACAAGGCGTACAAGCTGCCCCCCGAGATCAACCTGTTGGGGGTCGCCCACTACCTGGAAGCCTTGGAATGGCAAAAGGAAGTGGTCAAGATCCACACCATCTTCGGCGGGAAACACCCCCACCCGAACCTGGTGGTCGGCGGGATGCCCTGTTCGATCAACCTCAACGAGGTGAACGCCATCAACATGGAGCGGTTGAACTTGGTTCACAAGCTGCTCAAGGAAGCCCAGGAGTTTGTCTCCCAGGTTTACATTCCCGACATCATGGCGGTCGCTCCCTACTACCTTGATTGGGCGGGGATCGGTGGCGGTCTGTCCAACTACCTTGCCTACGGCGACCTGCCCACCGGCGGCTATGAAGATGTCAAGAGCTTCCGGCTGCCCCGTGGAGCGGTTTTGGACCGGAACCTCAACGAGGTGCAGGAGGTCAACGCCAAGGACATGGACCAGATCAAAGAGGGGATCGGCCACAGTTGGTACGAATATTCCGGCGGGGACGACGTGACCTTGCACCCCTTCGACGGGGAGACCAAGTTCAACTACACCGGCCCCAAGCCGCCCTACGAGCACTTGGACGTGGACAAAAAGTACTCCTGGATCAAGACCCCCAGGTGGAAGGGACACGCCATGGAAGTCGGCCCACTTTCGAGGATGTTGGTTGGTTACGCCGCCAAACAGCCCGACATTGTGGGGATCGTCAACGACACCTTGGGGGCCTTGAAGTTGCCCGCTACGGTGCTGTTCTCCACCTTGGGACGCACCGCTGCTAGGGCCTTGGAATCCAGCCTGATTTCCGGCTGGGCCTTGGACGACTACCAGTCCTTGATCAACAACATCAAAAACGGGGACGAGCGAACCTTCAACCCGGTCAGCTGGGAGCCCAGTTCTTGGCCCTCCACCGCCCAAGGGGTAGGTCTGACCGAAGCCCCCCGAGGGGCCTTGGCTCACTTCATCAAGATCAAGGACCAAAAGATCGAAAACTACCAGTTGGTAGTGCCCACCACTTGGAACGGCTCCCCCAGGGATGCCAAAGGCCAGCGTTCGGCCTTTGAGGCCTCTTTGATCGGGACTCCGGTGGCGGATCTGGAGCAACCCTTGGAAATCATCAGGACCATCCACAGCTTCGACCCCTGCCTTGCATGTGCGGTGCATTTGTACAGCGAGAAGGGCGAGCATGTTCACCAGCTCAACACCTTTTAGGGGGGTCTTATGGGATCGACCTTGATGAAGCCTGTGTATGTGTGGGAGATCCCGGTGCGGATCTTCCACTGGGTCAACGCCGCCTGCATTGTCGCTCTGTGCGCCACCGGGTACCTGATCGGCGACCCTCCGGCCTTGATGTCCTCGCAAGAGGCCTACCAGGGCTACTGGTTCGGGACGGTGCGGTTTCTCCACTTTGGGACGGCCTACCTGTTCACCTTTAACTTGATCTACCGCATCTTCTGGGGCTTTGTAGGCAACAAGTACGCTAGATTGGCGGGCTTTTTCCCCAGCACCAAAGAGAAGCTGGACGAGTTGGTTTGTGTGGTCAAGTTGGACATCCTGCAAATGGTTTGTAAGCCGGTGGAGTCTATCGGCCACAACGCCATGGCGGCACTGACCTACTTGGTTTTGTTTCTGGTCAGTTTTTTCCAGATCGCCACTGGTTTTGGCCTCTTGTCGGCGATGAGCGGTTCGGTCTTGAGCGCTTCCTTCGCCTGGGTTCCGGCCCTGTTGGGCGGAGACATGGCCGCTCGGAACCTACACCACTTCACCGCTTGGTTCTTTGTGCTCTTTGCGGTGGTCCATGTTTATTTGGTTTGTTACCACGACTATGTGGAAGGCCGTGGGGTGCTCTCCTCAATCGTGGGTGGTTGGAAGTTTATTGTGGTCAAAGGGGGCAAGTAGCCCATGGTGGACACAAGGGCCCATTTGGAGGCCTCCGACCCCAGGCCACCCTTGGTGGTGCTGGGGATCGGCAACCTTTTGATGGGCGACGAAGGGGTAGGGGTTCACGCCGTCCAGCTCCTGGAACCCTTGGCTGGCCCTTTGGGTGCCGACGTGGTGGACGGAGGCACCGGGGGGTTTCACCTGCTCGACCTTTTTTGTGAATACCCCTACATGATCCTGATTGATGCCACCCTGGACGACCAAAACCCCGGCGAAGTGAAGGTGATTGAGCCCAAGTACGCCACCGACTACCCCAGCAGCCTTTCGGCCCACGACATTGGTCTCAAGGACCTGATCGAGTCCGCCCAGGCGCTGGGGGCCAGCCCCAAGGTTTATTTGATCACCGTTTCGATTGCGGTGATCCAAAACATGGTCATGGACCTGTCCCCCAAGGTTGAGGCCGCCTTAGGGCCCATCAAGACCAAGGTGCTGGAATTGGCCCTCAAGGTCCACCATGGGATGGCCGCTCCCGCCCAGACATGACACCACTCCGCATTGAAGCCAGTCTCCGGGGGTTGGTCCAGGGGGTTGGGTTTCGTCCTTTTGTCTTCCGGTTGGCCACCCAATTGGGCTTGGCCGGCTCGGTCCGCAACAGCCCGGTTGGGGTGGAGATTGAGGTCCAGGGCTCCCAGGAGCAGCTGGACCTTTTTTTTGTCCAATTGGAGGCCCAAAAACCGGCCCTCAGTTTTTTTTCCTCCCTGGAAAAAACCCTCCTGCCGCCCCGGCCCTTGGAGGGCTTTGTGATCCAGCCCAGCGCCACCGCCGGGCCACTTTCGGCCTTGGTGCTGCCAGATCTGGCGACCTGCCCCGCTTGCCTGGAAGAAACCTTTGACCCCAAAAACCGGCGGTACCGTTACCCCTTTACCAATTGCACCCACTGTGGCCCTCGGTATTCTATCCTGGAGGCCCTGCCCTATGACCGGCCCTTGACCAGCATGAAGGGCTTTGCCCAGTGCCCCCGGTGTCTGGCCGAGTATGAGGACCCCGCCGACCGGAGGTTCCATGCCCAACCCAATGCCTGCCCGGTTTGTGGCCCCCACTTGAGCCTTTATTCCCCCCAAGGGGAGCGGCTGGCCGAACGGGAGCAGGCCTTGGAGCTTACCCTGGCGGCCCTGGAGGAATCCAAGGTGGTGGCGGTCAAAGGTCTGGGGGGCTTTCTGCTCCTGGTCCGGGCCGATGCCGGGGCTCGGTTGCTACAGTTGCGGCAAAACAAGGCTCGGGCTGCCAAGCCCTTTGCCCTGATGGTCCCCAACCTGGACTGGGCCCACCGGCTCGCCCGGATCGGTCCCGAAGAGCTGGCCGCCTTAACCAGCATTGAATCCCCGATTGTGCTTTTGCAAACCAAGCCCGAGGCCGCCCAATGGGTAGCCGACACCGTCGCCCCCGGCTGCCCGGAATTGGGTTTGATGCTGCCTTACAGCCCCCTGCACCACCTGATCCTCAAAGACCTCGACCTGCCCCTGGTGGCCACCAGCGGGAACCTGGGGGGCGAGCCGATTTACACCGATCTGCCCCAAGTGCTGGAGCGGTTGGGCGGGTTGGTGGATTTGGTCCTCGACCACAACCGCCCGATTGTCAGACCGGTCGAAGACAGTCTGGTCCGGGTCTTGGCCGGGCGCAGGCAGGTGTTGCGCCGGGCCCGAGGTTATGCTCCCTTGCCCCTGGAAATGCCGCTTGGAGGCCCCGGCATCCTGGCCCTGGGGGGACAACAAAAGGTCTGTGTGGCTCTGAACAAAGGCAACCTGGCCTTTGTGGGCAACTACCTGGGCGACCTGGACAACCCCAGGGCGCAAGAAGGATTTGAAAGGGCCGTGGCGGAGATGCCCCAGCTGCTGGCCGCACCTCCCACCAAACTGGCCTTTGACCGTCACCCTGCCTACTTCGGCCACCAGTGGGCCAAAAAACAATCTTTGCCCCAAATCCAGCTGGGCCACCACCGGTCCCACCTCTGGGCCTTGCTGGCAGAATCCGGGATCTTGGCTCCCGTGTTGGGCTTTGCTTGGGACGGCACTGGCCTGGGGGACGATGGTTTGATCTGGGGTTCCGAGGTCTTTGCCGGCCCGCCCAACGACCTCAAACGGTTGGCCTTTTTGCCCCCCTTCCCCCTACCCGGCGCAGAGGCAGCAATGAGGGAGCCGCTCAAAATCGCTTATGCCCTCTTTTGGACCTTGGCCGGGGCACAGGTCTTTGACCGACCCCAAGACTACCGGTTGCCCCCCTTGCCCCAAGCGGCAGAGCTGAAAGGGATGTTGGAAAAAAACCTCCATTGCCCCAAAACCACCAGCATGGGCCGACTGTTTGACGGGGTCAGCGCTTGGCTGGGTTGCTGCACCGAGGTGACCTTTGAAGGACAAGGGGCGATGAAACTGGAATGGGCGGCCCGCAGGGCGGTAGAGCAGGGAGCCCGGCCTTCCAACCTGGGGACCGCACCGATGGATTGGCCCGGCTTGCTGGGAAAACTGCTGGAATTGCGCCTGCTTGGCGAAAACCTTGAAAATTTGGCCGCTCGGTTCCATACTGAACTGGCCCACTGGATCATCGGATTGGCTGCCCAACAGCCCGAAGAAGCGGTGCTTTTGAGCGGCGGTTGTTTTCTCAACCGTTTGTTGAGCGAACTGGCCGTTGAAGGGTTGACCCGGTTGGGCAAACAACCGGTCCTGGCCCAACGGTTTCCCCCCAATGACGGGGCCTTGGCCTTAGGCCAATTGTACGGCGCTTTATTGCAACAGGAGTCCCATGTGCCAAGCCCTACCGGGTAAGATTTTAGAGCTGATCCCCCAATCCGAACCCAAAGCCGCCTTGGTGGACTTCAACGGCCTCCGGCGACAGATCTGCATGGACTGTGTTCCCCAGGCGGTGCCGGGGGACTATGTGATCGTCCATGCCGGGTTTGCCATCTCTTGTATGGATGAAGCGGAAGCCAAAGAGACCTTGGCGCTGTTCCGCCAAATGGAGGAAGGGAACCGATGAAGGTTCGACTGGAAGAAGGCAGCGGCGGAGCCCCCATGGCCGAGTTGCTGGAAAAGTGGGTCTTCCCGGCACTCAAAAACGATCTTTTGGCCCAAGGGCACGATGCCGCCCAACTGGAGGCGGTGGGCCCCTTGGCGATCACCACCGATTCTTATGTCGTCAAACCGCTGTTTTTCCCCGGCGGAGACATCGGCAAACTGGCCGCCTGCGGCACCCTCAACGATCTGGCCATGGCCGGAGCCAAGCCCCTGGCTCTGACCTTGGGTTTGATCCTGGAAGAAGGCTTCGACAAGCGGTCGTTGCAGGTGATCCTCACCTCCCTGGCCGCCGCTGCTAGGGCCGCCGGAGTCGAGGTGGTCACCGGGGACACCAAGGTGGTGGAGGCGGGCAAGGGGGACGGGCTGTACCTCAACACCACCGGCATTGGACGAAGGTTGAGAAAAGAAATCTTTGGCCCCGGCTCCCTCCAGGTGGGCCAAAAGATCCTGATCAATGGCGGGGTCGCCCAGCATGGTCTGGCGATCCTGGCGGCCCGTGAGGGGTTGGACCTGGGTGGGGTGATCGAATCGGACTGTGCCGATCTTTCAGGGCTTTGCAACCTACTGGTGGAGCAGTTTGCAGGGGTGCGGCTGCTCAAGGACCCGACCCGGGGCGGTCTGGCTTCGACCTTAAACGAACTGGCCCAAGCCAGCGGTCTTTGCCTGGAGCTTCACGAACCTTCCATCCCCATCGACCCCAAGGTCGAGGCAGGCTGCGGCCTGTTGGGCCTGGACCCTTTGAGCGTGGCCAATGAAGGCAAGTTTTTGGCCTTTGTGGACCCCCAAGCGGCCCCGGCGGTGCTTGAAGCCCTCTTGAATCACCCTTTGGGCCAAGGAGCGGCGATCATCGGGGAGGTGAAGGCGGCCCCGGAGCGCAAGGTGGTGTTGGTCACCTCAATCGGCACCCGCCGGGTCCTGGATTCCCCCATGGGGGAGCAGTTGCCCCGGATCTGCTGAACCATGCCGGCCAAGCTGCGGGTGCTTTTTTTGTGCAGTGCCTTCAACGGCCTGACCCAATCGGTTTGGACCCGCTGGGCCGGTCGATTTGGACAGAGCCGCCTGAAGGTGGGCTTGGATGTCCCCGAGATTTTGGCCTTTGCTCCCGATTTGGTTTTGTGCCCCTACCTGCTTGAACGTCTGCCCCCTGCTGTCTTTGAGGCCTGCCCCTGCTTGGTCCTGCACCCTGGGCCCCACGGTTTGGGTGGGCCCAGTTCCCTGCAATGGGCCGTTTTGGCAGGCCGGACCGGTTGGGCGGTGTCCTGCTTTGAAGCCAGGAAACATTGGGACCAAGGGCCTTTGTGGGCCGAACTGCCACTGGAGTTGCAACCAGGTTCGGTGATCGAGTTGTACCGCAGGCAGGTGGTCCCCTTGGCCGTGCCTTTGTTTGAGGCGGCTTTGGAACGGCTGTTTTCGGGGGCTCCGCCGCTGGAGCGGGGGCCTTTTTTGTACCAAAAGAAGATCACTCCCCAGGACCTCCGGTTTGATTGGCAGGAAACCGGGCCGCAGATTTTGGCCAAAATCCGAGCCGGAGACAGCACCCCCGGCACCTTGGGGCCAATCCAAGGCCAAACCTTTGGTTTGTTCAAGGCCCAACCCAGGGAGCTACAAGGACCGCCCGGAGAGGTCTTGGGGTTTGAGGGGTCCGGGGTTTTGGTGGGCACCGGCACCCACGGCCTGTTGATTGAGCGCCTGATGCCCCAGGGGGGGATGAAGCTCAAAGCCAAAACAGCCCTTTTGGGGAGCCATTGAATGGAAATCGTCAGCCAAATCGTTGGCCCCTTGGGGCACCTGCACTTTGAGGCCTTCAATGGGGCCATGGACCTGGAGTTCTGCCAGGACCTCACCCAAGCCTACCAGACCCTCGCCCAAACACCGGAGGTTAAGGTAATCCTGCTTTGGGGAGGGAAGGACTTTTTTTCCAACGGCATTGATCTAGTGACCATCCACCAGCAGTACAACCCTACCATCCTGGCCTACAAAAACCTCAAGGGGCTCAACCAGCTGATCCGGCTGATCCTGGCCACCACCGACAAGCTGGTTATCGCCGCCATGCAAGGCCCCGCCGCTGCCGGAGGGGTGATGTTGGCCCTGGCTTGCGACCTTCGTTATGCCCAGACCGGTTTGGTGTTAAACCCCCATTATGTCAACCTGGGGCTTTGCGGTTCCGAGTTTTGGAGCGCCCTTTTGCCCCAGGTGGTGGGTTTGGGTTGGGCCCAAAAATTGACCTTGGAAGCGGCTCCGATTTCCGCCGACTTGGCCTGCCGTTTGGGAATTCTGCACGACCAGATTGAGCGGGAGCAGTTTGAAGGTGAGGTGAACCGGCGGGCGTTGTTTTTTGCCACCGAAAACTTTGAGGCCCGGCTGGCCACCAAAGGGCTGCTGCTTGAACAACTGAGACCGGTCCTCGAAGCGGCGGAGTTAGCCGAGCTGAAGGCGATGAAGGACTGTTGCAACCACCAGGAATTCGACCAAGCGAGAAGCGCTTTTATCGCCAAGGAAGGGAGCCCCCAGTTCGCCGCCTTGGCCACCAAAGGGCCGGAGGGGGATTAGGGGCAGGGACAAACCCCCGGCAAACTTGGGTTCCAAGCCTGCCAGGGGTGGAGAGTCGAAAAACCGTTACGGCAACTGGACCATCTGGGTCTTGTAGGGGCGGTCCTTAAAGAAGGGGACCCTCTCGGCCAACATTTTAAAGTCTGCGGCCCCTTGGTCTTCCACCGCAATCTTGCTGCGGCTGTCTTCGGTGCGGGTCAACAAAAAGCGGCCCAAATAAACCACTTCCTTGGCCTCAACCTTAAAGGCACCGCTCCACTCCGGGGAAACCAGGATTTTGCCCCCCTTTTCGATGTGGTAAAGAAAAAACTCATAGTCCCCGGCCGGCAAAAGGAAACTGTGCAGGTTGCCTACGTAGCCGTTCTCCTTGATCTCCGGGGTGGAAAAAGGGTGGTAGTTGAAGGTGGTGTGCAAGGTCGCCGACTCGCTGCCCCCCACAGGCCGGATAAAGAGCCGGGTCGTCACTTGGTTGGAAAGCTGGGAAAAGACCACCACTCCGTTCCTGGAGCTGTTGGCAAATTCAAACTTCGGGGCCAAGTTTTCGGTCGGCCCAAATCCGGCGCAACCGGCAAACAACAGGGCAAAAAGCCCAAGCCAAATCAGTTTTTTCATGTTTCTCCAAGATTGAGGCCGGCAATGGCCAAGCCCATTCCTCCTAGGTATTCCAGTTCGCTGGATTTGGCAAAAGAATTGGTTTATAATCTCCCTTGAGGGGGGTGTCGTCCCCCCCCCCTTTGCCCAGGAGGCTCCATGGGTCCTTCAGCATCAACCGGTTGGTCAAAAAAGCTGCCCAGTCTTGCCCTCCTCGCTGCCATGGTGGGGGTCTTGGGGGTTTGTGTCTGGCTGTTTGGCGGTCCCTTGGGTTTGGGTCTCGCCGTTCTTGGCTTGGTGCTCTTGTGGACCCACCGGTTTTCCGCCTTTGGCCCCAGGGCCAAGCTGGGCTGGGCGATCTACCTGAGCCCGTCCATGGCCCCCGGCCTGTACCACACCCTGGAAGACTTGTCCCAAGCCGCCCACCTGGAGCAGGCCCCCAAACTCTACCTGGACCCCCAATTTGAGCCCAATGCCTACACCCTGCCGACCCAAAGTTTTTACGCCCTGGTGCTCACCCGAGGTCTCTTGGAATCCCTCTCGCCCGAAGAGGTTCAGGCGGTGATGGCCCACGAGGTGGCCCATGTCAAGAACCAGGACCTGAGCATCCTCTACTTGGCCGAGCAGATGGGCCGAATTGTGCTGGCCCTGTCCCGGTGGGGGTTTTGGCTCTTCCTCTTTGCCTTGCCGTTGTTTGTCTTTGGGACCTGGGCGATTCCTTGGGTGGGGATGACGGTCTTGCTGTTGGCACCCAGGCTGTTTTTTCGGCTGCTTTTTGCCTTCTCCCGGAGTCGAGAATTTTTGGCCGACCAAGGGGCGGTGGACCTGACCCGAAACCCCAAGGCATTAGCCAGGGCGCTGGGAAAGATCAGCCGGTTTGTCTCCAGCCTGCGGCCCAACTTTCCGGCTCCGGTGCCAAAGCTCTGGCAAACCCACCCCAGCCTGGAAGAACGGATCTACCGGCTCAACCGGACCTGCGGGCTGCTGGCGGAACAAACGGCCCCCTGGCCCTAGGCCCCGGCAATCGCTTCGAGGACCTGGGCCACATGTCCGGCCACCTTCACCTTGGGCCAATGTTTGACCAAAGTACCGTCCCCCTTGATCAGACAGGTGGAGCGGACCACCCCCATACTCTCCTTGCCGTACAGCTTTTTGAGCCCCCAGGCTTGGTAGGCTTCCAACATCCGGTGGTCCGGGTCGCAAAGCAGGGGAAAATTTAGCCCCTGTTTCTCTCGGAATTTCTGGTGGGTCGAGACCGAGTCGGGGCTCACCCCTACGGTTGTGACCTTCTCCCCCAGGCTCTCCTGTTGGTCCCGGAAGTCGCAGGCTTCGGTGGTACAGCCGGGGGTGTTGTCTCTGGGGTAAAAGTAGAGCACCAGATACCGCTGCCCTTTGAGCAGGTCCTTCAAGCTGTATTCCTGAGCTTGGCCCTGTGCGTTGATCCCGTTCAACACAAAATCCGGGACCTTTTCTCCAACCTTGATCATCCATTCTCCTGTTTGGGTTAAAACAAATTCCGGCCTACCGGCGGGCCAAAAATCGGCTCAATTCCCGGTACAGCTCTTGGGGCTCAATCGGTTTGGTCAGGACCCCGTCAAACCGCTGTGCCTCTTCCCCCTCCAAAGTAGCGGCGCTCAGGGCCAACACAGGAATGGCAGCGGTCCCAGGGCTTTCCTTGAGCCGTCTTGTCGCTTCAATTCCCCCCATTTGGCGCATCTTGAGGTCCATCAGGATCAGCTGGGGGTTTATTTCTTGGGCCCGCCGCAGCGCCTCTTGCCCGTCCACCGCCTCAAAGGCCTGTAGGCCCGCCTGTTTGAGCAGTTGGACCAACAGCAGCCGGTTGATTTCCATGTCGTCCACCACCAAAACCAGGGCTGGGGCAAATTGGACCGGCCTTGCCTCTTCCTTGGGCGAAGAGGACTCCAGGCAAGGGGTGGCGAAAAGCCTCACCACAAAAAAGCTGCCCTGGCCCAACTGGGAGCGGACCTCCAGGGTCCCACCCATCAAGTCCACCAGCCTTTGGGTGATCGGCAGGCCCAGGCCAGTGCCTTCAAAAAACCTTCCGGCCTCTTCATGGTGCTCAAAGGGCTCAAAGATCCGCCCCAATTCCTCGGGGCTGATGCCAATGCCGGTGTCCTCCACCTCCAAGGTCAGCTCCACCCGCAAAGGTCCGACCTCCCGGCCCTTGAGCCGTAAGGTAACCTGCCCCTGATCGGTGAACTTCAAGGCATTGCTCAGCAGGTTGTTGATTACCTGGGTCAGCCGCACTCGGTCGAGCAGGTAACATTGGTCGGCTAGCCCATCCAGCTCCACCTGACACAACAACCCTTTGTTTTGGGCCAGCAGCCGCAGGCCCGTGACCGCCTGTTCCACCAGTTCGGCCGGGCGGACCGGCTCTTCGTGCAACTGGAGCTTGCCCGCCTCCATTTTGGAGAAGTCGAGGATGTCGTTGATGATTTCCAACAGGCTTTTGGCCGCCGAGAGCATGGCCTCCAGATAGTTTTTGAGCGGTCCTTCGGCAAGCTGGGGTTCCAAAAGTGCCCCATAACCCAAAATGGCGTTGATCGGGGTCCTGACTTCGTGGCTCAAGGTGGCCAGATAACCGCTTTTGGCTTGGTTGGCCTTCTCCGCTTGGCTGTGGGCCTCCTCCAGTCGGGCTGCCTGTAGCTTTTGGTCGGTCACCTCCACCACCAAACCGTTCCAGGTCCGAATCCCGAAAGCCTCGCCGGTGACGTGGACCACCCACTTGAACCAGCGTTTGTCCGCCCCCGGCACCTCCACCAGATGCTCACAGGTGAACCCCTCTGCGCCTTCAAAGACCCCTTGGATCTGTTTTTCCATCTCCACCTGATCCGCCAGGTCCACAAAGGCCCAGAGGGCAAAAAAATTCTGTCGCACCTCTTGGGGGTCCACCCCATAAAAATCCCGTACCTTTTCGCTGACAAAAATCGGTTGGATCTGGTTGTCCAGGCCGCTTTCCAGCTGGAACACCACCCCCGGTACGTTGCCGACCAACTCCAAAAAACGGCGGTTAATCCGCTCCATTTCCTTGTGGACTTGGTCCAGTTCTTCCATCTGTCGGTACAAAGAAAAGTTGGAATCCTCCAGTTTGGCCTTGTAGTGGTCCGCACGGGAGAGCAGTTGGTTGAGGCCCCCCACCAAACCGCCAAACTCCTCCCCCGCTTCCAGAAGCAATTGCTGCCCTTTGGTGCCGGGGTTTTGGGTCAAGACTTCCACTTGGTCTTGCAGACGTTTTAAGGGCCGCACCAAGTGCTCCTGGGCCAGCCGCCGTTGCAGAAGGAACACCACCCCCAAAACCAACAAAAACCCCAGGGACAAGACCAGGGAAGCCTGATTGTTGGTACGGTAGGCTGTTTGGAGCGGGATGCGGATAGAAACCACACTGACCACTTCGCCCAAATGGCGGCCAAAGCTCCGGTCCGGCCCATAATAATCCACCAGCCCCTTGGGTGCCTCTTGGGGGGTAGAGTGGCAGCGCATACAGCCGGGTTCCAAGGTCTCTCCTCGGCTCAAAACCTCAAAAAAAGGCTCCCCATTCACCTCTCTGGTGCCGGAACGGATCTGCAACTTTGGGTCTTGGTTGAGCCGGAGCAAAAATTCCTTTTCAAAGGGGTCCGCTTCGTTGAGCGGGCTCCGGGCGTTGATCGCCGCTTCCTTGTAATAATACTGTTCCCGAGCCAGGTGCCGGTAATTTGCGTCGATGTTGCGCACCGCAAAGGTGGAAGACATCCAACTGGGGTCGAAGTACCCTTGGGCGATCTGGTCCTTGAGCAGTTCCAGCAGTTGGGGCTTTTGGACTTGGTTGAGGTAGCTGTGGATCGAAAGGTTGTGTTGCAGCAACAAAGTCGCCTTTTCCTCTGCCTCCAACAGCGCCTGCTTGCGCATCAAGAGGTTGACCCCCAGCACAAAACCGCAGGCCACCAGGAGCATCAGCAGGGTGAGGATCCAAGTGAAGGTTCCTTTTGCAGTTTTGATCGGGTTCCTGGCCATGGTCGTCTTGGGTTGTTGGCAAAATCGCCCAAACAGAGCTCCTGTTTGATTCTCATATCCTTGTCGGTACAAATCAAGGAAAAAGCAGGTTTGGAGGGGGTACAACCGGGCGGGGGGAAGACCGATTGGAGGCAATGAAAAAAATCGTTTTTATTCTTGCGTTATATATTGAAATATGGATATTCTAATATACATGTTATTTTTGACCCTGATTTCAGATAGTTAGTACGGG
This sequence comes from Candidatus Lambdaproteobacteria bacterium RIFOXYD2_FULL_56_26, assembly GCA_001783715.1. GTDB lineage: Bacteria > SAR324 > SAR324 > XYD2-FULL-50-16 > XYD2-FULL-50-16 > XYC1-FULL-56-13. Next base: position 26,922 of record MFNF01000026.1, read on the forward strand.
AACCTCCCGGATCTGGTGAAGATTGTTGACCTCAGGCGTATCTTCAAAGGAACCTTACAACCTGGTAGCAGCATGGCCCTCGTCTTGCGCAGAATTGAACGGTCCGTACGGGCCCAACCCCCTGGAGTGGGTAAGAAAAAGCAAAGCACCAAATTACCCCAGTACAACACCAAGACCCCTCCTTGCACGGATGCTTGCCCGTCCGCCGAAGACATCCGGGGCTACCTGACCTTGATCGCTCAGGCCGACGAATACGGTCGCAGCCCCGAAATGGCGATCAAAATGGCCTTTGAAGCCTTGACTGACAAGAACCCCCTGCCCGCCACCATGGGCCGAATCTGCCCCCACCCTTGCGAGTCTGCCTGCAACCGCAGCCAAAAGGACAAGGCGGTTTCGATCAACAAGGTGGAAATGGCCATCGGGGATTTTGCGATCGAACAAAAGCTGAGTCTGGTCAAACTGGCCCAAGCACCGACTGGAAAAAAAGTGGTGGTGGTCGGAGCCGGTCCGGCCGGTCTTTCCGCCGCCTACCAGATGGCCCGGAGGGGCCATGAGGTCACCTTGCTGGACGAACGGGCCGAACCGGGCGGCATGTTGCGCTGGGGGATCCCGGCCTACCGCTTGCCCCGTGAAGTTCTGGCCGCCGAGATCCAAAGGATCTTCGCCCTGGGGGTTAAATTTTCCCCGAACACCAAGGTGGGCAGGGATGTAAGCCTCAAGGACCTGAAGGCCAAATACGATGCGGTTTATCTGGCCATTGGGGCCCAAACCGGCCGCAAGTTGCCTTTGCCGGGCATGGATGGTTCCAACGTGATGACCGGGGTGGACTTTTTGCTGGCCCAAAACCTGGGACAACAACCGGCCATGCCCGCCCAAGTGTTGGTGATCGGCGGTGGGGACGTGGCTTATGACGTGGCCCGGACCGCCGTCCGTCTGGGAGCCAAAAAAGTGGTGATGGTCTGCCGGGAAACTCGGGAAACCATGCCTGCCACCGAAGAAGAGATCCACGAAGGTACCGAGGAGGGAATCGAACTCCATCCGGGCTTCACCCCCAAAAAGGTCACCGCTGCCGGAGGCAAGGTCTCGGCGGTGGAATTCCTGAAGGTGGAATTGGGTGAAAAGGACGAAAATGGCTGGCCCAAGGTCAGCGAAGTACCGGGCACCGAATTCGAGGTCAAGGCCGAACTGGTGATTACCGCCATCAGTCAAGCCCCGGACTACTCGGGCCTGGAGGAACTCAAACAAGACAACGGCTGGACCACCAACCGAGGCCCGGCGGGCCGGTTGAATCCCGAGGACAAACTTTGGGTCGGCGGGGACATCGTCCGCCGTTTGGGTCTGGTCACCCAAGCCTTTGGGGACGGTCGCATCGCCGCCGAAGAGATGGATGCCGTCCTGGCCGGGAAGGCCTACAAGCCTGCTCCCAAGGCCAACGTGGTCAGCTACAAAACCATGAAGTTGGGTTTCTACAAGGAAGCGCCTCGCAACGAGGTCACGGTTTTGAAGCCGGAAGAACGGACCAAGAACTTTAACGGCTACGTCTTGGGGTTTGACAAAAACGCCCTGCTCTTTGAAGCCAGCCGTTGTATGAGCTGCGGCTCCTGCTTCGACTGCGACACCTGTTGGAGCTACTGCGGTGACGGGGCGGTCAAGAAGATGCCCAAGGGGCAACATTACAACTTCATCCTGGACAAGTGCATCGGCTGCTCCAAGTGTGCAGACGAGTGTCCTTGCAGCATGATCGACATGGTCTAGCCTTTCACCAGACGGCCCTCTCCGGTTTGTTCCGGGGAGGGCCTTTTTTTTGGAGCAACCGAAGATGGCAGAACCTACGTTGACCTTTGACGACATTTTGGCCCAAGTCCGTGGCAAAGTACCTGAGGTGTTACCTTGGGAAGTGGAGTATATCTTTAACGGCAAAAGCCCGGCCATTGTCCTGGATGTCCGGGAAGAAAGTGAGTTCACCAAGGCCCACATCCAAGGTTCAATGTTGGTCCCCCGGGGAATCCTGGAATCTGCAGCCGAGTTTGGTTATGAGGACACGGTCCCGGAATTGGCCGGAGGTCGGGAAAAAGAGGTGATTGTGGTTTGTCGCTCTGGTCGGCGCAGCCTGTTGGCGGCCCACACCTTGATGCTGATGGGCTTTAAAAATGTAAAGTCCCTCAAGGGCGGGGTCCGGGGGCTCTTTGACTCCGGCTACGCACTGCACAATGTTTGGGGCCGAGAGGTTCCTGAAGAGGAACTGGACATTTTCTTTTATCCCTTACGGAAAAACTCTCCGGTGCCAACCGACATGACTTAACCTGGCACCCTGTAGGCACACTAAGTCAAATTAGGGCGCTATGCCATTTCTTTCCTGCTATTAGGATTTTGGAACAACTGGTTAGAGACAACCTGTTGCTTGCATTACAACCTCGTCCTTATTCCTTTGCAGATATCCTTTTTTAAGAGGAGAATTATCACTTGACCGACAAAAAAAAAAATCAATACTGTCGGCAAGGTTCCAATTTGGAAGGGCTTCACCTGATCAGGCCGTTTGCAAACCGCTAGTTTGACCACGGCCCGGAAGTTTGAGCACCATTAAGAGCAATTTACGATGTCTGATCATTCTTTGCATTCGCCCCTTGCCCTCTGCTCTGTTTTTTCAAGTCGGCTGTTTCCCCATCCAGCGCATTTTATTGCACCAGTTGGTGGTCCTGAGACTGACAACTCTTTAAATTCGTAACCTTAGTAAAAGTAGTGTCTTAAAGTGGAGGTTGTTATGAACAAACCTGTTGATCCAAAAAATGAACACATCAATGAAAGAATAGGAAAGCTGTTTCGATATACCAAGGCGGGGCTTGAGAAGAAGGATGCCCGGTACTATGCGGACATTGAGAATGCTGCCCGCAACCACCAACCGAAAGAATACCCCAACGGGAAAGCAGAGCATGCCAGAATAGTTCTTGCGAAGTTCTTCGAATACGGCACCGGCGAGATTTGCCTTTTTTCTGGTCAATTACGCGAAAGGGCACAAGCTGAACTCCCTGTGTACAGCTGGATTATCCTGCAGGAAGCGGTTTTGAGTTTTTTGCGCCGTGAAGGAACGAAGCTAAGGATTATTCTTGAAAAAAACGCTGACTATATCATCCCGGATGGGCATGCGTTGCTTAAAACTATTGCAGATGCAAAGGACCTCAAAGGCTCTGTGGAGCTTTTCCGGTTAAATGGTAACACAGACGGCAGAACGCATTTTTGCGTTTCTGACACGGGCTATAGAGAGGAAATTAATGACTCGGATTGTACTGCTGTCTCTAACTTTGGTGACCAACAAAAAGCTGCCACATTGAAGCGTGATTTTGAAAATTTATTGAAAAAAGCTACCGGTGTATGGGAAGTTAGGCCTATTTAAAATTAGTCGCTTCTAGAATAGAATTTTGGATCAATCCTAACAACCTGATTTTACATAGTGAGTTGTCCATTGGAAGTTACAACGGTAAATCTAGTAGCAGAGGCCTCAATTCAATTTTTTAGACCTGCCGTCTTGATGTCGAACCTGCAAGAGCCCCTCGGGGCCTGCTTTGGGGCGAACCTCATCCATGCAGCATTTAAGCAAATAAGAGAATCTGGTTCCAGTCGTCTTAAAGAGGTTTTCCAAAAATCTCGTGATGCCCATCGAAATTATATTGCCGACTGTGAAGGTCTAGAAGAAGTTAATTCAGAGGCCGCTATCGCTACAATCATAGAGATGCTTAATAAAGATCAAGCTGCGGCAGAAGAAGGGCTTGCTAAAGTCGGCAAGTTTTGGAAGGTGTGGACTTTACTTGCTTCGGGTTTGAATGGGTTCATTTTAATAATGGGTCTTGACTAGCATAGCAGAGATAAAACCTGCTAGACATAGTCATGGAAAGACTCAACAGGTATGCAAAGCGTTCAAAAATTTCAGCG
>MFNF01000027.1 GCA_001783715.1 Candidatus Lambdaproteobacteria bacterium RIFOXYD2_FULL_56_26
TCGCCTCAAAGGCCCGGAGCAAGGGCTCCCAAAAGCCAAATTCCTTTAAGTTCGCCGCCGCATGCCCAAAGGCCCCCACCCCCGGCAGGATAAACTTCTGCACCCCTTCCATCTCGCCCGGACCGTTGAGCAGCACGGAAGCATGACCCAGCGAATCCAAGGCGTTCTGGAGGTTCTGTAGATTGCCGCAACGGTAGTTGATGATGCCGATCATGGGTGCCTGTAGTTTGCTTTATGGATAACCAATTGCTTTTGTAGGTTTATCCACGAATGTTCATCTGGAGACATTTTGGACTGTTTTGATCTATGTAAAAATACAAAACGTTAAATGAGTGCAAAGCACAATTTCCATGGAGTGGAACGTCTTTACACTCGTCTTTCCAATTTCTATAATTTTCTTTAATTTTTGAAGGGTCTGGATTCAGTGAATAGTCAAAAAGTACCAACACACCAAGAGTAAAATCGAAACTTTTTGATTTGCGTCTTCTCAAAAGCTTATGAACTTCAGTCCAATTGTTTTTGGAACAAATTGAACTAATTGCTTGATTTTGGTTTCTGACAGCAAATTCAATTGCAACTTTATGGATGGCAAAATCCACTCTACCACGATCTGTACTGCCGGATGAATTTAAAAAAGTATTTGCTTCCGGTTGCACTTTCCCGAAGTACCCCAACAAAAAAAAACGAAGATGGGACAGCATTCCTCCGTTTTCTTTCCAGAGCTTATAATTTTTCGTTTTTTTAAACTTTGGATTTAGTGAAGACTCGAACACCAAAGTGAATGCTTCTTTGATTTCTTTTACAGTTGCCATTTCTTTACCTTATGAAGATGCATTGTTTAGAACAAATTACAAAACCCCCTTACTGCTCGGCACCCCGCCGCCCACGACTTCCGCCGCTTCCTGGACCGCCCGGGCGAGGCCTTTGAACAAGGATTCGATCCGGTGGTGGTCGTTTTCGCCGTAGAGGATCTCTTGGTGTAAGGTCATCTTGGAGGCGGAGGCGAAGCTTTGGAAGAAGTGCCGGGTCATTTCGGTGGGGAATTCGCCCACCAGGGGGCTGGTCAAAAAGCCCCGGAAAATGTGGAACGGACGGCCCGATAGGTCTAGGCTGGTGCGGGTCAGGCATTCGTCCATGGGCAGGTAAAAGGTGGCGTACCGCCGGACCCCTTTGCGGTCCCCCAGGGCCTCGTTGAGCGCTCCTCCCAAGGCCAGGGCGATGTCTTCGATGCTGTGGTGCCCGTCGATCCAAAGGTCCCCTTGGCAGGCCAGCTCCAGGTCAAATCCGCCGTGGAACTTAAAAAGGTCCAGCATGTGGTCCAAAAAGCCCAGGCCGGTTTTGATCGTCCCTTGGCCCGTACCCTCTAGGGTCAAGGTGCCGGAAATGCGGGTTTCTTTGGTGGTCCGGTTAAAGGAGGCGCTTCGGGTCATGTTGGGTCTCGGTTGGCCACTAGGTCTAAAAAGTTGGATCACTCCAGGGTCCGTTGCTTTGATGGCCCCGTCAAGTGCAGGTTTGTAACCGCCTTTGGTTTTGCCTTGCTCCCCTAAGCCAGTGCGGTTTTACCAGGGCCAAAGCCCGCTGGCCAGCCGCCCAGGCTCTTTGGGGAACAAAAGGCCCAGCTTAAACTTCCTTGAGTCTGGTCCGTACCGCCGAGGCGTGGGCATTGAGGCCTTCAAGGTCCGCAAAGGTGGCGATGTCTTCCCCTTCTTTTTGCAGCCGCTCCTTGGAGTAACGGATCAGGCTGCTGTGCTTCTGGAAGTCCCGAACCGAAAGCGGCCCGGCGTACTTGGCCGCCCCGCCGGTGGGGATGGTGTGATTGGGACCGGCGTAATAGTCCCCCACCGGTTCGGAAGACCAGAGGCCAATAAAAATCGCCCCGGCATTCCTGATCTGGTCGATCCGTTCTTCTTCTTCCTCTTCGGGAACCAACAGCTCCAGGTGTTCCGGGGCCATTTGGTTGGCAATCTCGATGGCCTCTTCGATCCGGTCCACCAGCAGAATCTGACCGTGGTTTTGTAGGCTTTGGGTGATGATCTCCGCCCGAGGTAAGGTGGGGACCAATGCTTCGACCCTCGCTTGTACCGCTAAAGCCAATTCCCGGTCGGTGGTCACCAAGATCGAAGCGGCCTCAATATCGTGTTCCGCTTGGCTCAAGAGGTCTCGGACCAAAAACTCGACCGGCACTTCCAGGCGGTCGTGGAGGATCAGGATTTCACTAGGTCCGGCGATGCTGTCGATGCCCACTTGGCCAAAGACCTGCCGTTTCGCTTCAGCGACCCACTGGTTGCCGGGGCCGGTGATCTTGTTGACCGGACGGAGGGTTTCGGTGCCGTAGGCCAAGGCGGCCACGGCCTGGGCTCCGCCCATGGTGTAAACCTCTTTGATCCCCAAAATGCCGCAAAGCCCGAGCACCAAGGGGTGCGGCAGTCCACCATTGCCCGGAGGACTGGCGACCACCACTTCCTTGACCCCGGCCAACTGGGCGGGGACGCAGTTCATGATCATCGAGCTGGGGTAAAAGGCTTGCCCGCCAGGGATGTAGATGCCCACCCGGTCCAGGGCAGTTACCTTCTCGCCCAGCTTGGTCCCATCCGGCTTGTGGACCGACCAACTGGATTGCAGTTGGGCTTGGTGGAATTCCTTGATGTTTTGGATCGCCCCCATCAGGATGCGCCGGGTCTTTGGTTCAATCTCCCGCTCTGCCTTGTCGATCAATTCCTGGGGCACCAACAGCCGTTCGATCGCCCGGCCATCAAACTGGAGGGCAAATTCGATCACCGCTTGGTCCCCCCCTGCTATCACCGCTTCAATGATCTGGGCCACCTGGGCCTGGACCTTTCGTTTCTGGTCTTGGCGAGGAGGGTTCTTTCGGTTAAGTTGGTCGCCGGTGAGGATCGAAAGAAGAGTCATGGGTCCTGCAAACAAAGTCAAACAGGTGAGGACAATTGGTTGAACCAAGGGAAGAGGAAATTGTTCCCGATTTAGGCCCAAAGATCAAGCCTCAACAGCAGGTCTGGCTTTCAAGAATCGCTTTGGACCGCACAGTAGAGCCCTTTTATGATCACAAGGGGCTTGAATGGGTCCAGTCGGCCCGAGGGCGGATCGAGCAAGGGGTGGACCGGGCCCAGGCCTGGGGAAGCAAGACCAAGGGCTGGCTCCAGGGCCTACCTGCGGTCAAGGGGTCACAAAAAACCTTTTCCCACTGGCTCGCCCAGGCCAAAAAATCCGAGGCTGCACCTTGGCTGGCCAAGCTTGACGAGGTCCGTTCCGACCTCTTCCAAAGGGCCAAGGAGCTGGGCGGGATGTTGGGCGGTTGGTCGGGGGACTTCACCTTGTTTGCCCTTAAAAAGGGTTTTGAACTGGTGATGTATGAAAATACCGAAGATTGGGTGCTGGACAGGGCGAAGCACTTTTACCCGAAAAAAAAGCTTTCCTCCCTGGCCCAAATGGCCGCCCTGGACGAGCCGGAACGGGAGGCGCTGGTGGCTATCCCTACGACTTGGGGCTGTTCAAAAGCTTTGGCAAGAGCCTGGACCTTTCCTTCAACCTAACCCTGGGGGCCGCTGCCGCCAGCCAGCTGCCCGGCACCGGGGTAGCCGCCGGGGCGCTGAATCTGGTAAAAACCCTGACCAAGCTGGCTGGCCGGATCTCCACCTTGTCGGCCATCTACGGCTTTCACATCCCCTCTTCAGCCCACCTCTTTTTGGCCTGTTCAAGGGTCCTCAAGTCCATCCAGGACTTTGAAGCCAACCCCCAGCACCGGCCCCTGGACCCCGCCATCTTGTCCGAACTGTACAGGAAGGAAGCGGTGGACCCTGAAGGGTTTGGCCAGATGCTCAAAGAGGCACTCAAAAAAGAGGCCTACATGGCGGTGCCGGGGGTGGGGGTGATCAGCCTGGGCAAGATCGGTCTGGACGACTTGATGGTGGACCAAATGGTGCTGCACTTGGTGGCTAATTATTTTTGGTTGTTGGCCCTGGAGCGGGAATTGGGGAAAAAACGTCTGGCCGGATTGCTGGGCCGGTGGAAACGGATTTACGCCGCTTTGGCAGAACAGGGCTGGTTTGAGGCGGTGCCCAAGGCGGGGCAGGAAGCCCCCAGCTGGAGCGAGCGGCTTTCCGCCTTGGCCAACCTGGGGGAAGAGTCGGAGCGTAAAGCCAAAGCGGTGGAACAAAAGGCCGCCGCTTTGTTTGAAGCCACCTTGGAGCTTTCGGGGCCGGGGTTTGAACAACGGTTGGCCGAACTGCTGGCCGCCCCCTAACCGGCCCCCTGGGGCCGGGTCAGTTCGGCTTGCAACTGCGACAGCTCCCGGACCAACCTTTCCTGCTCCCCTTCCAATTCCGCTGCGCTGCCATAGAGCCGGGCCTCGATCCAATCTTGCAGTTCCTTTATGTTCCTAGCCGTCTGTGGGTCCAGGGAGTCCCCATCCAAGTGGGTTTGGGGGCCGAACTTCCAGGCCAGCAGGGCCGAGAGCCGTTCCTGGGCCAAGGAAAAAGCCTCTGAGGGGGGCAACTCCCGGAGCGGTTCCAGGTCTTTGGGTCCCCAGGGAGCTTGGACCCGCAGGGCCACAGGTTTGGGGCGACGGGCTTGGAGCCGGGCAACTGCATACCCTAAAGGCAACAATACCAACCCCAAGGCCCAAAACCAAACCGGCAGTTCCTGCGACTCTGGCTCGGTGCTCAACAGGCCCACCGAAGACGCAACCGGGCCGGGTTCGGGCAGATGGCCCCAAACCTCATCGTCCCGCAGCTTTTCTCCCTGGGCGACGGAAAGGGTGAGGAGGTTGGTATGGGCGGTTTGGTAGGCCCCGGTTTGGGGGTTAAAAAAACTGAACCCCAACGGCGGGATCACCCAAGTCCCAGGCGCTTTGGGCTTCAGCTTTTGTTTGAACCGCAAGGCCTCTCCCTCCAGGGTCCCCGGCTCCAGGTTTTCCTGGAAGTCAAAGTCCTTTTCCAGGCCCCGGAGCTTGGGCCGCTCGACCTTGCTCAGGTTTCCCGGACCTTCGATCACCAAGGTCAGCTCCACCGGTTCCCCCATCTGGTAGGCCTGCCGTTCCACCAAGGCCTTGACCGCAAAGTTCCCCACCGCCCCGCTGAAGTCCGCCGGTCGCCCCTGGGTGGGCAAGGGCAGGACCGTCACGCTCAAAGGCGGGGTGGTGGCGTACACCGCCTTCAACTGGGGTCTTTGGACCAACCGGCCAAAAAAATCATGGGCCTGGACAAACCCTTGGGTGATCTGGCCCTTGACCTGGGCGGAGCCCAAGTCGAGTGTCCCCGGCTGGACCGGGGAAAGCCGAAAGCCGGTTTGGTACTTGACCCCGCCCATTCCTACCGGGCTTCGGTTGAAGGCGACCCGGTACGCATCGATCGAAAGGTCCTGGGTCGGGGTCTTGGGGTCCAAAGGCAAAAGTCCCAGGTGCAGGTCGTCCTTTTGGGCCAATAGAGGCAGCCGGAATTCGTAGTCCTCCACCTGCTGGGTTAAGGTCCAAGTCAAGGTGAGCCAAAGCTCCTCCCCCAGGTAGAGCTTGGTTTTGTTGGGTTTGAGGGTCAAGGTCATCACGCCGCCCGAATCGCCGGGCTTGGCGACCAACCCAAACTCCTGGGTCGGGTACCTTTGGCCCTGGAAGACCACCACCAAGGGCGGTATCCGGTACTTCCCCGGCTGAGCGGCACCGACCCCGATCCCAAAGGTAACGGCTTGGTACTGGGTCATCTGGCCGTTGACCACCATCGTTTGGCTGGAAGTCGAAGGGGGGCCGGTCTGGGTGAGGGACAATCCTTTGACCGCAGGCAGCTCCAACCTCGCCGAACCGTCCGCCCCTTCCACCTCCACCTGGATGTGGGCCAAGTCACCCAGGACCAATTGTTCGGTGTCGATCTGGGCGGACACCGTGACCTGGGCAAACAAGTTGGGACAAACCAGCCCCGCCCACAAAACGCCTAAGAAGAACCCTCGGCTGAACATCCCTTCCCTTTAAAAAAATCGTCAATCTTTGGGTGTTGGGGCCAGCATACCCAATCCCCTATGCCCCTGCCAAGGGATGTCCGAAAAATGTCCGGTTCTATGTCCCTTTGATGCCCTGTTTTCTCCCGATTGGGGGTGATACGATCCCCCCAAAAAAACGTCCGGCCTGGAGGGGATAAGGATGGGGAACAAAAAAATCAAGCTGGCATTGTTCTGCCTGCTTTGGCCTTGTCTGGGCCAAGCGGAGCTGAAGCCCCAAGACTGGGAAAAAAAGCCGGTTTGTTTTGGCTCCGCCAAAAGCTTCCTGCGCAAGGTTTACCGTGAAAACCACTGGAACCGGGACTTTTATTGCGGGTGCCCTTTGGAGCCTTCGGGAAAGCTTCTGGAAACCAAGGGTTGTTACGTGGAGGAATCGGACTTGAACTTGACCCGTCAGGGGGTGGCGGCTCCCCAGCTTTATGCGGACCGGCACCTGGTCGTTGAATGGGAGCATGTGGTGCCTGCTTCGGTCCTGGGAGACCGGCATTTGACCCTCAATAAGGCCAAGAAGGACTGCCGGGCGGAACAACCCAAGCTCCCCAATCCCCGGGAGGTGGACAGCCGGAAACTCGACCAAGCCATAGCGGCCTGCGGCAAGGAAAAATACGAGAGAAACAAAACAATCCTCTCCGACCCCCACAACCTTTATCCGGTAATGGGCCAGCTGAACGCTTTGCGGGGGGACAAGGTGATGACGGCGGTGGAGCCTGCTGCCGAGTTGTTCTCTTTGTGCCAATTCTCCCTGGATGCCGCCTTTGTGGAGCCTCCCCAGCGGATCAAGGGGGACATCGCTCGGATCTATTATTACATGGCCAACAAATACCCGGCGAAACGTGCGGAGATCCTCAATTTCCATGTTCGGGCCGCCCTGCTGGATTGGTGCAAAGCCGATCCGCTCAACGACGAGGAGCGCCAAAGGGTCCAGGCGGTGGTCCAGGCGACGGGGGTCCAAAACCCCTTTTTGGAACAAAGTTGTGAGACGTTGGCGGCAAACCTCTTGGACCCCGCTCCCGGTACGGTCCATTTTCCGCTGCCCAAGACGGCCCAAAGACCGGAACCGCCGTCCCCAAAGCGCATCGCCTTGAAGGGTTCACCAGCCCAAGAGAAAACACCGGCCCTGCCCAGGTCGGAACGGCAAAACCCGCCTTCTGGAACCAAACCTCCCCTCCCCTTGCCCAGCACGGCCAGTGCCCAACTGTAACTCCCCAGCCCCTGAGCCGAGGAGAACACCCAGGCCCCTCGTTCGGGCCACAGAATCCAGCCGGGCGTAAAGCCCCAAAGGACAGCAAATTAAACTTTACTCCAAGGAGTTGGAAATGAAGAAAATTTTAGGGCTCTTTTGTGTTTGTTTGTTGGCGTTTTCTTCGGTCCAAGCGCTGGAACCCTGTAACAATCCACCTCTTAAGCCCCAAGACCCAAGTTTCCTTGCGCAAACAACATCGGAAAGGGTACCGGTGGTGGCTTTGCGGGAAGAACTACCGGAGGCGGTCTTGCAAAGGCGGGGCTGCTGCTCCCACCACAAGGGGGTCTGTGGCTGCGAAAACGGGCGGGCGGTCTGTTGCGACGGGAAACTCAGCCCCAGTTGCGGCTGCAATTGACCGGTCGGCAACGCCGTAGGTCATAGGGCGGGGCCGTTCTGCCTGCCAAAGCCAAAAACCCCAGCCCCTCAAGCCTTTGGTTCTTCCGCAAAGTGGAGGGTGGGGGGGATGACCTTGAAGTTTTTTTCGATGAACTTGTGGATTTCAGGCAGCGCCGTATGGGCGTTTTTTTTGTAGGCTTGGGCCACTACGGTGATAAAGCGGGTGATAAACTGATCCCGCAGTTGCATCGGGCTTGCGGCCAGCTTGACGTACATCCCCATGATCGCCGCAAAGGCGTAGAGCGTGAGCATCCGGTGCAGGTTGCGCATCTTTTCGGGGGGCAGCTGGCATTGCACCAGCGGTTTGGAGCGGAACATCTCGGCGACCAGCACCGCCGCCAGCTCGGTCCTGGAGCAGTAGGGGTGCAGCCAGTTTTCGGTCCAACGGTGGTAGGACTCGGTGATCTGGGCGGCCAGCGCATGGACCGCCGCCTTGTCCAACCGGGCCTCGATCTTTTGGTTGGTCAGCTGTTCTATGTTGAGGGCCGCCCCTTCCCCCAGCTCGGACAAGAAGGTGCGCAGGTTGTTTTCCAGCAGCGCCTGATTGTTCATTTGTCTTTCTTGAGCGCCTCCAAAACTCCGGTGGCCATCAGGCCCCGGACGTAAGAATCCTTGAAATAGACCGGGTCGAACATCAGCTTGGAGCCGTCTCGGTCATAAAGTTTGGAAAAGACGGAATCCACCTGTTCAAAAAAGAGATTGATCGCCTTATTGAGCTCCTTGGAGACCACCGGTTCGTTTCCTTTGGGCCGTTTGGATTCAAGCAGGGTGATCAATTTGGTGAAGTTTTCCGCCAGCTTAAGCTCTTCCTTGTCCGAAAGCACCTGGGAGGAATGGGCCGAAGAGGGGTAGAACTTGAGCATGTCGGCCAGCAGGCCGCCGACGGTCATGGTTTGGAAGTCGTTGAAAAAGATCGGCGCATCATCCAGTCCGGTGGACTGGAGTTGCTTGATGTAGTCTTCGATCTGGTCAATAAAACGAGCCAAAGCCGTTCCTTGCTACGTTGTGCACAGGGTGCCGGACCCCCAAACCCCCTATTCGGGCTTGATCTCTTTGCCTTTGATCTTGTACCGCAGGGCCCGTTCGCTGATCCCCAATTCTTTGGCGGCACGGGTCTGGACCCCTTTGTGCTTTTTGAGCGCCAGTTCGATCAACCGCCGCTCCGCTGCCTCCAAGGTCATCAGTTCCAAGGCCGGACCATCGACGGGGGCCTCCTTGTGCTGGTTGGTGACCGTCAGGGGCAGGTCTTTGATCGAAATCACGTCTTCCCGGGCGATGACGATCGCCCGTTCGATGATGTTCTCCAGCTCCCGGATGTTGCCCGGATAGTCGTACTTGACCAGCACCGACTGGGCCTCTTGGGTGATCCCTTGGATGGTGCGGTGATTTTCTTTGGCGTATTTTTCCAAAAAGTACTCCACCAGGGGCATGATGTCCCCCCGGCGATTGCGCAAGGGCGGGATGTACAAAGGAACCACGCTCAGCCGGTAAAAAAGGTCTTCCCGCATCAACTTGGCTTCCACCGCTTCTTCCAGGTTGCGGTTGGTGGCCGCCAGGATACGGACATCCACCTTGAGGGTCTGGTTGCTCCCCACCCGTTCAAACTCTCGTTCCTGGAGGACTCGCAAGAGTTTGGTTTGGGTGGTCAGGCTGATGTCGCCGATCTCGTCCAAAAAGAGGGTGCCTTTGTTGGCCTCTTCAAACTTGCCTTTCCGGTCGCTGATCGCCCCGGTGAAGGAACCTTTGATGTGGCCAAAAAGTTCGGACTCCAAAAGGGTTTCGGGCAGGGCGGCGCAGTTGACCTTGATGAAGGGCTGTTCCTTGCGGGAGGAAGCAAAATGCAGGGCCTTGGCCACCAGTTCCTTGCCGGTACCCGACTCCCCCCGGATCAGGACCGTGGCATTGGAGTTGGCCACCCGCTGGACCATGCTCATCACCTCGGCCAGCGCCGAGCTGTTGCCGATGATGTTGTCGAACCGGAAGCGGCTTTGCAGGATGTCCTTGAGTTGCTGGTTCTCCACCAAAAGCCGCTTTTTGTCGATGTTGCGGTCAATGAGGATCAGCAGTTCCTTCAGGTCGATCGGTTTGGTCATGTAGTCGTTGGCCCCGGCCTTGATCACCTCAACGGCAGTTTCGATGCTGCCGTAGGCGGAGATCATCACAATGGCCACCGCCGGGTCGATCTCCCGGACCGCCTTGATCAGCTCCAGCCCGTTCATCTTGGGCATCCGAAAGTCGGCGATCATCAGGTCGAATTCCCGGCTGCGGATCAGGCCCAGGGCCTCGGTCGGGTCGTTGGTGGTGGTGACCAGAAAGTCCTTTTTGCCCAAAAAACCAGAGAGCAACTCGGTCTGGCTGGCTTCATCGTCAACGATCAGGATCTTTCCGTTCATCACCATCTGGGTCAAAGGGGGTCAAGTCTTCCAAAGTCTGCACAGGCTTACCCCAATTCCGAAAGCTTTGGCAAGATCAGGCTGGCCGTCATTCCCCTGTCCGGGTTGGGGGTCAGTTCGATGGTGCCGTTGTGGGCCTGGACGATTTTGCGGCAGATGTAGAGGCCCAGGCCGGTCCCGGTGGGTTTGGTGGTGTAGTAGATGTCGAAGATTTGGGCCAATTTGTCTTTGCCGATCCCCGCCCCCTGGTCGATCACCTTGAGTTCCCACTGTTGGGCGGCAAAGCGGCTTTCCAGTTTTAAGACCGTTCCCGGATTGCTGGCATCCATGGCGTTACCCAGGAGGTTGAGCAACACTTGGGTCAATTTCTCCTGGTCTGCTTCGACCTCCTGGTCTTGGGCCGGGACCTTCAGTTGCAGGTCCACCCCCCGCTCCTTGGCGGTGGGAGAGAAAAGGTCGTAACAATGTTGGGCCCATTGGTTGGCCGAAAAGCGGGCCATCCGGGGGGCATAGGGTTTGGAGAAACCCAGAAAGTCAGTGACGATCCGGTTGATCCGTTTGACCTCGTCTTTCATCAGGTCGGTCAAAAAGGAATACTCCTCCACCGCTTCGGGCGGCTCGGCGGGGCTGTATTCCAGTTGCAGCCGTTGCATGGTGATCGAGATGCTGTTGAGCGGATTTCTGATCTCATGGGCGACCCCGGCGGCAAGGTTGCCCAAGCTGACCAACTTGGCATTTTCATTGAGCTGCCGCTGCATCTGTTCAATCTTGTAATTGTACCCGGACTGGAACCGCCAGACCGCCACAGCGACCAAAAAGGCCAGCAACATCACCCAGCCGGAGAACACGGCGGTGTTGCGCAGGATGTCTTCGTAGATGGTGTCAAACTGGCTAGAATCCAGCCCTACCACCAGCACCCCCCAGCGGTCCGGGCCGAGCTTGAAGGGGTGGACCGCTTCATATTGGTCCTCTTTGCGGTAGTAGTAGGTGGTTTTGTCCTTGAGGCTCGATTCGATCCCTTCGTTGTCTTCGAGCAACCCCAGCTTTTTCCGATCCGTGTGGGCCAGGATGTGCAGGTTGGGGCCCACAAAGCTTACATAGTCGGCGATTTTTTTGTCTTGCAGGTCCTGGGCGAGTGCCTGCAAGGCTTCCTGTTCCACCAACTCCTGCCGCTTGTTTTCCCCCAAGGTCAGGACCAGGACCTCACCGTTTTTCCCCCTCGGCCAAGCGAGGCTCAAAGACCGGGATGGAGCTCTGGTCGGTACTTCAGGGGTTTGCAGGACCAACTGGCCCTGGTCGTCATACAGCAGAATGCCTTCCAGGTCCTTGTGGACCCGGAAGGCTTCGATGGGTGCCAAGGCGGCCAGACCCGAAGGCAGACCCGACTGGTCCAACTCCTGGGCCAAGGCCTTGAGGAACTCGTGGGCCTTGTGGGTGGACAGGGACTTGGCCTCAATCCTTTGGGTGGCGGACAAGGCGATGAATTCAGCGGTCTCCCCGTTTTGCCGCCAGAACATCTTGATGAAGTCCTTTTGGGTTTGTCGGCTCAAAAAGAACATATTCGCCAACAGGATCAGCAGAATCAAGCCTAGGAAAAACGCTACATAAAGGATGTAGAGCGCACGCCGTTGGTTCAGGATCATGCCGCCTCCCGCAGTTTCTTACACATTAGGGGCCAAGGGGCAGCGCCAGGTAGATGGATTCTCCGTCTCGTTTGAGCAACAGCCGCATCCGTCCTCTGGATTTCTGCTGGGCCTTCTCGAAGTCGGCCAATTTGTTGAGCCGCAGTCCGTCCACTTCCACCAGGATGTCCCCCCGGCGGATGCCCTTTTCATAGGCCAGGGAATCCGGGTCCACCTCCACCACCAGCAGCCCGATCTTCTCCTTGATTCCCCATTCCTGGCGGAGCGTTGGGTCGATCTCAGCCAGTTGGAAGCCCAAGGGGTTGGGTTCCTCCTCGTTGGTGGCGATTTCGCTTTCCGGCCGTTTGCCCAAGGTGACGGACAGGGCAAGGGACTTGTTGGCCCGGAATACCTTTAATTTGACCACCGAGCCGGGCTTGGCTTCGGCGACGGTTTGTTGCAGTTGGGTGGTTTTGTCCACCCCTCGTCCCTCAATTTCGGTGATCACGTCCCCTTGTTTGAGTCCGCCCTTCTCTGCCGGGGAATCGGGGCCGATCGAGGTGACCACGATTCCCTTGGAATCCTTGTCCAGCCCAAAGCTCAAGGCGAGGTCCTCGTTCATCTCTTGGATGCCGATGCCCAGCCAGCCCCGCTCCACTTTGCCGGAGGTCTTGAGCTGGTCGAAGATGGTTTTTGCCAGATTGATCGGGATGGCAAAGCCCAGGCCTTGGCCCTGGGCGATGGCCGTATTGATCCCCACCACCTTGCCTTGTACGTCAAACAAAGGCCCGCCGGAGTTGCCGGGGTTGATGGCAGCATCGGTCTGCAAAAATTGGCCATAAGCCGTTCCGCCGAAAATGTCCCGCCCCTTGGCGCTGATGATCCCCGCCGTGACGGTGTAGTCCAGGCCCAGCGGGTTGCCGATAGCCAGCACCCAGTCCCCGACCTCCAGCTTTTCCGAATCTCCCAAAAGGACCGGTTTGAGGCCCTTGGCCTCCACCTTGATCAAGGCCAGATCGGTGATGGCATCGGTACCCACCACTTTGGCTTCATAGGTCTTGCCGTCGTAAAAGGTCACTTCGATCTTGTCGGCTCGCTCCACTACGTGGTTGTTGGTGACGATGTAGCCGTCTTCGGAAAAAACAAACCCCGAACCCAGAGCCGAGCTTTTCTTGGGCCGGGGGCCCAAAAAACGGTCCATCAAGGGGTCCCGTTGGGAACCCTTGGGTCCCGGCGGGGTGACCGAAGAGGTGGAGATGTGCACCACCTTGGTTCGTTCGGACCGGACGATGGGAGCAAAGCTTTCCATGCCCCAGGCAAAGGGGGCGGCGCAAACAAAGAGACTCAAGGCCAGCAGGCAATTCCTAAACATCAATCCTCGTCTGAAAAGAGATCTTCGGCATCCGACTCGGCCACAAAAACCTTGAAACCGTATTCCCTCAAGCCCCGCAGCCGGGGGTCCTTTTTTTGGTTGGCCAAGCCGCATTTGGCGCAGGTGCAATGGATGTTGTGGGTCTTTTGGTATTTTTTGAGCCTCATTTGGGTCAGGTCTTTTCCTTCCTTCTCCAGGTCGAGCAGGAGCTTTTCGATCTCCTTCATCGCCTTTTTCAAGATCAATTCCCGTTTGGCCGGAGAATCCTTTTTGAACATCATGGGGCCAACAGTCGCAAAAGTTTTTCCCCCAACAGGGCTACAAACAAGGTGGTGCTGATCCAGCCGTTGAGGTTAAAGGCCAAGTTGACCTTGGAAAGGTCGCCTTTGCCGATCAGGCCGTGTTCGTAAAGAAGCATCCCGGCCCCGGCCACCGCTCCCAGCCAGTAGGGCCAAAGGAGCCCCAGGTGCAGACCCAAAAAAAACCAAAGCCCGATGCAGCCCAGGTGCAGCAGCCTGGCCACCCACAAGGCCCCGGTCACCCCCAAGCGGGCGGGGATCGAGGAGAGCCCTTCTTGGAGGTCGAAGTCTCGGTCCTGCAATGCGTAAAGAATGTCAAACCCGGCAATCCAGGTCATCACCGAAAGACCCAGGACCAAGGGGGCCAAGGCGAGTTCTCCGGTGATGGCAATCCAAGCGGCAATGGGGCTCGTCCCGATCGCCAGACCCAAAAACAGGTGGCACCAAGCGGTAAAACGTTTGGTGTAAGAATAAAAGGAAACCAGAAAAATGGCAACGGGACTGAGCGCAAACGCCAAGGGGTTGAGCAGATAGGCACAAAGGACCAGGACGGCGTAGCTGGCAAAAATCATCCCCACCATCACCGGCACCGAGACCTCGCCGGTCACCGAAGGCCGCAGGGCGGTCCGGGGGTTCTTGCGGTCAAAGTGACGGTCCACCAGACGGTTGAAGCCCATCGCTCCGGTCCGGGCTCCGCCCATGGCCACCACCACCAACAGGAGCATCCAGCCCCCTTCCCGCCAGCTTTGGGGCGGGGCGACCGCCAACCCCAAAACCGCACCCATCAGGGCGAAGGGCAGGGCAAACACCGTGTGGGAGAACTTGATCAGTTCCAAGAACTTGACCACTCCTTGGGCCGTCCCGGCGGCCATCAGAGGATGTACCGAGAAAGGTCCCGGTTGGCGGCGATGTCCGCCAGACGGTCTTTGACGTATTGGGCGGTGATCAAGATGGTCTGGTTGGGCAGCTCGGGGGCCGAGAAACTGACCTCTTCCAAAAGCTTTTCCAAAATGGCGTGGAGCCTTCGGGCTCCGATGTTTTCGGCCTGATCGTTGACCAGGGTCGCCAACTCGGCCAGCTCTTCCACTGCCTCGGGGGCAAACTCCAGCTGCACCCCTTCTGTCTTCAAAAGCTCGACATACTGCAAGACCAAGCTGTTTTGGGGCTCGGTCAGGATGCGGACAAAGTCTTCCTTTTTGAGGCTTTCCAGCTCGACCCGAATCGGGAAACGGCCTTGCAGCTCGGGGATCAGGTCGCTGGGTTTGGAGACGTGGAAGGCACCGGCGGCGATAAAAAGGATGTGGTCGGTTTGGATGGGGCCGTACTTGGTGTTGACCCGACTGCCTTCGATGATCGGCAGCAGGTCCCGCTGCACCCCTTCTCGGCTCACTTCTCCTTGGTTGCCGCTGCCTGCCTTGGAGGCGATTTTGTCGATCTCGTCGATAAAAACAATCCCGGTGTTTTCGACCCGGGTGATCACCTCAAAGCCCAGGTCCTCTTGGTCGATCAACCGTTCCGATTCTTCCTGGCTGAAGATTTTGCGGGCTTCGGCGACGGTGGCCTTGCGGTTTTTGGCCTGCCGGGGCATGAACTTGCTCATGATGTCCTTGAGGTTCATGTCCATCGAGTCATTGCCGGTGACCGGGAACAACTCGATCGAGGCCCCCAGATTGGGCCGCTCCACTTGGATCTCCAGGATTTTGTCTTCCAGCTCTCCCTTTTCCAACTTGTGCCGGAAGCTTTCCCGTAGGGCCGAACCGTCCCGGAAGCTGCCTTCGGTGTGGGGGCTCAAGTTTTGGGGCGGGACC
Organism: Candidatus Lambdaproteobacteria bacterium RIFOXYD2_FULL_56_26; assembly: GCA_001783715.1. Taxonomy (GTDB): domain Bacteria; phylum SAR324; class SAR324; order XYD2-FULL-50-16; family XYD2-FULL-50-16; genus XYC1-FULL-56-13. The sequence goes on from MFNF01000027.1 coordinate 15,137, forward strand.
AAAAGGTCGAGCAGCCGCTCAGTGGTGGCGGCAGCGGCCTTTTCCTTGACCGCCTCCATCCGCTCGGCCTTGATTTGGGCCACGGCGATTTCCGCCAGATCCCGGATGATCGACTCCACATCCCGGCCTACGTAACCCACTTCGGTAAACTTGCTGGCCTCGACTTTGAGGAACGGTGCTCCTTCCAGCTTGGCGATTCTCCGGGCGATTTCGGTTTTGCCGACCCCGGTGGGGCCGATCATGATGATGTTTTTGGGGCTGATCTCCTCCCTCAGTTCCTCGGGCACCTGCATCCGCCGCCAGCGGTTGCGCAGGGCGATGGCGACACTTTTTTTCGCTGCCTTTTGGCCAACAATGTACCGGTCCAAAAATTCGACCGTTTCTCTGGGGGTCCGTTCCTGGGTGTGTTTCACTTGGAGTCGATCTCTAGGGTCTGGAATTGGTTGTTGGAGTAGATACAAATTTCCGAAGCCACCGTCATGGATTCCTTGACGATTTCGGCGGCCGAAAGGTCGGTATTGCGGATCAGAGCCCGGGCCGCAGAAAGGGCGAAGGCCCCTCCCGAGCCGATCGAAAGGATCCCATCATCAGGCTCGATCACGTCTCCATTGCCCGAGATGATCAGGCTTTTGTTTTCGTCAGCCACCGCCAGGAGCGCTTCGAGGTTACGCAGCATCTTGTTGGTCCGCCAGTCTTTGGCCAGTTCCACCGCCGCCCGCAAAAGGTTGCCGTGGTATTCCTCCAGCTTGCCGTCAAACTTCTCGAACAAGGTAAAGGCATCGGCGGTACTCCCGGCAAACCCGGCCAGGACCTTTCCGTTGTAGGTGCTACGGAGTTTTTTGGCGGTCCCCTTCATCACCTGGTTGCCCAAGGTTACCTGCCCGTCTCCGGCCATCACCAGCTTGCCCTTTCGGCGTACACAAAGAATGGTTGTCATGGTTCTCCTGGATTGGACACCGAAAGTTTCCCCTGGCCCAACAAAAAGACCTCGCTGGATTCCTTCCTGGAACTTTTGGGTTTAAAGGGCTTGACCTTGGTGTACTCGGTTTTCATTTGTTTGAGCAAGGGCTCGAATGCCGGGCCGTGGAAAACTTTGATCAAACAGTCCCCCCCGGTTTTCAGCCACCTTCTGGCCACCCAAAGGGCCATCTGGTTGAGCCCCAAGACCCGGGCCCCATCGGTCGCCTTGTGCCCGGTGGTGCTGGGGGCCATGTCCGAAAGGACCAGATCAAAAGGCACGCCGTAGGGGGCCAAGGTTTCCAGGTCCAAGGAAAGGATGTCCTGGTGCAAAAAAGCTTGGTTGGGGCCTAAGCCCATCTCCAGGTTTTGGATGTCGATCCCCAACACCTTTCCTTTTGGCCCCACCCGCTTGGCGGTGTACTGCATCCAGGAACCGGGGAAGCAACCCAGGTCCAGGACACAAAAACCGGGCCGGATCAGCCCTTGTTTCTGGTCGATCTCTTCGAGCTTGTAGGCCGAACGGGCTACGTAACCTTCGGTTTTGGCCTTTTTGAAGTAATGGTCTTGGACTTCCTTCACCGCTCCCCTGCCTTGGCACCTTGCCACAGCGCTTCCATTTGGTTGAGGTCCAAGGTTTGGCCCTGGGCCTTGGCCGCCTCGATACCCGATTCCACCTGTTCAAACCGACGGATAAACTTGTTGTTGCTTTGCTGCAACGCCAGCTCTGGGTTGATCTTGCACTTGCGGGCCAAACTGACCACCGAAGCCAGCAGGTCGCCGATCTCCGATTCCAAGGCCACCTTGTCACCCTTTTTTAACTCCACCTCCACTTCGGCCAATTCCTCTTTGATCTTGTCCAGCACTCCGTCCGTGTTCGGCCAATCAAAACCCAGCTTGGCCGCCCGTTCGCCGATTTTTTTGGCCCGCAAGAGGGCCGGTTTGGCCTTGGGGATGTCCGCAAAAAGCTTGGGGGTTTGTTTCTCTTGGGCTTTGATTTGGTCCCACTGGCGGGTCAATTGGTCCTGGTTTTGGTCTTTGGCCGCCGGGCCGAAGACATGGGGGTGCCTACGGATCATCTTTTTACTGATCCCTTGGATCACCTCTTCGATCCCAAAGCGGCCCTCCTCCTTGGCAATCTGGGCATGAAGCACCACCTGCAAGAGCAGGTCTCCCAGTTCATCGGCCAAGTCCTGTCCCAGCCGTGCCTCTTGGACCTCCTCAATCACTTCGTAGGCCTCCTCCAAGAGGTAGGGCAAAAGGCTCAGGTGGCTTTGCTCCTTGTCCCAAGGGCAGCCATCCGGGCCTCTGAGTTGGGCGACAATCTCGATCAATCGGTTCATGGGGTCTCGTTGGGGGGCCTAAAACATTGGTCTCCATTTTGGGGTATGGGCGGAGCCTTGTCAATCCACAGCCCTTGCCAGGAGCCGCCGGATTGCCTAGATTGGGATTTTTATCTTTGGAGAACCCCTATGTCCCCATTGGTTTCGGTGATCATGCCGGCCTACCAATCCGAAGAATTCCTCTTGGATGCCATGGCCTCGGTGCTCAACCAGAGCCACCGGGAACTGGAGCTGATCCTGGTCAACGACGGAGCCAAGGACCGGACTTTGGAGCTGGCCTTGTCGGTCAAAGACCCAAGGGTGAGGGTGATCGACCAACCCAACCAAGGCCCGGCTGGGGCGAGAAACAAGGGGCTGGAGCTGGCCCAGGGGAGCTGGGTGGCCTTTTTGGATGCCGACGACCTATGGCTGCCCCAAAAGCTGGAACTCCAGCTTGCGGCGGCGGCGGGACGGGAGGTGATGGTCTATTCGGACTACCAGATGTTCCAAGGGGACCAGGAATCCAGCCCCAAGTCCTTCACCTTTTGCCCTTGGTTTGAACGACAGGGGGACTTGTACCGCCAGTTGATCCAGCACAATTTTGTGGGCACCTTGACGGTCCTTTTGCCCAAGGCGGTGGTGGACCGGGTGGGCCGGTTCAACCAAGACCTCTTTGGCCCGGAGGATTGGGATTACTGGATTCGGGTGGCCAAGGAGGTCCCTTTGGTTTACCTGGACCAACCGCTGGCTCGGTACCGGCAACATGAGGCGGGGATTTCCAAGGACTATGGAAGGTACGAACAAAGCCTGCAAAAGGTTTATGACACCTACCTGCTGACCCAGGGAACCAAAGAGGAGATCAGCTTTGGGCTGTGGCTCTTTTACCGGCACATGGCCCACGGCTTTGCCCGGCAAAAGGCGGGGCGCAAGGCGTTGCGCCTTTGGCGGCAAGCCCTCGCCTGCCGCCCTTGGGTCAAGGAAAACCTGCTCAGCCTGGGTTATGTATTGTTCAAGGGCTTTGGCCCCTGAAGGCCGGATTTGGCCCGTTTGCTCTTTTTGGCGGTCGGCTTTGCCACCGGACTGAGGAAGTTCCGGTGCAGGTCCTGGCTCAGGGCCTGCCTAGAGATGCCCAGCAGACGGGCGGCCTTGGTGTGGTTGTTGTTGGTCCGGGTCATGGCTTCCTGGATCAAGGCCACTCGGCCGGCCTTGAGGTTCAGGTCGCTCAACACCACTCCGCCGTTTTTCGAGGCTGGCGCTTGTTGGGTCAGCAGTCTTTGGCTCCGGGCGTTGGCCTGGAGCAGCAAGGAGGCGAGCCGGATCAGGTGGGCCAAAAAAGGTGCATGTCCGGGCAGTTGGAATACCAAACAATGGCGAGGCAGCTTTTTGCGGGGGCTGCGCAACGCCGCACAGATCAGGATGCGGCCCGGATAGGTCTTGGACAGACGGTTGATCAGCCCCGAATCGCTGGGGTAAACCAAGACCGGCCCTTGGCTGTTCTCCAGCTCCGCCCCTTTCTCGGAAACCTCCCAGAGCAGTGAAAAAAGCTGTTCCCCCAACCCTTCCTTCAAAGGATCGGTCGAGCTGTTGCGGGACCGGATCAGCAGGATCGGTTCGTGGTAAGAAGCTGCATTCATCCTTGCACCTCACATAAATTCCGCAGAAACAGCTTTTTTGACCGGCCCCGGTCATTGGGCCCGGAAAGCTGCCGCAAAAGAATTGGGATGAAGGTAGCAGGTCCCCCAAAGACTTTCGAGGGCATAAACCGGACATGGCAGGGGACAAAAACCGGACATTCCTTGTAGAACAAGGACAGAAAAGGGAATTTGGGGAGGCTTAGGGGGAAGATTCCCGGAAAAGAGTCACCATTTTGGGGTCACTTAGCTCCTTTGCCAGCTCCCAAGCGGACACTTTGTCCCTATTTTTACCCATTGGGTCTGCACCGGCCTGCAAGAGCCGCTGGACCACCAAAGGGAAGCCCAGCCGCAAGGCCAGGTGCAGGGGCAATTCCCCCTGGGGGTCGGGCCGATTTGGGTTTGCGGGCTTGGGGGCTTGGTCGGAAAAAAGCTGGGAGACACAGGCCACAAAGTTGGACCGAATGGCCCGAAACAGTGGCAGGTCCCCCCGGTAGTCCGGTAGGTTGGGGTTTGCCCCTTGGTTCATCAACAGGCCCAAAGGGGTGAGGTTGTTGTGGGCCGCCGCCCAGGTGAGGGCGCTCCAACCCTTTTGGTCCACCCGGTCCAGCTCGCAGCCTCGCTCCAAAAACAGGGCCACCAAGGGGGAATGATTGCGGGCCGCAGCGATGATCAAGGGGGACAGGCCTTCGGTGTCCCGGGCTTCCAGGTCGGCCTGGAGGCCCAGCAGGGTTTGGGCAAAAAACAACCTGCCCCGGTGGGCGGCCCAGTGCAGCAAGGTCCAACCGTCAGGCCCGGCATAATTGACCGCAAAATCGGGGTGGAGCAACGACAAAAAAAGGTCCTGGTCTTCCAGCTCCAAGGCCTGGAGGGCCTGGAAGTATTCTTCGGCTTCCGGTGGGGCGGTGGGGCTTTGGGGAGGCCGCTGGGGGCGCTCCCCTTTGGCCAACGATGCCGCCTCTTTGGCGTACCTGGCTTTGAGCGGGGCAGTCAGGGTGGGGTTGTCAATCAAAAGTAAAAAGTCTTCATCGGTCAACCGGGGATCCAAAAAGCTCCAGACCTCGATTTGGAAATACCTTGCGACCTCTTCGACCCGGGTGGGATTGATCCCCTGTTGCTCCCAGCGGCGCAGGGTTTTGACGTTGAGGTTCGGGAAGTTGGGTTCGTCCAACAGGCTTTCCTGGGTGTGTCCGCCATGTTTTCGGGCCAACATGAGCCGGTAACCGGAAGGAGAGAGCTCGGACATCATCGGCAGGGGCTTGGTAAAGACATAAAAAAAACAACGAGAAAGTTCTCCAAAGTTAGCTTGGCTGAGGGGAAAACTGCAAGTCGTTTCCTACTTGTTTTCCCCAAAACCCGGCCCTACTTTACAACCCCAAGGGTTTCGTGAAGGATCAGGGCAAAACCCAACCGAGGAACCGGATGAAAAAACGAATCCCCATCCCCCTGGGGGAGGGAAAGGAAATTTGGGTGGAGTTGGAGGAATCAGTTGATCCGAATTCGGTGGCCAGCAACCGCCCCGAATACTACAGCCGCAGCCAGCAGCTGGGCGAGGCGGTGGAGGTGATTCGGCCCTTGGTGGAGAAGATCACCAGCCCTTTGCTGGGGCTCAGCCAAAAGCCGACCCAGATTGAACTGGAATTTGCCTTCCGGTTTGGCTCGGAAGCGGAGGTGATCCTGACCCCCAGCCCTTCTGAGGCGCTGGTGAAGGTCAAGCTTTCCTTTTCCCCTCAATAGTTTCCCCTCAATAGACCGTCTGGTGTCTTGTGGACCTGCCAAAGGCCAGGGCAATCCAAGGGACGAGGCACAAGGCACCGACCCCCACCAGCCCGATGGTCTGCATCCCGTAGAGGTGCCCCCCTTCGATGTGCAGCAAGGGGCTGGACCAAAATCCGCCTAGACCCATGGCCAAGTGGCCGACAATGGTGTTCATCGACATCAGCCGGCCACGAAACTGGATGGGTAGAAGCTCGGAAAGGTTAAGCTGGTGCACCGGTACCCGGATGGAGCCGCCGAACATCATGCCTGCAAAAAAAAGCCCCAAGGGCGGATCGGGGACCCATTCCGAACAGGCGACCCCCAAAAACAGCGCCATCACCAAAGAACCCCCGGAGATCAGCCCTCGCCGGAGCCTTCTTTTCAAAAACTCCCCGGCCAGACGGTTGCCCAGCACCGCTCCAATCCCCCCCTGCATGTAACAAAGGGCGATCTGGCCCGCATCGTAGCCGTAGTTGGTGGAGAACCACACCGCAATGTTGGGCACCACCCCAAACAGGCCGATCAGCATAAGAAATTGCAGCCCAAAGGCCAGCTGAACCGGCTTGAGCGCCCAGAGCCCCAAAAGCTGCCGGTATTGGGAGAGGATTTTCCCCTCCGCTTGGGTGGGCACCGAGGGTAGAGCCAAAAAGGGGATCAACCCCAAGAGCGACAACAAAGAGATCATCCCAAACACCCCCTGCCATCCCAACCAAGAGCCGATCCAGGCCCCCATTGGGACACCGAAGATGCTGGCGGCGGAAAAGGAAAGGGAGAGATTGGCGATGATCCGACCCCGGTCTTCCCCCTTAAAGGTATCCCCGGCAAAGGCAAAGCTGTTGGGCAGCACCGGGCCGCCAAAGACCCCCGAGAGGATGCGGAACAAAAAAATCTGCCAAACCTCGGTGGAAAGCGCCACCCCCAGGGAAGCCAAGGAAAACCCGGCCAGCAGGAACAGGGTCATTTTTTTTCGGCCCAACCGGTCCGAAAAGGGGGCCAGCAAAAGAGAGCTGAGCGCTGCGGCTATGGGGTAGGAGGAAAGCAGAAAACCGGTGCGGGTGGGGGCGAGGCCCAGGGTCCTGGAGATGTCCATCACCAAGGGTACCATGACCAAATAATCCATCATCACCAAAAAGTTCAATAGGAACAGCAGGGTTCCAAAAAACTTGGGACTGTGGATTTCTTTCATTTGAGGAAGGGAATCGGGCCGAGGAAGTCTCGGCCCTTTGGCAGGGTTAAACCACGAAAGTTAAACCCGTCAAGCATTAAGCACGCTTGGCGGCAGCCAAGGCAGCGTCGTAGTTGGGTTCTTGGGTGATTTCGGGGACCTGCTCGGTGTACTTCACCTTGCCGTCGGCACCAACCACTACCACCGCCCGAGAGAGCAGGCCCTTGAGTGCGCCGGTGGTCATCCGTGCGCCGTAGGCTTCACCAAAGCCCAAAGCCCGGAGTTCGGAAAGGCTGTCCAAGTTGGCGATCCCTTCGGCACCGCAAAACCGGGAATGGGCAAAAGGCAGGTCCCGAGAGATACACAGCACCTTGGTGTTGGACAAGGCGGCTGCGTCCTTGTTGAAGTGCCGCACGCTGGTGGCGCAAACCCCGGTGTCCACAGAAGGGAAAATGTTCAGTACCAAGGTCATCCCTTTGTAGTGGGCCAAGGTGACATCGGAAAGGTCGGTTTTGGTCAGGGAAAAATCGGGGGCCACGGATCCAACCGCCGGGAGGTTTCCGCAGGTTTGTACTGCGTTGCCTTTGAGGGTGATTTGTGCCATCTGTCGTCTCCGAATTCAGGTTGTTGGAAAGGGAGTTGTTGTTGCCTTTCAAAATGAAATGGTTCCGCCAAAAAAGCAACCGGGCTGTTGAGGGTTGTGGTTTAGGGTAGGGTCGTAAACTCCGGGTCCGTCTGGTCCCCTACCTCCACCGGCAATTGCTTTAGGATAAGGGGTTTTGGGTCGGTTTGTTGGTAGTCTGGGCTACTTTGGGCCGGTTTTGCCTTGGTCTTGGATGCAAGGGAAAATTGACAAGCCAAAGCGGGGGTGGCTAAGGTGGGGCAAAATACCTGCCAATACGCCAGGGGGCTACCGGTTGGGAGGTGATCAATCTTGTGATACATCAGGGGGAGACGGAAATATGAAACGGATTTTAACCAGCTGTTTGCCCTTTTGGGGCCTTTTGTTGCCGGTTGCGGCTTTTGCCCAGTCGGCCAACCCTTCCTTGGCCATGCCACCCAAAGAAAGCCTGCATCTGTATCAATCGCCGGGAGGGGCGGTTTACCTGCACCCGGACCAGCCGCTGTACCTCTCCCTTTCGGGCAGCCCCGACGGCCCCAAACTGCCGCTCCAAACCAAAGCAGAGAGTCTGGCCAAGAATCCACGGTCCGGTCAGCCCTTTTACTTTAAGGACGGCGCAGGTCGGCACACCTTGGTTCACCCCGATGGGGATGCAGACACCGCCAAAACCCACAAAAGAAGGGCGGACGTTCCGGGGGACGAAAACATCTTTTACTTCCACCTGGACGGCAAGGCCCCGCTCAGCAGGCCGGTGCCCAAAAGCGCTACCCAGGCCCACAACCGGGGGGTCATCTTTTTTGGTGAACCGGTGGAGATCCAGTTGGTTTCCGAAGACCAAGGAGAAGGGTTGAAGGTCAACCAATCGGGTGTGGTGGCAGTCTATTCCTCCTTGGATGGCGCTCCCTTTGAAAAGGTAACCGGTCCCTTGGGCTTTGCCGAAGAACGAGCCTACGAACTGCGGTACTATGGGGAAGACAACGTGGGGAACCAGGAAGCGGTGCGCCGGTACCGGTTCCAGATCGACAAAACCGCCCCTAACTCAAAACTGCGTTTCCGAGGTCCCGAATCGGGGACCTTTGTTTCCCCCTCGACCTTGGTAGTGCTTTCAGCCCAGGACACCGGTGCCGGAGTCGGGGTCACTCGCTACCAGATCAAAGGCAAAGGCGGAGCGGAAGGAAACTACCAGAGGCCAATCAACCTTGCAGGGCTGGGGCAGGGGGATTACCAGATCCATTATTGGTCCCAAGACAAGTTGGGCAATGCCGAGACCGCCAAGTCCCAGAGCTTTACCCTGGACCGGACGGCTCCCAAAATCGAGATGGGCAACGAAGGGCCGGTTTTCCGGGAAAAAGGCAACCTGTTTGTCGGCCCCAACACCAAGTTGACCGCATCGGTCTCGGACAACGGTGCCGGGGTGGCTTGGATGAAGTACAAGCTGGACCAGGACTCGGGGGTTTACCAGGGACCGGTCGGCCTGCCCAAAAAGGCGGGCAGGTTTGTGTTTAAGCTGTGGGCCGCCGACAAGGTGGGCAACCAAACCCAGGCCTACGAATACGAGCTGACCCAGGACCCGGTCCCGCCGACCAGCCACTTTGCCTTTTCCGGTCCCCATTCTGCGGACAGCAAGGGAAAGTTCATTGCCGGTTCGGCCAAGGTGACCTTAAGCGCCGAAGACAAATCCTCGGGGGTCAAGGAGATCGGCTACCAGCTCGACCAAGGGGCGGAGGGGGTCTATCGGGAAGCAGTGACCGCTGCCGCCGGTCCCCATGAGCTGGCCTATTTTTCTACCGACAATGTGGGCAACCGGGAAAAGAAAAACAAACTCCACTTTTTTGTTGATGCCGACCCGCCGGAGATCACCACCAAGATGAGCGTGGGCTCGATGGGGGAGGAGCGTTTTCCCAAGGGCAGTTTGTTGTTTGTGATCGCCACCGACAAGGCCTCGGGGCTTGAAAAGGTAGAAATCTCCATCAACGGCTCCAAGGCCAGTTTGCTCCAACAACCGCCTAAGTTCGACGAGCCGGGCCGCTACAAGGTGGAACTGGCGGCGACCGACAAGGTGGGCAATCGCTCGACCGCAACGGTGAGCTTTTTGATCCAATAACCCTATGGCCCACCGGTTCCTCCTTTTTGGGGTTTTGCTCCTCCTGTCCTCGGTGGCCTGGGGCTATCCGCCCAAGGACCAGAAAAAATTCCTGGTCCGAGGGAACTGTCCAGGTTGCGACTTGACTGCGGCATTGGTCCAAAAGGTCCAGATGGAAGGGGTGAACCTGCAAGGGGCGACCTTGTGGCGGTCCTATTGGGTCGAGGTAAATTTTCCCCAGGCGGATTTTCAAGGGGCCGACCTGGAGGAAAGTTTTTGCAACGATTCCTCTTTCTCCAAGGCTCGGTTCAGTCGGGCGATGATGTACCGGAGCTATTTTAAACGGGTGGACCTCTCGGATGCGGACCTCTCTTTTGTGGTGGCCCAGGAGGTTTGGATGGACGAATCCAACCTCCAAGGGGCCCAGCTCAACCAAGCCCTGCTCTACAAGGCGAGGTTTACTAAGGCCGACCTGAGGGAAGCAAACCTGTCGGGGGCGATTTTGGTGGAGGCGGACCTTTTGGGGGCGGACCTGCGGGGGGCAAACCTCAAGGGGGCCATCTTGGCGGGGGCGAACCTGGAAAAGGCTTTGCTCGAAGGGGCCTTGCTCGATGGGGCGAGGTGGACCGACGGGTTTGAATGCCAGCCCGGTTCGGTGGGCCAATGTATCAAAGAGGATTTTAAATTGGTTTGGGAGCCCCGGCAGGAATAACCCAGGCCGAGCAGCCCCGGCCAGAGTGGCTTTCCCCCTAAAAACTAGGGTGCCTGGAGCGCCCGGTTGCGGCCCTGTTGGAACCAGGCCAACAAAAAGCCCACAGAGACCAGCCCCAACAGGGCGGAACAGACCCCAAACATCCCCGGCAGGCCCAGCCAGGGGACCAAGGGGCTGACCAGGATCGGCGACGAGAACTGGCCCAAGAAAATTGCCATGGACATCAGCCCCATCCCCCGGCCCCGGAAGGTGGGAGGGAGGACCGCCACCAGGACCGTATTGAGGTTAGGGAAAAGATAGGCCAGCCCCATCCCCGCCAAAGCCAACCCGGCGAGCACCACCGGATAACTCCAGGTCGAGGACACCAGCCCCAGCCCCAGGCCCAACAGGGCGAAGGTGTAAGCAAAAATGGCCGGGCTGGCAAAACGCCCTTTGACCCTCTGGAAGGTCGGTGCCAAAAGGCCCATGGTCAAGGTCAAGGAGCCCACCGAGAAGCCGATCATCGCCGGGGGAGCCTGGAAGGTTTGGGTCAACAAAAAGGGAATTTGGACCGGCACCAGATAAAAGACCACCATGGAAAAAAAGCCCAACAGATAGATCGGCAGGGTCCGGGACCAAGGCATGGAAGCGAGCACCTCTCCGGCCGCATTGTGGTCGCCCACCTTGGGCGGCTCTTGGACCAAATAGACGGCCAAGGGCAAGACCACAAAGGCAAAGAGGTACACCAAAAAGGGGAACTGCCACCCGATCCCGGCGAGCAACCCGCCGCCCACCAAAAAGACCACCCCGCCCAGGGCCATGGCCATGACCTGAAACCCCATAAACCGGAAGTACAGCGGCCCCTTGAAGTAGTCGGCCACCAAGGTGGATGAACTGGTCATGATCCCCGCCACCCCGAGGCCCAGCAGCGCCCTTGTGACCAACAGGTGATAAAGGTCGGTCGTCCAAAACCCGGCGGTACCGCCTAGGCCGTACAGTACCAAAGAGAAAAACAGGATCGGCCTGCGTCCCATCCGGTCCAACAGCCACCCGGCCAAAGGGCTGCCGAAACCGACGAACAGAGCCGGTAAGGTAAGGACCAGCCGGACCAGCAGCGCCGAATTGGGGACCTCTGAAAAATGGGTCAACATCTGGGGCAAGGAAGGGGTGACGATCGCTCCGGCCATCACGGTCATTGAGCTGGCCAACAGCAAGGTCGCTTGGGTAGCACCTGAGTGCTTCAAAACAAAGGGTTCCACAGGAAAAAGCAGGAAGGGTTGGGTTGGGTTGGGGCCTCAAGGCACGAGGCCCCTTGATTGGAGATTGGAACACTGGGAAACGGGAAAAGTAAAGAAAAGCCTAGTTTCCTAATTTTTCGCAGAGTTTTTCAAGTTGTTTGGTCGGCAGGTCGCCCAAGGCACCGGGGTCCAGGTCGTTGATCATCGCCTGGAGGGGTGTGTGTCTGGCGTAGGTGTAACCGAAGTTGATCGCACTGATCCCGATCACCACCAAGAGCATCCAAAGCAAAAAGCCCCGTTTGACCAACTGGTAGGCGGCGATTCCGGTGGCCAAGGCCCCTAGGCCCATGGCGATGTAGGCTATCCAAAGGTTCGTTTCCATAGGCTCCTAATGTTCCCCTTTTTTTAGGTCTTCGGTTTTAAAGTGCTTCTTTAATTTGTCCCAAATTTCAACATGGCTTTCGTCCTGTTCCCCGGTCCGTTTGAGCCGCTCAAAATAATAGCCCAGGGCCACCTTTTCTTCCACCGACAAGGTCCGCACATGGATGCCAAAGGCCTCCTTGAGCAGCAGGACCAGCTCTCCGGTGGGCCTACCGGTGTAGATGGTTTTGGTCCTGGGCCGAGGTTTGGCTTCCGGGGGGGCAGCTTTTTTGCCGATGGACTTGAAGCTTTTTTCGGCAAATTCCTGGTTGTGCAGCACCTTGCTGATCAAAAACATCGCTTGGTTTTGGTTCTGCACCTCTGCTTGGCCGTCGATGATGATAAAGGCCTTGCGGAAGGTCGGGGTCGAGGAAAGTAGGTTCCACAGCGGCCTTTGCTGGATGGCGATGATGCTGGTGCCTTCAGGGAACTCTTTCCATTTGGTGCGGAAGTGCCAGATGTCCTTGTTGCCGCTGGTCAGGGCTTTGCGCTCAATCTGTTTGTCCAGGTCCCCAAAGGTGCTGATCCGCATTTTCAGGACCGTTTGCAACTCGGTGGGGATTTCCTGTTTGGTCCGTTTGAGGTTGATGGAATTTTTCAGGATCGGGGTGAACATCCCCCCGTTGGTATTGGCGGCAATAGCAATGTAATACCAAGTCTGCAAAAAAAGATGGTGCAGAACGTCCAAGGTTTGTTCCCATTCCCGAGAGGATTCCAGTTCGTGGTCAAACGCTTGCCCGTCGGTTTTTTTTCCCAATCGGTCGGCTTTGGCGTTATGGTAGGAATGGTCGTCCGTCACTGGTCAGCCGGTGGCATTGGGTCGCTGGGCCCGAGCCATTATAAAAACTCGGGCTTTTACCCGATCATAGCGACAAACCAATCTTTGGGCAAGGTCTTCTAGGGGTGAATCTTTCAGCCGGTTAACCCTCGACGTGCCCGTGCGATGTGCCAGGAAAGAGAGTCCATCGACTCCTTGAGTTCGATGCGTGACAAGATCCGGCCTCGCTTTTTGGGGATCACCGAAAAAACGTAGGTCACAAAGTCGGAAACCAGATTGACCTGTTGGGGGTCGTTGATCGCCTTGAGCTGTTTGCGCAAAAACGCCGCCAGTTGTTCCTTGGAGCACTTTTGGAAGACCGCCGCCACCAAGGCCACCTGCTCCTCCAAGGGGCCGGTGATGTCCTTGGGATAAAAGCGGTTGAACATTTTTTGGCTGAACAAAAATCTACCGCTGATCCCCGCTCCGCCAATGGCCACCATTTCCATTACGTTGAGCGCCAAGAGGTCCATGGCCCCAAATCCGATGATCCCCAAAGCCAGGATCAAGGGGACCAGCTGGAGGGTCAGCCTTTTTTTCTCCGCCTCCACGTACCGATTGTTGTAGAGCTTTGCGTCTTTAAAAAGCTTGAGGGCTTCCAAAAAGGGCTTGCCCGCAAAAATCAATTCTTCGGCGCTGGCCAGTTTTTCCTTGAACGCCTTTTCGGTGGCTCGTTTTTTCTCCAAGGAATCCTTGTTGATCAGGTCTTGGATCACGTACCTCCGGGTACTCCTCATCCGGTCCGAAAGGATCTGGATGAACTCGTTGGGGTTGTCGGGGTTGAGGGTCCGAGCCCGGTGGATCGCCCGTTCGGAGATGTAGTCGGAGATGTCGTCGTAAAGTTTTTTGGGGTTTGCCGGAGCGGTGTATTTCTCCGCATCCTTGGACCGGGGCTTGGACTGGGCCTCTCGCCGTTCCCGTTCCAGGTCGTTTTCGTAGCGGATACAGTGGCTGAACATCTGGGTGATCACGTCGTAGTTGTCCGAGCCAACCTTCATCATCTGGATGAAGGTCTCCCCCATGGCGTGGGCGTAGGCGGAGAAGATCCGGCCCGAGTCCGGGTGCCGGTAGCTGGGCATGTCCCCGGTACTGTGTCCGGCGACCGCCATTTCCACCAGGGACTTCCAAAATTCCTTGAATTCCACTTTGGCCGGTTCCTGCCAAAACAAGGACACCACGGCGTGGCTGGCATAAGGAGCGGTTTCTTCCCGTTCCAAAAGGATTTGCAGGAGGCTTTGGAAGTATTTGATCTTGTCGGGGTGGTGCAGCTTGGACAAAAGCTCGGCTCCAATCTGAAGATAGACCTTTTCGATCTCCATCTCCCGTTCGCTGATAAAAATGACCTTTTGGGCCAATTTTTGGGCGATGCTTTGGCTGCCGCTTTGGGGTTCGATCCGTTCTTCTTTTTTGGCCATGTTCATGAGGTAACTCCAGTGGACAAAGTAATCCCGTTTCCAAGAAAGAATGCAAGTCAAGTGCCCCAGGGGCAAAGCCCCCAGGCAAGGGGTTTGGGGCCAACCCACGGGAGGCGGGGCAGAATCTCGGTGGACTTTTGCGGCAGGTTGGGCGTAAATTCGAACGGTCCCAAACGGGGACTTTGGGCGACCAGACCAAAGCCCAAAAACGCCCCAAAGGCGGGCCTGGAACCCACCAAAACCGGTTTCCAAGGTAAAACCACCGAAGGCAAACAGATGAGCAAGGTCGAAAAACGATTGGCCAAACTGGAGCGGGACAAGGGACTGCACAGCCGTTTTGGCTCCCCCCAAGGGAGCGGGGAGCCCAACCGGCACGGGATGCCTAAGCTGCCGCCCGGCCAAAGACAGGTGGAAACTTGGCCGGTCCTCGACTTGGGCCATGTGCCCACACTCTCCCGAGAAAACTGGAAACTGTCGGTCAACGGCTTGGTGGAACAGCCGTTGGAGCTGAACTTCCAGGAATTTTTGGCCTTGGGGTCGGTGGAGGATGTCTCGGACTTCCACTGCGTCACCGGCTGGAGCCGGATGGACAACCATTGGAAAGGGGTCCGGGTCAAGGACTTGGCCGCCAAGGCCGGGCTCAAGCCCCAGGTGACCCATGTACAAATTACCGCCTACGACCTTGCTCCAGGCACCGAAATCCCCTACACCACCAACCTTCCGCTGGACCAAGCGCTGGAAGAGGACGTGCTTTTGGTTTACCAGTGGGAAGGCAAATCCCTGGCGGCCGAACATGGCGGACCGGTGCGGATGATCACCCCCAAACTGTGGGCCTGGAAAGGGGCCAAGTGGGTGCGGGCGCTCAGTTTTATCGACCACGACCAACCGGGCTTTTGGGAAGTCCGGGGTTATTCCAACACCGCCGAACCCTGGTACGATGACCGCTACTCCTATTAGGCTTTTGTGCCTGTTCCTGGGGCTCTTTCACGGGGTGAACGCCTTTGCCGCCTATGAAGAAATGGGGGTGGAGGACAACAACGAGTTCGGGGGCCGGACCGTCTTGTTCCGCAAGGTGGAAGAGGGCATCTCTCGGGGCCGCAATTCCTACGATTCGGCGGGAAAGATCATGCGGGAGGAGCGGACCTTTTCGGACGACTGGGCAAACATCCACGGCACCAAATCGGTGACCAACGAATACCTGTTTGACATCAAGATCAAGGAAGAGCGGACTTTCTCGGCGACCTACGCCACCACCCGGCTGATCGCCAAAACCACTACCTTTTTTGAACAGGCCACCGGCACCAAGGTCCGGGTCCGCAACGATTTTGCCGAAGAGTACCTGGGCTACAACATCACCTACTACGACCTGGGGGTCAAACAGCGGATGGAGTGGTTCTACCCGAAAAACGAGTTGGGTTACGTCCAGGTCAACACCTTTTACGACCCTTCGGGAAAGTTGATCCGCACCGAGAACCTGTACACCGAAAAATCCATCCGGTTTGACGGTTGCAGCAAAAGCGTTTTTTATTCGGAAGGGGAAAAGCGGCTCAAACGGGAGTGGTTTTTTACCGAAACCTATGCCAAAGCCAACAACGGAGCGGTGCGCAAGGTGACGGTTTATTTTGACAACCCCAACTTCCCCATTGCCCCCAAGACCTATTACTTCAACGACCAAGACGAAACCGTGACCCCGGCCCAGCCCTTTGAGGAGGACTAGGCGGTAGGCTTGGCCCGGTAAAAGAACCAAGTCCCCAGGCCCAAGGGCAGGAGCAGGGAGGCAAAACCCAGCCTTGTACCCAGGTGGGGGTCGGAGCCGCTCCACCCCAGGGAAACCACCAAGCCCACCCCGCCGATCAAGGCCGGACCTAAGATCGTGGCGAATTTTCCCAGCATGTTGTAAAAGCCAAAAAACTCTCCGGCCTGTTCTTTGGGGATCAATCCGGCAAAATAACTCCGGCTCAAGGCCTGCACCCCTCCTTGGACCACCCCGATCAACCCGGCCATCAAAAAGAATTCCCACCGCACCGAAAGCCCCACCGCCCAAAGGCAGACCCCGGCATAAACGGCTAAGCAAAGGTAGATCATCCGCCGGACCCCAAACCTTGCCCCACCTTTGGCAATGACCAAGGCCGAAGGAAAGCCGATCAACTGGACCATCAACAAGGCCAGGATCAGGTCCCCACTTTCAAAGCCCAAAGAAAGGCCGTAGTCCACCGCCATGACCACCAAGGTGTCCACCACATCAATGTACAGCCAATAGGCGACCAAAAAGGTCCAGGCGGTCCGGTAGCTTTTCAGTTCCTGGTAGGTTGCAGCCAGCTCGGCCCAGGTTTGGGTCCACAGGGCCTGGGAGGGGGGAACCTTCTTTTCGGGGACCCAAAAAAAACAAAGAAAGCTGCCCAAAGCCCAGGCGACCGAAGAGGTCAAAAAACTGGCCTGAACCCCCTGCTGGGCCCCTTCGAGGCCAAAAAAACCGGGGGCCTTGACCATGGCCAGATTGAGGGCAAAAACCAACCCGCCGCTCAGATACCCGAAGGCGTAACCTAGGCTGGAAACCCAGTCCCGCTGGTCCTCCGGGGCCAAGCTTGGCAGCAGGGCATCATAAAACAGGTTGGCCCCGTAAAACCCGAAAATAGCCCCGCTGTAGGCCAAAACCGCCAGCGGCCAACCTCCGGCGGGGATCAGGGCCAAAAGACCGGTAAAACAAAACCCCAGGCTGGAGAAAGCCAAGAGGAACCAACGTTTGTTGCCCCCTTGGTCGCTCAAGGCCCCCAAAAACGGGGCGCACAATGCGACCACCAGGCTGGCCACCGAAACCGTTGCTCCCAGCCGAGCGGTGCTGAGTGCAGGGTCAACCCCTTGGCTCCAAAAGCTTTTAAAGAAAATAGGGAAAAACCCGGCCATCACGGTGGTCGTAAAAACCGAGTTGCCCATGTCGTAGCTAACCCAACCCCAAAGGGCCTTGGGAGGGATTTTAGGGGAGGTTTCCATGAGCTTTTTTACCCCCTTTCCCTCGAATTGGCCAGTTGGTTTTGGGTACCAATTGATTCGTCCGAAGAATTCAGGTAGAGGTAAGGTCACAAAACCTCAAACCCTGTTGTAGCAAGATGAAAAAAACCGAGTTGATCGTAGTGATGAAGGCCGCTATCGCCATGGCGCAGAAGGACGGCAAGCTGGAAAAGCCGGAGGCGGAGTTGATCCAATCCCTGCTGGACATCGCCGACCTGACCCTGACCGACATCGGCGGGCTGGATGTCCCCAGAGGCAAAGGGGACCCGGAAGAAGCGGTGGTCGCCTTGGAGTCGGTCAAGGCCAAGCGGGTTTACCTCTTGACCCTCGCTTGTGTGGCTATGATCGATGGAGTTTTGGACCCGGCGGAAGCGGAGTTTTTTGCTGCCAAGGCCAAAAAACTGGGTGTAGGGACCATTGATGTGGGGAAAATGACCCTGGAGAAGGCGATAGCTACGCTGGAACGGGTGATTGCTGAGGGGAAATCCATGGGCGGGTCAACCGGACCGCAGCCCAGCGACATTGATCTGATGTGAGGTAACAAAGTGATGGACCCGGAGATGCAAAAAATCCTGGAAATCGGGGGACGTGCGGCGGCAGACATTGACAAGGCAATGCACACCCATCCGATGGAGGACAAGGTCACCCACCAAGACGTGCTTTTGATGGTCCAAGCAGCTCTGCAAATGGCCCAGCGGGACGCAAAGTTGGAAGTTTCCGAGAAAAACCTGATCGCCAGGATGGTCAAGATAGGACGGGTCAACCCCCAGGAGCTTTCGGAGATCAAAGACATGTCCCATGAAGACATCGGCCTGATGATTGACCGACTGAGCGGTAAAAAAGCCCGCAAGGCCTTTTTGCTCACCCTGGTGGCGGTGGCCATGGCGGATGAGGAACTGGAGGCTTCGGAAAAACAGATGATCGAAAGCCTGACCGAAAAGCTGGGGGTTGGGCACATCGACCTTTCCAAACACAACTTTTTGGAAGTGGAAG
Organism: Candidatus Lambdaproteobacteria bacterium RIFOXYD2_FULL_56_26; assembly: GCA_001783715.1. Lineage (GTDB taxonomy): Bacteria > SAR324 > SAR324 > XYD2-FULL-50-16 > XYD2-FULL-50-16 > XYC1-FULL-56-13. The sequence goes on from MFNF01000027.1 coordinate 33,258, forward strand.
ACTTGGTGATGAAGTTTGTCGCCTCTGCGGCGGTTTCTCGGTAGTAACCTTACAAGGGTGACCAAAAGGGGGCTTGTGGCCCCCTTTTTTTTTGCCCAAAGGGCAGGTTAAGGGTTATTCCTCCAAGGTGGAGAGGTCTCCTTCGTCTTGCCCCAAGGCCCGGGCCTTCAAAACCCGGCGCATGATCTTGCCGCTCCGAGTCTTGGGCAAGCTGTCCACAAACACGATTCCATCGGGCCGGGCGATTTTCCCCAAATGGTCGGCCACTTGGTTTTTGAGGCTTTCGGCCAAGTCTTCCGAAGGGGACTGGTTGGCCCGAAGGATTACATAACAATGGATGGCATTGCCCTTGAGTTCGTGGGGCAGGGCAATGGCCGCCGCCTCGCTGACCGCCGGGTGCCCCACCAAGGCGGACTCGATCTCTGCGGTCCCCAGGCGGTAGCCAGAAACCTTGATCACATCGTCAATCCGACCGATGATCCAAAAATAACCGTCCTCGTCCCGTTTGGCCGAGTCGCCCACCGTGTACCAGCCCTGGGCGGCATACCGGGACCAGTAGGTCTCCTGGTACCGGTCCGGGTCCTTGTACACCGTGCGGGCCATGCCGGGCCAGGGGTTTTTGATCACCAAGCTGCCCTCTTCGCCGGGCCCCACTTCCTTGCCGTGGTCGTCCACCACTGCACATTCGTTGCCGAAGAAGGGCTTGGTGGCACTGCCCGGCTTGAGCGGGGTGATTGGCAAGGGGGTGATCATAAAGCCGCCGGTTTCGGTTTGCCACCAAGTGTCCATGATTGGGCAACGTCCGCCGCCGATGACCCGGTGGTACCAGCGCCAAGCTTCCGGGTTGATTGGCTCTCCGACCGAGCCCAAGAGCCGTAGGGAGGAAAGGTCGTGCTTGGCCGGCCAGGATTCCCCGAAACGCATCAGCCCCCGCACCGCGGTGGGGCTGGTGTACAGAATGTTGATCCCGTACTTTTCGATCATCGACCACCAGCGGTTGGGGTAGGGGTGGTTGGGGGCCCCTTCATAGAGGATCAAGGTGGTGCCGTTGATCAGGGGGCCATAAACGATGTAGCTGTGCCCAGTGATCCAGCCCGGGTCGGCGGCGCACCAGTAGCGGTCTTCGGGCTTGATGTCAAAGACCATCTTGTGGGTGGTGCTGGCATAAACCTGATAACCCCCATGGGTGTGGACCAGCCCTTTGGGCTTGCCAGTGGAGCCGGAGGTGTAGAGCAGAAAAAGCATGTCCTCGGCATCCATCGGCTCGGTCTCACATTTGGGCGAGGCGACCGGAAGCTTGTAGAGGTCGTGGTACCAGTAGTCCCGGTCGTTTTCCATGTAAACCGGTTGGCCGGTCCGTTGCACACAGATGCAGACTTCGACGGTAGGGCAGTGTTTAAGCGCCTCGTTGGCAATGGACTTGAGGTCCACCGGTTTGCCCCGGCGGTAGCCCCCGTCGGCGGTGATCACCACCCTGGACTGGGCATCGTTGATCCGGTCTCGCAGGGCATCGGCGGAAAACCCGCCGTACACCACCGAATGGGCCGCCCCGATCTTGGCGCAGGCCAGCATGCCAAAGACCAGCTCGGGCAGCTGGGGCATGTACAGGGTGACGATCTCACCCTTTTTTACCCCCATGGCCTTGAGGATATTGGCAAACCTGCTGACCTCCCGGTTCAGGGCGTGGTAGCTGTAGCTGTGTACGTCCCCCGGCTCCCCTTCCCAGATGATCGCCAGTTTGTTCCGGTTGCGGGTGACCAAGTGCCGGTCGATGGCGTTTTGGACGATGTTGGTCTTGGCTCCGGTAAACCACTTAAAAAAGGGTTTGTTCGAGTCATCCAACACCCGGTCCCACTTTTTGTACCAGTCCAAGGCCTCCGCCTGTTCGGCCCAGAATCCTTCCCGGTCAGTGATGGAACGTTGGTATAGGGCATCGTATTCCTTGACCGTGGCGTACTCGACCACTGAGGGGTCGGGGTGGTAAAATTTGGGTTCTTCAGCCATGTTGCTCTCCAGTTGGGTAAATCCAGGGTTGGCCGGGAGGGTAAGGTCTTTGGGTGCCGAAAGTTCGACTGAGTTACCCATAACACGACCTGCCGTTGGAGAGCAACACTGGGGATGGGGGCAAAGGGACTTTGTGGGAGGGGGGAGCCAAAAAGACGGGCAACCTGAAGGCCGGTCCGGGGCCGCAAGAGAAGGCGGGTGGGGGAGGGCTTCGGGAGCGGGGGCAGGGAAACAAAAAGTTCTTGCAGGTCAGATAGTTTATATATATAGATACACAAATACTTTCTAGCAACCCCGGTCCCCGCACCCTTACCCCCCCAGGTCCCGATGAAAGCCAAGCTGTCCCTGCTCTTTTCCCTTTCCTTGTTTTTGGTCACCGGTCCCGTGTTTGCGGCGGAAGCGAAGTACAAGCCCTTTGTGCTCGCTTCGGTCTCCCAGGAATCGCTGGAAGCCACCCAGGCCAAGGTAAAGTCGGCCTTGGCGGTGGCGGGGTTTGAACTGGTCGGGGAAGCCGCCCCTTATCCGGGGGTGACCTTGGAGGTCTTCTCCAACCAGGGGCTCAAGGAGCTGGCCGCCAAATCGAACATGGGTGCTTTTGGGGCGATGGTTCGGGTGGCGTTGGCCCAGACCAGCGAAGGGTTGCAGGTCTCCTACACCAACCCGGTTTACTGGGGCCATGCCTACCAGATGACCGGCGATTTTGGACCGGTGGCGGCCAAGCTGGAGGCGGCGCTGGGCAAGGTCAAGGAGTTTGGGCCGGAACAAGGGCTCACCGCCGAGGACCTGCGGGGATACCATTACAAGATGATGATGCCTTATTTTAAGGACCTGGACCTGCTGGCCGACTACCCCAGTCAGGAAGAAGCCCTGGCGGCGGTGGAAGCCGGGCTGGCCAAAAAGGCCGGTGGGGTGTCCAAAGTGTACCGGATCGACCTGCCCGGCAAGGCGGAGTCCGTCTTTGGAGTGTTGATGACCCAAAAGTTGAGCAGCGATGCAGCGATCATGAAGGAAATCGACTTTAAGCCGACCAAAAGTGCCGCCCACCTGCCCTATGAACTGGTGGTTTCGGGCGGCAAGGTTTACGCCCTGTCGGCCAAGTTCCGTATTGCCATCAGTTTCCCCGACCTTTCTATGATGGGAGCCAACAGCTTCATGAAGATCATGGATGCCCCCGACGACATCAACGGGGCACTCAAGGCGGTGGCCGGGGGGCATTAAAAAATCTTCCGCCCAAGGGGCCGGTGGCTCCCTGGGCGCTTTAGCTTTATTCCCAAAAAATCCCCAGCTCGCAGGTTGACAAGGGGCTGATCGGTTGGTCAGCCAAAAGGACCTTGGAAACCGCACCCATTTTGGACCTGTGATGAAAGCTTTGGTTTTGGGGCTGTTGGCCCTGCTGCTTGCCCTGCCCGCTTTGGCGGGTGCGCCGGAATTGATGAAGGAACGGATGAAGGGCTTTGAAGCCGCCTACCTGGAATTCCAGACCAGCCTGATGCGCCACGACTTTACCGGGATGCAAGGGGCAATGGCCAAGCTCAATAACCAGGGCACCCTGCCCGGACCGGTCCGGGCGGCCATTCGGGCCAGTTTTGACGACCGGGATTTTGGTAATTACCTGCGGCTGGACGAGTACACAAGGCTGATGGCTGATGAGGTGACCCAGGCCGCCCAAACCAGGGATGCCCAAAAGGTGCTGATTGCTCAGGGCCGGTTGGTGATGGGTTGTGTCCAGTGCCATGACGGATTTAAGGCTCGGGCTACCCAAGCGATGGAACGAGCGGCCCAGGCGGAGTAGCGGCGGTTACAAAAGTGAATATTTAATATATTATTCACTTGTCACGATATGGTGGTCAAGGTAGAGTGAGAGTACTTTTGGAACTCTTTTCACCCTGAACTTTGGTAGCCCGATGAAACCTCTCCTCCTTTTCTTTTTGCTGCTCCCGATTTTAGCCGTCCCGACCGTCCAAGGGGCCAACCTGGAGTTGTCCCAGATGATGACCGGGTTGGGGGCCAATACCTACTCTCTGGGGGAGGCTCTGGAAGCGGGGGACCTGAGCCGGGCTCAGGTGATGGCCGAGCGGATCGTCAATCACCCTCAAGCCGGTCCGGCAGTCCTCAAGGTGGTGAAAGCCACCTTGGGCAAGGAAATGGGGAGCTTCAAGGGCTTTGATGACCGGACCCACCTTGCCGGGGAAGCTCTGATCGAAGCCGCCAAAAAAGGGGATCTGCCCTCTGCCCAAGCGGCCTTTGGCAACCTCGCCGCCGGTTGTGCCGGTTGCCACCAAGCCTTCCGGGCCAAGGTTGCCGCTGCTTTGGCCGAGGCTCCATGAGGGCCGAGCTGTGCCCGTTCGCTCCGGTTTTTCCCACCCTCTTTTTTTAAGAAACTGTGATGACGGTCAAAGAGTATTTTTCCAAAATGAAAGGTCGGACCGTCAGCCCTCCGACCGTCTCTCGGATGGAAACCCTCTGGTCCTGGTTGGGTAGCTTTTTGGGGATATTGGCGGTGGCGGTGGCCCATTGGTCTTGGGCGCTGACCACCCCAGACATGGTTATGCTGATCGGCAGCTTTGGGGCGACGGCGGTGTTGTTGTACGGAGCCCCGGCCAGCCCTTTGGCCCAGCCGCGCAACCTTTTGGGCGGCCACTTTTTGTCGGCCCTGGTGGGGGTGACCTCGCTCAAGCTGCTGGCCCCCTATCCCGAGTTGGCTTCGGCGCTGGCGGTCTCCCTGGCGATTGTGGTGATGCACCTGACCAAAACCCTGCACCCTCCGGGCGGGGCCACAGCGTTGATTGCGGTGACTGGGTCCCAAAGGATCCATGACCTGGGGTATTTTTACGCCTTCATCCCGGCTCTTTCGGGGGCGCTGTTGATGTTGGTGGTGGCGTTGTTGGTCAACAACTTGGCTCCGGCCCGAAGGTACCCGGATTTTTGGTGGTAGGTACCGGGGCCAAGGCAGGCCCCGTCTGAGGTGTGCGGGAGAGCTGCTTCGCCCGAAGGCTAGGCCATGCCCCGGTCCAAGGCGTAGCGGATCAGCCCGGCTAGGTTGTCGATGTTCAACTTGAGCATGATCTTGGCCCGGTGGGACTCGACGGTCCGGTGGCTGAGGTTGAGTTCAGTAGCGATTTCCTTGCTGGTCTTGCCTTGCGCAATCAGCTGCAAAACCTCCTTTTCCCGGTCCGACAAAGGCTGCGGTTCCAGGGACGGGCGGGTGAGCTTCTGGCTCAACTTGAAGGCCACGTACTTCTTGCCGGACATCACCTGATCAATCGCCACCAGCAACTCTTCCACGGCGGTGTCCTTGATCAGGTACCCATCGGCATCTTCCTTGAACATGTTTTTTTGGTAAAGCTCCCCTTGGTACATGCTGAGGGCGATAACCTTGATGGAGGGGTGCTCCTTTTTGAGCCAACGGACCAGTTCAAATCCGTCCACCCGGGGCATGTCGATGTCGGTCAGCACCAGATCGGGGAGGAGCCCTCCGATCATCTCAATGGCCTGCTGCCCGTCTTGGGCGGTGAAAACCTGATCCGGGCCAAAGGCATCGCCCAGCAGTTTCTTGATCCCATGCCGGAACAGGGCGTGGTCATCGACCACCAAAATTTTAAAGTCTTTTTTTTCCATCGCTCCAGCCGGTAATCAGCCCCTCCATGCACACCCTACAGGGGTTTTGGAGCGAATAGCAAGGGTAAAGTCCGCCCAGACTAAGGGGGATGCCTAGGGATCAACCAGGGTTTGTCAGGGGGCAAACAGCAGCCCTCTCTCTCCAGCTACCCTATGGAGCCTGCCGGACGGGGCCAAAGAGGGATTCCGTCCTTCAGGTCTGCCGGAAGGAGGCTTTGGTGGGCAGGGAGGGTAAAAGCAGGTTGTGGTGCAAACAAAGCGGGTCCAAACAAGCCTTGCAGGGTTGCTCCGGCAGGGGCCGCAACCGAAGGTTGATCTCCTGCTTGTTGCCCAAAAACTCTGCAGTTTCCCGGGCCAGGGCAAAACCGGAGGAATGGTAGTACCAGTGCAGGTCTAGCTTGGTCCCGTTTTGTACCAGACCTTCAAGCAACTGGTCCAAAACCAACAACGAAAGATTGTCCAGTTCCTGGATACAAAAGATGACCGAAAGCTCTTTGAATCGCTCTTTCAAGAGCGATGCGGTCAAGGACCGCAGGAGGCTGGGGCCTATGGGCCGGTAAAAGGGCCCGGTGAGAAACAAACGTTGCTGTTCATTGTCCAGGCGACTGTAAGGTAGCGTGACGGCGCATTTCATAATATCCCCCCTGACCAATCGATTTAGGAACATACCAACAGACTTGGACCTCCAAGTCAAAAAAACAATTGGACAATTTTGGGCAAAAATCCTGTTTTGGATAAACTTGTACTCCAGCCCCGGACTTGACTTTCCGGCAATTTGGGCTAAATTGAAAAAACATTCATTTACAGTAGGTTGTATTTAAGAGAGTCTGACAGTTCCTTGGAACAGTCGGTGGCCCCCGGCGCAAGGGGAAGGTTTGGGGGGTATGGGTGGTTTTGGGTTCTTTCCCCGGATTGGAGGTGTTTTTTGGAAGGATTTTTTGGGAACAGAGGGGACAAACCGCCGAGGGGACTTTGCCTTAGGTTGGAGCCGGTTGGGCAGCGCAAACCAACCGCCTCGCTTTGGAAGCTATGGCCCCGAGCTTGGGGCCTTTGGTGGGCTTTGGGTTTTGGGCTGTGGCTCGGTGCCTTTGTGGGACCCTCCCTTACCCAAGCGATTGAGCTTAAAACCGATTTTAAGACCCTCCAGGAAGAGGTGTCCTACCTGAGGGACCCTTCGGGGCTTTTGACCCTCTCAGAGGTGACACAAAGAACCGACTTCCGGCCCTTGGAAAGCGGGGGCCAGGATTTTGGTTTCGATCTAGCCACCTTTTGGGTGCGCTTCCCCTTGGCCAACCTTGAGACCAACCCCAGAATGCTGTACTTGGGGCTGAACCACCCCTCCTTGGACTTTGTGGACCTGTATCTGCTCGGTCCTGCCGGAGAAATCTCCCACTTTGCCCAAGGGGACCATGTCGCCCACCGGCTGTGGAGTACCTCGGCCAGGGTGCCTACCTTTACCTTGGACTTGCCGGGTGCTTCACAAAACTGGGTTTACCTGAAGGTGGCCTCCCAAGCGGCGGTGCAGCTCCCTCTGACTTTGCGAACCGCACCTAACTTTACCCAAGCGGTCCAAACCCAGACCCTCTGGTATGGGTTGTTTTTTGGGGTCTTGGTGGTGATGGGGCTGTTCAACTTGGCCCTTTGGTTGCCGATCCGAGAAAAGGCTTACCCATATTATGTGGTCACCCTCAGCGGGTTTGCTTTGGCGACCCTTTCCTATTCCGGGGTGGGGTACCAGTACCTGTGGGGGGATTCGGTGTATTGGGCCGACCGGGCCACTCCCTTGGGGATCCTGCTCGCTCACTGCGGCGGGTTTTTGTTTGCCCATGAGTTTATGGGGCTTTCTCGCATTGCCCCCCGCACCGCCAAGCTGGTGTTGTCTCTGAGTGGGGTGGCCGGGCTGCTTGTGGTGCTGGGCCTGTTTGCCCCGGCCCGTCCGCTTCTTTTGGGGGTGTTGGTGGCAACGGTCCCCGCCGTGGGGGTGATCTTTTGGACCGGGGTCCTCGCTTGTCGCAGCGGCCTTCGGAGCGCTTGGTTTTACATGGCTTCCTGGGCGTTGGCCGGAGGGGGCGTAGTGGTTCTGATCCTAAAAACCTTTTTGGTTATTCCCGAACATCCCTTGTTCCAGGGGTCTTTGTATTCGGGGATCTTGGCCAATCTCTTCCTTTTGTCTTTAGGTCTGCTCGACCGAGTTCGGCAGTTGCGAACCGAAAAAAACCAAGCCCAAAAAGAGGTTTGGGAGGCAGAGGCTCTTGCCTTGGAACACCTCAAGGCCAGCGACCAGTTAAAAACCGAGTTTTTGGCCAACACCAGCGAAGAATTGCTCCACCCCTTGGATCTGATCATTTCCCACTGCGAGCTTTTGTTGCAGGACGAACAGGAACCCAAGTCGGCCCAGCTCAACCAAGGGCTGAGTTTGGTTTATACCCAGGCGAACCGGCTGTTCCACTTGGTGGCCAACATCCTGGACTTCGTCCAACTCAAACAGCACCACCTCAAGCTCAACCTCCAACCGGTGTACCTGCACAAGGCGGTGGATTTTGTGTTCCTGCTGCACAAGCCCTTGTTGCTCAACCGGGAGCTGCGTCTGGTCAACCAGGTTTCCCCGGAGTTGCGGCCTGTCTTGGCCGATGCCCAAAGGCTGCACCAGATGTTGTTCAACCTGATCGAAAATGCGGTTTCTTACACCCAAAAAGGCAGCGTAACGGTCAAGGGTACCGAAAGCGGGACCAGGATTCGGATTGAAGTACAGGACACTGGACCGGGCATGACCTTGGAAGAATTGGCCCGGTTGAAGGAGCCCTTGGAGCGGGGGCAAACCGGACAAAAGAGCGGTAAACCCGGAGTAGGGTTGGGTCTGGCTCTGGTGGAACGGTTGGCCGCCCTCCATGAGGGGAGCTTTGGGGTTACCTCCAGTCGGGGAGAGGGGACCTGTGCCTACCTGGAATTGCCGGTGGCCCCGCCCGGTCAATGGCCGCTTGAAGCGGCGGTCCCCGCTTTTCCCCAAACCGCCCTGGGCCATCCGGTGCAGCCGGGAGAGTCGGAGCTAGGCTTGGAAGTGGGGACGGTGCTGCTGGTCGAAGATGAACCGCTGGTGGGGGAATTGTTGGTGCGGATCCTCAAGGGGAACGGTTATCTGGTCCACTGGGTGACTCGGGGGCAGGAAGCGTTGGAACGGCTCAAAGAGGAGCCAGGGATCGATTTGGTGCTGTTGGACGTGATGCTGCCGGGGCTCGATGGTTTTGAACTCTGCCGGTTGATTCGCAAGGAAAAGAGCGCCCTCAGCCTACCGGTGTTGTTTTTGACCGCCCGGGTGCAATCCGAGGACTTGGTCCAAGGCTTTAACATCGGGGCCAACGACTATATCTACAAACCGGTGCGCAAGGCCGAACTGCTGGCCAGGGTCGAGTCCCAGGTGCAGGCCAAGCGGGCGGTCGAGGCGTTGCGGCAGAACCGACTTTTGCAACGGGAGATCGAACGAAGGATCCGTATGGAAGACCTGCTGCGGTCCTTACGGACAAGGTTGGTGCGCATCTTGGATGGCCTGCCGTTGCCCTTTTTGGTGTTCAACGCCCAAGGCCAAGTGACCTTTGTCAACAAACAGGCCGAGTCGGTTTGTTCCGTCTCCTTGGAGACTACCAAAGACCTGCGGTTTGAGGACTTGGTGGTGTCGGTCGGTTGGGCCGAATTTTCCCAAGACCCGGGCCGGACCCTGTGGGTCCACACCCGGACCGAAGAGGCGATTTCCGGCCATGGGGTCAAGATTCCGGCGGCAGACGAGTCGGAGGTGCTGTTGATTTTGATGCTCCAAGGCCAGGACCTGGAGTTCGGGCTGCGCCAAAAGACCCTGGAAGCAACGATCCGCAACACCACCCAACTTCTGAGCGCCGAGGACTTGGTCCGGGTCAACGAGACCCGCATCCTGCCCGAACGGCTGGACCACCTGCAAGACGGGGTGAATCCCCCGGACCGAGGCGACCTCAACCAGCTGGCCGCCGAGGTGATGAACCTTTGTATTGGTGCTTGGGCCGGGGCTACCGGCAAGGACAAGCTGGCCTTGGCCGAAGAGAGCGGCATTTGGACGGTCACTGCCGAAACCACCGGAACCTACCGTACCCGGACCCTGGACCGGTACCTGAAGGTCAACAGCCTGCCCAAGAACCCAAGGTGGCGCAATGTGCTGCAAACCGGGTATTTTGTCCGCCAGTTCCTGGCCCCGGACAGCCCACACGGTCAGCAACTCGAAGGCTTGCTGGTCCGGCTGGAGGGGCTGCTGATTCACCTCTAGGGGGCTTTGGCGGTAAAAGGTAATCTACCCCAAAAAATGCCGGGTCAGCTGGTCCAAGATTTGATCGGCCTTGGCCGGGTCCTCTGTGGCCGCCACCCCCCAGATGGGGCCCGGCCAGCCCCGGTCGGTCTTGTACCGGCCAATGACATGGAAGTGGAATTGGGGGGTCAGGTTTCCCAAGGCCCCCAGGTTGATCTTGTCGGGACCAAAGGCCTGGACGATGGCCTGGGCCGCAAGGTTGACCTCCTTGATCAACCGGCCCTGGTCGGCCGGACTCAGGTCAAACAGTTCCAACACCCCTTCCCTCTGGGGCACCAGAACCAACCAAGGCAACTGTGGATCGGGCAGGGCTCTGAGCTGGCACAGCTCCCATTGGGCCAGCAGCCTGGTTCCCGAAGCGAGGTTGGGGTGGAGTTCAAACATTTTGATTTTTTAGAGTAAAACCGGTTGATTTGAGGGTCTGGGTGCCCCGAAAACGCCAAAGGGGTTCTCCCTCTGTCCAGGCAGTCTGAGATAGCCCTTGATTTGAATTGGCTCTACAGCCCCACCGGGGCCAGAGAAAAACGGCTGGACCCAACCGCCTTGGGAGGCTTGAGAATAGAGTCCTCTTTTTTCCTTTGATTTTTGCCGCCGGGGTTTTATGCTGGGCTCATTCTCTGAAAAAACCTGGCTTAGGGCAAGGAAAAAACATTTTCCCTTTGAACATGAAAAACCGGTTTATTTGTACCACCCTGGGGCTTTTGGGACTGAGTTTTTACGGCCAAATCGCCTGGGGCAATCCGGTGTTGCGGATTGAGCCCGCAGCCTTGCCGTTGATGGTGATGGATTCCCCCGAAACCGCAAAGCCGGTGGCGGAACTGGCGGCAGAGAGTCTGTCCCAATCGGACCCGCTGGAGTCTTTGGAATCGATGGATTCCTTGGAGACCAACTCCTTAAAAGACCAGCTGGCCCCCTTTGCCCCACCCAACCAAGTAGCCCTCTTGCTGGCCCCGGCTTCAATGGACGGCTCGGATACTAGGGTGGAGGCCGAGCAGGCGACCGACGGCGGCTTTGTGGACCTGGAAGACGAATTTGGAGCGCCCCAACAAGAGGTCAACGACCCTTTTGCCGGGTACAACCGAGCGATGACCGGCTTCAACGACTGGGTCTTTTTGTGGCTGCTCAACCCGGTGGCCAAGGGCTGGAGGGCCGTGGTCCCAGAAGGGGGGAGAACCGCCGTTTTTCGGTTTTTCAAAAACCTGCTGTATCCGTTGCGGCTGGTCAACAACCTCTTGCAAGCCAAGTTGGGCGGGGCGGTGGAAGAAACGGGCCGCTTTGCGGTCAACAGCACGATTGGCATTTTGGGGCTCTTTGACCCGGCCCAAGCTTGGTTCGGCTGGGAGGCCCACGACGAGGACTTCGGCCAAACCTTAGGGGTCTGGGGGGTAGGATCGGGGCCGCACATTGTATTGCCCTTCTTGGGGCCTTCCAATCTTCGGGACACCTTTGCCTTGGCCCCCGACTGGTCCTTGGACCCGATCACCTACTACGCCAAAGGGTATCCCCAGCAGATCGGCATCTGGACCTTCAAATCGGTCAACGCCACTTCCTTGGACATCGGAGGCTATGAAAGCCTCAAGAAAGACGCAGTGGACTTTTACCCCTTCTTGAGGGACGTGTACGAACAAAACCGCAAAAAGAAAATCGAGGAATGATCATGAAAAAAACATGGATTGGCTTTTTGACCTTGGCTCTGGTTTTTTTGTTGGGAACCTTCAGCCGCCCCGCCCTGGCCGACGATACGGCGGCGGTGCAAAAGCTGGTACAGGTCAAGATCACCCAGGTGATCGACCTGTTGCGGGACAAAAAGATGGCCAAGCCGGAGCGGAACAAGCGGATCCTGGACGTGGTGGTACCGATCTTCGACTTTAAGACTATGGCCCAGCTGAGCCTGGGCAAGAAATACTGGACCGAAATGACCCCGGCCCAACAAGCCGAGTTCTCCGAGCTTTTTGTCAAACGGTTGCAGGAGTCCTACCTGGAGAAGCTTGACCTTTACACCGATGAAGACGTAGCGGTGGACGAGGCGGTGTTGGTCAAAAGCCGGATCCACGTCCGGTCCTTTTTGGTCAGCAAGACCGACAAAAAGGAGATGATCTACAAGTTTTACCAAGTGGACGAACAGTGGAAAGTGTATGACGTGGAGATCCTGGGGGTTAGCATCGTCCAGACCTACCGGAGCCAGTTCGACGGGTTGCTCAAGTCCGGCGGCATTGAGCCTCTGCTCGCCAAGCTGCGGGTTGCGGGCAGCTTTACCGTACCTACCGCCGAGGGGAAATAGTCCATGGCCACTTCACTCAAGCGGTTTTACAAGGTAATCTTGGATTACCCCCGTTTTTTTCTGGGGATTTCCTTGGTTTGCATCGGCCTTTTGGGCTACCAAATCAAAAACTTGGCGATTGATGCTTCGGCGGAGACTTTGGTTTTGGAGGACGATGCCGACCTCAAGTACTCCAGGATGATCACGGACCGGTACGAAACCGCCGACTTCGTGGTGATCACCTTAAACCCCAAGGACGGCAATCTGCTTTCCGATGCCACCTTGGCCGGGATCAAGGGGCTCAAGGCCGACCTCTTGGAGCTTGCGTTTGTGGACTCGGTGACCTCCATCCTGGATGTCCCGTTGCTTGAAAGCCCCCGCAAGCCGATCAAGGAACTGCTGGCCAATGTGCCCTCTTTGGAGACCCAACCGGTGGACCGGGGCCTAGCCAAAACCGAGTTTTTGGACAGCCCGGTGTACCAGGAAATGCTGGTCAGCCCCGACTTTTCCACCACCTTGCTGCAAGTCAACCTCAAGGAAAACAAACAATGGAAGCTGTTGGTCAACCGCCGGTATGCGCTGCGGGAAAAACAGCGGGAACAGGGCTTGACCACCGCCGAAGAGATTGAACTGGGCCAATTGCAGGCGGAGTTCAAGGGGGTGCGCAACCAAGCGCGGGACGACATTCACCAGACCATCCAAGATGTCCGGGCGGTGATCGACCGGCACCGGGACATCGGGACCCTCTTTTTGGGCGGGGTGGACATGATCGCCGACGACATGATCACCTACGTTAAAAACGATCTGGCGGTCTTTGGCACCGGGGTGTTGCTCTTTTTGGTGATCACCTTGGGGGTGATCTTCCGCCAGTTCATCTGGGTCTTTTTGCCGATGTTGACCTGTTTTGCTTCCGTGGTAGCCACGGCGGGGCTTTTGGGGTTGTTTGGCTGGGAAGTGACGGTGATCAGCTCCAACTTTGTCTCCATCCAACTGATCATCACCATGGCCTTGACCATCCACCTGATCGTCCGGTACCGGGAGCTGATCTCCGCCGATCCGACCAAAAGCCAAAGACAGTTGGTGGAAGAGACGGTGCTGTTTTTGGCGAAGCCTTGTTTTTACATGGTGATCACCACCATGGCCGGTTTTGCTTCCCTGCTTTTGAGCGGCATCCTACCGGTGATCAACTTTGGTTGGATGATGGCCGGCGGTCTGGCCATTTCCATGTTCCTGACCTTTTGGTTTTTCCCGACCATCCTGGTCATGCTCAAGCCGGTCCGGGCCAACCGGGCCTTTGAGACCAAGTCCTTTTACACCCGCAAGATGGCCGAATTGACCGAGCACAAGACCAAATTGATCCTGGTGGTTTCGGGTCTTTTGCTGGTTTGGTGCGTGGTGGGGACGGGGATGCTGCGGGTGGAGAACAGCTTTATCGATTATTTTAAGGAAAAATCCGAGATCTACCAGGGCATGAAGGTGATCGACCAGGAACTGGGTGGCACCACTCCCTTCGAGGTAGTCTTGGACCTGCCCTCCACCAAGACGGCGGGTCCAGACGTGGACGCCGATGGGGCCGAGCCTTCCAGCGAGCTGGACCTGTTTGAAGAGGAATTTGAGGCGGAAAAGGGCAAGGCCCAGTATTGGTTCACCTCCGACAAAATGGCCCAGATCGAACGGGTCCACGATTACCTCAACTCGGTCCCCGAGACCGGCAAGGTGATGTCTCTGGGCACCATGATCAAGGTGGGCAAACGACTCAACGACGGTGAGCCCTTGGACAACTTCAAGCTCGCCCTGATCTACAACGAACTGCCGCCCCAGTTCAGGAAGATTCTGCTGGACCCTTACGTCTCCATTGAAAACGATCAGGTCCGGTTTTACGTCCGGGTGCGGGATTCGGAGCCCGGCCTGCGGCGGGACGAACTGCTCAAACGGATCAAAAGAGATCTGCCTGGGGCCACCGGTGTTGCCCCCGAACAGGTCCACCTGACCGGGTTGCTGGTGCTTTACAACAACATGCTGCAAAGCCTGTTCAACTCCCAGATCCTGTCTTTGGGTGCCACCATCTTGGCGATCATGGCGATGTTTCTGGTGCTGTTTCGGTCGGTCAAGATCAGCTTGGTGGCCATCCTGCCCAACGTGCTTTCGATCGGTATGGTCTTGGGCTTTATGGGCTGGGTGGGGATTCCCCTGGATATGATGACCATCACCATCGCCTCAATCAGCGTGGGCATTGCGGTGGACGATACCATCCATTACATCCATCGGTTTAAGGAGGAACTGCAGCTGGACGGGGATTATCTGGCCACCATGCACCGCTGCCATGAAAGCATCGGCTACGCCATGTACTACACCTCGGTGACCATCGTGATCGGCTTTTCGATCCTGGTGCTTTCGGCCTTTATCCCGACCATCTACTTTGGCCTGCTGACCGGCTTGGCCATGGTCATCGCCAACATCACAGCCCTGACCGTCCTGCCGTCCTTGATCCTCTACTGGAAGCCTTTTGGGGAAACAAAAGTCGCCTGAGTTTTTTGGAGGGGCTTGGGGGGGAGAGGAATCTCCCCCGTAGTCTCAGGGCATTAGCGTCAACTCAAGCAACTACCACGGTCTTGACCGCTTGGAACTCCCGGATTCCCTGGGAGCCGCATTCCCGGCCAAAGCCGGAGCGCTTGACCCCGCCGAAGGGGAGGGCCGGGTGGCTGACGGTCATGGAGTTGATGAAGACCATGCCGCTTTCCAGCCGGTGGGCCACCTTTTCGGCCCGGGCCAAGTCTCGGCTCCAGACCGAAGCGCCCAAGCCGTAGGGGGAAAGGTTGGCCAGTCGAATCGCCTCTTCCTCGTCCTTGGCCTTGACCAAACTGGAGACCGGTCCAAACAGCTCCTTGGTAAAGCAGGTCATTTCGGGCGTTACCTCGGCCAGCAAGGTGGGGGCATAAAAGTGGCCCGGCCGGTCCAGGATTTTGCCCCCGGTGACCAACCTCGCCCCTTCCTTGAGGCTTTGCTGGACTTGGGAGTTGAGCTCGATCATCAAGTCGGCCCGGGCCATGGGTCCCATTTGGGTCTGGGGGGCCATGGGGTCGCCGACCACCCAGCTTTCCATGATTTGCCGGTGGGCTTCCAAAAAACGGTCGTACAAAGGCTCGACCACGATAAACCGCTTGGAGGCGATACAAACCTGCCCAGCATTAAAGCACCGGGCGAAGACCGAGGTTTGGCAGCATTTCTCCAAATCCGCATCTTCGAGCACCACAAAAGGGTCCGACCCGCCCAGCTCCAAAATCACCTTCTTTAATTCCTTTCCCGCCTTGGAGGCCACCGCTACCCCGGCCCGTTCACTGCCGGTCAGGGTGACCCCTTTGAGCCTGGGGTCTTCCATCAACAAGGAGGCCTGTTCCGGTTCGATCATCAAGGCCCGGAAGAGGTTGGGAGGAAACCCGGCGTACAAAAAGGCCTCCTCAATGGCCAAGGCGCAGCCAAAGACGTTGGGGGCATGTTTGAGCAACACCCCGTTGCCGCCCATCAGGTTGGGGACCGCAAACCGTAGGACCTGCCAAAAGGGGAAGTTCCAAGGCATGATCGCCAACAGCACCCCAAAGGGCTCGTACCGGGCATAGGACTTGGCGAACCCGGCCTTGATCGGTTCGGGGGCCAACAGGGCTTCCCCCTGTCCGGCGTAAAAGTCGATCAAGGTGGCGCATTTATTGACTTCCGCCACCGATTCCTTGAACACCTTGCCCATTTCTTGGGTGATCAAGGCCCCGTACTGGTTCGCCCGGTCACGAAGCAGCTGGGCCAGCGCTTTGAGCAGCTCCGCCCGTTTGGCAAAGGGCACCTGGGCCCAGGCCTCGAAGGCCTCTTGGGTGGCCCCTAGTATCTCCAACATCTGGGGAGTGCTGTGGGGCGGGTAGGAGGCGAGGAGTTCGCCGGTGGCCGGATTTTGGCTGTGGTACATGGGTGCTCCTGGAAGTTTCTGGGTCAACATTGCGAATTTACCGGTTTTGTCCCAAGGAGGCTAGCCCTTCCGAACGGACCGGTGGAATCGGCGGCCTAAAAAAACAAAAAAATCCCAAAGATTAGGGTAAATACCGATTGTCTGGGCCTGGGGTTTTTGCCAGTCTTAATCTAGCATTCACCCAAAAGAAGGTCTGATGAAACGAAAGTCTTTGGTGGAACGGTTTCGTTACCGTTTTGACAATTTTTTTTCTAAAGGCGGCTGGTCGATCTTCCAGGCGTTGATTGCCTTATATCTGGTCACCTTTTTGCTGATGGGCGGGGTGCGGGTGTTGGTCAACTATTGGATCGACGGTAACACCGCCCAGACTCATATCCATCTTTGGGACGTTATGGTCCAGATCATGGATATCGGCAGCCTGCAAAACGACCAGGACTCGACCTTTTACAACAAGGTGATCGGGTTTGTGACCTCCATCCTGGGGCTGACCTTGATTTCGACCATGTTGGCCTTTGTTACCAGCATCTTCAAAGAAAAGTTGGAGGAGCTCAAAAAGGGCAAAAGTTCGATCATCGAGGCGGACCACACCTTGATCTTGGGGTTTGGCAACCGGGCCTTGGAGATCCTACGGGAGTTGGTGGAGGCCAACGAATCGGAGTCCGATGCGGCGGTGGTGGTTTTGTGTGAAACCGACAAAGAGGAGATGGATGACTTTTTTAACCTGACCCTGACCCACCGAGGTTCGACCAGGGTGATCACCAGGTCCGGTGCGGTTTCCAGCCCCTTGTTTTTGACCCGCATGGGGCTTTTGGAATGCAAGAGCGTGATCCTGCTCAACCACGCCCAAACGGCGGATTCCCCGGAACTAAAAAACCAGGCGGACTACCGGGTCCTCAAAACCATCATGGCCATTTTGTCGGCGACCGAACAACGGGGCCAGATCCCCCCAGTGGTGGCCCAGTTCCACTATGCCCGGAACCGGGAGCTGGCGCTGGACGTTTCTCCGGGCAACATCATTGCTCTGGACGAGGACCTGATCTTGTCCAAAATCCTGGTCCAAACCTCCCGCTCGCCGGGCTTGAGTCTGGTATATTCGGACTTGGTGGGCTTTGTGGGCAACGAGGTTTATTTTTCCGAACCGGCCGAATCGGTGGTGGGCTTGGCCTTTGGGGAGCTGATTTTTTATTTCGACCCATCGGTCCCCTTGGGCATCAGAAACCTGGAAGGCGGGATAGAACTCAATCCCCCCCAGTCCAGGGTGCTGGAGGCCGGGGAAGAATTGATCATCCTGGCCGAAGACGATTCGACCATCCACTATCTGCCCCAAATGCCGGTAGTGCCCACCCCGAGGCCCTTGTCCAAGGACAAACCCAAGCTTACGACCGAGCGGTTTCTGATTTTGGGCTGGTCGAAAAAAAGCCCCATCCTGATCCACGAATATGCCAGCTATCTGCTGCCCGGTTCGACCATCGATGTGGTGGTCAAGGAATTGACCCCCGAGATCAAACAAGCCTACGGGCAGGTCAAAAAGAATTGCCCCAACATCAAGCTGCGGCTGGCTCCGGTGGACATGGCGGCAGACCTGTTCCCCAGGGCGCTCAACCCCGAAAGTTACGACAACGTCATCATCCTAGCCACCGAAGGGCGCAACATCGAGGAAATCGATGCCGAGATACTCTCCCTGCTGCTCAAGTTCCGGCATTATTTCAAAAAACTGGAACAAGAGCAGGGGCGGGCCGTCACTACCCAATTGATCAGCGAGGTGATGGACTCGGCGAACCTGGAGATCATCCAGCAGGCAGGGGTCAAAGACTTTTTGATCTCCAACCAGTTTGTTTCCAAGATCATGGCCCAAATCTCCGAAGAGCCCAGGGTCAACAAGGTTTACGAGCAACTCTTCCAGGCCGAAGGCAGCGAGATCTACCTGAAGGCCATTGGGCTTTATCTGGCGGACTTCTCCGGCCCCATTCCCTTTGCGGACCTGATGTGGGCTGCGTTGCAACGAGGGGAGGTTTGTTTTGGGGTCAAGCTCGCTCGGGAAGAAAAGTTGCAGGGAACCAACTTTGGCACCTACATTCTGCCGACCAAAGGCCGGGAATTTGAACTGGAACCGGAAGACCGGCTGATCGTGCTGGCCTTGGACCAGTCTTAAGCGGGAAGAGGGCACTCGGCTTGGGGGGGCCTCCGGGAGCCTTGGGGATTCCGGCTTTCAGACCCTGTTCCGGGTCCCGCAACCTGGGTCTTGGCGGCTTTGTTTTCTCGGACTGCTTGGCCCTTGGGTTCCCCAAAAAGCATGGTTCCGTCCCTTCTCCTTGGCCCCCCCCTAACGGCACTGACAATGCTCGGCCCCAACCGAGGCAGTCCTGCCTTTCTGGGGTTCTTTTGTTTTTTTGGGGGGGATGGAGAACAGGCCAAGCCAGTCCAAGGCAAAAAAAAGCCCGCCCCGGAGATTCCCCGGAGCGGGCTTTTTGAAAAAGTGAGGCCTCCTGGCCCTATTCGTCTTCCTTGAGCTTCTCCGCCCTGGCCCGGATCACTTCCTCCTGGAGGTTCCTCGGGACCGAAGCGTAAGAATCAAATTCCATGGAGAAGGTTGCCTTGCCCTGGGTTGCAGAGCGCAGGCTGGTCGAATAACCGAACATCTCCGACAAAGGCACGGTAGCGGTAACCACCGTCATTTCGTCACGCATTTCCGTCCCGCCGATGATCCCCCGGCGAGAGGAAAGGTCGCCGATCACCCCGCCCTGGAATTCCGAGGGGGTTTCAACTTCCACGTGCATCATCGGTTCGAGCAACACCGGGTTGGCCTTGCGGACCGCTTGTTTCATCGCTTGGCGAGCACAGATCCTAAACGCCATGTCCGAAGAGTCAACATCGTGGTATTTACCGTCCACCAAGAAGACCCGGACCCCAACCATCGGGAAGGCGGCCAAGGGACCGGCGATCATGATGTCCTTAAAGCCCATCTGGCAAGCGCCGATGAACTCACTGGGGATCGATCCACCCTTGATGTTGTTGACGAACTCAAATTCCAATGCTCCTTCCTGGGTGAAGTCGATCGGCTCAATTTCCCCCATTACACAAGCATACTGACCGGAACCACCGGTTTGCTTTTTGTGGGTGTAGTCGTAAGAAGCCTTGGTGGTAATCGCTTCCCGGTAGTTGACCTGAGGTGCGCCTACCTGGACTTGGACGTTGTATTCCCGCAACATCCGTTCCACATAAATCTCCAAGTGCAACTCGCCCATCCCCTTGATGATGGTCTCGCCGGACTCTTCATCGGTGGAAACCCTGAAGGTCGGGTCTTCTTTCATAAACCGGGACAAGGCCTTGGACATCCGGTCGATGGCGGTGTTGTCCTTGCACTTGATGGCCAAACTGATCACCGGTTCGGCGATGAACATGGATTCCAAGACCACCTTGAGGCTTTCGTCGCAGAAGGTGTCCCCGGAGGCGCAATCTACGCCGATCAGGGCGACAATGTCCCCGGCCTTGGCGGTGTCGATGTTTTCCCGGTCATTGGCATGCATCCGTACAATCCGCCCAACCCGCAACTTCTTGCCGGTCCGTACGTTGTAAATGGTGCTGCCCTTTTCCAGGGTTCCCGAATAAACCCGGCAGTAGGTCAACTGGCCAAACTGCTCTTCGGTGATTTTAAAGGCCATCAAGACCAAGGGACCTTGCGGGTCGGTTTTGATGTAGATCACTTCGCCGTTGTCCACCTTGGTGGCTTTGGTCGGCCTAGCTTCGATCGGAGAGGGCAGGTAGCGGACCACGGCATCAAGCAGAGGCTGAACCGCTTTGTTCTTGAAGGCGGAGCCCATGTAAACCGGGGTAAACTTGAGGCTGTTGATCCCTTCCCAAATGGCTTTGTGGATGATCTCTTCGGGGACTTCCTTGCCTTCTAGGAGCGCTTCCATGAGTTCGTCGTTGAACATGGAAACTGCGTCCAACATCTCGGCGCGCCGCAATTCCGCATCTTCTTGCAGCTCGGCGGGGATGTCCTTGACGATCACGTCGTCCCCTTTTTCCCCTTCGTTGTAGATGGCCTTCATGGTCACCAAGTCAACGACCCCAACAAAACCATCTTCTTCACCGATAGGCAACTGCATGGCCACGGCGTTGTGGCCCAATTTTTCCCGCAGGTCCTTGATCCCTTTCCAGGGGTCCGCACCGGTGCGGTCCATTTTGTTGATAAAGCAAAGCCGAGGGACGCTGTAGCGTTTCATCTGCCGGTCCACGGTGATCGACTGGGACTGAACCCCGGCCACCGCACACAAGACCATGATGGCCCCATCCAAAACCCGCAAGGAGCGCTCCACCTCGACGGTAAAGTCCACGTGCCCGGGGGTGTCGATGATGTTGATCTTTTTGTCGTGCCAATAAACGGTGGTGGCAGCGGAGGTAATGGTAATCCCCTTTTCCTTCTCCAACTCCATGTGGTCCATGGTTGCCCCGGCACCACCGCCGCGGACTTCTTCGATTTTGTGGATCTTGCCGGCGTAGTAAAGGATGCGCTCGGTCAGAGTGGTTTTACCGCTGTCGATGTGTGCGGAGATGCCGATATTCCGCATGTTGTTGATTTCTTTCATCTTAGCTTGAGCCCTGGCTTGGAATGGGACGGTTCTGGGGTTGCAAATAGGTCATTAAACTCGAGATGATAAAAACTGGGCCTCGCTCTGTCCATCCCTTTTTTTCCTACCCCCCTGCAAGGGGCAGGAACACCGGTTTGGAGACTTTGGTCAGTTTGCCCAGTTCAACCATCTTTTCTTGGAACAACAAAAACCCCGCTTGGAACCGAGGTCCCAGTTCATAATGCAGGTTCGCCAAATAGGCCTCGCAGCTGAGTGGGTCGGGAAACACCCCCTGGTAGTGGCCCTGGGCCATGGCCTTGAGGTTTAAGGGGGCCTGATTGCGGCTTTCCAAAAGCCTCCCGTAAAGGTCCAGTACCCCTTGGGGGTTGGTGGCATAAACCTCCCGCCTTACCACCCAAAGGGCAAACACAAAGGGCAAGCCGGTCTGCTCCTGCCAAAGTTGGCCCAAGTCATAAACATAAGGGTCCCTTTTTTCATAAAACCTACGGATCGCATCGTCGGCAATCAAAAGCTCCGCCTGGGCCGGTCCCCTGGGCTCGGAAAGGTAGGTCACCCCCCGTCCTTGCAACAAAAATTGGACCAAGTGCACCGAAGTGAGGGAAAAGGCGGTGAGCAACACCGTTTGGCGGTCCAGCTCCTCCCAAGGAACCTGGGAGAAAAGATAGATCGAACGGACCGGTCCGTCGGAGCCGACCGAGAGATCGGGCAGGATGTAATAAAGGTCTTGGTTCCGGGCCACCTCAAAAGACGAGACCGCCGAAAGGTCGATCTCTCCTTGGTTGAGTTTGTGGTTCAGCTCTGTTACCTTGCCCAAAACCGGGAGGTACCCCAACGGCTCCGGGTCTTGGAGCAGTTGGTAGTACACCGGCAAGGTATTAAGAACATTCAGCACGCCTAATCTGAGCATCGTTTTGGCTCCCATCGTCACACCCAAGGACTAACAATGCCCCAGGCCCCTGACAAGCGTTATCTGGCCCTCTTGATTACCGGGGATGAAGTCCTGGGGGCGGACATCACCGACAGCAACTCCACCTTGATCACCAAAACCCTGGGTGAGGTCGGCCTGACCCCCAAAACCAGGAGGGTGGTCGGGGACGATCTGGCGGGGTTGGTTGAGGCTATCACCGAGCTGCACCAAAGAACCGAATTTGTGGTGATCAACGGCGGTCTGGGTTCAACGGTGGACGACCTGACCAACCAAGCAGTGTCTCTGGCCTTGGGGGTGCCCCTGGAGGAGAACTCTGCCGCCCAGGCACTACTGCAAAGCCGCAGCAGTAAAACCGCCTTGGGAGGACAGTCGATCTTTTACAAACAATGCCTGCTTCCCCAAGGGGCGGTCACCTTCCACAACCCGGTGGGCAGCGCCTTGGGGTACGCCTTGGAGACCGATGGTCGTTGGGTGATCGCCACTCCGGGGCCGCCTAGGGAGCTGGAAGGGATGTTGCGGGAGTCCATCCTGCCCTGGTTTGCCGGACACTTTCCGGCCCAAGCCCAGACCAAGTTGTATCGTTTTTTGGTCTTGAGTCATGGAGAGTCCCGGCTGGAAGCCTTGATCCTCAAACATTTTTCTGCCTTGGCCCCCAACCCCTTCGAGCGATTGAAACTGGGGTTTAGGGCGGTGGCCCCCTTTACGGAGGTTAAGGTTTGGGTCGAACCTCAGGACCGAGCGCTGGGCGAACAAACCCAAAAGGCGCTCTTGGCGCTTTTGGCGGACTCCTGTTTCAGCCAGGGGCCGGAATTGCCGAGCTTGGTCAGTGAGATGTTGCGGGTCCGCAAACAAACCTTATGTCTGGCCGAGTCTTGTACCGGCGGGCTTTTGAGCAGTATGTTAACCTCTTTGGCCGGGGCCTCTGAAGTCTTTAATGCCGGGGTGGTGTCTTACGCCTACGAGGCCAAGGAAGAATTCCTGGGGGTGCGCCACGAAAGTTTGGTCACCCAGGGAGCGGTCAGCGAGGTGGTGGCCTTGGAGATGTTGCAGGGGGTGATCAAAAATGGCCGTTCCGACCTGGGGATTGCCATTACCGGCATTGCCGGTCCGACCGGCGGCCTACCCAACAAACCGGTGGGGACCGTGTTTGTGGCGGTGGGCAGCAAGGACCGGCAGTACTGCCGCCGATTGGTGGTGGTACGGGAACGGACCCTGTTCCAACGGTTTGTGGCCCTGACCGCCTTGGACCTGTTGCGCCGGTTCCTTTTGGAACTGGACCTCCAGGCCCCCTATTATTATGACGATCTTTCCAAGAGCCGGTTGAAACTGGAGTGAAGCCCCTCTCCAAGCCCGCTGGAGCTCAAAAAAGGGGTGAGTTCCAGGGGACCGTTTTTTTCCTCTTCCCTTGCCTTGACAAAATCTCAGAACCAAGGTTAGGTTGAGCGATAAATTTGCCCAACAAACTTCGCTGTTTCAAAAAAAGGAAGGTAGGCTCTACATGCACATTAAAGTCGTCAACAACCAAGTCGAACGGGCGATGCGCGAGCTGAAGCGCCTGTTGATCCGAGAAGGCCTGTTCAAGGAACTCAAAAAACGCCGCTACCACGCCAAACCTTCGGTGAAAACCAAGGTCAAACGTGAAGAAGCCGAGAAAACCCGGCACAAGGACCGCAAACGGGCGGCTGCTCGGGCACGCAATTTCTTGTAGCGCTCGACTTTATCCCTTCCTGTTGAGCTTTTTTCTAAGCCTTGGGTTTTGTTTTTGGTTGCGCCGGTTTTAGGCGCACCTAAAGACAAAAGCTGGGGCTTTGGCTTTTGATCCAGTCCCAGTCTTCTTGGGTCCAATCCCGGTGGGTGGGCTGGACCTGGAATTGAGCGCAAAATTCCTCGGTCAAACAAGCCGCCAGACCTGGGACCCCAGGGACCTCCCCCAAAGCTTCCTTGACCGTTGTGGTCTCACTCTTCCAGCTTTCTTTCGTCTTTCCTGGCCAAACTTGGGCGAGCAACAGGAAATCTTGGTCCAGCAAAATGGAGCCATGTTGCAAAAACCGGTTTCCCTTGCGCCTTTGGGCCGAGCCGACCAACTTTTTGCCCCCCACTACTACTTCATGCCCTTGGGCCTGGGAAAAACATACGCTCCCGGTAGGCCGAAATTTTCCCTCCAACCCCGGTCTTGCTGCCAAGCCCATTCTTTGTAAACCCGTTAATACCGGTTGACGAACCGCTTGGTAACTTTCGAGAATGGACCTAGGGAACGGCGGGGTTGAAGAGGCAAAACTGTAGGTCAATTCCAGGTGATGCAGCACCGCTTGGCCGCCGGTCGCCCGGCGCACCAGTTCCACTCCTGCCGCTCGGGCTGCCTTGAGGTCCATTTCCGGGTCCAGCGGTTGGTTTCGGCCCAAAGAAAGGGTGGGATTGTTCCATTGGTAAAACCGCAGATAGGTGCCGGGCTGTTCCAGCATCCACTGGTCCGCCGCCATCTGGCAGGCCCCAGAGTCCACCAGAAACGGCAGCACAATAATCTCATCCAGACGAAGGGTCATGGTTGTTCCCAAGAATTTAAAAAAGCCTGCCTGGCTCAAGGTCAGCCTGCCCAAAGGGCAACTCTTTACCGATGTCAGCCGCCAAACCCACGGCCAAGGCTTACATACGGTCTGTGAAGAGGCCAACTGCCCCAACCTGGGGGAATGCTGGAGTTCGGGAACCGCTACCTTTATGTTGATGGGCCAGGAATGCACCCGGGCCTGCCGGTTTTGCTCGGTGGACACGATGGGCCAGCCGGCCCCGCCGGACCTGGAAGAGCCCCACAAAGTGGCCCGTGCGGCAATGGCGCTGAAGCTCAAGTACCTGGTCCTGACCACCGTCAACCGGGATGATCTGCCCGACCAAGGGGTAGGGCACCTGACCAATGTAGTGGAGACGGTGCAAACCGCCAACCCGAATCTCTTGATTGAGCTGCTCTTCCCTGACCTGAGGGGAGACCTGGGGCTGGTGGCCAAGTTGCTGGAGAAACCGCCAATCGTTTTGGGCCACAATCTCGAATGTGTCCGCCGGGTCACCCCCTTTGTCCGGGACCCTCGGGCCGGTTATGACCAGTCCTTGCAGGTCTTGCGGTTCATCAAGGAACGGCGGCCCCAGCAATGGACCAAGTCGTCCTTGATGTTGGGCTTTGGGGAGCGGACCAGCGAGGTGTTGGAGGCCATGGCGGACTTGCGGATCGCCGGGGTGGATTTTTTGACTCTGGGCCAATACCTCCAGCCCACCAAGTACAAGCTTCCGGTCGCCGAATATGTGACCCCGGAGAAGTTTTCGGAGCTGGAGGAAGAGGGGCGGAAGATGGGTTTTTCTTATGTCGCCGCCGGTCCGTTGGTCCGCAGCAGCTACAAGGCCTTTGAATATTTTATGAACCGCCTGTGAGCCTCGCTTCCTGGCTCAGCCCTGGCCGGTGGTGCTACCAGTGCCATCGCTGGATTGCCCCGGAGGTCCACCTGCCCGCCCCCTCACTTTGCCCTGCCTGCCACGAGGCCCTGCCCTGGTTCCGGCGGGAGATCTGTTTTTTTTGTGGCCATGTCCACTTGAGCGGGGAATGCCGGGAGGACTTTGAGGCGGAAATCACCGACTACCAAGCGATTTTTACCTACCAAGAGCCGATCAGCCATTGGGTTTCCGGGCTCAAGTATTCCCGCAACCTTTTGGCCGGGCGCATCTTGCGGGCCTTGACTGAAGCTTGGCTGTTGGAGCACAAGGATTGGGTTTTGGGCTACGACCTGATGGCCCCGGTGCCGATCCACTCGGCCCGCCTTCGGGTCCGGGGGTTCAACCAGACCAGCTTCCTGGTCGCCCGGCAGACCTTGGTCCCCTTGGAGCTCAACCTCCTGCACAAGGTGAAATACACCAAACACCAAGCGGCCCTTCGGGGCAAGTCCCGATACACCAACCTCACAAAAAGTTTTGCCGCCGATCCGGCAGTGGAAGGCAAAAAGATTTTGCTTTTTGACGATGTCTGCACCACCGGCCAAACCTTAAACCAACTGGCCTACACCCTCAAACGAGCCGGAGCCGAAGAAGTCGGGGCACTGAGCCTGGGGCGGACCAAGGGGCAGATGTAGGTTAAAGGGGATTCCAAAATCGGATATCCAGGAAGCCCCAGGGCTCACCGCATGGCCTCGAGTGAACCGTTTGTCGGGGTTTATTGATTGAATTTTAATCCAAAAGGAGCAAAATGCGTGGGATTCTGTTGGTTTTTGTTTTGGCACTGCTGGGGGCGGGGGAGGGGAAGGCTTGGTTGTTTGAGCAAGGAGTAAACGAACCGGAAAAGGTGCACACCGCTGGGCTAGCGTCCAGGTCGTTTTTGGTTTATGGCCGTGGGCACAAACAGGTGGTCGGGTTCGGCGGGTTCCAGTGGACG
Source organism: Candidatus Lambdaproteobacteria bacterium RIFOXYD2_FULL_56_26 (assembly GCA_001783715.1). Lineage (GTDB taxonomy): Bacteria > SAR324 > SAR324 > XYD2-FULL-50-16 > XYD2-FULL-50-16 > XYC1-FULL-56-13. The sequence goes on from MFNF01000027.1 coordinate 59,350, forward strand.
GAATTGATCATGGCCCAGTCAAAAAAATTTAATACTGATTTTTCGGTGGAAGAATCCGGCTTTGTGGTTGGTCCGGTAAACGGGTGGGAGCAAAAGGAAGGCTCCGAATGGGTTGACCTGAACGGCCACGGTCTTGGTGGGGAGTTCTACTACCAGAAAGGGTTTTATCTCGGGTTTTTTTTCGCCAGCTTGGGGATCAGTGGGGCGGCGGTGGCGGTGGACGGACCGACGCAACAACCTAGGTTGATCGCCGCCGTCAGCCCCTATGCGGCCCTTTCGGTGATGGTTTACCCCTACGTTTTGTTGGGTTGGAGGTTTGGTTACAATTACGCCGGGATGGAAATGTACGTGATGTACTGAGGACCCCAAAGAGTCCTCGATAATGGAATTTATGGTTCCCCAGCCCCGGCTATTGCATTTTAGACTTTGGTGGCGCAAGGCTTTACAGCCTGTCTGCGGTTTTACTCGTTGTAATACCCCAAGTCCGTAGGCCGGTAGAAGAAGGCCAGGATGTCTTGGTAGCGGTAGTTTTTTTCCGCCATTTCCTTGGCTGCCCATTGGCAGAGGCCAACGCCGTGGCCATTGCCTTGGCCGTTGATCACAAAGCCGGATTCGGAAGGGCTGACTTCAAAAAGCAGGCTGGGCAGCTTTTCGTAACCTACCAGTCGGCGAAAGTCTCGGGCCAAAATCACTTGCCGCTTTTGTCCGGTCAGGATCAATTCAAAGGCCCGGCCTGAAGGGGTCCGTTGGCCGATCTCTAGGCTTTCTACCTCATCGGGGGCGAGGCCGGCTTGGGCCAGGACCTCAGAGAGCTGGGCCGGACTGACTTGGGTTTCCCAGAAGTACCGGGGGTCTTCGCTGCCAAAGGGGACTTCGGTGGTGGGGTAGTAGGGCAGGGAAAAGTCCCACAAGGTCCCTGGGTCTTCGGTCACACCGCCACAGTTGGAATGGTAGTAGGTCATGGCCAGATGGCCTTGGTAGCTGACCACTACCCCACGGGTCTTTTCAATCGCCTGCCTCGCCCTGGGGTCGGAGACTCCTTTGCCCAGGTACATTTGGTCGGCGGTGCCCGACTTGAGGTGCCAGAGTGAATTGCGCCGTTCGTGGCGGCGGTAGAGGGCGTAGGTTCGGGCGATGACTGCTTGGGCCTTGACCGCCTCCATCGCCCAGCTGGTCTTGATCTCCCCGCCCAGCACCCCTTCCAAGTAACTTTCCACCGGGACATGGTTGATCAGGTAAACCCCGCCCTTGTGGGGCACCAGCTCCATGAACCCCTCATACCGTTTGGGCCGGTGGCCGTGACGTTTGAGGGTGATTTCCCCTTTGGGGTAGAGATAAACCACCGATCGGGTCCGTTGGTAGCCGCCGTAGTTGACCACTCCCCGGCCCTCCGGGGTGACCTCGATCTTGGTCAGCGGCCCTTCCAGTTCCACCCCCTTGACCGTCATCCCGCCCCGAGCAGAGAGGCTGTAGGCCTCCAGACCGCTGAAAACCAAGACCTTGAGCTCCGGGTCGGTATATCCGGCGAAGGCCCAATGGGGAACCAACAAGGCAAACAACAGGGTGAGCAAACGAAGGTTCATCAAGACCAAGGCAGAGGGGCTAAAAAAGAGTCCTTTAGGTCCAAGGTCAATTCCAGAACCGTACCAAATCAGCCTGCCACTTCCACCCGGATCAGGTGCGCCCTGCCTTCGACCATCAGCCCGTCCTTGAGGTCGATCCGCCAACCGCCCTTGCCGCTTTGGGCCAATTTAAAAATCTCCTCCAGCTGCCGGTGGCCGATTTCCCGGCACCCTTTGTGGAGCAAAAACCGGTGGATCAGCTCCAGGGCAAACAAGGGCACCAGACCGGCAAGGCTTTGGTAATCCAAGGTGGGGCTGGTCCAAAGGGAGGGATCGAAGGTCTGGTCGAACCAGATTTGCAGGTCTTCCGCCTCGCCGGCCAGTTTGGCCAGTTTGTCCACCGCCGAGGTCCCCGCCAATTCGCTCATCAGGGGGATCAACTGCCTGCGGATGCGGTTCCTCAAATAGTCGTCACTCTCGTTGCTGGGGTCTTCCCTCCAGTCTTGGCCGATCCGGTTCAAATAAGCCAAAAGGTCGCCACGAGCCAGACCCAACAGGGGGCGGAACCAAGGCTCCTCCAGCAGGGTCAGTCCACAAAGCCCAAACAAGGAGGTGCCCCGCAACATTCGCCAGAGCAGGGTTTCGGCCAAGTCGTTTTGTTGGTGGCCCAGGGCGATTTTGCTGCACTGCATCTCCGCCGCCCGCTCCAACAGGACCCTTCTGCGCCACAACCTGGAGGCTCCTTGGACCCCGGTGGATTCAAAGGGGGCGGCGGGGTAGTAAACCTCCAGGGGCAGGTTGAGGTTTTTGGCGGTTTCCCGGCAAAAACTCTCTTCTTCCTCCGACTCCGGGCGAATTTGGTGGTTAAAGTGCACCAAGGTCAATTCCCAATCAAGCGTCTTTTGCCATTCCTGGCAGATCCGTACCAAGGCGGTGGAATCCGGTCCGCCGCTCCAGGAAACCAAAACCCGTTGGCCCGGAGGCAGCAGGCCCGTTTGGGTCAGGTCCTTGTAAAGTTGGTAGGCCAGCGGGTCCATGGGGCTAGGGAGGGGAAACCTTGAGGTTGTCGATCAGCCGGACTTGGCCCAGGTACACCGCCAGACTGACCAGCACCTCGGACTCAATCACGTTGACCGGGCTCAGGTCCTTCGGGTCGGAAATAGCAATGTAATCCACCACGGCGGCCACCGAAGACTCGACGATCCCCGCCATCTCGGCGATCAGCTCCGAAGCGTCCTTGGCCCCCGCTTCGATCCGGTCTTTGCAATAAGACAAAGCTTTGTACAGCAACATCGCCTCGGCCCGTTGGTCCGGGGAAAGTCGGGCGTTGCGGCTGCTCATTGCCAGTCCGTCCGGCTCCCGCAGGGTGGGGCAGGGGACGATGGTGAGGCGAAAGTTGAGGTCCTGGACCATCTTTTGGATCACCAAAAGCTGCTGTGCGTCCTTTTCCCCAAAGTAGGCACAGGTCGGGGTGAACAGGTGGAACAGTTTGGAAACAATGGTGGTTACCCCGTCAAAATGGCCGGGTCTGGCGCTGCCTTCCAGGGGCCTGGAGAGCTCGCCGACCGTGACCTTGCAGTCGAACCCGGCGGGGTAAATCAGTTCGGGAGCCGGCAAGAAAACCAAGTCGCACCCCGCATTTTCAAGCAACTTGAGGTCCTGCGCCGGGTTCCGAGGGTAGTTTTTTAGGTCCTCGGCATTGTTGAACTGTAGGGGGTTCACAAAGATACTGACCGCCACCCGTTGGTTTTCCCGTTTGGCCCGCTCCACCAGCGAGGCATGACCGGCGTGCAGGTAGCCCATGGTGGGGACCAGTCCCAAGGTCTGTTGGGGGGCGGAGTCCAGCCAGGCGAAGAGGTCCTTTGTTTGATCCACAACTATCATCTTGGCAGGGGCAGTAGGGTTTGGTAGCCTAGCCTAACCGAAAGTCCCATCCTTTTGCCAGCCTCTTTTGATGACGATGCCCAAGAATGGCCTGTTGTTGGTAAACCTAGGCAGTCCCGATGCCCCCGATGAAGCATCGGTGCGCCGGTACCTCCAGGAATTTTTGAGTGACCCGCGGGTGATGGACATTCCCGCTTGGAGCCGATTTTTGATCCTCCGGCTGTTTATTTTGCCCAAACGGCCCAAAAAGGTGGCCCCCCTGTACCGTGCGATTTGGACCGACCAAGGCTCCCCCCTGGTGGCCTATGGGAAACAGTTGGCCCAGGGGGTACAGGAGGCCTTGGGGCCTACCTGGAAGGTTGCCTTGGGGATGCGTTACGGGGAGCCTTCCTTGGAGAGCGCCTTGGAGCAGTTGCAGGGGATCGGTCACCTGGCTGTGCTGCCCCTCTTCCCCCAGTACGCTTCGGCGACCACCGGTTCGGTGATTGAGCGTCTGATGGAGTTGCTAGGGGGGCAAAAGGTCTTCCCCCAACTGGCGATCCAACCCAGCTTTTACCAAGACCCGGCCTTTTTGGATGCCTTTGCCCTCCGGGGGCGGGGGCTGTGGTCCGCCGGGTTTGACCACCTGCTGTTCAGCTTCCACGGCTTGCCCGAGCGACACCTGACCCAAGCGGACCGCACCGGCCATTGTTTGAACGGCCCCGAATGCTGCAAGGCCCCAGGGGCGGCGGAGCGGGGCTGTTACAAGGCCCAATGTCTGGCAACCGCCCAGGGTCTGGCCGCAAGGTTGGAGGTCCCCCCGGACCGTTGGTCGGTCGCCTTCCAGTCGAGGATGGGCAAGGAAGTCTGGCTGGGTCCCCATTTCGACCAAGAGCTGGAGCGGTTGGTCCAGGCGGGGGTCAAGCGGTTGATGGTGTACAGCCCCAGCTTTGTGGCGGACTGCCTGGAAACCTTGGAAGAAATCGGGGTTGCAGGGGCGAAGCGTTTCCGGGCCTTGGGCGGCGAAGGTCTGGCCTTGGTTCCCTCGCTCAACCAGGGCAGCGATTGGGTGCAGGCGGTGGCCAAATTCGCCGAACGAACCTTCTAAAGCCCCCCTAAAGCCCCCTTTTTGGCCCTCCAACAGTGGGCCCCACCCTACCTAGCCGCATCCTCACGGTTCATGTTGGACAGCACCCGAATGTGGCTCTGGGCGGTTTGGGCAAAGTTTTTGGCTTTGCTTTGGTCTTTTTTGACCAAGCTTTCCATGGCGGTCAGGGCGACGGCCACCATCTTGGCCTGTTCTCCGCCCTGGAAGAGCCCGGCGGTGTTGATGGTGGCGGTGGCCAGATTGATGAAAGGGTCGGCCTCAAAGGCCTGGAACACCCCGTGGGGCTCCATCTGGTTGACAGCCGCCATGTTTTCCTGGAAGAGGATCCGGCCAATCTGGCGCATCCGTTCCTCGGCTTTTTCCGCCACCGCCAGCTTCATCAGGAGATTGAGCCGGACCGAAGAGATGGAGACCCGGCGCAGCGCCAACATCAAGTTGGAAGCGGGCATCGCCTCCAAGAGCCGGTCGATCAAGGGGTGCAAGATCGGCACCCGAGCGAAGGCGACAGCCATGGCGTAAACGAAGGTGATGGTCTCGGTGGCGTTAAAAAAACCGACCATTTCCTTGGGCTTGCCTGCCTCAATTGCTTCGGCGGCCTTGGCGATCCGGGCGAAGGTGAAATAATGGGGGTTGGCGTTGGAGAGGATCCGCTTCTTGAGGTGGGAGATGATGTTACTGGCCTTGGCCTCTTCATCGGCCAGGAGCCAGCCCAGGGTCTCGGCAAAGTCGAGCTTGGCCTTCTCGATGGCCAGTTTTTCCCCCCGCAATTCCTTGTGCAGCTTGTCGAAGTGCCGTTTGTAGCGCTCCATCAGGAGGTGATAAAGTCGGAAAAAATTTTCCGCATTGTAAAGGCTGACCCCGTCGTAGATCAAGGCGGAGGCAGCGTCCCGGTTGGCCAGCTTGAGGGCGCTGAACATGCCCAAGGGGTTGGCGGAATTGACGTTGATCCCGTGGGTACAAATCGCCGAGAGCATCAACAGGCTCGGGTTGTAGGGGTAAAACTTGAGCTGCTTTTGGATCAAGGCCAGGGTGTTGCCCGGCGACTGGGCGGCCAACTTTCGCAGCTCGTCCAGCTCTGGGTCGGGAAGATCCTTTTTGACCAACCCGAACAACTGGCTCCCCAGCCTCTTGGTGACGTTGGGCAGGGAGATGCTCCAGTAGTCCGACCGAGCGGGGATCGGCAGGGACAAAGCCTCTTCCAGCCGGACCATCAAGGGGCCTTCGCCGGTGATGCTGTCTGAGGGTAGGGGTTTGTTGGGGCTAGCCATAGTTTTGACCCATTTCGGGTCTGGGACAGTTTCCATTCAAGCCCAAGAGTTGGGCTTACATTTGTTCTTCAAGGGGCATTGGGCTAGACTTTCGACTCTTTTTGCCCCACTATAAAAAAGTCAGGTTGGTCTGGCGGTTTGACTCTAATCGACCTCTTTTGGTTGATCAAGAATTTCTTTGGGTTGTAGGTTTTTAGCCCCCTGGGAATGGCTTAAAAAACGGAGGTAACAATGGAGATCGCCAAACGTCTTTTTGTCGCCGGTCTGGTCCAAGGGGTTTATTACCGGGCCAATTGCCAGCAAAAGGCCCGTGAACTGGGCCTCAAGGGATATGTCAGAAATTTGCGGGATGGCCGGGTGGAGGTTTTCTGCCAAGGACCACCCGAAGCGGTCCAAGCCTTGGAAAACTGGTGTTGGCAAGGCAGCCACGCCGCCAAGGTGGAGCAGGTCCAAGCTCTGACGGACCCGCTGGAGCCGGATCTTCACAACTTTAAAATCCTCTATTGACCCTTTTATGTCCAAAACCATCCAGATTTCTCTGAGTCGCTTGGCCTACCAATATTCCGTCCAGATCGGTTCGGGAATTCTGACCCAAGGGTTGAAGGACCTCTTGCACAAGGAAGGGGAGAAACAGGTGATGGTGATCACCAACGAAGTGGTGGATAGCCTTTACCCCCAAAAAATCGAGTCCTGTTTGCCCGAGGGGTACGTTGCGGCCAAGCTGGTATTGCCTGACGGCGAAAAAACCAAAAACCTGGAGACCCTCTCCAAAATCTACGACTTTTTGGCCCAAAGGGGGGCGAACCGCAAGAGCCTTTTGATTGCCTTCGGGGGCGGGGTGATCGGAGACATGGGCGGCTTTGCGGCGGCCACCTACATGAGGGGGATCAACTTCATCCAGGTCCCCACAACCCTGCTTTCCCAGGTGGACAGCAGCATCGGCGGCAAGACGGCGGTCAACCATCCCCTCTCCAAAAACAGCATCGGTGCCTTCAAGCAGCCCTTGGGGACCTTGATCGACGTGGATTTTCTGGCCACCTTGGCGGACCGGGAGTTTGTGGCCGGATATGCGGAACTGCTCAAACACGCCCTGATCGCTGACCCATACTTGAACCAAATGCTCAAAAAGCAGTCCTTGTCGGCGCTGCACCAAGACCCGCACCTTTTGATCGAAGTAATCACTAGGAGCTGTCAGGTCAAGGCCAACGTGGTAGAGCAGGACGAACAGGAGAACTCGGTCCGGGCGTTGCTCAACTTTGGCCATACCTTGGGGCACTTCCTGGAAACCTACACCCACTACGACCGCTACCTCCACGGGGAAGCAGTGCTGGCGGGGATGGACTTTGCCGCCTTTTGGTCCCACCAGGAGGGGCACTTGGCCCCCAAGGACTTGGCAGAGGTTCACCGGCAGCTGCTGGCCGCCCAAGTGGTGGTCAAGATTCCGCCGGTCTCCAAGGATCGGTTTTTGGAAATCGTTGGGCACGACAAAAAGGCCCAGTCCCAAGGGGTCAATTTTGTGGCCCTAACCGCCTTGGGGAGCGCAAGGATCGTCCCCAAGGTCCCCTTGGAAAGCCTTTGGCAGGCTTACCAAGCCTATTTGAAGGGCGAATCCCCCTTGATCCTGGAAGAGGGCTGAACCGTGAGGGGGGGGATCCGGGCCTGGGGCCTGGGCTTGAGTCTGTTGCTGGTCGGCTGTTCTGTCCCCAAGGCCCGGCTGGACCTGCGGCTGGACCCCGAGGGTTTTGCCCCGCCCCAAAGTGCGGCGGGGCAAGCCGAAATTCTTCCTGGAGCCTGGGCACTCGACCTGACCCCTACGCCCAAGGACCTGGAAACCTTGATCGACCTTTGGAACGGAGACCTGGGCCAAAGGCTGGCTTTGACCGATCCGATCGGCCGGGTCGGCAGCGATGAAACCTGGAGGGTCCACCAACTGCTCTCCAGCCAGCTGAACGCTTGGTACCTTTGGATTGACCGGCCGGTGCCGGTGGAGGTGATCGGCGCTAAACTCTGCAAACCGTTGGGGGCAACCGAGTTGCTGTTTTTGACCCAAACCCGGTCCGAAGAGATTCGCCCTTGGGCTGGTCGGCTGGTCCTGGTCAGTCTGGCCGAACTGGCCATCCGCCGAGGGGCAGAGCCCCGTTACCCCAAACTTTACTCCAATTCCCTGCGCACCCAAGCCGGTCTCCCGCCTCGAATCTCCTTGAGCCAGCTGTTGATCTCTGATAAAAAAGGGGAGGTGCAGGGCCAAGGCTTTTGGCTGTGCCGCCGTCCAAACAAGGGATTATGAGCCTTACCCAAGAGTACCCCCAATTCAAGCTGGTCTTGGACCACCCTTACGCCAAGGTTTACCAGGCCGAAGGGGAGCCGCACCTGATCAAGTGGGTGGGGCTGGACGAGCCGCTGGCGGAGGTGGAACCGCTGCTGGCTCCCTTCTCCCCCAGGGTGACGGTGCCGGGCTTGGTCTTCCCCCAGCAGTTGCGACTGGCCGAAGGGGAATTGCTGCTGTTGTTTGAAAATTGCCCGTTCCTCTTTCTGCCCCAGGTGGTGCAGGGGCCCTTGGAATTGGGGGCCTTTTTGGGGTTGGCCATTGAGCTCACCCAAGCGGTGGCCAAGCTGCACAAACAAAACCTGGTCCACAAGGACCTGACCCCCTTCAATATCCTGGTGGACCCGAATTCCGGTCGCTGTGTTTTGACCGGGCTGTATTTTGACGAACACAAAAACCTGCTCAACCAGGACTCCACCCCCCTGCATTCTCTGGGTGAGGCGTTTGTGTATTCCGCACCGGAACAGACCGGCCGGATCAACCGGGAAACCTCCAAGGCTTCGGACCTCTATGCCTTGGGGGTGATCTTGTTTGAATATTTGACCGGGCACCCTCCCTTCAGCTCCAAGGACCAACTGGAGTTGATTCACAGCCACATTGCCCTGGCTCCGCCGAGCCCGAGTATTTTTCGGCCCGAGTTGCCCCCGGTGGTCGAGCAGATCCTCCTGCGGCTTTTGGCCAAGACCGATACGGACCGCTACCAGGATGCCCAAGGCCTGTTGGCCGACCTGTGGCACTGCCAGCGGGACTGGCAGGAAAAGGGCCGGATCGAGGATTTCCCTCTGGAGGCCTCCAAGTCGAGGCTGGGGTTTGTTATGCCCGCCCGGCTTTATGGGGTAGAGGAGCACCGCAAGGCCTTGGTCCTGGCCTTCCAGAGCGCCGCCTCGGGCGGGGTGGAAATGGTGCTGATCAAGGGGGCGGCCGGTTTGGGCAAGTCCAGTTTGGTGGGGCTGCTCAAGGAGCCGATCCAGGAAAAGGGCGGCTTGATCTTGGAAGGTCGCTTTGAAAAACAACACAAGGACACCCCCTACTACTGCCTCCGGGAGGCCTTTGAACGGTTGGTCAACCACCTCTTGACCCAAGACGAGGCCCAGCTGACCGAGTGGCGGCAGTTGCTCGACAAGGAATTGGGGGAAAATCTGGGGGTGCTGGCCGAATTCCTGCCCGACCTGCGCCTGATCCTAGGCCCCCACCGGGAACCGCCCCGGCTGGACCCCTTGGAGACCCAAAACCGCTTGGGCTACAGCATCCTGCGGTTTCTGAACTGCTTCACCAAGGGCGGCAAGCCTTTGGTCATCTTTTTGGACAACTTCCACTTTGCCGACTCCGCCAGCCTGCTGACCCTCCAAAATCTGATCACCGACCTCAACAGCAGGCACCTCTTGATGATGGTCGCCTACCGGGACAGCTTGGCGATCCAATCGGGCAGCCTCAATCTTTTTTTGGAGGAAATCGCCAAATCCGGGGTGCCCCAACGGGAGCTTTCCGTGCGGCCCCTGCACGAGGCAGACCTGCGCTCCCTGTTGGCCGAAGCCTTTGGGTCGGAGCAGGACTTTGAGGAGTTGGTCAAGCTGCTCTTGGACAAAACCAACGGCAATCCCTTTTTTGTCAAACAACTCCTGGGCCACCTGAGCGAACAGGACCTGATCACCTGGGACCCCCAAAAGGAACTCTGGGTTTGGGACCTGCCTTCCCTACACAAAGCTTGTCAGTCCAAGGACGTGATCGATTTATTGATCACCAAGATCAAAAACCTGCATGAAAAGGCGATTGAAACCCTCAAAACCGCCGCCTGTATCGGCACCCAGTTTGAGCGGTCCACTTTGGCCTTGGGGCTGGAGCTTTCCGAGGAAGAATTGGACCAGGCCCTAGAAGAGCTCTTGCAAAAGGGTATGATTTTCCAGGAAACCCGAGCCCACGGTCACGACAAGCTTTACCACTTCCTGCACAACCGCATCCACCTCGCCGCTTCAAGCCTCTGGGTCCCCCAGGCAAAACGGAAGATGCACCTCGCCGTGGGCCGCAAGCTGCTCCGGGCTGCGCCCGAGGCTCCGGCGGAAGACTGGATCTTTAAGACCGTCAACCAGCTAAACCAAGCGGTGGAGTTGATCGAGGAGTGGCCGGAGCGGCACCAGCTGGCCTGGCTCAACCTCAAGGCCGGAGATGCCTCCAGGGCCATTGCGGCCTACGAAACCGCCTGGAACTACTACACCCAAGGGACGGAACTGCTCAGCCCTGAGGCCTGGGAACTGGACTATGGCCTAGCCAAGGAGTTGTTTGTCCGCCGGGCGGAAGCGGAGTATTATACCGGCAACACCGAGGCCTTCAAACCGATCTTCCAACTGCTCTACGACCACCTGCGGACCGACGAAGAGAAAGAGGCGGTCATCAGCATCAAGCTGAACCTCTTTATCAAGGCCGGGGACCTGAAGCAGGCATTGGAGATCGGCACCGAGGCGATCAACCACTTTTCCAAGCAGAAGATTCCGCCCAACGATGCGGAGATCTCGATTGTCGGCCAAGTGTTGATGCAGGAGATGCAGGCCCGGATCTCGGCCCAAAAGCTGGAGAACCTGCTGTACCTGAACGAGATGGACAGCAACGAAAGCAAGGCCTTGATGAAGTTGTTCACCAGCGTCATCCCGGCGGCTTATTTCTCCAAACGGAGCCTGTGGGTGTATTTGACCTTAAAGATGGTCGAAAACAGCCTCAACCAAGGCAACTGTGCGGCCTCGCCCTTCGGGTACATGCACTATGCCATTTTGTTGTGCTGCGGTTTGGAGGATTACCAGAAGGGATTTGGGATGGGCAAGCTGGCCTTGACCCTCAACCGCAAACTGGAGATTCCCTCCCAATCTCCGGGGCTCAACTTTTTGTTCGGCGCTTTTGTTTGCCACTGGAAAGCGAGCACCAAAGAAAGCCTGGACCACCTCAATGCGGCGGCCCAGCAAGGGGTCCGTTTCGGGGATTTTATCGCCGCTTCGGGGGCGTTGGGTTATTTGGTTTATACCCATTTGGTGGCAGGCACTCCGCTGGACGGGGTGGCCTTGGAAATCAAAAAAAATGAAGACTTTGCCCTACAGGCGAAAAACCCGGACCTGGACCAAATCTTTGCTTTGGTGCGGCTCTTTTTGACCCTCAAGGACCCGGAGTCCGAGCTGCCCAACCCCAGCGACACCGAGCCCCTGCTCAAGAGCCTCAAAGCCAGCCGGAACCCGCTTTTGCTCCAGTGGTACCACCTGATTTTAGCCCAGCTGTATTACTTTTTGGGAGACTACCCCAAAAGCCTCCAGCAGATCCTCAAGTCGGATGGACAGCTTAGAAACTATGGCCAGCTCAGCATCCCGGAGCATTATTTTTATTTTTCCCTGGTGGTATTGGCCAACTATCCGCACATGAGCTTCGACGAACGGAAACGGTATTGGGATATCCTCAAGGGCAACCGGGACAAGCTGCGGCTGCTTTCCAGCGCTTGTGAACAGAACTTCTTGGACCGATACCTGTTGGTCTGTGCCGAAATGTCGGCCACCGGCGGTAACTTCATCGAGACCATCGACCTTTACGACAAGGCCATTGCCGCCGCCAAAGAGCAGGGACGGCCACAGATCCAAGGGTTGGCCAACGAACTGGCGGCAAGGTATTACCTGTCCAAAAACAAGACCACCATCGCCCTGGCCTACCTCAAGGAAGCCCAGTTGGCCTACCGGAGGTGGGGAGCCGGGGCGAAGTTGGCCAGGATGCCCAAGGAATACCTGGGTCTCTTGGAATCCAGCCAGGAACCGGTCAACCCCAGGGGGCTGGTGCCCCAAGCCCAGCAGTCGGACCTCACCAGTCTGGCCCGGCTCTTGACTACCTTGGACTTTGAAAGCGACCCCGGTGCCTTGATAAGAAAGCTGCTCAAAATCATGCTGGAAACCGCCGGGGCCCAAAGGGGGTATTTCCTGGTCGAACAAGAAGGGCACTTTCGGATCAGAGCCGAAGGGAACAGCGCCGACAACCCGGAGGTCAAGCTTTGTTCCCTGGCCTTTGAGGACTGCAACAAGATCGCCCACACGGTGGTCTCTTTCGTGATCCGCACCAAAAAGACCCTGGTCTTGGGGGACGCAGGCAACGAGGTGATTTTTGGTTATGACCCTTATGTGGTCCAGGAAAAACCCAAGTCGATCCTGGCGATGCCCATGATGAACCAGAGCCGGTTGGTGGGGATTTTGTACCTGGAAAACAATCTGGCGACCCAGGCCTTTTCCAAGAGCCGAGCCGAGTTTTTGGGGCTGTTGGTGGGCCATGTGGCCCTGTCTTTGGAAAATGCCTTTTTGACCGCTACTTTAACCCGGAACCAAGAGTTGTTGACTCGGACCCGACGGGAGCTGGAAACCAAGATTTCCGACCTGGAAACCAAGCTGGGTGCGCTGGCCTTGGGGTCGGGGAAATAAATCCAAACCACAAGGGCAAGATGTCACCGACACAAAACTCATTGGCCCCCCAAGGGCAACCCAAGGTGGCCTTTTTGGCCGCCTCCAGTCGGGGGATCGGTTATGGCGTTGCTCGGGCCTTGGCCGAACGAGGGGGACGTTTGTTTTTGGGGGGCCGAGACGGCAACAGCTTGGCGGAAGCGGCCCGCAACCTCTCCTTGGACTATGGGGTCGAGGTGGGTTTTTCCTTTTTGGACGCAGCCGATCCTTTGAGCATCAAGGCTTGGCTGGAAGCGGGATTTGGCCGTTTTGGCCAAGTGAACCAACTGCTGGTCAACGCCGGGGGACCTCCGCCCGGCGGGTTTGACCAGTTTTTGGATGGAGTCTGGACCCAGGCGTTTGAGCAAAACCTGATGAGTGCGGTCCGGTTGGTCCGAGGAGTGCTGCCTTCCATGCGCAGGCAAGGGGGCGGGGCGATCTTGACCGTCACCTCTTCAAGCGTCAAGGAGTCGATCGATGGGCTGTTGCTTTCCAACGTGATGCGCAGCGCTGTGGCCGGGTTGGTCAAAAGTCTGGCTCGGGAGTTGGGGCCCCAGAACATCCGGGTCAACAACCTGATGCCCGGAAAGATCGACACCGAAAGAATCCACAGCCTGGATTTTAATTTGGCTCGGGCCAAGGGGATCAGCACGGAGGAGCAGCGGCAGCAGTCCCAAGCGAACATCCCTCTGGGCCGGTACGGGACCATCGAGGAGATCGGCAAGGTTGGGGCTTTTTTGTTGTCTGGTGAAGCCGGTTATTTGAGCGGCCAGTCCATTGCGGTGGACGGAGCGGCTATGAAAGCCCTGTAGGCCTGCCGGAGGTGGCTAACTCAGGCCTGGACCCAAGAGGGTTTGCAGCTTCCTGACCCCATCGTTGACCGCCTGGGCCTGGAGGGATTCAAGGTCGTACTGGGACCGGAGCGAACGAATCTGGCTGACTTTCTGGTGGTAATCATCGGTTTCCAAAATCAAATTGATCTGGACCTGTTCGAGCAGGGACAAAAAATCTTGGGCAAACCGGCGGAACATGTCCGGCTTGGTTTCCATGTCCTTGGCGATGCTGCCGATGGAAATCATTGGCTTGGCCGCCAAGCCCAAGGAGAAATAGGATTCCTGGATCGGTTGCTTGAGGCGGAGGAACAACCGGCGGATCTGGTCTTCGAGCACCTGATACACCTCGGTTTTGTCAGCCACCTTGGGGCGGTTGGAGTCGTAGGACTTGATCAACTCAACCATTTCGGTCAGGTGCAGCCGGAATTTGGTGTAGGCTTGGTTCCCCACCTCATTGACCCCCAAGGCCGGGTTGTTGGCCTTGATTTCCCGGACCAAGTGGTTGTAAACCGATTTGGACACCTGTGCCGAAACCAAGGGTTCCCCCGGGGCCAAGGTCAACCCCAATTCGGTCAGATATAACCCCAGAGCCTTCCCGGCTTCGCCGTCGATCTCTCGGGGGAGGTTTTCAAAGTCTTGGACCCGTTTTTCCAGGTCCGTGATCATCTCCGCCTTCACCCATTTTTCGTAGTGTTCGTCCCGCTCTTCGGCCAGTTCGGCCAAAAAGCCCAACATCCGCTCGGTCAACCATTGCAGGATCAAGGTGTATTGCCCGGCGATTTGGTTGGGGTCCAAGGTCTCGTGGTTCCAGGGCAACACTGATTTGGGCAGGCAAAAAAAGCAGTAGTAGGTGTCGGGCGGTTCGTTTTCCCCTTTGGGCGGAACCTTGATCGACAAGGCCTTGGCCTTTTCGTTGTCCAAAAGGTTTTTCCAGGCGCTGCCGCCCAGCAGGGTGCCGGACTTGAGGAAAAACAGCTCCCGCTTGCCTTGGACCAACGAGGCACCGCTGGAAATGGGGGTCCAATAGTTGAGCGCCAGTTCGCTTGGATTCAGGCAATCGCCGGGGCTGGCTCGGAAGATCCGCAACATCTTTTCCATCACCGTGACGGGCAAGTTGGGGACCACCAGCTTGAGGGCCTGGGTGATCGAGCCAAAGGCGGTTTCGATCTGTTGGCGGATGATTTTGGAACCGGAGATCTTGATCAGGTCCTCCAGCCTCGGGGTTTCGTCGGGCTGGAAATAAATCTCCCCCAACCTGCGGCCCACCGGGGCCTCCACATTCCGAAAAAAGGCATCGTAGCTGCGGACCAAGTCTTTGGCCGCCTTGTTCACCTGGGCGGTGTCCAGCTTTTTCTCCACCTGGGCCGGACCCAGGTTGACGGTCATGCCTTTGACCCGTTCCAAAAATTCCTGCATACGGACCAAGGAACCGTTGAATTCATTTTCGCTTTTGGCGGCAATCTGGGCGGTTTTTTGGGCCAACATCGCCTTGATCCAGTTGGGCCTAGGGATTTTGCAGGCCCGGTCGAAGGCTTCCAGGTAGGGGAACAGCTCTAAAAAGTTGACCTTTTGGCCCTTGCCGAAGTGGTCTTCGGCCTTGAGGCTGACCAGCCCCTTTTGGGCCGCCTCGGAGGGAGGGAATTTTTTCTCGAAGGTCCGCACCAAGGTCAGCAGTTTGACCCGAAAGAGTTTGGGGTTGAACAGCTCAATCTCCCCGATGTCGATGGGCAGGGCTTTTTTGGGCAGGTGTTTGAGCACCCCACGGGCGATTTCCTCCAGCCACCCCTGCCACAACCTTTGCCTAGCGGCGGTGAACTCGGCGGGGGAAAGCCGGGTTTTGAGCGGGGCGGTCTTGGTGGAGAGAAACTTGGCCAGCAACTGGTACAGGTTGGCCGGGTTTGCCTCCAGGTTATCGGGCCACTTAAAGCCGATCAGTTTAAAAACCTGTCTCTTGGCGTGGCCCCAGGCGTTGGGGTCCCAATTGAGGGGTTTTTGGTTTTCCAGGGACTTGGCGATCAGCTTGGTGTTGAGCAGGTTCAGGGTGCTGTTGACCTCTTCCCACATGGTTTTTTGGTGGTTCATGTAGGTAAAGAGGCGGTCTTGGATGGTCAGGAACATGGCCGCAAAAATCGCCGTTTCCTGGGCAAACAAACCGTCCGCAGCTTGGGACTTAAAGTCCTTGATAAAAAGATCCATCGGGATCTTCAAAAACAGGCAAACCTGGGCCTTGGCCACCTTGATGGTCGCCGCCCGGGTCGAATCGGTCTCCACGATGCCCTTGTCGCCCAAAAGGGTGGGGCCCTTCATGTTGACCACGATCTTGCCGCCCACCAGGACATCCACCCCGCCTTCACAAAGCAGATAAAGGTCCTTGCCCTTTTCCCCTTCCTTGATGATCTCGTGACCGGCCTGGAAGTAACCAAACTGTACCGTCTCAACCAACTTGGGTCCCAAAACCAACAGGCAGCTTCGGGTCAAAGGGTAGGCCTGCAAAAGCGCTTCCCCCAGCGCCCTTGCGTTGGGCCCAGCCTGGGCTAAGGGATAATATTGGTTGTACTGCCAGTTCATGTCGTTTTAGCTCTAAAACCCAAGCCACAAAGGGGGAGGTGCGCCGCTCTCAATGAAAGAATCGGGCCAAAGTCCGAGTTTGGATGGGTTTTAGGGGGATTGTAAAGGGGGCCTGGAAGAGGAAAAGAGTTTTTGCCCCAGTTGGCGGATCTTTTCCTCCAACAGTTTGGGGGAGATCGGTTTGCCGATAAAGTCGTCCAAGCCGCCGTCCAGGTACCGTTGTTTGTCTTCCTCAAAGACGTTGGCGGTCAGGGCGATCAAATGGGGGCAGGACTTTTTGTAACTGTGCCGCAGTGCCTGGGCGGCCTGCAGGCCGTCCATTTCGGGCATTTGGATGTCCATCAGTACCAGATCAAATTCCTGGAGCTTTGCCGCTTCAAGCACTTCCTTCCCGTTGTTGGCCACCTCGGCGGCGTAGCCGAGCCGGCTCAAGAGGCGCAGCAACATCTTTTGGTTGATCTGGTTGTCTTCGGCGACCAAGATCCGCAGCGGGTAAAGCTCCTGGAGATTTTCGGACCAATCGGACTTGGATTCCCCGGTGTGGGCCCGCAAGAGCTCGGTCACTGCGTGGTACAGGCTTCGCTCTCGGATGGGCTTGTAGAGGTGTTTGCAGGGTTGCTGGTACCGGGAGAGGTCCAGCTCCTGGCCCAACTTGGTGGTAAAGATGATGGGGGTCTGTTCCCGGTCCGGGTAGCTCCAAACCTCTTGGCCCAGCTTGTGGGCCTCGGTGGTGCTGCCGGTGATGCTCAACAAGACCAGATCAATCAGGTCCGAAGAGGCTAAAAGAATGCCCAGTTCCTCTCGCTCCCGTACCCGTTTGACCTGCACTCCCCAGCGTTTGAGCCGCTCTTCCAGCGCTTCCCCCTGTTCGATGCCCCGCTCGAAGAGCGCCAGCGAGAGGCCCTTGGGCAGGCTGAATTCTTGGGCATCCGGCTTGGGCAACGGCTCAAAGGGCAGGGAAACGTAAAACTGGGTTCCCACCCCCGGTAAGCTTTCAAACCAGATGCGGCCGTCCATCAACTCCACCAGATTCTTGGCGATCACCAGCCCCAACCCGGTGCCACCGTGTCTTCTGGTGATGGAGCTGTCCACTTGGTAGAAGGGTTGGAAAAGTTCCACCTGCTTTTCTTGGGCAATCCCGATCCCGGTGTCCTTGACCTCGAACAGCAATTCCCCCCCTTCCCGGCCTTCGAGCGGCTTGACCAGGAGCTGCACCTGCCCTTGGTCGGTAAACTTGACGGCGTTGGAAAGCAGGTTGTTGAGGACCTGGGCGATTCGTTTGGGGTCGCCCTTGATTTCCTCAGGGGTCTTGGGGTCGATCCGTTCAAACAGCTCCAGCCCCTTCAAGGCCGCATCCGGGGCGCTCAGGGCGATGCATTCCTCCACCAGCTCCTGGAGCCTGATCGGCTTGACTTCAACCTGGATGTCCTCTTCCTCCATCTTGGAAAAGTCCAGGATGTCATTGATGATGCTCAAAAGGTTGCGCCCAGAAATCAGGATGCTTTCGGTGAAGTCCCGTTGTTCTTCGGTTTGGTGGGTGGAAAGCAGCAATTCGGTCATGCCCAAGATGCCGTTGAGGGGGGTACGGATCTCGTGGCTCATGGTGGCGATAAAGGCGGCTTTGGTATTGGCGGCGGCTTCGGCGGCCTTTTTTTCCTTGAGCAGCTGGGTGTGTTTCTCCGCCAAGGCCGCTTGGGTCTTGTTGAGGTAGATGTTGACCACTTCGTACTGCTTGGCCTTGTAGGTGGTCAGGGCCAGCTTGTCGGTCAGGACGGCAGCGAACAGACGGTAGAGGATGTGGTTGATCCGCTCCACGTCGATGTCGGTGTAACGGCCAATGTTGCGGCCCAAAACGGAAAACACCTGCACCCTGGTTTTGGCGATCACCGTGGCGCTGGCCGGTTTGGAGCTGATCACGCTCATCTCGCCGAAAAGGTCCCCTTGCCGTTTCAGCTCCAAGATAAATTCCCCGCCGGCAAAAATCTGGACCGCCCCTCGCATTAGAAAAAAGACCCGGTCGTTTTCCTGGCCTTCCACCAAAATCTCCTGTTCCGGGTCATAAACCCGCAAGTCTGAAATGGGCACCAAGGTGGAGAGCAGGGAATCGGGGATGTGGCTAAAAAGCCTTGAGGACTTCATGTATTCAATGAGTTCCTCGTTCTGCCCTTGGATAAAATCGTCTTGGAACGTCATAAAAACCGGTCAAAAGGGGAAAGGTTTTTTGCACTTTAACCCAAATCGGAGGTTTTAGAAAGGGAATTAAAATTCTCTCGTTGCTTTCCAGGTTTGGCCTCAGAGGCAAATGGCACTTGCCCGGTTGTCCCTGGAGGCAAACAGGGCCGTTTCTTGGGGGGGGTGGTCCCCACTGTTGCCGGGGCTTGGCTTGGCCCTCTTTGCCCCTGTTTTTTGCCTCCCCCGGCCCGGTAGTTTTGTCCCAACGGGAGGCCCCGTCTTGGCAGCGAGGCCGTTTGACCGGCTCCTTATGATCAAGCAAACAATTGAATAATATAATAAAAGCCCCTGCACACCACCTGCCCACCTCCGGTGCCAACCGCCGGGCCGGGGGCCGCAGGGGCCAATCTTGGTCTCCAAAGGCAACGGCATGGATGAATGGATCTTGGCCCACCAGTCGGGCTTACGGATGGGTTTCTTTTTTGGCTTGCTGGCGGTATTCGGGGTTTGGGAGGCCTTGGCCCCCGGCGGGAACGCCGGTTTTCCCGAGCCCTCCGGTGGAGTTCCAACCTAGGGATCGTTTTTTGAACAGTGTCCTGTCCCGGCTTTTGATGCCGGCCTTACCGATGGCCTTGGCGGCGATGGCCGCAGCGCAGGGGTGGGGGCTTTTCAATCGGTTCCCCTTGCCCCAGCCCTGGCCTTGGGTGCTCTCGGTGGTGGCGTTGGTTTTTTTAATCTACCTGCAACATGTCATGGTCCACGCCTTGCCCCTCTTGTGGCGGCTCCACCGGATGCACCATGCCGACCTGGAGTACGATGTCACCACTGGAGCTAGGTTTCACCCCTTGGAGATCCTGCTGTCCTTGATTTTGGCCCTGGGGCCGCCGGTTGTGGCGGTGCTGGCCTTTGAGGTGATCCTCAACGGCATGGCGATGTTCAACCATTCCAACCTCAAATTGCCTTTGGCTCTCGACCGGCTCTTGCGCCTGTAGGTGGTCACCCCAGACATGCACCGGGTCCACCATTCCTCTTCCCCGGCAGACGCAAACCGGAATTTTGGTTTTAACCTGCCCTGGTGGGACCGATTGTTTGGCACCTACAAGGCTCAACCCGACTTGGGCCACGAGGGCATGGAGATCGGGATCGACCTGTTTTTGGAGCCCAAGGAATTGCAACTGCACAAGATGTTGTGGCAGCCCTTTTCCCAAGAAAAGAAGGCTTACGGCTTCAACGACCCCACCTCTGGGGGCCGGTGAACCGGGCCGGAAAAATGGCCTTGGGCTTGGCGCTTTTTTTGGTGCCGGTGGCCGGATTGTACCGGCGGGAGTCCCTCTCTTGGGAGGCTTTGGCCCTGTGGCTGCAAGAGCTGGGCTGGGCGGGACCCTTGGGGTTCATTTTGCTTTATGGGTTGGGGACCTTGCTGTGGTTTCCCGGATCGATCCTCACCCTTTTGGGCGGGGCGGTATTCGGGCTTTGGGCCGGTACCTTGTACACCCTGACGGGGGCAACGTTGGGGGTGGGACTGGCGTTTTTGACCGCCCGGTTTTTGGTCGGCCCTGGGCCGAGCGAAAAGTGCAAGGCAGGTTGGGGCAACTCAAGGCCGGGGTAGAGCAGAAAGGCTGGCGGTTTGTGCCCTTTGTCCGGCTGGTGCCGCTGTTTCCCTTCAACCTGCTCAACTACGGCCTGGGGCTGACCCGGATCAACCTGCGGTCTTATCTGGCGGTCAGCTTTGTGACCCTGGCCCCGGGGCGTGGGTTTACACTTACCTGGGGGTGGTGGGCAAAAAAGGCCTTGACCAGCGAGAACCAATGGGTCGAACTGGCCCCCAGAGGGCTTTTGGCGCTGTCGGCCTTGGCGGTTGGTTTACCTGCCACGGCTGTACCTGAAGTGGCGCAACCCAAGGGGGTTTGACCGTTCCCGGTGTTTTTTCGGCAACTTTTTTTGAAACCTTTATCCATATCTGACTTCAAACGGCACCTGTACCTACAGTTTGCCAAAATCGCCAAGGCCTTGGGCCAGGAAAACCGGCTGGAGCTGATCTAATACTTGGCCCAAGGGGAGCGGACCGTCGAGGAACTGACGGAGGTCTCCGGCCTGTCTTACGCCAACTGTTCCCAGCACCTCCAGCAGCTCAAAGCGGCGGGGCTGATGACCGGGCGCAAGGCAGGGCTTTATGTTCATTACCGGGTGACCAACGATTTGGTGCTTGAAAACCTTTTTGCCTTGACCAAAATCGCCCAACGCAATCTGGCTGAAGTGGACCGGCTGGTGGAGCTGCACCTTCACGGCAAAGACCGGTTGGAGCCCCTTTCGAGCGCTGAACTACTTGAGAGGCTGGCCCAGGCGGTGACCTTGATCGACCTGCGCCCCCACAGCGAGTTTGCGACCGGACCATCGCCGGGGCGCTGAACGTCACCTTGGAGCAACTGCAAGGCTTCATTGACCGACACCAAGCCTCCAAGGAAGTGATCGCCTACTGCCGGGGGCCTTATTGCGTTTTGTCTTATGAGGCAGTGCAGAGGTTAAAGGCGGCGGGGATTCGGAGTTTTAGGCCGGAAGAAGGCTTTCCCCAATGGCAACTGGCGGGGCTGCCGGTGGAAGGGCCAAAGGGCTCAAACGGCTTGGAGCCTTAAGAAAACGGACCAAGGTGAGCGGGGCCAAAAAAAAGAGGTCGGGTTGGGGGGCAATCCAAAGGCCAAGTAGGCCGGGCCAAAGGGAAAACGAAGGGGGTAAAAAATGGAGGCAAAAACAGCGGAAATTGGCATCCCCAACGAGATTCGAACTCGTGTTACCGCCGTGAAAGGGCGGTGTCCTAGGCCTCTAGACGATGGGGACAAATACGGCGGTAAAAATTGGTGAGCCGGGCGGGGGTCGAACCCGCGACAACCTGATTAAAAGTCAGGTGCTCTACCAGCTGAGCTACCGGCCCGCCGCTTAATATTCAGCCAGCTTATGGGAGAGGTTTTAGGGTGTCAACTTTTTTTTGAGCTGTTCCCCGATTCCTAGCCCCGACTGGAGTCCACACGGTTATGCCAAAAGCCCTTCTTTGTAAAGTCTTAAAGCGGCAGACACCCAAAAGGCGAGGGCCCAAAAGTTCCAACCCACTCGCCTGCTTGCCAAAACCTTACCCGACCCAAGCCGCGACCAGCGGACCTCAACTTAACCCAAAAAGGTTCCCTTGGTCCAAACCTCGGTCCTTGGGCGGTCTGTTTGTGCTGCTCTCCGGTCGGGTTTTGTCCCGCTGGAGTCGAGCTTTCCCGTTTGCCCGTCCCTTTACCCCCGCCGGAGTCGAGCTTTGATCTCGGCGGCAATCTTGGCCACGTTGGGGTCGAAGTTCATGGTGTAATGGTTTCCCTCGACCCTGCGAATGTCGATCTCCCCGCGGCTCAGTTCCACCCAAGGTAGTTCGGGCCGCTTGGCATATTCGGCCAGCGGTTCGGTGTGCCGGAAAAAGAGGATCCGGTCCTTGCCTTTGTAGGGCTTGGGTTCGTAGCTGAACATCGCCTTCATGTGGCTGGCCACCGCCTCCAAAAAGGGCACCCCAAAGTCGGGGGGCAATAGTTCGGGCAGATTGGCTCTGCGGGCCAATTCGGCAATGTATTGCACCTGCTCCTCGCTGTTTTGCCGGGCCAAAGTGGCTTCATTGAGTTCCAGCGCCCGCCCGAACAGCTCCTTGATGATCATCACATTGTTTTCAAAACGGATCGGCATTTGTCCTGGTCCGGGGGTGTCGATCAAAAAGAGCAGGGAAACCTCCCTTCCCAGCTCGACCAGCCGCTGGGCCGTTTCATAGGCAACCAAGCCGCCGAAGGAGGCACCGCCCAGGATGCAGGGACCTTCAGGGTACTTGACCAACAATTCTTCCAGGAAGCCTTGGGACATTTCCTCGATGCTCTCAAAAGGCCGGTCCTTTCCGTCCAGTCCCCTGGCCTGGAAGCCGAAGGCACAAAGACTGTCGCCCAGCGCCCGGGCCAAGTCCCGGTAATAAACCACATACCCGCCGCCGGTGGGGAACAGGAAAAGCGGCGGGGCGTTGACCTCTTTGGAGACCGGGACCAAAAAGCGGTACTGCTCCAATGGACGGGCTTCCGGGTGCTTTTGTGCCTCCAGATAGACCGCCAACTCACGGGGGGTAGGGTTGACCATCAACAAGGTGGCGGGCAGGGTCAGGCCAAAGGTCCGGCCCAGCTCGGCGGTGAGGTTGATGGCCATCAGAGAGTCGCCGCCCAGGTCAAAGAAATTGTCCTCCCGCTCCACCTCGGTTCGGGCCAAATACTGTCGCCAAAGGTCTAGAACCACGGCCTCCGCACTTGTCTCTGCGCTGGGGCGTACCAACCTTTCGGGGACCTGGTTGACCGCCAGGGCCAAGGATTGGACCTCCTTGAGGTGCTCCTCCACCGGGATGTTGGAAATTACCACCTGGCTGAGCCCGCTGCCCAAGGCGGCTTCCATGGCTTCCAACCCTTCTTCGGTGCCCAGTCCTTTGGACAGCCGTTCCCGGTTGAATTGGGCCAAAGTGCCGGTCAGTTGCAGGCCGGTGGCCATACCGACCTCGCTCCAGCTGTCCCAGTTAAGGCTCAGGCAGCGGGTGGAACCGGTGACGGTTTGGGCAAACCGGTCCAAAAAGGCATTGGCTGCCCCGTAGTCGGACTGGCCAAACCCTCCGGTCAAGGCGGTGATAGATGAGAACAGGACCAGAAAGGGCACCTTTTCTTGGTTGAGCGCCTCAAACAGCCCTAGGGTCCCTTCGACCTTGGGGGCCAAAACCGACTCGATCAGAGCCAAGGTTTTGAGTTTGATCAACCCTCCCGGAGCCGTTCCGGCCAAATGGAAGGCTCCGTCCAAGGTACCGAATTTGGCTTTTGCCTCTTCCACCGCTTTGGTGGCCCACTGTGGGTCGTTGAGGTCCATCTTGACCCAAAGGGCCTCTGCTCCCGCCACCGCAGGTCGTTTGGCCTGTCCCTGTTGGGGGTCCCTGCTGGCCAGGACCAGACGGGCTTGGTATCGCTCCCACAGGTGGAGACAAAGAGCGGTCCCCAAGCCGCCGGTAGCACCGGTGATCAAATAGACCCCGTCCTTTTTCAGCGGGCTGCCTTTGGGCAAGGTCCCCAGCGGTAGGTAGGCGGGGCGGAAGACCCCTTCTAGCGTGAGGGTCAGTTTGGGTTCGGTCGGTTTTTGGTTGAGCTGCTTCCAGAGCAGGGCGGGGTAACCTTTCGTCTCCAGTTCCAACTGTTGGGTCCGAAAATTTGGATGCTCCAGGGGGACGGTCAAAAAGGCCCCAGCGAAGACCGAAAACTGAAGGTTGGATCTGCTGCCCGGCAGGTTCCGGGTCAAAAGGCGCAGGTCCAAGGAACGTCCGGTTTCCGCAAAGATTCGCACCAGATGCAGCAGCTCGGCCAACCCCTGTGCGCCGCCCGCCGGGGGCTCCAAGACCACCTGGACCTCTCCTTTGGGCAACAGGCCAAGCACCGAAGGAAGCCCCGAAAAATCGGCCTCCAAAGGCCAAGGGACAAAGCCGAAGGCCTGCTCTTGGTGGCCCGTCGGCTCCTGGGGGCCGATCCAGAGCCGGAACTTGGGGGGCAGAGCTTCCGCTCCTTGCGGGGACCAAGGTTCCAACCTCGGTTTGTAAAGTTTGGGGCCCAGCGCAAGCAGCGGTGTCCTAGGAGTGGCTTCCACCCAGTGGCTTTCCTTGGCAAAGGGATAGGTGGGCAGGTGCAATTTTTGGATCGGTCCCCCCAGGTCCAGATTTCCCACCAACTTGGCCTCCCAAAGTCGGCCCAGTTGGCCCAAAAAGAAACGTCGGTCCGAGTCCTTGGCCAGGGCTCGGGGCAGACTTTGGACCACCAGCCGGTCCGGGGTGCAGCCTGGATGTTGTAGTGCCAAGGCGCTCAAGGTGCCGCCCGGTCCCACTTCCAAAAGACCGGTTTTTTCCTGGGCCAACAGGCAGGCCAGACCTTCGGAAAAACGGACCGTGTCCCGCAGGTGCCGGACCCAATATTGGGGGGTGGTCACCTCCAATGGGTCGGCCCAGGTCCCGGTGACGTTGCTGATCCAGGGCAGTTTGGGGGGAGCAAAGGTTACCTTGCCCAAAACCTTGGCGAAGTCGGGCAGGATGGGGTCCAACATGGAGGAATGGAAGGCGTGGGAGGTGAAAAGACGTTTGAGCACCACCCCTTGGGCCTCCAACTTGGCGGCAAACTGTTGTACCCCTCGGGTGGGGCCCGAAACCACCAGACTGTTGGGGCCGTTGATCGCCGCCAAGCTCAGTTCCTCTTGCCCTTCCAGCCAAGGTGCCAAGGCCTCGGGGGAAAGGTTGAGGCTGACCATGTCTCCAGGGGGCAGCTCTTGGACCAGCCTTCCCCTCTCGCAGAGCAAAAAGAGGGCTTCTTCCAACCCCAAGGACCCGGCGGCAAAGGCGGCAGTGTATTCGCCGACGCTGTGTCCGATCAGGGCGCTGGGCCGCACCCCCAGGTGGGTCCAAAATTGGAACAACGCCTGTTCCACACAAAAAACCGCCGGTTGGGTCAACCAGGATTGGCCCAAACGCTCCGAAGCTTGGGCCCGACGTACCGCAGCGGGGTACAGGTCCCAGATCAGGTCTTTGCCGGTCAGGTCCCCAAAAACCTGGGCACCCTTGTCCAAAGCCTTTTTAAAGACCGGTTCGGAACGGTAGAGCCCCAGGGCCATTTCAACATACTGGGTTCCTTGGCCGGGGAACATCATGGCCACCCCGGCAGGCGTAGGGTGGTTGGTTTTGGTCGGCAGATGACGTAGCTTTTGGACCACTTCCGGTGAATCTTGGGCCACCAAGTTCAAGGAATGTTCAAAAAACCCTCGGCCTTGGCCCAGGGTTTTAGCCACCGCCCTCAGGTTGAGGTTTGGGTTTCGTTCCAAATGTTGGGCCAGTCGCTCGCCCATGTCCGCCAGCGCCTCGGGGGTTTTGGCGGAAAGGACCAACAGCTGTTCGGACTCCTCTGGCTCAGGGGTTTCGGGGGCCGAGCAGGGTGGGGCCTGGGCGACCAGGGCATGGGCGTTGGTTCCGCCCAACCCAAAGCTGCTGACTGCCCCGAGCCTTTCTTTACGGGGCCAGGGCCGGGGGGTTTGGGGCACCTCGAAGGGGCCTGCCGGGAGATTGAGGGCCGGGTTTGGGGTCTGGAAGTGCAGGCTTTGGGGGATCAAACCCCGGTCAACCATCAACGCCAACTTGATCAGCCCCGTTACCCCGGCGGCGGCATCCAGGTGCCCCAAGTTTCCTTTGGCCGAGCCCACATACAACGGGCCGATCTCGGGGCTTCTGCCGCCGTACACCGCCGCCAGACTGGCCATTTCGATCGGATCGCCCAGAGGGGTAGCGGTTCCGTGGGCTTCGATGTAGTCCACCTCAAAGGGCCGGACTCCCGCTTTGGCCAGCGCCGCTTCCAAAACTGCCTTTTGCCCGGAGAGTCCCGGAGCGGTATAACCCACCTTGTTGGCCCCGTCGTTGTTGACCGCCGTTCCCTTGAGTACCGCATAAATCCCGTCCAGGTCTTTTTGGGCGGCAGACAGCCTTTTGAGCACCACCATCCCCACCCCTTGGCCGGGGACCGTGCCTTGGGCCTTTTGGTCGAACGGACGGCAATGCCCGTCCGGCGAACCGATGCCCCCCGGTTCATAGAGGTAGCCCGATTCGGTCAACTCCACCAAAGACACCCCGCCGGCCAAGGCCACTTCACATTCCCCCGACAAGAGCGAACGGACCGCCTGGTGGACCGCCACCAAAGAAGTGGAACAGGCCGATTGAACCACCAGCGCCGGGCCGGTGAGGTTCAACTTGTAGGAAACCCGGCTGCACAAAAAGTCCTTGTCGTTGCCCAAGGTGGCTCGAAGGTTCCCGACCCGAGCCATCAGCTCGGTGTTGGGCAAGAGGTTTTTGGTCAGGTACAGGGAGTTTCCCGAACCGCCAAAGACCCCGATCCTTCCCTCAAAGCGTACCGGATCGATCCCGGCATCTTCCAAGGCCCAATAGGCCGCTTGCAAAAACAATCTTTGTTGGGGGTCGATCAACTGCGCTTCGGCCGGGCTGACACCAAAAAATCCGGCATCAAACTCCCGCACCCCTTCGATCCAACCTCGGGCGGGAACATACCGAGGGTTTTGGGCCAGCGACCAAGGCACCCCGGCCTGTTCGAGTTGGGTAGGGTTAAAAAACCGGATCCCCTCCCGTCCCTCTTTGAGCAAGGACCAAAGGGCCTCCACTCCGGCCGCTCCGGGAAAGGAACCGGCCATGCCGATCAGGGCCACCGGTTCTTCGCTGGGGGCCAGTGGAAGGGCCAAGGTAGCTTGGAGCAGCTCGGGTCGTTTCCCGGCCAGCAAACCTGCCATGCTCAAGACATTGGGGTTTTGGAAAAGATCGATCACCGAAAGCTCGACCCCAAAGGTTTCTTCCAGTCTCCGGTGCAGGTGGGCCAGCAGCAGCGAATCTCCATCCGCCTCAAAAAAGTTGGTTTCCAGGCTGAAGCGTCGGTGGCCCAAAAGCTCGGCCCACAGTTCGGTCACCTTTTGGGCGACCCCGTTTTCCGAGACCTGCGCAGTAGAGGCGGGCGTTTTTTCGACCGGCTGGATCTGGGCCAAGGCCTTGAGGTCGATCTTGCCGTTGGGGGTCAAGGGAAAAGCAGGCAAGGGCAACAATCGGCCGGGAACCATATGGGCGGGAAGCCTGGGCTCCAAAAAATGCCGGAGGGCGGAGGGTTCGCATGGGCCCAGGTAAAACCCCACCAGGGTCGGTCCGCTTTTTGGATCTGCCGCTAGCAATACTTTGGCTTCGGTGACTCCGGGGGCCTGGGCCATTTGGACTTCGATCTCCCCCGGTTCGATCCGAAACCCCCGCAGTTTGATTTGCTCGTCCCCACGGCCCTGGAAATAAAGTTGCCCCTGGCTCCCAAACCGGACTTGGTCGCCGGTTTTGTACAACCGTTCGGGACCCAGCCCCAGGTCCAAGGTCAAAAATCGTTCTTGGTCCAACTCGGGCCGATTGAGGTACCCCCGAGCCAGTCCGGCCCCGCCGACATACAGCTCGCCTACCGCACCGGGCAGTTGGAGTTGTCTTTGTTCATCCAAGACATAAAGCCGGAGGTTGGCCAAAGGGCGGCCCAAGGGGACCAGTTCCTGCCCCAGCCCAAGTTCGGCCGAGCTGACGGCGATGGTGGTTTCGGTGGGGCCGTAGGCGTTAAAAAACCGACGCTTTTTCCCCCAACGGTTGACCAAGGCGGAAGAACAGGCCTCCCCTCCGGCAATGATTTTGGTCAAATCCGGCAAGGCGGTGTCGGGCAGGGCGGCCAGGGAGGAAGGGGTAATGAACAGGGTCGAAACTTGGTTTTCCTTGAGAATGCGAGTCAAACCGGGGCCGGGCAACAGTTCGGCCCGAGGAGCCAACACCAGACAGGCCCCTTGGCCCAGGCAGAGGCCGATCTCAAAGATCGAAATGTCGAAGTTCAGGCTGCCCAACTGCAACACCCGGTCCCGCAGGCTGATGCCGTAAAATTCGCCCAAGTATCCGATAAGATTTACCAATCCACGGTGCTCCAGCAAAACCCCTTTGGGCACGCCAGTGGAGCCGGAGGTATAGATCCCGTAGGCCAGTCCTTCCGGCTTGGCCCTGCCTTCGGGGGCCTGGGGGGAGAGTTCCTGGGCAAACCCTTCCGCCTGGGCAATGTCAATGACTTGGCAAGACTCGGGCAGGAGGGGATTGTCGGTGCACAAGGCCCAATCGATTTGGGCATCTTGGACCATAAAGTAAAGACGGTCTTGGGGGTACTTGGGGTCTAGGGGTAAATAACCGGCCCCGGCCTTTTGGATGGCCAAGAGGGCCACGACCAATTCGACGCTGGGCTGGGCACAGAGGCCCACCAGAGCGTCTTGTTGCAGCCCCTTGCCGACCAGCCAATGGGCCAGCCGGTTGGCCCGTTTGTCCAATTCTGCGTAGCTGATCGCCCGGCCCCCTACCCACAAGGCGGGGGAATAGGGTGCATGGTCCAACCGCTTGGCCACCAACTCGGGGAAGGTGCAGGGCTCGATTGGCCGAATCGGCCCTGGGCCAAGCCGGTGCAGCAGTTTTTTTCTTTGCCCCGGAGTCAAGTAGGCCAACTCTCCGACCGGAAGCTCGGGACGGTTGACCAGATCGGCCAATAAGGTATCCAAACTGTCCAAGAGGCCTTTGAGCCGCTCTGCCTGGAACAAGGAGCTATTGTACTCAAAAAAGCCGGTCAATTCCCCTTGGTTGGAGGTGATCCGCAGCATCAACTCAAATTCGGTGATCTGGAGTTTTTCCTTCAGCTCCAACCCAAAGGTCCCCAGGTCCCAAAGCTCCGGTTCATCCGGGGCTTGGGTTACCTGGGGCCGGGGGGATTTGAGGAAATGGTTGGGTTCCTCCCAACCGAACACCACCTGGAAAAAGGCGGGCCTGCTGCGGTCGATCCCTTTGCCCAGTTCCTTGACCAGCACCGGATAGGGAACTTCCTTGCGCCGCAAACTGGAGCGGACCTGGGCCTGCAACTTGGCCAAAAAATCGAGAAAACTTTCTTCAGGGTGGATCTGGGCCGGATAGGCCAAGGTATTCACAAAAAAGCCGCAGGTCCGGGCAAAGCGATTGCCGCTTCTTCCCGACACCGGGGCACCGACCAAAAAGGACTTTTGTCCGCTGTACCGCCACAAAAGCAATTGGTAGGCCGCCAGCACCAAGGTAAACATCGAAACCCCCTGGGCCTCAGCGAAATTTTGCAGCCGATGCGCCAAGGCGCTCTCAAACCGGTGGGCCACACAACCTCGGGCAAAGGAATCGGCTTTGGGGCGAGGCAGGTCTAGGGGCAGCTGGATCGGTTCGCTGGGCCCCAAAATCTCCGACCATGCGGCGATTTCTTTTTTGGCTTTTGGCGAAGCCAAAAAGGCTTGTTGCTCCTTGACCACTTCGGAATAATCCGCACTTGGTTCGGGCAGCGGCTCTTGCAGGAGCAAGGAACGCAATTCGTCCATTACTATCATTTGGGTCCACAGGTCCCCGACGATGTGGTGCCAAACCAAGATCAGGTATTTGGGCTGCTGTTTCTCCAACACACAAGTCCAGGCCCAAGAAAATTCCTTTTCCAAGGCAAAGGGGCGGCGCAGGCTCGAAAGGTATTGTTCCGAGAGACCCTCTTCGCCGAAACTTTCGATTTCCAAGGTTTTGAACGGCAGGGTCCAGTCTTCGTGTACTTTGCGGACCAAGATTCCTTCTTGTTTGGCAAAGGTGGACCGCAGGATCGGATGGCGTAGGGTCAAGGTGACGAGGGCCTCCCGAAGCCTTTGTAAGTCACAGTTGCCCTGGATACGCCAGAGGTACCCCACATTGTAAACCGGGCTTTGGGGATAGGCTTGGGAAAAAAAGAACAGTGCTTTTTGGCCTTCGGAGACGGTTAGATCGGACATAGCGTTTGCACAGCGGTTAAAAGAAGAACTTTTTTTGGGCAGCCAAAGTGGCTTAAGCTCAGAAAAACGGAATTTTAGGCCACACTACCAGAATCGTTCTTGGCGGATCAACAATTGTTTCAGGTCCAAAAAGTTGCCGACTCCCAGGTCGGGCTTTGGCTTTGGCTGGAGGCCAGTAAAAAACGTTAAGTGCCAAGTTAAACAAAAATATACCTTGTCGTAAATCCTTTAAAATATGGGGTAGGGAAAAAAAAGTTTAAAAAAAAGGAAAAATGGCAATCCTTCGGACGTTTGGGCAGGGCTGATCCAAGGGATGCTTGGGATCGGGACCACAGACAATTTGCCTTGGGTTATGAACTGGGTTTTTCCTCCGCCAAGCACTGGCGATTTGAGGGAGAGGTTTGGATAAGTCGAGCCTGTAGGGTTCTAGCACTATGGGGGAGGGAAGGACCGCAAAAATGATTGATTTTTTCCCCCTTCGATGGCTAGGGTGAGGGCGGGGCCAAAGGACCGCAGGCAGTCTTGAGCCCCGGAAAAAACAGTCTTTTGGAACAACCAAGACTTCACCACCTTGTTCGGAGTTGTTTTTGTCTTTCTGGTTTGGCCCCAAATACGGTGCTGCCTCCGGCGGCGTAAGCTGGAGCGAGGTGAAAGGCCTACTGGTGCTGGTCTTGGCTCTGGTTTGCGGGTTGGCTTTGGGGCCTTTGGAGGTGAGGGCTTCGGAGCTTTTGGTTTACAGCCCGACCTTGAACCTGGACGGCCAAAACCAAGCCTCCGGGCCACAAGGGAAAATCGTTTTTTCCGTACGCTCCTTTTCTCCGGTCACCTCCATTGAGCTCAACGGGGTTCCTGTTTCCTTCAGGCCCTCGGCTCGGTTGAACCTGGAAGTGCCCTACCGGTTGGAGTTGGGGGAAAACCGGTTTTTCCTCAAGGTGACCAGTGCCCAGGGCAGCGAAACCCGCAGCTTCAGCCTCTACCTACCCAAACCGGAGGAAGAACCGGTGGGCCAGGGCAACCTGCTCTCCTTGTACGGCAGCTTGGGGACAGTGTGGGAAGACAACCCGGAGCGGGTCAACCCCGGAGTGTGGGCCAAAAAACCGGCCACCAAGTTGCAGTTGGTGTTGCTGCCCGTTTACACCGAGCCTTACGGCGCAGACCAGGAACTCTTGTACAGCGCCGTTTTGATCCGGGAACGGTACTTTTCGGACCTGATGATCGTGCCCGAATTGTTTTTCAACCAACTGGCCTTGGACTGGCAGCAACGGTTGGGCGGCCTGACCTGGAGCCTGGGGGTCGGGGCCAACGAAATCGCCGATCAGGCGACCGGGGTACTGGAGTTGGCCGAAGCCAACCGGCACATCGAAGCGCAACAACTGGTTCGAGGCAAATTGAAGTGGGAACTGTCCAGCCAAGAATCCCTGTCCGCCGCTTGCGAATTGACCAAACGAAATGCTGCCTTGAACCTGGGGCCCAGGTACGACTACGATGGTCTGACCAAGACCTGCGACCTGGGCGGTGATCTGGCCTTTGACCCTTACCGGGTCCGGGTTGAGTTGGGCAGCGTCCAAAACGACTCCTTGGGGGATTTGCAGGACTACGGCCAGACTCGGTTTCAACTGGGCTGGTCGGCCCCTTGGGACAAAAACTGGACCCTCAAGGGGACCTTGGGCCGCACGGGGACCCGATACCTGAAGTATGACCCTTTGAAGCTGGCCCAGGAAAATACGACCCAAACCACCTTGGCCCTGGGCGGCAACTACCAGCCCCCAGGGGCGGAATACCTTTGGACCCTGGAGGGAAGACAAACCAACCAGAGTTCCAACGTAGATTTTTTGCGTTACCAACAAAACCGGCTGTCCCTCTCTTTGGTCTTTCATTTTTAAGGGGTTAGGTGAAAAAATCGCTTTGGTTGGTCTTGTTGGTTTGCTCCCAGTGGGTCTCGGCTTCCTGGGCCTTGGGTGCTGGGATCGCAGTGGTGCGGCTGCAAAGCGGCAGTCTGGTGGTTCACCGAGGGGAAAGCCAGCTGGCCCTCAAGACCCTGGACGACCAACTGGAACTGCAAGAAGGGGACGAACTCCAGACCGCCGGCCAGACCCGGGCGTTGGTTACCTTTTTTAAGGACAGCGCCCAGGTGCAAATGTATTCCGATGCCCTGTTGGGGCTCGATGCACTGGAGCAGGCGGCGATGAAATTGCAATTTACCCTGGGCAAGGCGGTCTTTAAGGTCACCCCCAACAACGGTGGTCGAACCAACCTCCAGGTCAGGACGGTCAACGCCGTCTTGGGGGTCAAGGGAACCGAATTTTTGGTCCAGGCGAGCCCCAAACAAACCTTGCTTTACACCCTTTCGGGGGTGGTGACCTTTGCGAGGCTCGACCAGATCGCCCAAAAGATTGAGGTGGCCCAGTCCTTTGCCTCCAGCATCGCCGCCCAGGGCAAGCCGATCGATCCGGTGCAGCTGACTCCGGCCCAGGCGGACCGGTTGGTATCCCAGGACTCCAACCAAGGCGTGCCGTCCATTGACCCCAATGCGGCCGGGTCGGGCAGCTCCCAAGCGCCGGTCCAAGACACCACCCAAATTGGTGACCAAGCCCAAGAAACCACCAAAAGCCAAACGATGTTGGAGGACGCAGCCAAGAAAAAAGTGAAAATCAATATCAGCCGATAGGAGACCGCCGTGTGCCCGAAACGACCGCCACCGGAAAAATGTTTTTTGCCTTTCACCCTGAACCTTAATCCTTTTTTGGAGATAAAGATGAAACGTTCCTTTAAAAACGCCTTGAGCCTCGCTGCCCTGTTTTCCTTGGCCGCAACCCCCGCCTTTGCCGCCGGTCAGGCAGGTTTGGGCTTTGTGTTTGGTACCTCCTTCCAGCAACACCAAAAGTCCACCTTCAAGCAGGGCAGCGCTAACTACTACCGGATCGCCTTTTTTGGGGACAAGGACGGCACCTTTTTCCTGCACAACGAACAGTCCTTTTTTAACGTAGAACAAGGGGACGCTAGGACCGTGGCGATGGAAAACACCCAAGGGATCGGGGTCAGCCTGCCGTTGATGGACATTTTGAGCCTGGAAGTGATCGTCGGCGGTTCTTCGGTAGCCGTTCCCGCAGCAGCCAGCACCAGTGGCGGTACCGATGCCGTAGCCGGGGGCCGCAGTACCGACTCAATCGCCGATTTGGGGGTCAAGTGGAACAAGACCACTGGTCGGGTCCAGCTGGGCGTTGCGCTTTCCATGCGGCAACACAAGATGTCCTCTGGCTTTACGGTCACCGACAGCTCGGCCAACACCAGCACGGTCAACGATCTTTCTTCAACCAACCTGGCCATTGACGTAGCCTATAATTTTTAACCGGGGCTACGGGGGGTTTCCCCCGTCCCTTAGGGTTTGACCGTGAAAAAAAAATCGCTGATCCAAGAACTGAAACCTCTGTGTTTGGGGCTTGGCATTCTTTTGGCCTTGAACGGTTGTAAGGTGGAAAACGGGAACCGGGAGCCGGTCTCCCGGTCCGTCACCTTGCAGCTTTCGGATGCCAACGGAGCCAAACGTTCCCAGACCGAGAGCGCTGGGGTGGCTTCGGCCTATGTCATGGCCATCAAAGCCACCGACAGCCCCTTCACCGGAGGTTTGCCCGCAACGTTTTACGACCGGGCGGTCTTGGATGCCTCCAGCGATACGGTCACCTTGAACCTACCGTTGGAAACGCCCTTGCTCCTGGTGGAGCTGGGCTTTCCTGGACAGTTGAACCTGAAAGAAATGTTGGCCACCAACCCGATCACCACCGCCAACAGCGGCGAGGTGACTCTGGGGGCCGACCAAGCGGAACTATCGGTGACCCTGGCCCGTTTGCCGGTGCCCAAGATCACCGGACATTCCCACCAGTCTTCCGGCTCGTCCACCACCAGCCCGATCAGCCTCTACTTCAACACCCCGGTGGGCACCGAAGCGGTGCCCTTTTTGACCGCCGACGGTGCTTGTTCCGGCTGGGTCCAGCTTTCGGCGGACAGTTTTGTGACCTGTCTCGCCCTAAGCTCGGTACAGCGGTCGGAGGAAACCTCCTTTTTGTTGGTCCAGCCCAAGGCCGAGTTGAGCCGAGGGGTCACCTACAGCCTCAAGGTCACTCCGGGCCTAGCCGCCGAAAACGGCAATCGGATGTTGGAGGAATACAGCACCACCTTCACCTTGCCCGAGTACAGCATTTCCGGCTTCGTCAAGGATGCTACCAACAACCATGCCATTGAAGCGGCTACGGTGACGGTGGGCAACAAAACCACCAGCACCGATTCCACCGGGTTCTTCACACTGCCGGTGGGCAACGGGCAGCAGACCTTGAGTGTCGCCAAAACCGGGTACGACGGCTTTACCCAGACCTACACCCTCTCCGGGGCGGACCTGAGTGTCGGTACCATCGGCCTCAGTCCGGCGCTGGCCGCCGGGCAATACCGGTTTGTGCTTTCTTGGGGCGCAACCCCTTCGGACCTGGACTTTCATTTGCTCTTGCCAGACAAGACCACTGTTTATTACGGCAACCGCACCTCCAACGGTTCCAACCTCAACGTGGACGTGACCGGTGGTTTCGGGCCGGAGACCATCACCATTACCTCCCAGGTCTCGGGGACCTACAAGTTGGTGGTCCACAACTTCTCGGGGACCGGCAGCTTCTTGGGCGCTTCGGTGAAGGTTTATGACAGCACCGGGCTCAAGGGCACCTACAGCGCCGGGGACTCGACCCAGCGGTACTGGCATGTGCTCAACCTTTCGGGGAGCACTTTGACTTCGGTGATGTCCTACCAAGCCTCTCCAGCGGCTCCCTGAGCGCCGGTTCGGAGGTTTGGGGTCGGGGCCGGAGCTGCGGTCCTGGGGAAACTCTTTACCAAGGGAGGAAAGCTGGGGTAGCTTGGGGGAAACCTTAGGGTAAACCCGTTTTTACCGGAAACTTCCTCCCCTGCCAACCAATGATACGAACTCTCCTGCTTCTGGCCCTCCTTGGCTTCTTGAGCGCCTGTGGTGCTACCATGCCCCCCAAACTTCATCCCGATCTTTTGCGGCAACCGAGCCCCGAAGCGGCTTCGGAGTTGGAGCGGGTGGAACGGCAGATCATTGAATTCCCCAGCCTCAAGGACAAAGAGGCCCAAGCCCTGTTTGCCGCCAAGACCGAGTTGGGTTCCAAGGAACAAGAATTGACCCAGTCCCTCAAAGCACAAAAAATCCAGAAATCCGCTTTTGGGGCTGCCCAGAAGGCCAATGACCAAGCCCAAATGGACCTCGCCCAAGGGGAGATCAACCGGCTTGAAGACCAAATCAACCAACAGACCGCCCAAAGGAACTACCTCAAGGCCAAGATGGACGCTGCCCAAGCCAAGGTGGACCTCCTGGAGGCCCAGTTGGCTTTGCAGGTGGCCGAGCAGTTGCTCCAACAAGCCGAAATCGCCCAGACCTTCTTGGAAAGCGAGCCGGGCCGAACCCTCAAAGGCTTTGAGCCGGTTGACCTGAGCCTGTACCGGACCTACAAAACCAACCAACAAAAGAAACTGGCGGAAGTGGAAAAGTCCACCCAAAGTCTGGTGAGCGCCTTTGAAGGGATGGCTAAGCTCCAACCCAAGGGAGCCGCACCGGCGGTTCAGGCTGCCCCCCAGGCGGCCACTCCGGCCAGTCCGACTTTGGCCACTGCGCCCCAACCCAAAGCTTCGCCAGCCCCCCAAAGCGCTTCCAGCACTCTGGAAAGCGCTGACTCCACCCTCCAACCCTAAACCTGTCCATGCGTCTTTCCTCTTTCCTGATCCTGACCTTGGGGCTCCTGTTGCCCCAGTGGGGGGCTGCCGCCATCTTGGGTGGCGATGACCTGAAAAAATGCCAGAACGAACAGGTCGCTTCGGCCTTGTCGTTCAAGTATTGTTACAAGGACAAGGTGGCGGCTGAAGAGGCGCTCAAACAACTGAAGGCTCAGTTTGCCAACCAGAGCGCCTTGGACAACGAAAAGCTCCGGGCCTTGGAAACCGAAGTGACCAGCCTTTCGGACCAACTGGCGGCGATGGGCGATGAATTGGCCCAGGAAAAGGCGACTTCCGGCCAAAGGATCAACGAGCTGAGCGAACAGTTGGCGATCCTGCAAGCCCAGGCGAGCGACAAGGAACAGGCGCTGCTCAAGGCGAACCAGGAGTTGGAAGCCAGGTACTCCAAACTGGTGGCCCAACTGCAAGGGCAACTCAAGGAGCAGACGGAAGCCCAACGGTTGGAACTCGAAAAGCTGCGCAAGGAAAACGAAACCTTGGTGCGCAAACTCCAGCAGACCATCGACAACCTGAGTGAAGAGCTAGCCAACCTCAAAAAGCTGACCAAAGACCAGAAGGCAGAACTGGAGCGGATGAAGGCCCAGGAAAACGAACTGGCCCAACAGTTGGAAAAGGAGATCAAAAACGGGGAGATTCGGCTCAAGAAGTTCCACAACAAGTTGATCATCAACATCGACAACCGGCTTTCCTTTGATTCCGGCTCGGCCAAGTTGAAGCCCGAGGTCCTGGGGGCGATTGCCAAGATCGCCCAGATCCTGGCCAACTACCCGGAAAACCGCATCGTCATCGAAGGGCACACCGACTCGGACCCGATCGGTGCTTCCAAGTTCGAGGACAACTGGCAGCTCTCCAGCGAGCGGGCATTGTCGGTCTTGCGGTACCTGCTCAAAAACACCGACCTGGACAAAACCAGATTCAACACTGCCGGTTTTGGGGAGTTCCAACCGCTGGTTCCCAACGACAAGGCCGAAAACAAGGCGCTCAACCGTAGGGTGGACATTGTGGTGATCCCCCGGGTCCTGTAGGTGCTTTCTTGGGTAAACAAAGACCAGGAGGTTTTATAAGGATATGCCCTTTAGCACCAGTCCGAGGCGGCTCAACCTCAAAATGACCCGCCAGCCCGACGATGTCACCTGCGGCCCCACCTGCCTCCAGTCCATTTACGATTATTATGGGGACAACATCTCGCTGGAACAGGTGATCCGGGAGGTGCCCATGCTGCGGGGCGGCGGCACCCTGGCGGCCAACTTGGGCTACCACGCTTTGCACCGGGGCTACCAAGCGACCATCTACAGCTTTAATCTGGTGCTTTTTGATCCCAGTTGGGCCGGGCTGGGGACCGAGGACCTGCTCGACAAGTTGGACCGGCAGCAGCGGCTCAAAGACAGCCCGAAGTTCAATGCCGCCACCAAGGCCTACAAAAATTTTTTGACCGCCGGGGGGCAGTTGCGGCTCGACGACATCACCCCCGACCTGATCCTGAATTACCTCAACCACAAGGTCCCTATTCTGACCGGGCTCTCCGCCACCTTTTTGTACCGGGCCAAAAGGGAAAACCCGGTCACCAACGAGCCGGACGACATCAAGGGCGAACCGGTCGGGCACTTTGTGCTGCTTTCGGGGTTTGACCCTTTGACCCGGAAGCTGGAGATCACCGACCCCTACCACCCCAACCCGGTCTCTACGAGCCAAAGCTACGAGGTGACCTTGGAGCATTTGGTCAACGCCATCCTTTTGGGAGTGCTGACCTATGATGCCAATCTCTTGATCCTGAAAAAACCATGAGAAACCTGATCGTAGTTGAATCCTTGGAGCATTGGCCCAAAACCGCCGAGGGATTTGAAGTGGTCAACGCCCAGGCCTATCTGTTCCAAGAGGAATTCCAAAAGGCCAAGAACCTGCGAATCTACAACCTTTGTGCCAGCTACAGCTACCAAAGCTTTGGATATTACGTATCCCTGCTCGCTGAAGCCAGGGGGCACCGGCCTACCCCTTCGGTAGCCACCTTGATGGAGATGAAGTCCAAGCCGGCGGTGCGGCTGGCCTCCGAGGGGTTGGACAAGGAGATCCAAAAACAGTTTGCCGGTCTCAAGTCCGAAGGGTTTGAACTTTCCATCTACTTTGGCCAAAGTCTGGCCAAAAAGTATCAACCCTTGGCCGACCAACTGAGCCGGAGTTTTGCCGCCCCGATGTTGCGGGCTAAGTTTACTCACAAACAAAGGTGGAACCTCACTTCCGTGGGACCGGTGGGGTTGACCGAGGTCCCCCAGGACCACCTGCCGGACCTGATCAATTTCGCCCAGGCCTACTTCAACCGGCGACCGGGGAGCAAAAAGACCCGTACCAACCGGTTCTCCCTGGCCATGTTGGTCAACCCCCAGGAAAAATTCCCGCCCAGCAACGAACGGGCGCTGAACCTCTTTGCCCAAGCCGGACAAGAATTGGGCTTGGAGGTGGACCGGATCACCGCCCAGGACCAAGCCAAACTGGGGGAGTATGACGCTTTGTTCATCCGGGAAACCACGGCGGTCAACCACCATACCTTTCGATTTGCCCTCAAGGCCCAGGCCTTAGGGCTGGTGGTGATCGACGACCCCCAGTCGATCATCCGTTGCACCAACAAGGTATATTTGAGCGAACTGCTCAGCCAGCACAAAATCCCGACCCCCAAATCCCAGGTGCTCTCCAAGGTGGACCTGTTGACCCACCAAGTGCGCATCCCTTTTCCTTGTGTCCTCAAACAGCCGGACAGTTCCTTTTCCCAAGGGGTGGTCAAGGTCTCGGGGCCGGAGGAATTAAAGGAGAAGGGGCTCAAGCTGCTGGAGGAATCAGACCTGATCATCGCCCAGGAATACATGCCTACCACCTTCGACTGGCGGGTCGGGATCATCGGCGGGAT
The DNA here is from genome assembly GCA_001783715.1 of Candidatus Lambdaproteobacteria bacterium RIFOXYD2_FULL_56_26. GTDB lineage: Bacteria > SAR324 > SAR324 > XYD2-FULL-50-16 > XYD2-FULL-50-16 > XYC1-FULL-56-13. Next base: position 97,629 of record MFNF01000027.1, read on the forward strand.
GCCTCTGTTTGTTTGCCGGTACCACATGGCCAAAGGGCATTGGCAGATCTACAAAACGACCAAAGGGGGCAAACTGCTCGATGGCAAGGTGGACGTGGTGGCCCCCGAAGAGGCCCCCTACAAGCTTTTAAGCCTCGCCCAAAAGGCCGCCAAGCTGATCGGCGATGGTTTTTACGGGTTGGACATCAAAGAGCATGACGGGAAGTTTTATGTCATCGAAATCAACGACAACCCCAGCATCGAAGCGGGCTTTGAGGACCAGCTGCTCAAAAGGCGGCTGTATTCGAGGATCATGGAGGTCTTTTTGGACCGCCTGTTGCTCAAGGTCAACTCGTGAGCGGGCTGCACTGGTTTGAGGCCTACGGGGTGGAAATCGAGTACATGGTGGTGGGCCAAGAGGACCTCAAGGTTAGGCCCATCGCCGATTTGGTGCTGACCCAGCTGTCCGGAGAGATCACCGAGGAGGTGAGCATGGGCGAGGTTGCTTGGTCCAACGAATTGGTGCTGCATGTCCTGGAACTCAAGGGCGACGGCCCCAAGGCGGACCTCAAGGCCTTGGAACTGGAATTTGTTAAGGCGGTGCAGGCCCAGAACCGGCTGTTGGCCCAACAGGGGGCCAAGCTTTTGCCCACCGCCATGCACCCTTTGATGGAACCTTTGTCTGAAACCCGGCTTTGGCCCCACGGCAATCGGGACATCTACCAAGCCTACGACCGGCTGTTTGGCTGCCATGGCCACGGCTGGTCCAACCTGCAATCGGTGCACATCAATCTGCCCTTCCAAGGAGAGCGGGAGTTCCACCGGCTGCACCAGTCGATCCGTCTGGTCTTGCCCCTGTTGCCCGCCTTGGCGGCGAGCAGCCCCCTGGAAGAAGGGCGGTTGACCGGCTGGTTGGACAACCGGCTGGAACATTACCGGAACAACCAAACCAAAATCCCCTCCCTGACGGGGCTGGTGATCCCCGAAGAGGTGTCGGGGGTGGCGGACTACCAGGAAAAAATCCTCAAACGGATGTACCGGGACTTGGCCCCCTACGACCAAGAAGGGATCTTGTGTGAAGAATGGGTCAACAGCCGGGGGGCCATTGCCCGGTTTGACCGGGGGGCGATCGAGATCAGGCTTTTGGACTCCCAGGAGTGCCCGGCAGCGGACTTGGCGATGGTGGCCTTGGTGGTATCCTTGGTCCAGGACCTGAGCGAGCGGGAGTTGCCCACCGGGCTTACGGAACAGGAATTGTTGCCGATTTTACTGGCAACGATGCAAGAAGGCGGAGAGGCCTGGGTGGACCACCCCCGGTACCTGGAGGCCCTGGGCCTGCCGCCCCAGGGAGTTAAGGCCCAAAAGCTTTGGGAACAGCTTTTCCAAGGCCTTTTGGGCCGTGGGTACTGCCTGGACCCCTTTGCCAAGACCTTGGAAAAAATGCTTTCCCTGGGCACCTTGGCCCACCGGATCACCCAAGCGGTTGGCCCCGACCCTGGTCCGGGGAGGATCCTGGAGGTGTACCACCGTCTGGGTCAATGTCTGGAAGAGAACCGACTGTATGAACCTTTTGCTTAGTTGCGAACATGGGGGCAACCGAGTCCCCCCCGGTTTGGTAGGGTACTTTGACGGCCCGACCTTGGCTTTGCTTGAGACCCACCGGGGCTACGATCCGGGGGCCTTGGGCCTCGCCTTGGGGCTCAAGGCCGCTTTGGGAGCGCCGTTGTTTTATTCCAAAACCAGCCGCTTGGTAGTGGACCTCAACCGGGACGGAAAAAGCCCCGAGGTTTTTGGTCCCAGTTTTTTGGCCCCCACCTGCCCGTCGGAGCTGCGCCCCAAGCTGTTGGCTCGGTACCACCGGCCCTACCGGGAGAAGGTGGCCCAAGAGGTGGCGGCCCTGGTGGCCCAAGGCCCCTTGTTGCACCTCTCGGTCCACAGCTTTACCCCGGTTTGGCAGGGACAGGCCCGCAAAACCCAGGTGGGGCTGTTGTTCGACCCGAAGCGCCAGGCCGAGTCGGTCTTGGCAGGGCTTTGGCGGCAGGCCCTCAAAGCCCGCCTGGAGGGGTACGAGGTTCACCTGAATCGGCCTTACAAAGGCACCTCCGATGGATTGACCCGCACCTTGCGGCGGTTGCACCCCGACCCTGGGTACCTGGGGCTGGAGTTGGAGGTGCGCAACGACCTTTTGACCGACCCAAGGCACAAGGGGGAATGGATTGAAGTGGTCAGCCAAACCCTGGCCCAGACCTTGGCTCTTTGGGAGAAACAGGAACTACCTTGACTTGGCCCTTCTCGCCCTTTAAAACTAGGCTTTGGGGCAACCGCCCCCCTGTAACCTCTTTGGACCCGGAAAATGGCCCAGCAAAAAACAGAATCCAAGCCCAAGGCGGATGCCCAGGCCTTGCCCCCAAAGGCCAATTTTTCGGAATGGTTTACCCAGATTTGCAGCCCCTCCGGGGCCGGTCTGGCCGATGTTCGTTACGGGATCGGCGGCTTGATGGTTCACTTGCCCCCGACCATGCGGATCACCCGCAAGCTGTACGAATACTTTGAAACTGAGGTGGAAAACCGGGGCCATGAGCCGGTGCTGTTCCCCACCATGATCAAGGAAGCCAATCTGGTGGTGGAAAAGGAACATGCCGGGTTTACCCCCGAGGTGTTTTGGGTGGAATCGGCGGGGTCCAAACCCCTGGAGGAACGTCTGGCCCTGCGGCCAACCGGGGAGACCCAGATTTATCCGATGTTTTCCTTGTGGCTCAATTCCTACAACCAGCTGCCCTTTCGGATCTACCAATCCCGGCACACGGTCTTTCGCAACGAGATGAGCACCAGGCCCTTTTTGCGAGGCCGGGAGTTTTTGTTTTTCGAGACCCACAACTGTTATGAGGACCATGAGTCGGTGATGGCCGAGATTGCGGCGGACATGGCCACCATGAACCGGGTGATCTGGGGGAAACTTTCCATCCCCCACCTCTTTTTGCAACGTCCCCAGTGGGACAAGTTCAAAGGGGCGGAGAACACCTACGTTGCCGATTGTATCATGCCCGACGGCAAGAGAAACCAGATTTCCAGCACCCACGACCTGGGCCAAAGGTTTTCCAAGGCCTATGACATCAAGGTGCTAAACGCCAACAAGGAAAACGAGTTTGTCCACCAAAGCTGTTTTGGTCCCGGCATCTGGCGGATCATGGCGGCGTTGATCGGCATCCACGGGGACGACCAAGGGTTGATCCTGCCCTTTGAGTTGGCCCCGGTGCAGCTGGTGGTGGTACCAATTTTTAAGACAGCCAACAAGGAAAAGGTCTTGGGCCATGCCCAAATTCTGGCAGACCGGCTCAAACAGGCGGGTTACCGGGTCACCTTGGATGAACGGGACAAAAGCCCCGGATTCAAGTACAACGATTGGGAGATGCGGGGCGTACCGGTCCGTATCGAATTCGGCGAGCGGGACCTGGAAGCCCAGTCGGTGATGCTCAAGGTGCGCAACCAAAAGGAGAAGGCAACCCTGTCCCAAGCAGAACTGTTGGACCGGCTGCCCCAATTGGTGGCGCAACATGACCAAACCTTGCGGGACAATGCACAGGCCTACTTTGCGGACAAGGTGAACAGTGCCGAAACCCTAGAGGACGCAATCCGGCTGTTGGACGAAAAGGGCGGATTCGTCAAGGTGCCTTTCCACGGGATCGGCTTCGAGAGCGAGGCCCATGCCAAAACCTTGCAGGAAAAAACGGGCGGAGCCTATGTCTGCGGAGTTAAGTTTGGTGAAGTGGAAACCGAATCCTTGGCGGGACGAACCTGCATCATCACCGGCGCTGCGGCCGGAGCATTGGTTTACATCGCCCGATCCCATTAGTCACGTTCCCCAGGGCGGCCTTGGCCAAACCTGGGGGGAAATGGTCAACCTGTTGCTACAAAAAGAGGCTCCTTGGCTACCAAAACGCAAATGAAAATCCTGATCGTGGACGACTCGGCCCCGAATCGGTCCTTGATGGCCAAGATCCTCGACGGTCTGGGCTACACCAATCATGTGGACAGCCCCGACGGGATGGACGCACTCAAAAAGCTGAATTCCGACCCTTTCACCTTGGTGCTGTTGGACTGGAACATGCCCCAAATGAGCGGGATTGATCTTTTGCGGACCATCAAGCGGAGCCAAACCCTCCGGCATGTGGCCGTGATCATGGTCACCGCCAATGGAGAGCTGGAGAACGTCAAGGCGGCGATATCCTTGGGCGTGACCGACTACATCGTCAAGCCGGTCGCCGCCAATGCGCTCAAGGAAAAGATCGACCGGTTGATGCTCAAGTTTTCCTGAGCTTAGGGCCGGTCTCGGCGGGGCGGGGCACTACCAGGGGTAGTTGAAGATCACCGTGCTGGCAGACCCTTCGTCCCCGGTGGCCACGTCGAAACGGTACACGAACCCCGAAGCGGACACCATCCGCAACCCCGCCCCTTTGCTTTCCCTCATGCCCTTGGAGAGGTCGCCCTTCAGGTCGGTTGCGGCCCCTTGTTCCCAAAAGAGGGCTAGCTGGATTCCAGTACTCACGTCCTTCCAGATCCAAAAATCAAAGGGGGTCACTTCGTGGCTCAAAAAGAACCGAAGCTCGCTGGACCGGTAGAGCGCATGGGCTCCTTGGAAACGCCCTTGGGGGTAGGCTCGCATCAGGTATTGGCCGCCCAGGCTTTGGGCGGTCCCGTAGGTCCTTTCCGCCACGGCGATGTTCACCAAACTGGCCAAGGTTGCTTGGCAAACCTGATCGGTAGGGGCACAGGTGATGCCAAACTCCTGGGCAATGGCGGTCGGGTCGGTTTGGCCTTGGGAGGAGACGACTGCGTCCGAGGTCTGCTGGTGGAAACCCCAGGTGCCCAAAGAGCCCAAAGGCAGATAGGCGCTGAGCCCCAGGTTGAGGACCTTGTAGTCCGCAAACCTTGCATCCAATCTGGGGCTGGAGTTTTGGCTCGCCTGGAGCCGGACCCCGATGTAGGGGTCTTGCAGGTCATCGGTAAAGTCGAGCCGCAGCCCGGCGGTGGAGGACTTAAACTCCAGTTGGTAGGCCGGGTTGTATTCGGCGATCAGGTTGCCCTCCGGGTCCAAGATCCGGGTCACCCCGACCCCTTGGGTGCCCTGGGAAGCAAACAGCTCGATCCGCCGTTCCCAAAAGGTCAGGGTCAGGCTTGGCTCCCAGAAGTTGACCTTGTTCAGCTCCATGAACTGGTAGTCCTTTTTCCCGGTGTCCATGCCCCGGGCTTGGTAGTACTGGATTTGGGCCTTGGAGAGCCCCTGGTAGAACCCGCCCAGGATCAGGGTTTTGGAGATCACATGGACATCCTGGAGCCCCAGGATGGTCCCTTGGACATCCCCGTTCAACCCCAAGGCGTAGATATCGATGTAGGTATCGCCGATGTTCCCGGCCAGGGCGGTGATCATGGTGCCCGAGCCGATGCCGGGGATCGAATAAACCAAAGGGAAAATCAGGTAGCTCGGTTCGGAGAGGAATTGGTCCTTGCGCCGCTCTTGGGCCCAAAGAGAGGGGACCAGACAGCAAAGCCAAAGGCAACAAAGTGCCAAGACCCGGGCAATACGAATTTTGGACATCAGACACCCCTTGTGGTGGACAACAGTAGATTCCGCCCCCAGAACGCTTAGGACCAAGGTCCCGCTTTTTCCCCTGCCTGTCAACCAGGGGGGGTAACGGGATTTTGGGGCGGGAGAAAAAGCGTAATAGATTGCTACTAAAGAAGAATAATAATTATGAAGAAAAATTAACTGTAAATTGACCGGCCTCAACCCCTAGAATCTTCACCAGACCGGGGAGGTTTTGTCCGGTAAACCTCAAAACAAAGGTCCAATGGGGTCTCTTAAAAAACGGGTTTTGTTTGGTGTAGTTCTGGCCGTGTTGGCCTTGGGCGGGTGTAAGGATTTTCAGGAAGAGGATGCCCCTAGTGACCACACCATCAACAAGGGTGGGCATTTTCACAAGACCGGTTTGGGCGACCCGGAAACCAACTGTACCGAATGCCACGGCTCCAGCCTGCAAGGGGGCGGAGAAGCTCCCTCCTGTTACAACTGCCACGGCCAAAGGTGGTAGGTTCACAAACCTAAACATTGCTGCGTCTTCCCAAACCCCAGGCAACCGTTTGGGGTTTTAGTTTCTGTTGACAATGCAGGGTTATATCCTACATAGAGCTAATATCATAGCTGATTTGCAGTTTTTCTACGACGGTATTCCTTGCCAACGACCAGTGGGAGAAGATTGATACGGTTCGCCCGATGGCAAGCCCAAGGAGTTTTCGAGCAGCTCTTCTCTCGCTTCAGTGTGAGGCTGGTACGGAGAACCTGCGGATCAACAGCAGGGCGGTGCGGGCTCATCCTTGCTCCGCCGGAGCTTTAAAAAGAGAGGCCCACTCCACACAAAAATCGGCATTTGGTGGAGAGTTTCATCAATAAAATAAAACACTTGCGCAGTATCATTCAAGATCATTCAAGATTTCGAGAAGCTAGGGGACCGGTACTTGCCCTTCCTCCATTTTTTCGGAACCTTCATCTGGCTCTGATAAAAAAAAACCAGCCCGTTATGCGGCCAGTTTGCCTAATCTTAAAAGCCTGTAAAAGGTTTCTTGACCATGGGGGGCACCTTGGCATTTATCGGACTAACATAAAAACTGTCCGTATAACTGGGGGCCTGTCGATACCTTGGCAAAACCTCATTAATCACCTTGCTCCCAAGGCAGTTTTTCAAAAAAAGCTCGAATACTCGCCCAAGAAGCATCAAAATTCGGCAAAGTTTCATCACCAATTTGAATTCCTATTTGTTCATACCCTTTAGATGCTGCCTTTCTGTATTCTGGATTCTTGAAACTGTCAGGTGAAACATTTACCTTTCGTCTCTTACATGTCTCTTTTAAAATCTGAACTACTTTCCCCTGATCCATCGGCTTGGAAACCAGCCTAGCTAAATCAAAAACATCATTCGAGCGATATTTATTTTTTTCGATTTGTTGGAGAATCGCCCGGAACTTTTCAGCAACCATATTTTCTTTGCAATAAGCAGGAATATCGGTGCCATTTATACTCAACTCAATTGGATCAACGATCCACTCATTAAAACTAAAATCAATATTTACCGTTTGAGTACCTGAACGTTGCTTCAATCGGGCAAGCTGTTTTTGATCGTCGTTTCTTGCATAACCAATTGTTATTTTCAGAGTCACAAAGCTGCCCCTGAATTCTGTTACCTTTGGTTGTGGCTTGATTGTTTGAGACTTGCATGTAGTTAGAAAATTCAAATAGTTAGCGGCCAATAGAAGCTGTTTATCCAATGCGGCTCTAAAATTATCTAGGGTCTTGACTAGCATAGCAGAGATAAAACCTGCTAGACATAGTCATGGAAAGACTCAACAGGTATGCAAAGCGTTCAAAAATTTCA
>MFNF01000028.1:0-244 GCA_001783715.1 Candidatus Lambdaproteobacteria bacterium RIFOXYD2_FULL_56_26
ATTTACTGAATTATCTGTATTTAAAATATTCATCAGGAAAACAAAGTCAACTGTCTTTCCCAAGTTAATCGCTTTTTTTATTTGAGTTGAGATATACCTAATCATGGCCTTAACTTCATCATCATCAATTGCTTTTTCTTTTATTACCGAAACTTTCGCCTCAAACCAGGCATCCTGTTTAGTAAAAGATATAACCTTGACTATCTCTATACCCTTTACCAAAGCGTTAATCTCCCCCTTGTCT
>MFNF01000028.1:306-493 GCA_001783715.1 Candidatus Lambdaproteobacteria bacterium RIFOXYD2_FULL_56_26
ATCGTCCTGTGCAGGATTTTTTTGCATTAATAGAACTACTTTCCTGTCTTTACGAAGGGCCTCATTGATCGCTGATACGCTTTTGGCTCTCCCAAAAACTAAAACGTTTTCCGTACCGGGGAAAACTATTCCGTCGCGTACTGGTGCGACTGGATGAACGGATTGTTCTGACGCTCCAATTAAAAAT
>MFNF01000028.1:539-28944 GCA_001783715.1 Candidatus Lambdaproteobacteria bacterium RIFOXYD2_FULL_56_26
CCCTTTTTTTAATATGCTCGTTAATATTTGCCAAAAACCTATCAATATTGACCGATGCATTGTCAAATTTGGCTGCAGACACCAGCCCAGTTATCTTCCTAGAAGCACAGCGTTTAAGATTAGACTAGCGCTGAGGCTGGGTGAAAAGTAGGGTATTTCAGGAATCTCGGTGAAATGTGCGGTTAATTTGAGAAAGTTGCTCCTCTACCCATTCATCAGGAATTCCAAGAAAAGAAAGCATAGCATGAAGAGGGGGGGTGTCTAATCGAGTTGCCATATACTGTGCATAACTTGCCATGAGTTCTAGCTTTTCTTGGACACTAGCTTTTTCCGGTACTTCGCTCAATGGTAGTACGAAAAATGAAGCCCATTTTGAAATGGCACTGTTGTATTTCTCATAGCCCGGTAGGTCTTGGATTATCGAGGGATTGCCGGGCAGCATCATATGCAGTATGCCTGGATCATCACCTGCGTGAAATGCTAGACCAAAAAATTCCCTACTAGCAGATATGGACCTGGAACCATCCTTGTTTTCTTTAATGTAGTACCAAATGGGAAGCCCTTGGGTCTGCAAAATGTCGTCAATGATATACCATTTCACTTCCCCTAAATTTTTATATTCGTTTTGAAAAGGAGGGGCTTTAAAAGCGTTAAGGTAGTTCAATGTATCCTTGCTGTACTCTATCCAGTTGCCATTCATGCGAACCCCCAGGAGTCTTAAGTTGAAAAAATCGAATTAAATAGACACCGCTCGGGTCACCAGAATCTCATTTCCCCCCCCAGATCACAAGCAGTTACCTATTACGTTGAGCATTTTTTACTTGTTTCTCAACAAGCTACAGATTTGAGACCTTTTTTATCTAGTTTTAAGCTTTCCATGATGACGGAGATACCTCGGCCCGGTAACTCGCCGGGCTGAGGGTTACGGCTTTGACCCCGGTTCGGGTTGGAACAGATGGCTTTGGACCCAGCGGAGAACTTTGCTGGCCCTTTGGCTTTGCCATTCCCAGGCCAAGCGAGCGGCCAACCCGACCCAGCCCAACACCCCTAGCCCCCAGATCCCCCAAAGCGCCCACCTTAGGCCCAAGAATTGGTTGATTCTTTTTTCCTGGTGTAGGTACAGGTCCTCAATCTCCTTTGGATTCAAGACCCGGTTCCAAAGGGTGATTTCCCCGTAAATCCCCGGAAGACCGGTGGCAGGGGAAAATCCCTGGGCAAAAAACAGGTTGTTGGCGCTCGGCCAGCCACGGTCTTCCAGTTCTATCTGCCCTTGTTGTTGGCCGTTGACATAAAGGCTGGACAGCAGTCCCGGTCCGTCTAGGGTCACCACCAAGGCCTGCCGACGGCTCCAGCTCCAAGGGAGGTTGTACCCTTGCCGTTGGGCCAAGGACTGGTGCCAAATTGCCAGTTTAGGGTTGTACCAAAGGGAGAGGCGAGGCCGGTCCTTGTCCCCGGTGTCTCCTTCCCAAAAAAGGTTGAAGTACTGGTTGATCCGGGTGTCCAGCTTGGGGTACTTCACCCAAAAGGCCAAGGTCAGCTGTTGGCCTTTAAAATACTGGTCCCAGTCGATAAACTGGAGGTGATCCTCCGGTCCTCCCTGCAGGTAAAGTCCAAAGGAACGGTAGTCTGGAGGGTGGGGAGAAAGCAGCTTTGTCCCATTGGGCCGTACCTCCTTGAGGGAGTTGCGCAGCGGGAAGTGGGCGATCAATCCCTGTTCAAAAGGCAAGTCGTGGGGTGCCAGTTTGTTTGCGATCCGAAAATTGTTGTCCCACAGCCAGGACAAAAAAAACGCTCCTAAACCCAGGGCCAGCAAGCGAGAGACAATTTTTATTTTGGACATGTCCCAAAGGTTCGGTCGGGGTTTTGTTCCAGCCAAGCCAAAAAGGGATCGGCATCTATGACAAATTTTTCCAACGGCGGAAACTGTTCAAAGTAGGTAAAGGAACCAAAAACGATCCTCCAGTCCCGGCAAAGCCCGTGGTAGGCATAATCGTTCTCGAAGCAGGTGCCAAAATCGTTGTTGGGGAGGTGGACGTGCATCAGCACCGAGGGGTGGGCTTCCTTGGAGTACTCGGCCAAGACGAACAGCAGTTCGCAGTCGTGCAACCAAGTGTTGGAAAAGTGATGCCAACCTTGGATGACCAACTTCTTCCCCAGCAATACCTGGCGTAGCTCTGAGGGCGAAAAGCCGGAAAACTGGCGGGTCTCCACCAAGTCGGCTCCGAACTGGGCCAGCCCATCGGCCTCATGGTTCAAGGGAGGAGGGAAGTAAAAATGCAACAGCACCGCCCCCAAGCAGAGGAGTGCCATCCCTTGGGGCAGTCCCCTGCGGCCCCAGGACCCGAGCTTGCCCAGGCGGCTGCACCCTAAGGCTGCGAGCAGGACCATAAGAAACAGGGTCGGGGTATAAAGGCGGCCGATGCAAGGAAGTTTCAGCAGCACGATGAGCGCCCAAGAAACCAAACAGACCCAGGTGGCCAGCCCTTCTCCACCAGTCCAAAGGCGCAGTCTGGAACTCAGGTTGCCGGGCCAAAGGACCCAGGCACCAGCCAGCACGAACAACATCCAAAACCCACTACCGAAGGCATACTGGGCATATGCAACAAGATATTCCGGCGAATAGGGCAGTTCCCCGCCAAACTTGCCTGCACTGTGGGCTTGGCCAAAAAGGTTTTGCAACAATGGGACGGAGAACCCGTCAAACTCCGAGCGCAATTGGTAGGTCAGCTCCGAGAGCAGCCAAACTCCAAAGGCCCCAGGGAGAAAAGCAAACAGCCGGTACAGCTGGGCAAGGTTGAGCCGGTAGGTCGGTCGGTTGCGGTGGGGGTCGTAAAAAACCAAGGCCCCCTGGTAGAGGCAAAAGGCCAGTACTACCGGGAGGAGGTGGGGGGTTGAGGCGACCGCATAAAAGGTGACTCCCCCCAGAAGAACCAGACCCAAAGTAGAGGTGCGATCAAATAGGAGCAGGACCCAAAGGAACCAAAACAAACCGGCCAAGCCGGGGTAACCGATTTGGGCGTTCAAAAGAACGTCAAAAGAAAACAGAGGGATGACCGAAAAACACAAAGCGACCCAAGACCCCACCTCCCATTTGCGCAACAAGCCGTAGCCCAGCCCCACCGAACCTAGGTACAGAGCCCACTGGAGGATCCTGAGTGCACCGGGGACAAAGTCAGGAGCGATTTGGGCGACCAGCAGTTTGGTCAAAAAAATCTGGTAGGAATAACCGGGTTTGTTGGCCTCGGGAAAGGGCAGTAGCAGGCGGAACAGCCGGAATCCCTCTTCGGGGCTGTTCCAATGGGTTTGTTGCCACCGGTTGAAGTATTCCTCCGCCGAACCCTCGTAACTCGCCACGTCCCCGGAGTAGGAGACGGCCCCGGCTTGGAAAAACAGATTGCGCTGCTGGTAGGTCCAAACCAGCATCACCAGACCCAAGACCGCCAGAGAGATTGTTTTTGAGTTCAGCGGCATCTCGGGGTTTGTAGGCGGCCTTTCCTAGGGCCTAAGTTGCAAGTGGTTGGGAACGTTGCCAAAGTAACAGGTAGGATTTTTCTTAGCAAAGACTTTGTCCGTCCGGCATTAGGGGGAGGCTTCCGTAAAAAAGGCCCAAGCCCAACCAGCGGGAGGTCAGGGAAGAAAGGGGGCCGACAACAGGCGCAACCAACCGGTTCTCCCCCCTTTTGTGGCTTGGGCAGGATTGAGGGCCCAAAAAGGGGGTTCCTCAACCGCCACCAAAAGGCCGGTTGGTCCGCTCCAAGGTTGGAATCCCGGTTAGAAACGGTATTGCCTTTTCACCGCCCTTGGGGTAGTTTTTGCCATTCCCACCCCCAACCGGTCCTTACCCTGAGCCCAGACCCAATGAAGCTTTTAGATGCCTTTGAGAACAAGCGGGTGCTGGTTACCGGGCACACCGGCTTTAAAGGGTCCTGGTTGACCCTGTGGCTCACCAAAATGGGAGCCCAGGTCACCGGACTGGCCCTGCCCCCGGCCAGCGACCAAGACCTGTTCCCGCTCCTGGGCCTGGAGTCCAAGATCGACCACCAGGTCTGCGACCTCCGGGATGCGGCGGCGGTCAACCGGATTTTTGAACAGGCCCAGCCGGAATACCTCTTTCACTTGGCGGCCCAGCCCTTGGTGCGGTATTCCTACCAGGAACCCAAGGAAACCTTTGACACCAATGTTGGCGGCTCGGTCAATGTCTTGGAAGCGGCGAGGCGAAGCCAGAGCTTACGGTCGGTGGTTTATGTGACCAGCGACAAGTGCTACAAAAACAAGGAATGGGAGTTTGGCTATCGGGAAAACGATGAGCTGGGCGGACACGACCCCTATTCGGCCAGCAAGGCGGCAGCGGAGATCCTGTTTGCTTCCTATGAAAAAAGCTTTTTTGCCGCCCTGCCCAAGCTGGGGATCGCCAGCGCCAGGGCGGGCAATGTGATTGGTGGTGGAGACTGGGCGGCAGACCGGATTTTCCCCGATTGCATCAGGGCCCTTCGTTCCGGCCAGCCCATTGGGGTGCGTAACCCCAAGTCCACAAGGCCTTGGCAGCATGTTTTGGACCCCCTGTCAGGCTACCTGCGGCTGGCGGCGGCGCTCTACCGCTCCCCCAAAGAGTTTGGCGGTTCTTGGAACTTTGGTCCTTCGATCACCGCGGTCCAACCGGTCCGTAATCTGGTGGAAAACATCGTTGGCCTCTGGGGCCAGGGCCGTTGGGAAGACCAGTCGGACCCCAAGGCGCTGCACGAGGCGACCTTGTTGCACCTCAACTGTGACAAGGCCCTGCAATTTTTAGGCTGGGGCCCCACTTGGGGCTTTGACCGGGCGGTCAAGGAAAGCCTGCTTTGGTACAAGGCCCAAAAGGAAGGCCGACAAATGGTGGAGTTTACCTCCGGCCAGATCGATCAATTTATCAACGATGCGAGAATCTAAATGTTTGGTGTCTATCACTATGTAAAGGAAGGGGACCGGTTTGTGCCGGACCCACAAAAGCGAACCATCGAAGGTGTAGCGGTCCGTCCCTTGGCCCAGATTCCCGACGAAAGGGGCAAGATCATGCACCTGCTCAAAACCACCGACCCCCATTTCCAGCAGTTTGGGGAGATCTACTTTTCTTGTGTTCATCCCGAATCGATCAAGGCTTGGCATATCCACAAGGAAATGACCCTCAACTACGCCGTGCCTCACGGGCGGATCAAGTTCGTGTTGTATGACGACCGCCAGGGCTCCAAGACCCAAGGCTGTTTGACCGAGGTTTTTATGGGCACCGACAACTATTGTTTGGTCACCGTACCCCCTTTGGTTTGGAACGGCTTTAAGGGTTATGGAACCGAGATGGCGATTGTCGCCAACTGTGCCACTTTGGCCCACACCGCCGGTGAAATCGACCGCTGCCCCCCTGACGATGCCAAGATCGGCTACGACTGGGCCCTCAAACACGGATAAGCCATGAAAGTCGTGATCTTGTGCGGCGGGCAGGGAACCCGCATCCGGGAGGTTTCCGGCGAACTGCCCAAACCGATGATCCCGGTGGGCCGCTTCCCGATCGTCTATCACATCATGAACTATTACTCCTTGTATGGACACAACGAGTCTATCCTTTGCCTGGGCTATTTGGGCCACAAGTTGAAGGAGTATTTTTCCAACATTCGTTCTTTCACCCAAGACTTGACCCTTTCCTTGGACGAAGAGGGGCAAAAGTTGGAATACCACGGGGAAAGCCCGGTCCACAAATGGAAGGTGACCTTGGCCGAAACCGGCACCCATGCCATGACCGGGGCGAGGATCAAACGGATCAAAGACTATGTAGCTGGGGAAGAAGACTTTTTTCTCACCTACGGCGATGGCCTTTCTGATGTGGACCTGGACCAACTCTTGGCCTTCCACAAAGCCCACGGCAAAGCCCTGACCGTCACTGGGGTCCATCCTCCGGCGAGGTTTGGGGAGATGGAGTTTGACGGCCAAGGGAAGGTAACCTCCTTCAACGAAAAGCCCCAGGTCAGTGCCGGTTGGATCTCCGGCGGGTACTTTGTGGCCAATGCCCGGATCTTTGACTTTCTGGATGACCGAGAATCCTTGGTCTTTGAAAAGGACCCGATGGAAGAGCTGGTCCGGCAAGGGGAACTGATGGTCTATACCCACGAAGGGTTTTGGCAATGTATGGACACCCCCAGGGACCATGAACTGCTCAACCGGATGGACCAGGAAAACCAATGCCCTTGGAGGCACCGCTCATGAAGGTGCTGGTAACCGGAGGCTTTGGTTACATCGGAGGGCGGTTGTGCCTGCACCTGCGGCAAACGGGACACCAAGTGACCTTGACCAGCCGCCGGGCGGCCCGAGACTGGCCCCAGTGGGCCCAGGGCTTTGAGGTCAAACCTGCCGACACTGCCGACCCAAAAGCCTTGGCCGAACTCTGTCGGGGCCAAGATGCCCTGATCCATCTGGCTTCCCTCAACGAAGTTTATTGCGGCCAAGACCCGGTCCGGGCGGTGGAAGTTAACTCGCTGGAAACCCTGCGCTGGGTGCTGGCCGCCCAAAAACAGGTCGGTCGGTTCCTCTATTTTTCTACCGCCCATGTCTATCAGGCTCCCCTGGTGGGGGTGATCGATGAAAGCCACCCCTGTCGGCCTCGGCACCCCTATGCTTACAGCCACAGAGCGGCAGAGGATTATGTCCTTTCCTCTTTTGACCAGGGGCATTTTTCCGCCGCCGTGATCCGGCTTTCCAACTGCTTTGGTACCCCCGCCGATGCAGCGGTGGACCGCTGGACCTTGCTGGTCAACGACCTTTGCACCCAGGCAGTCAAAGAAAAAAAGTTGGTGTTACGTTCGACCGGCCTCCAGCAACGGGACTTTGTCACCATGGCCGACGTGCTGGCCGGTACCGAGCACCTCTTGACCGTTGAAGCGGCCCGGTTGGGGGACGGTCTGTTTAACCTCGGTTCAGGCCGGTCGGTGAGCATCTGGGAGATGACCCAAAGGATTGCCCGGCGGGCCGAGGTCCTACTGGGGGTGCCCCTGCCCATTGAGCGGCCTTTGCCCGAACCGGGGGCCCAGGAACCGGGGCTGGAATTTAGGATCGAAAAACTCAAGGCCACCGGTTTTGAGCCCACCAACCTTTGGGATCCGGAAATCGACCAGACCCTTCGGCTTTGCCAATCGACCTACAGTCCGTCCTTGTAAGATGCCCAAGGTCAGCGTCATCATCCCTACCTACAACCAAGCGGAGCTTTTGGCGGACTGCCTGGATTCGGTGTTCGCCCAAAGTTTTGGGGATTTTGAGGTGCTGGTGGTCAACAACTTCAGCACCGACGACACCGGCCCAATCCTGGACCGCTTTGTAGGTCAAGTGGGGGACCGGTTGAAACGGGTGGACTTTGCCAACCAAGGTTCGATCGCCGCCGGTAGGAACCGGGGGGCCGCCCTGGCCCGAGGGGAATGGTTGGCTTTTTTGGATTCCGATGACCTTTGGGAACCGGAGAAACTGGCCGTTTGCCTGGAGGCCGTCCAGACCGCCGACTTTTGTTGCCACCCGGTCCACCTGCTCAAGGACGGCCAATGGATCGGCGAAGCGGGCCGCCTGAGCTTGGGGGAGCTGGACTATAAGAACTATCTTTTTTCCGGCAACAAGGTGGTCACCAGCACGGTGATGGTCAAGCGGGCGGCTTTTGTGGCCCAAAGGGGCTTCAACGAGGCCCAAGCGCTGATCACCGCCGAGGACTGGGACCTGTGGTTGCGGTTGGTGAGGGCCGGGGCCAAGCCAGTGGTGGTGGACCGGAATCTGGGGCAGTACCGGTTGCATGGCGGTAGCAGTTCCAACAAGGTCCGGCTGCACTTTGAAGCAGGGTGGAAGGTCTTTTTGGACCACTACCAAGCCCTGCCCCCAAAGGACCAAGACCCAGCGGCCTTTCGTAAGGCCCAGGCGCTGCACCTCTATGGGGCGGCCAGAAAGTTTTCCAAGTTGGGGCAAGGTACAGAGGCGAGGCCCCTGTTTCTGCAAAGTCTAAAGCTCAATCCCTTTTACCCCAAAGTCTGGCTGGGCTGGGCCCAGTCCTTCTTGCAGAAGGCCTAAGGCTTTACCCCGATAGGGGCGCAAACCTGCCGCCTACTCTTCCCCAAGCCAAGCGCCAACTTTTTCTTCCAGCCCCTCCGGTTCGGCGACCCATTCCAGCGGCACCCCTTCCTTTTCCATGAACCGGAAGTAAGTCTCCTGCCGTTTGGCGAATTGGCAGATCCCCTGGTAGAGTTTTTCCATCATCTGCTCTAGTCCCAGTTCTCCTTCCAGGTAGGCCAGGACCCATTTGTATTCCAGCCCAAACCGGCGCAACCGCTCGGCGCTCACCCCTTGGTCCAAGAGCCGCTGGACCTCCTCCACCAACCCTTGGTCCATTCGTTCCTGCAACCGGATCTGAATCCTCTGGCGCAGCCAGGAACGTTCCGGGGTGAGGACAAAAACCTTGGGAAGGTACAGCTCCCTGAAATTGGGGGCCTGGAATCCGAGGGGGACCGGAGACTTGGCCTTTTCGATCCGCCGGGCCATCCTCCGTTTGCTGTCCCTGGGGCCTGGGTCGCCCAATTGGTCCAATACCTGAGCCAAGGTATCCTGGGGCCAGCCTTCAAGGGCGGCGGAAAAGTGGGGGTTGTGGGCCAAGTGGGGGAAGGGGTAGTCTTGCAGCAGCGCCTTGAGGTAATGCCCGGAGCCGCCGCAGAGGATCGGCAGGGCCCCCTCCCGGGCCAAGGCGGCCAGGGTTTGTAAGGCCAGGGTTTGGAACCGGGAGACCGAAAACTCTTCTGTGGGGTCCAGCAGGTTGATCAGGTGGTAGGGAACCAAGCCGTATTGTTCCAGGTCCTTGCCAGTGCCCAGGTCCATGCCTTTGTACACCTGTCTGGAGTCCACCGAAAGGATCTCTCCGGCAAAACGTCGGGCCAAGGCGACCGCCAGCCCGGTCTTGCCGCTGGCCGTGGGCCCGGTGAGGACCAGGACTTTGGTTTTTAGGGAATGTTTCACGTGAAACAATCGTCCAAATCGGCTAAACTGGAACAGTGGCCGAGTTTGGTTTTTTGAGCGCCACCGCCAAGAGCAGTCCGGCCAAAGCCAGCTCCACCCAGCTGCCCAAAAACCAAACCAACGCCACCTTAAAAGGGATCGGCACTGCCCCATAAACCCCAAAACCCACGGTCAAACCGTAGTTGAGCCCGTAGAGCACCCCGTAGCGGACCGCCGCCTTGGGGCTCCGCTCGGCATTGAGCAGCAGAAAGAGGCCAACAAAAGCAAGGTCATTGGCCACCAGGACCAGATTGATCGCCCACAGGGGCATCTCCGTAACCGGCCGGATCAGAGGCACCAAAGCGGTGTAGTCCGCCCCCAGGATCCAAACATGGATCACCAAGTCCAACAGGTTCCAAAGCACAAAAATCGCCATTATTGCCAGGGCCGGGCCTTTGAGTTTCATGGGGTACGGGGGCTGGGGGTGGATGGAGTCGCTGCCGCCTGGGCCTTTGCCTCCAGGGAAGTTTTTTGGGCCAACAGGGCCGGGTCTTGGGTGTCCAGTTCCTTGAGCACCCCCAAGGCCCGGTCGGACCGGTGGAGCAAGAGATAGGTCTCGGCCAATTCCAGCCGAATCTGGTTGGCCTCCAAATCGGAGAGCCCCGCCTCAAAGCGCAGCCGCAGGTAGGACTTGGCCGCCTCTTCCAGCTGGCCCAAGTCTTTTTGGGCCTTCGCCCCCAGCCGCAAGGCCAAAAGCCGTTGGGGGCCTTGTGGGTAGGACCGGAAGTCCCCCAGCCTGGCTTGGGCTTCCTTGGGTTGCCCCAGACGGATCAGGTTGTCCGCCCCTTGCAGTTGGGCTTGCAACACCTGCTCCGGGGCAAGGTCCTGGACCTTGACCCGTTCCAAGGCCGCTTGGGAATCTTGGGGCTTTTTTTCCAAACCGTAGGCCTGGGCGCTCAAAAGAGCCAGCTCGGAACTCCGGTACCCCAGCGGGGCCGAGAGTTTGCCCAACAAAGCCAACGCCTCTTTGCCCTTGGACTGTCGGACCCGGCAGCTGGCCCCCCAGTAGGCGAGGTCGGCCCGTTCAAATTCGTTGGTTTCCCCCGGCAGACCTTCGCCCAAAACGGCACATTGGTCCCAATCGGCCCGGCTGGCCGCCAGGGCGGCCCGTTTGACCCGCACCTTCCCGGCCCCAAAGGACTGCAGCTGTTCCAGCTTGGCCAGCCTAGTCTCGGCCAAGTCCAGCTTGCCTTGTTCCACTTCCTGGTTGGCCAAAAGCAGGGTCAGGTTGAGCCGAACCGGCGGGGTCAGGGGCTCGTTTTTGAGGATCCGCTCGGACACCAAGTCATAGCCGCCGTGGCCGGGTTCGGCATAGTGGCTCATCACCAGGCTGTACAAGAGCGGGCTCCGCTCCTCTACCCCTTGGGTTAGGTCCAAGGCCCGTTGGGTCTCCATCCTGGCGTTGGCAAAGTCTTTTTGGTTGAAATAAGTGTCCGCCAAGGCCAGGGCATACAGCTTCTGGGTCCCCAGCGGGAGGCCCGGTTTGGCCCGGAGGGGGAGGGTTTTTTGGATAATCTTGTTGTAGTCCCCGGTGTTGAGCCACACCTCCACATGGAGCCCCCAAAGCCGTTCCCCTTGGAACCCTCGGGTTTCCAGGCGGACCTTGGCTTCCTGGAACCGGCTGAGGCCCAAAAGGCTTTTGATTTCGTAGCCCAACAAAAGATCGGAGCTTTGGTCCCGGTGGGCGGAGGCCAGGGCCAAGACCCGCTCCAACTGGTTGGCTCCGTAAAGAGCTTGGGCGGCATACTCCAGGGCCTCGACCCTTCGGCCATGTTCAAAGCCCCAGAGGTAGGTTGCCACCGCTTCATCCAGCCTTTTGTTTTGTAATAACAGGCCGCCCTTGAGGAGCTGCACCTCCCATTCGATCTCCGGGTCCAGCTCGGAAAAGTCGGTGGTCCCAAAGACCTTCAAAAAACCCTCCAGTTCCCTTTGTTGGGCCAAGGCATAAAGCAGGTGGTAGTTGAGCCACTTTTTGTTGGCCGGTTCCTTGGATTCCTTGAGCTTCAAAAAGGTTTTTTCGGCGGTCGGCCAGTCCTTTTTTTGCAGTTCGATCTGCCCCAGGTTGTACTGGGCGAGCCACGGGTAGTGGCCTTGGGCCTTTTTGGCCAACACCGATTTGTATTCCTTCTCCGCTGCTGCCCAGTCCCCTTGCCGGAAGGCCCGGTTCCCGTCCAACAAGGTGATGTAAAGTTGCAGCCGCTCGGACTTGACCTCGACCGATTCTACCGCCCGTTGCAGGGCCGGGAGCTTTTCCAGGTCCTTGTAAAAGGCTTTGACCTGGAAAGCGCTTAAGCTTCTGAAGTTGGAGTCCTTGGGCAGCTTTCCCAGCAGGGGGATGATCTCCGTTCCCCGGCCCAGGTGGGTCAAGAGGGTGATCTTGAGGTAGGTCAGTTCTTCTTGGTTTTGGGGCAGTGGGTCGTTGAGTTCCTCATCCACCCGGAGCAACGCTTTTTCAAGGTCCCCGGTCAGGTAGGCCAGCCAAGCGATGTAGCGGTTGTTTTCGCTTTTGGCAAAGGCCCTGGGGTCTGCGTCTTTGGCCCGTTCAAACTCGCTCAGGCTCCGTTTGAAGTCGTCCTCATAATAGGCGATGACCCCGGCCATTTCCTTGACCTTGCCGTAAAAGGGGCTGTGCCGGATCTCTTCAGACTCGATGTCTTCGAGCAGGTCCCTGGCCTCCTTCCACCGCTCCAGTTTGACCAGCGCCACCAAGGCCACATATTTAAGCCGAAAGTCCCAAACCTGGGGGGGCAGTTTGGCTTTGGCCTGGTCGATCAACCGGCCCAGGTTCTCCAGCTCCCCCCGGCTGAACAGGTGCAAGGCGCTCAAGAGGTAGCCTTCGAGCCTCAGTTCGTCGGTCTTGCCGTTTTGCAGCCACCGGGCCAAGCCATAACTTTCGTCCATCTCCCCCAGCCGGTACTGGGTCCAAGCGAGCCAAAGGGCGGCTTCCTGTTCCAGCGCTTTGCCCTTGTTGTACAAGGCCAAAAACTTCTCTTTCCCCTGGGGGTATTTTTCCTGTTCATACAGTTTGACCCCCGCCTCGAACTGCCCCCGGGCTCCCAAAAAGAGGGAGGAAAGCCCCCCGGAGATCCGGGTCAGCCAATGGAGCCTTTGGTTTTTGGGCAGGTCGTCGGGGAAACTGGGGGCCCCCAAGAGCACCTGGGGGCTGTAGGGCTCTTCAAGCCGTTCGGGCCGGAGCGGGTTGTACCGGTGGGGCCTCGCCTCCGGTGGCGACTTTTGCTCCAGGTAGTGGGAAAAGATGACTTGGGTTTCCGGGGTCAAAGGGGCGGCCAGCAAGACCCCAAGACCACAAAACAGAAGGCTCAAACCGGCGAGTTGCAGCTTTTGGATCAACATCCTCTAGGTTATCCTGGGTTGGACTTGAGCCACCATTGTGCCAGACTGAGGCCCCCAAGCCAAGCCCTTTTGCCGGGAAAGGGGGCTTGACAGAGCAAGGCTCCATGGGCTCTGATCAACAAATTCTTTAACCTCTTGGAAACCCAGATGCTCAAACTTGGCGAAATCCTTTTTAAGTACCGTGACTACACCCCCTTGCCCTTTATGGTGGTAATGGTGGTCAGTCCGGCCGCAACCTCCTGCAGCCTTCTGGTGGGTGGGATTTTGATGCTGCTGGGCGAGGCCATCCGGGTCCATGGGGTTGCCTACATCGGCGGAGTGAGCCGCACAAGGAGTTACTCGACCGGACAAAAGGTCATCTCCGGCGGCCCCTTTGCCCGGGTGCGCAATCCCCTTTACCTGGGCAACCTGCTGCTTTCGGCGGGACTGGTGGCGGTGGCCAACATCTCTTTCTTTTTCCCCCAGGACTTTTTGGTCTTGTTTGTGGTCTGCTTTTTTGCCCAGTACATCCCCGTGGTGGCTTGGGAAGAAAACAACTTGACCCAGAAGTTTGGTGAGGCCTACCGGGCCTACCAATCCCAAGTCCCCCGGTGGCTACCCCGGCTGAGTGCCGCTCCGACCCAAGGGGTGATTGAGGCGATCAAGGGGGACTACCCCAAGGCGATCAAGTCCGAGAAAAACACCCTGACCACTTCGGTGGTGCTGCTTTTGGTCGTGCTTTGGCGCAGCGGCATGTTTGCCGACCTAGGTCTTTAAAAACATCCAGCAAACTTCAAGCGGAGCCCAATGATGCAACTTGCCCCGAACCTGACCCTAGACCCCAAACGGCAGGTGCTCCTGGCCGGAAACTGTGTGCTGGAAACCCGGGAGATTGCCTTTCGGACCGCCGAATTTTTGGTCGGTCTGGCCAAGAAACTGGACGTGGATTATGTCTTCAAGGCGAGCTACAAAAAGGACAACCGCAGTTCGGAGCAATACTTTTCGGGCTTGCCGCTGGACCAAGCCTTGAGGATTTACGAAGACATCAAAAAGGAATTTGGGGTGCCGGTGGTTTCCGATGTCCATTACCCCACCGAGATCAATGAAGGGGTGGGACAGGTGGTGGACATCCTGCAAATCCCCGCCTACCTCGTGATGCAAACCGAGCTGGTCTTGGCCGTAGCGGCGACCGGGAAACCGGTGAACCTCAAAAAAGCCCAGTTCCTCCACCCCGAAGACATGGGGAAAGTGGTGGCCAAGGCCAAAAGCACCGGCAATGACAAGATCCTCCTGACCGAACGGGGCACCTGTTTTGGATACCGGGACTTGGTGGTGGACCCCAGGAGCTTTTTTATCATGAAGGAAACCGGCTGCCCGGTGATCTTTGATGCCGGCCACTCGATCCGCAAGTACGGTGTGCCCAGCGCCGACCCCAAGGGTGGGGCCAAGGAATACCTGCCTACCTTGATGTCCGCTGCGGCGGCGACCAACCTGAGTGGGCTGTTTATCGAGGTTCACCCGGAGCCCCAAAAGGCGCTTTGTGATGCCGCCAGCCAGCTGAGCTTCCCCGAAGCGGAGCGGTTGATCACCCACTACATGAAAATCGCCCGGTTTGTCCGGGACCTGGAGTAAAATGCGGTTTGCGGTCATTGTCCCGGCAAGGCTCCAATCGACTCGACTGCCGAACAAACCTCTGCTCAAGATCGAAGGCAAAACCATGGTCCGCCGAACCTTGGAGCGGGTCTTGGAGAGCGGGGTCCGTCCGGTGGTCCTGGCGGCGGACGACCTGCGGATATTGGAGGAGGCCCAAGGGTTGGAGGGGGTGATCCCCCTGATGACCAAGGTGGAGCACAGCTGCGGCACCGAGCGAGTGCTGGAGGCCTACCAAAAGCTGGCAGGCTTGATGGGCCCCTTTGACGGGATCATCAACGTCCAGGGCGACGAGCCCTTTGTGGACCCCAAGATGCTCAGCGCCCTGCTCGAAGAGCTGCCTAAACGTTGGGACAAAGCCCAGTTCTGGACCACTGTGACCCAGATCAGCGAAGCGGAGCAAGACGACCCCAACGTGGCCAAGGTAGTGTTGCAGCAAAACCAAAACGCCTTGATCTTCACCCGCCAGCGGCTGGATCAGGCCTACAAGCATACCTCGGTTTACATCTACACCCCCGACTTTTTGTCCCTCTTTTGCAGCCTGCCCCCTTCGCCCCTGGAGCGGGCCTACCGGTTGGAGCAGATGCGGGCCTTGGACAACGGGCACCCTTTAAACTGCATCCCCCTGCCCTTTGACAGTGTTTCGATCAACGACGAAAGGGACCTGAAAAAAGCCGGAGTGACGGACTACCAAATTTTTGGGGGACCATGATCCAGAAAATCGGGATCATCGGCGGCACCGGTATGATGGGCCGGATGTTCCAGAGCGCCTGGGAGGCCCAAGGCAAAGAGGTTCGGGTCACCGGCTCCAAGGACCTGGACAAGGAAAAGGCGCTGGTCATGGAATCGGAGCTGGTGATCCTCTCGGTGCCGATCGACAAGACCGCCGAAGTGGTCCGCCGGATCAGCCCTTGGCTGACTTCAGGCCACCTGCTTTCGGACTTCACCTCGGTCAAAAGTCCGGTGGTCCCGGTGATGGCCAAAACCGAAGCCCAGGTGATCGCCTGCCATCCGATGTTTGGCCAGGTCCAAAGCCTCAAGGGCCACAACGTGATCCTGATGCCGCTCGATGGCGGCGGCAAGTTCCTGCACCAATACAAACGGCTATATGAGGACCTGGGGCTCAAGGTGACGGTGCTGGCCGACTGGACCAAACACGATGAATCGATGAGCGTGATCCAGGGGTTGATGCACTTTATCCACATCGTTTTTTCCCGGACCCTGGCCAAGCGGCAGGTGGACCTGGAAACGGTTTTGCAGATTTGCAGCCCCGTTTATCAGGCCAACTTTGCCTTTGCCTGCCGGATCCTGATGCGTGACCCCCACCTGTACACCCGCATCCTGATGGACAATCCCCAAAACCTTTCGGTGCTCTCCGACTTTTTAGCGGAAGCCCAGGGGCACCTCAAGCTGATCGACAAGGGGGACGAAAAAACCTTTGAAAACCACTTCCTGGAAACCCGAGAGTTTTTGGGGGACCTGGGGGAGGTTTTTAGCGCCCAGTCGGACTATTTGGTCGAAAAACTCAAAGAATACCCCCCGGCCCCTGAGAAATAGGGCTTGTGCCTTTTTCTTGGTCCGTTTAAGTTGGGACCTTGATTCAACCTTTCTGGTGCCATCGGATGAAGCTTGTGGGGGCAGATCATCCCAGGGACTTTTTGCTGAAGTGCTTGGGTTCTACACACGAACCCCTGGCGATTTGGGGGGCGATGCAGATCCTGCGTGGCCAACCCCAGACCGGGGACCTGGGGCTGCTGTTGGCCAGTCCCTACTCCCTGATCCAAGAAGTGGCCCTGGCCGAGTTGGCCCTGGCCAAAGACCCAGGGGCCCAATCCCTGGTCCCTGGTGCGGTCAAGATATTCTTGGAGGCGGAAGGGCAGCTCAAGTACCAAGCGGCCTATTGCCTCTCCCGGTTTCCCAGCGACTTTACCCTGACCTTGCTGTCCAAATGGGCCCAACTTTGCCTGTCCAGCCGCCAGACCACTCGGCCGGAGTTGGAGGCGGCCCTGCTCAGCTGGCTGGGCGTGGACCCCAAGGCCCCGGACTGGCTTTTGTTCCAGCTGCACCGGTTTGAGTCGGACCCGCTGGTCGGATCGGTGCTTTTTAACCAACTGCTCCCCTACGCCCTAACCCAAGCCCGTTTTTCAAAGCTGCTGGAGTTTTACTTCCGGTTGCGGGACCACCATGGGGACCTGGAGCCGACCGACCGGCTGCTCCGGGAACTGGCGGCCCCCGAGCTGTGTGAATGGGTCAAACATTCCATCGCCAAGGGTTTTGGCCTGCCTTCGATCTACCGCCAAGCCCAGCAACTCTTGATTTCCAGTTCCAGTTTGAATCTGGAGCCGATTTGGAACAAAATGGCCCAGGCGGGGCTCTCTTTTGATGCCCTCAATCCCAAGGGGGTTCTACGGCCTCGTCTCTTGCTGGAGGGGATGCTGGAATGGTTGGACCGGATCTTGGAAGGCCAACCGGAGGACCATCCGAACCACCGGGCGGTTTGGCTGGTCCAAAGCTTTTTGGAGCACCTGGACCAACTGGACCAAACCATCCCCCGGCTGATGGAGATGGAACAAGAGTTGCTCCTGGGGCTTTGTCCCTCCTTGCTGGCCAAGAAAACTCTGGACCGGTGGCTGAGGTCGCCCCAAGATCACCTGGAAGAGATTGCCCGGTACTACCATTCGATTCTGGTGACCAAGGCGGACCAGGACCAGATCTTGGGCTTGTTTTTCCCGGACCCGCCCGACTGGAGCGCCACGGCCTGCCAAATCACCCAAGCCCACAGCCCGGTGGGGCTGGAGACCCCGATTCCCGAGGTCTTGTGGCGTTTTAACATGGGTGAGCTGTTGGGCTACCCGGTCCCTTGGCCCAGCCTTTTTCCCAACCCCGGATTTGGTACATCCTTGGCTAAGGGGCTGTTGCAGATTTATTTGGCCAACTTTGACCGGTTCTTGGAGCAAGGGGACCACCTGAACGTAGATTATGCCCTCCAGCTCTTCCAACTCCAGCCGACCCTGGAGGCCCAAGAACTGCTGTACCGGCACTTCAAGACCTTGCAGCGGCAACATGCGGATTTTTATTACCAAGCCTTGGAACTGCTGCCCGACCCCAGGATGCTGGAATTGCTTGAAGGGATGTACCGGCCCGGTGAGTTTGACTTGGCCCAGTTGATCGTCTTTTTGTGCCACGCCTTTGAGGAGCCGATCCCCCCCTTGGTTGCCCGTGACTATGAGGCGATCAGCCAAATCAGCCAACGGGGGCTCAAAAAGCCGGTGCGCCTGGAATGCCCAAACTGCCGGCACAGCTACCAGTACTTTGCAGACGTGATTTACGTGGACGAAGGGGACATCCTGCGGACCGGTCGTTTGTCCAGCGAGTCCGTTTGGGCCCCCAACCCCTTCCACTGCAAAGGTTGCGGCGAGGCCTTGCCCTTTTTGTTGGATGAGCCGCAATTGGAAGAGCTGACCTTACAATCCAAGGTGGACCGGATCCTGCGGCTCAATTCCAACCAACCGGGGCTGGGCCACCGGATCCTGCTCTTGGAGTTTCCCAGGCACCACACCAAGAGCTACAACCCCGCCCAGTTTGAACAGTTGGTCGCCCAACTGGAGCAAGACCCCAGCTGCCCTCCGGGCGACCTGCGGCGGTTGTGGATGAAGCTGGCCCGGATGTACAAAAGCCTCAGCCGGTTTCACGAATCCTTGAAAGCCCTGGAAAAACTGGCCGAACCCAGGCCCCAGGAGCAGGTGGAGGTGGACTACCTCAAAGGGGTGGCTTGGTACCGTTTGGGGGACTACTCCCAAGCGAGGCCCCGTTTCGACCAAGTGGTTGCCTTTTATGGGGACCTCAAAGACCAGCCTTTTTTGGAAGAGGCCAAAAGTTTCTTAAAGTCCATGTCGGAAGACCGCCGCCGGTTTTTGGTCATCGAAGGCAAAAAATGAACGGCGGTCCCCTGAGCGCCAAAACCCCGTTGGCCGGTTGGTTTGAACCCCACTCGGGGCCCTGGGTGGCCCAGTTCCTCACCCATTGGCTGGGGCAACTGGGCCAGTCGGACCCCAGCCGATTTTTTCAGCCGAAACTGCAAGAGATCCCCGACCCCTTTTTGCTCAAAGGGATGGCCTTGGGCGTAGAGCTCCTGGGCCAGACGTTGCTGGCCGGGAAAAAGGTGCTGGTTCTGGGGGACTACGACGTAGATGGGGTGACCGGCACCGCCTTGTTGCTCCGCTTTTTGACCCAAATCGGCTTTGAGCCGGACTGGATGATCCCCAATCGGTTTGGGGAAGGTTACGGCTTGACCCAGAAGGTCGTTGGTCGGTTGATCGAACGGGCCCCGGATCTGGTGGTGACCGTGGACAACGGCGTAGCCGCTCGCACCGAAGTGGCACAGTTGGAAAAGGCGGGGATTAAAGTTCTGGTGACCGACCACCACCAGTGGGTGCCCGAGCAATCGCCCGTGGGTCTGGTCATCAACCCCAAACAGCCGGGCTGTCTCTTCCCGGAAAAGGAGGTCTCCGGGGTGGGGGTGGCTTTTTTGCTGTTGATGGGCTTGAGGAAATACCTGCGGGACCGAGGGTTTTGGGGGCTTTCCAAGGAACCCAACCTGCTGGAAAACCTGGATCTGGTGGCCCTGGGCACGGTGGCCGACCAAGTACCCCTGGTGGGGCTCAACCG
This sequence comes from Candidatus Lambdaproteobacteria bacterium RIFOXYD2_FULL_56_26, assembly GCA_001783715.1. GTDB lineage: Bacteria > SAR324 > SAR324 > XYD2-FULL-50-16 > XYD2-FULL-50-16 > XYC1-FULL-56-13. Next base: position 19,233 of record MFNF01000028.1, read on the forward strand.
GCTGTTCACCCAGCAGGGGCTTGAACAGATGCACCGCAAGCTGATGGAGCCTGGTTGCTTTGGGGCCTTCACCTACCTAAAAGTGTTTGCCGCCCAATCCCAACTGGCAAGGATCAATGCCGAGACCTTGGGCTTTCGACTGGGTCCTTTGCTCAACGCCGCCGGGAGGATGGAGGACGCTTCCTTGGCCCTGCGGTTCCTGGTCTCCCCCGATGAGCCGACCGCCCGGCACCTGCTGGGCGAGCTGGAGCGGCTCAACGGGATGAGAAAAAAAAAGCAGGTCCAGATGCTCAAAAAAGCCAAGGAATTGGCTTATGCCCAAAAGGGAAACTCCCAAGCACTGCTGGTGTTTGACCCGGAATTCCACGAAGGGCTCTTGGGGCTGGTGGCCTCACGGCTGGTCGAGGAATTTGGGCTGCCGGTCCTGGTGGGGACCTTGGGCGAAGAGGGGCAGGTCAAATGTTCGGGTCGGTCCCCGGATTTGGACTTGGTGGCCTTGCTGGAGTCCTGCCAAGGGTTGTTGACCCGGTTCGGCGGACATGCCAAGGCGGCAGGCTGCCAGTTGGAGCCCCAAAAGCTGGCGGAGTTGCAAACCCGGTTGGCCCAAAACGCCGCTACCGGCCCCCTGGCCGCCGGGCCTCGATTGGCAGCGGACTTGGAACTCAACTGGCAGATGATTGGTCCCGAGCTGACCGGGGGACTCAAACGGCTGGAGCCCTTTGGGCAAGGCAATCCGAAGCCGGTGTTCCTGGTCCAGAATCTCCGTTTGGGGCAACCTCGGGTGATGGGGCAAAACCACCTCAAGTGGGAGCTGCGCCCCGGCGTGGAGTTGATCCGCTGGGAAGGGGCGGCCGAAGGCATGGGGCCGGGGGAATACCAACTGGCGGTTACCTTGGGGGAGAATCATTTCAACGGGAAGGTCAGTCTGCAAGGGGTGATCGAGAAATATTTTCAGACCGCCTGATCTCCTCGCTCCCCCAACAGCTTCAATCGGGCCAGTTGGGCCAAATGCCGCCCCAAAGCCAAGGCACTGGTTGCCGCCGGGGACGGGGCATTGACCAGGGTCAGTTGCTTCGGCCCCAGTTCCACCCAAAAATCCTCCACCAGAGCGCCACTAAGGTCCACCGCCTGGGCCCTTACCCCGCTGGGGCTGGGGAGCAGGTCTTGGGCTTGGATCGGGGGGCAGAGCTGTTGGAGGTCCGCCAAAAACCTCCCCTTGGAAGCCGCCCGGCCCAGTTCGGCCAAACCGAGCCGCCAGTGTCGGGCAAAGAGCGCCCAGGTTCCGGGGAACAAAAAGGCGGATTTGGTGTCTTGCCAGTTCCAGTCCCCCGGTCGGTACCCTTCTTGGGCAAAGCTGAAGACCGCATTGGGGCCGCAATGGACCCCGCCCTCCAGGTCCGGGGTCAGGTGAACCCCCAAAAAGGGCAGGGCCGGATTGGGGACCGGATAAATCAACCCGTTGATCTTTTGGGCCGCCTGGGGGCTCAGTTTCCGGTAGTCCCCCCGGAAGGGAAGGATGCGGACCTGCTTTGCCTTTGCCCCCAACCAAGGGTTGGTGCCCAAACCGGCACAGACCACCAGGGCCGGGGTGGAATATTTCCCCAGTGACGTACGAAGCCGCAGGGTCTGCGGGTCGTAGTCCAAAGCCCGCTCCCCCAACCTGATCTCTCCGCCCCTCTCCCGGACTTGCCGGGCAAAGGCTTGGGCTACTTCCAGGTAGCGGATGATCCCGGTTTGGGGGACATACAGGCCCTTCACCCCTTGGGCCCAAGGTTCAATGCGTTTGATCCCGGCCCTGTCCAAAAGCTCCAGCCCGGTCAGCCCGTTGGCCTCTCCTCTGGCCTTGAGTGCCTCCAGTAGGGGCACCTCCGGGTCCCGGGTGGCCAAGACCAGCTTGCCGGGCACTTGGTGGGCGAGGCCCTGTTCCTTGGCAAAGTCGAGCAGCAGCGACCGTCCGGCTTGGCAAAACCGAGCCTTTTGGGAACCAGGAGGGTAATATAGCCCCGAATGGATCACCCCTGAATTGTGGCCGGTTTGGTGGGAGGCCAATTGGAGCTCTTTCTCCAAGAGCAGGAGTCTTAAATGGGGTAGGGATTCCAACAGGGCCTTAGCCGTCGCTAGGCCCAAGATGCCCCCTCCAACAATGACCAGATCGGGCCGGTCCAGGGGGCGGGTCAGGAGGGAGGGTTGAACATCGCCATTTCAACGGCCGAACAGACCAGATGGCCGATCAGGATGTGGGCCTCCTGGACCCTTGGGGTCACGGTTGAAGGGACATTGATCACCAGCTCACAAATCTCGTTCATCGGCCCCACCTTCTCTCCGGCCAAGGCCATGCAGGTCAGGCCCTTTTGCTTGGCTTGCTCGAAGGCGGTCAGGACGTTTTTGCTGCTCCCGCTGGTGGAGATGCCAACAAAGATGTCCCCCGGTTTGCCCAAGGCCTCCACTTGCCGGGCAAAAACCTGCTCAAAGCCAAAGTCGTTGCCGATGGCGGTCAAGATGGAGGTGTCGGTGGTCAGGGCAATAGCCGCCAGGGCGGGGCGGTTGAAAAAAAACCGGCTGACCAATTCCCCGGCGATGTGCTGGGCATCTGCGGCAGACCCGCCGTTGCCGGCCAAGAGGATCTTGCCCCCCTGTTTGAGACAAGTGACCCAAAGTTCGGTCATTTTGAGGATCTGACCCAGTGGCTCTGGGGCCAAGAGGGCCTCCTTGATCCGAATGTTCTCTTCCAGTTGCTTGCGGACAAAGGCTTCCATGGTTTTCCTTAGGCTGGTTGGAGTAGGGGGAATTGGGTCAGGTCCCGCAAGAGAGGCAGCTTTTGGTCTTTTTCGTTGAGGATTGGCCGGGCCACTTTCCAGTCGATCTGCAACTGTGGGTCGTTGTAGGCCAAGCCCGCTTCGTCCCCAGGAGCCCAAAACCGGTCCACCTTGTAGAGGAATCCGGCAGTGGGGCTCAAGACCGAAAAGCCGTGGGCAAAGCCGGGAGGGATGAACAGTTGCCGGTGGTTTTGGTCGTCCAGTTCAAAGCCTTCCCACTGCCCATAGGTCGGCGACTGACGGCGCAGGTCCACCACCACGTCCCAGACCTTTCCGTACAACACCTGCACCAGCTTGGCCTGGGGTTGCTTGACCTGGAAGTGCAGGCCCCGCAAGACCCCTTGGACCGAATGGCTGAAATTGTCTTGGACAAACTCCGTCTTGATCCCTGCCGATCCAGCGGCCCGTTGGTTGTAGGACTCAAAAAAAAAGCCCCGCTGGTCTAAATGGACCTCGGGCTCGATCAGTTTTACGTCAGAAAGGCAGGTTTCCATGGTTCTCATGTTGCTGTTGTGAACTAAGTTATTTTTGCTGTCAATACACTAAGGCAGAGGGTTGAGACTCCTAGGCCGGGTCGGAAATTTGGTCAGACCTTTGTTTGGTTGTCGGCTGGCCGTTGGTGGAGTTTCAACCGGGGAGGGTGAAAGTTCCAGGCGACCTTTCGGCAGAAGAATCTTGACAATAATCTGCTCTGGAGGACAGCTTGGAACGGCTTCCGTATCCGAACTGTAGGCTTTTCCAAGGTAATTTGTGGTTGACCTAGATCATTTTAAAACATTCACCAATCAATTTTTTTCCGAGGACCTGAAAAGGTTGTTTCGGGAGCAGGGAGGGTTTTCCGAGCAAACGATCGAAAAAGAATTGAACAATTTTACCGAACAAAGCCTATACGGATACCAGACGATTGCCCCCTTTTTACCGGACCCGCAAGAAGGAAAACGGCTCTTGGAGGTTGGAGCCGGGTCATTGATCTTGAGCGCCTATTTGAAAGAGTTGGGGTTTAACGTGGTGGCGTTGGAACCGATTGGGATCGGATTCGAGTTTTTGCGGTTGTTCAGCCAAGAGGTAATGCGCCGATACCCGCAAGTAAGCCTGCTCAACAAAGGGGCCGAGGCTTTGGAAGAATCGGACGGCTTGTTTGACCTGATCTTTAGCATCAATGTGATTGAACATTTGCCCGATCCTTTGGGGTCATTGGAACAGATGTGGAAGCGACTGGCTCCGGGCGGGAGAATGTTGCACGGTTGCCCTAATTATCTGATTCCATTTGATCCTCATTTTAGCATCCCGCTGATCCCCGGCCAAAATCATCTGGTTGGGCGGATTTTTCGGGGCAGAATCGCCGAGAACCCAGGTCTGTGGGATTCCATCAATCACATCACCTCGTTGGCAATCAAAAGGCGGTTTGACACCCACTTTTTCCCTGGGCAGATGACCGAGGCCTTTGACCGGCTTCAACAAGACCAAGCCTATGCAGCCCGGCATCCATTCTTGAAGTCGGTCCAGAGAATTTTGTCGGCCAGCGGTCTTTTGGGTTTGTTGCGCAAATTCCCCGGTGAGTACTTGACCCCAATGTTTTTTGAGATTCGCAAACCTTAAGGTAGTTGCGAGTCGGTTTGAGTTGGGCTCAATGCGGGCAATTCCCCGGCCAACCCGGCAGAGCGCCGATAAAGAAGATAGGGGACGGCCCCAAAGAAGCAAACGATCAACCTCAGGATCGTGTGTAGGTTGAACGTATCAGCCCCCCCTTGCAGGCCGGCAAGTTGAAAAAAATACTCAAAGGTAACGTGCCCCACTCCCAATCCGCTGGGACCGATCGGTACTGCCGTAGAAAGATCGGCCAGAGAGATGACCCAAAGCAGTGTGCCTGTATGCGGTTGACTGAGTCCGATGAATTCAATGAGCAACCCGTAGGAGCAGAGAAGCCCTAGCGAGCTGACCGAAGACAGCAGTAAAGATTTGGCCATGGCACGTCGATTTTTCGCCAATTGCCGGAAAGTCAGATACACCGAAGAGAGTCCCCCTGTTGCGGGTAACTTGCCCAAGATCCACAAGACCGGATCTTGCTTCTTGAAGGGGATCGACAAAAGGATCCAAACCACCGCCAAACCCACAAACAACAGTACTACAGCCTGTGCCAAGAGGGTCAAGGTCGGATCTTGGCCAAAAAAATCCAGGTTGGAGGCAACGGCAACCGCAGAGATGAGAATTGCGATTACCAAGGCAAAGACGTGATCCACCGTCATCACCGCAAGCATTGGGGCGATAGAGCGTCCAGGGTTCTCTCGTAGCACCAAATAGATTTTGATTGCATCTGCCGTCACGGTGCCAGGCAAAAAAGTGGAGAAAAACAAACTGATCCAACCGATCCAAACTGCGGAGCCAAAGCTCATTCGGTAATCTGCCGCTTCAAGCAAGACCTTCAGCCGTAAAAAAACGGGAAAATAGAGCAATCCAAAGAGCAAAACCAACTGGCCTAGGACCGCTGCGGGTTTTTGGGCCAAGCGCAACAAAAGTTCCAGGTGCAACATTTCGCTGTGCAGCAGATACCAAAAGATTCCCACCAAAAAGGCCAGTTTCAGGAGGAACCAAAGGGCTTTTTTAAACGGGAAGGTTCTCATCAAAGGATTGCCATTTCGGCGAAGGTGCAAAGCTTTCGCCCTGAGGCCTTCAGCCCGGACTTGACCTCGGAAGCGAGCAACGCCTCCTTTTCGATCAACCGCCCAGGGTGAGTGATCCAAGCGGAAACAAAGGGTTGTAGAGGATAGCCAGCATCCGGCTCCCCTTGGGCCGGGTGGGAAAGCAACTCGACTTTGTCTCCCTTCAGGTTTGCCAAGTAAAACAACAACGCCTTTTTGTCCATCACCCCGGATTGGCGAATTCCCAAGAATTCGCTTTCTTGGGTTTTTTGGCAGTAGGAGCCAAGGTGATTGATCAGCAGGTTTTTTAGGAAATTTTTGGGTGCCGGCCTAGGGTGGCCCCAAAGCCGTTCTTGGGAATTGCGCAGCCAAAGCCCATGGCGCAAAGCGGCTTTGTAAAACAATTGGTACAGGCCAGGGATCATCTGGATGTGACTTTGCCCGTTGAGGTGGTCCAAAAAAAAACCCAAAGCCTTTAATTTGAGGATTTGGGCTTCAATTTCCCGGGCCGCCTGTTCCAAATAGGTAGGGTCGGAGGACAACCGCAGGTGCTGGAGGTAGGAACCGTGGAACAGCCCCTGTGAGTTTACCAGCAGCGGCACCGTGGAAGGAGGCAGTACAGGCCGACCGACATTGAGGGACACATGTGCGCCGACCCCTAGGGTGGGGTTTTGTTTCCACAGTTTGGCCGCCTCTTCAATGGCCGGCATGTTGGCCATGCAAGAGGTGCTGCTCAACACTCCTTGAAGGTGCGCTTCCAGAATCGCTTGGTTGGTCCCTCTGCTTTGTCCGAAATCATCGGCATTGATCACCAATAACTTCATTGTTCCTTGTCGGCAAGTTCTAGGTCAACTTGTGCAGGATCAAAAAACTCTTGGATACAATACCGAGGGCGTTTTTTAACCTCAAAAAACAGCTTTGTGACGTACTCGCCTAGGATACCCAGACAAATCAACTGCACCCCGCCCATGAAAAAGGTGCCCACCAAGATCGAAGGAACCCCGTCCACGCTGTATCCAAAGAAGCTACGAAACATCAGGATGGCGAGAGCCAATCCGATGGCCCCGAAGGATATCAAAATGCCAAAATAGGTTGCCAACCGCAAAGGGACCGGAGAAAAGGACATAATTCCACTTAAAGCCAATTGCAGCATTGCTTTGAGAGTATATTTCGACTCTCCATACCGACGGTCTTCTTGTTGGTAGTCGATCACCTTACGGGTAAAACCTATGTCGCTGATGATCCCTCGCAAAAAGGGCCGAGATTCCTGGAACTGGCGCAGGTATTTTACCACCTGTTGGTCCATCAGGCGGAAGTCGGGAACGTTTTCCTGCAATTCAACACTGGAGATCCGATTGATCAGTTTGTAAAACATGGCGGAGGTCACCCGTTTGAAAAAGCCCACCGAATCCAGGTTCCCTCGGCGACCAAAGACGATAAAGTACCCTTGGGACCAAGAGTCCAACAATTCCAGAATAAACTCCGGCGGGTGCTGTCCATCGCTGTCCAAGGTGATCACCACCTCACCGAAGGCATGTTCATACCCTGCAATCAAAGCGGTTTGGTGTCCATAGTTGCGGGAGAACGAGATCAATTTTATGTTTTTATGAGTCTTTTGAAGTTCTCGGATTACCGCAACGCTTTTGTCCTTGCTGCCATCATCAACAAAGATCATTTCCCATTTAGGGAAGTCTTTCAGCGTGTTATAAACCCGCTCAAAAAAATGGGGCAAGGCCTCCTCTTCGTTGTACACCGGGGCGATGACGCTGATTAACTTTGGGATTCGGCGATTTTTTAAAGAGGTGATCATAGGGTTTTTTAATTGCTGGTGAGGGAAGGGGGAGTCGGCTTGATCCAGACCTCTACGCCCCCGGCGGCAAATTGTTTTTTAAAGCCAGTAAAGCTGAGGTCAATGAAAGGATTAAATTCCTGTTTCCAATAAACGGCTTCGATTTGGAAACGGTCCAAAAAACTCAAGGTTTGTTCCGGGGACAATTGACCGCCGAAAAAGGCATCAGCCTCGGTAAAACGTTGTTGGTAAAGGGTTGGGCTTTGGAAGATTGCGCCTCCGTAAATGTAGGTGACAAAGGCTCTCCTCTCGGCCAAAGCGGATAGGGTAAAAAACCCTCGTAACCGGTAATAGTTGTGCAAAACAAAGGCCGTAGGCTTGGTCTGCTCCTTGACCAGGGCAATTCCTTCCAATTCCGATTGTGAGGCGGCGTAGGGGGTTTTGGGGCTAAAATAATACTGATGGAAGTGAGCTCCGTAGTATCCCATGGAACTGAGCCAAAGAACACCCAAAATCACTATTGCGGCCTTGTTCCACCGGACCGACATACTCGCAACAAAGAATATAACGGCCCCAAGATTAAAGCACCAAGAGCCAAACAGCATGAAATAAACGATAGAACCCGTGTTGGTTTCAAAGTCCAGCATCCCAAAGGCAGATTTAAGAAGGTAACCGGCCAACATGAGGGCGGCAGCGGTGAGCAGTCCTTCACTGCGCACCGCCCGAGGTCTCAAAACCAAAACGGCTGCCCCAACCAAGACCAACAGCACAAATTCCAAATCGTAAAGCACCGGCATCCAAAAGGCCCGTACCCAGGGCCATTGTTCCGGCGAAACCAAGTTCTGTACCCAGTCCATTGGCCAATTGAGGTACAACCGGATCCGGTCATCGTAGGCCTTTGTCCAGTAAGAATCAGGGTTTACCAGCAGTACGGGTTGGGTTGCATCGCTGGGATTGTGAATGAGCAAGGCATAGACCACTCCGACACCCAAGAGAGAAACCAGCCCCAACAGTACCAATTTGAAGAACCCGATCCTCCGGAAATACAACCCGCTGAGGCCGGTAAACGTTAAAACAATTCCTAGCGGGAACAACGAAATAGCTTTTGTCGCAGTCAACAAGCCGCAACTTAGTGCAGGGAGTAGAATCCGTAGTGTTTTACGGTCTCTCCCAAACTGCTGGAGAGAAGCAAATGCAAGAAACGCCAGGGCCAGAGCAAAAGTGTTTTGCCGAAACCCAAAATGTGACATTTTCTGCGGCCCGGCGACACCATGGATGGTGAAAAAAAAGGCAATCGCCAACACCACCAACCAAGGACTCTTTCGAGCTGGATAACGCAGCAACCCAAAAATGCCGATGACCATCAGCAGCCAGTTGTGCAGCAACAAAAAACGGAAATACACTGCAGCCGTTGTCAGCCCGGTAAACTGAGAAAGGTTTGCGGCAAACACCTCGCAGAGGTAGTAATAATGGAAGGTTCCTTCTCCATAGACGAGGAATTCCTTCAGGGGAAGCCCCAGGGGGACGAAGCTGGCGATGGTTTGGTGGAAGATTTCGTCGTGGTAATAGGTCTCAAAGGGCTGAATGGCGTACCGAAAGAACAAGGACATCGGTACAAGCATGGCTGTGAGTAAGACCAGCATTGCCCTCCAATCCTGCTTTTTCCAACGGAAAAAAAGGTGCCAAGTGATCCAATCTTCCAGGCGCATATCCGCTAGACGCCAACGGCGGTAGAGGTATGGGAGCAGAGCCAGATGCAAGAGAGAAAACAGCCAAAAAGGCAACTGCCAAGGGGTTGCCAAGAGCCGAAACCCGAGGGAGCTAAAGAGGTGCCAGATGTACCCGATAAGGCACAGCAAAGCTAAGTCCAACTCAGCCAGCCATTTCCTTCGTTGCGCCCAATGGCCAAACACCAATGCGGGCAAGGTAATATGAAGCAACAAGAAAACGATGAGCAACGGGTAGCCTGCTGCAGTGGTTGTGGTCATAAGCCTAAACGGTTCGCTTTGGAGTCGAATGCAGCAAGGACGGCTCGCTTTGAGGAGGAAGGTTCTACGGTCTCGAGTTGGGGGACTATCCTTTTCCCTTGGGGCGGATATTTTCGTAAATTGAACTTTGCCATTCTGTGTGCAGTACCAAAATCTAATGCCCCTGACAAGGGTTAAAACCGCAGTACCCTCCCTCGGTGCGGGGAGTTGCGACTATTTCCAGAAAATACTTTGCAATGGTTCTGCCCTGGACACCAGCTTGACCTATATCCGTCCCAGGAGCTAGTTTTTGTTGGAGTTGGGCCTGTACGGGAGAGAAGGAGATGAAAGAGTACAAGAAGACGTTGGTGGGGCCGGGGGCGAGGTTGGCGGAGGCGATTGGGGTGATCGAGTCTGGGGGGGCGCAGATTGCGTTGGTGGTGGACGAGGGGCAGAGGCTCTTGGGCTGTATCACCGATGGAGATGTGCGGCGGGCGATCT
>MFNF01000029.1 GCA_001783715.1 Candidatus Lambdaproteobacteria bacterium RIFOXYD2_FULL_56_26
GGAGTGCGAATTTCGCTATAACAATCGGAAGGTTGATGTTAACAAAATCCTTCTAAAACTGATCAGAGAAAACCCGCTGTTCTAGTCTTGACCCATTTCTTATTATACCGGCGGTGCCACCTTTGACGGAACCAGCGCCTACGTAGGGCCTTCCTGGGGTTTAACTGTTGGCTTTAAGCTTTAGCCGGAGGCTTGCCGGTAACGGTCTGCGGGTTTTGCTGGGACCGGTAGGAAACGAGGGTGGCTGGTGGAACCGATGAACCCAACCCAGTTGCCCCCCAAGCGCAAAACCCGGCTGGACTATCTGGCCGGTCTGGGGGGAGCGGCTTCGGTCCTTTGCAGCGCCTTTGTGCTCTCCGGTGCCCCCTGGAGCCTGGAGCAAAAGGTCTGGGTGGCCTTGGGTCTGACCGGTACCGTCATGGTGGCGCTCACGTTTTGGATCAACCGAGTGACGGGCCAGCCTGCCCCCAGGCAGTCATCCAACCTGCCGTTCAAAGCAATTTTTTTGGCCGCCCTTTGGGAGTATGGATCCATCCTGATCCTGATGGGGGTGGTCTATTGGCTTTACCGGCAGGTCCCCGAATACGGCTTTGGCCAGGGGGCGGCTTTTTATGCCCGCTTTTTTGAAGGGCTGGACTTTCTGGCCTGGACCTTGGGCTTGGCCGGGCTTCCCTACCTCTTGGCCAGCTTTGTCTGGGTGCAGGGGGCGGTCGAGGCGGTGGGTTACCGGCATTTGGCCACCCGGCTGGTGGCCCGGCTCCGGCCCAAGCCCAAGCTTGTGGCCGACCCCGCTCCCGAAGGGCCGGTCCAGACCTTGGTCCTGGGGCTGTTGGTGAAGGCCTTTTTTGTCCCGATTATGCTGGCCTTTTTCCAGGACCAGTTCTCCGTTTTGCTCAACAACGTGAAGTTTCTGCAAGCCTGCTGGGAGGGGGGAGCCCACTTGGGTTGGGCCGATTTGTTCCATCTGCCGGTCAACCTCATTTTTACCTTGGACGTGGGTCTGGCTACCTGCGGCTACCTCTTTGGCTTGCGGTTCCTCAACAACCAGATCCGCTCGGTGGAGCCGACCTTGCTGGGCTGGGTGGTGGCCCTGCTTTGTTATCCGCCCTTTCGGGTGTTGCTGGGTTTTTACCTGTTGGTGCCTTCGGAGCAGTCCTTTTTTGCCTTGGAAAACCCGTACCTCCGCTTTTTCTTTGGGGCCACGGCGGTTTTGAGTTATCTGATTTACCTGTGGGCCACCCTAGCCTTTGGCCTTCGTTTCTCCAACTTGACCCACCGGGGCATCATCTGGACCGGCCCCTACCGATGGGTGCGCCACCCCGCCTATGGGGCCAAAAATCTGGCTTGGATCCTGGTCATGGCCCCCACGGCGGTGGTCCAGGGGTTTTCCACCGGTTCGTCCAGTGCGGTCTTTTCTCTGTTGAGCATTGCCGCCATGTCCGGCTTGTACTACTTGAGGGCCATTACCGAAGAGCGGCACCTGGGGGCGGACCCGGAGTACCGGGAGTATTGCGAGCAGGTCCGTTACCGGTTTTTTCCGGGGCTCTGGTGAGTGAAGGAAGTACCACCCCGCCTTGGCCTTAGGGCCGCTTCCGGGACCCAAGACCCCAAGGGAGGGAACAACCCCCGATGGGCTCGTCAAAACCTTGCTTGGATCGGCCCGGCATAACCGGTCATCTCCAGGTAGCCCAACCCTTTGACTGCTGCGCCCTGCCACTGTCCCTGAACCTCCACCGCCCCTTCAAAGTAGATCATCCCGGCCAGCGGGGTCCTCAGTTCCTGGTCTTTCAACCAAGGAGTCAAGGCCAAGGTGCCTTCGGGAGCCTGCACCACAAAACCGGCGGGGTATAAAACCCCACTTTTCCGGCTCTCCCAGCTCCCTTGGGGGACCAGGGTAAACCGGCGGTAGGTCCGGGTCGGACCGGTTTTGGGGATGTAGGTGCCCCAGTAAAAATCCGGCCCTGGCTCTTGGCGGATCCGAAACAACATCATCTGGTCCCCCGAATCCAGGTTCAAGGTGATCCAGTCCCAACCCTTTTGGTTGGGCTCCAAAAAATTGCTGCCAAATTCGTGGTCCATCCAGACCTGTGCCTTCAGCTCCCGGCGCTGCCCTATCGATTCCAGGACCGCCGTTCCGCTGAGGTCCACCACCGAATAATAGTGGGTGGTATTGGTGGGGTTCTCACCCTTGGGGCTCAGCCCCTCTTCCCCGTGGACCACCGGTGCTCGGGCATGGCTCAACTCCAGCTCCAGGTTTGCCCCTTGGCAGTGGCTGACCAGCCGGTGTCGGTTGCCTTCGATCTTCAGGCCATTGTCCTCCACCCAAATCCCCCCGTCCCTTTCCCCGGCGAGGCCAGGGAACTCCCGTTGCAGTTTTTCGTCGAAACGAAAGCCCTGGGGCTCGGTCAGGGCGCAGTGGAACAGGAAGGCGGTCCCGTTTTCCCGTTCGATTTTAAAGATCGTAAACTGGAAGCCATACCGGACCTCGGGTCCACTCAGGTGGCCGGTGTAATACCACCATTCGGTCTTGTAGCCCCGGTGGGGCTGGTGGTCTTTGGGGAAGGAAAAAACGTAGCCCCCCTTGGCCTGGAGGTAAGGTTCGGCCCCCAACGGCCCCCAAGGCCCGGCCAACAGCAGCAAGACCAAAACCAGTCCTTTCATTCTCCCTCGCTTTTGAGCGTTTGGGCCGGTTGGGTTTTGCCCAAGGCCCGGATGGGGACCCAAGCGGCCAGTGCAGCACCCAGATAAATCATCACCCCGGTTTCAGCCAACTCGCCCCAAGGCAGTTCGGTGACGATGGTCCAGCCGAAGGAAAAGCGGTTGATCACCCCGATCAACATCCAGCTGAGGTCAAAGGCCCCCGCCCCGGCGAGCAAAAGCGCCGCCGTGGCAATGACCCAAGATTCGGCCAACAGGGCGAGGTGCAACAACCCCGGCTTGGCCCCCAAGGCCAACAGAATCGCCAGTTCCGCCTTACGTTCCAACACCATGGCGCTCAGGCTGGCCACCACCGCCAAGATGGAGATGCCAAAGGCAATCCACTGCAAAAGCTTGGTCATCCGAAAGGTTTGGTCAAAGATCTCCAGCGCCCGGTCCTTCAATTCCCGGGACCGGCTGATGTCGATCCTCAGGTCCCCCAACAGCTCCCGGACCAAAAGCTGCCCCTTTTCAACGTTCTCCCGATTCCCAAGGAACACCGCCAGACCGATGGGCCGGGCTCCGGGGTACAGCTCCCCAAAAAGCTCGACATCCAGATAAACCAAGCCCCGTTGGCTGCTGTAGTTGCGGAAGACCCCATAAATTTGGTAGCTCCGGCCCGAAAGCTCCAGTCGGTCGCCTTGGTGCAGGCCGGTCTTTTCGGCGAGCACCTCGCTGACCAGTACCCCTTGGTGGTCCAGGGCCTCCTTGAAGGACTCCGGCCCACCCTCTACGAAGCTGACGCTCTTTTGGTACTGCCCCTTGGCAAACTCGACCCCCGCCAAGTCCACCTCTCGGTCCTTGAGGTAGGCACGGGTCATGTACAGTTGCAGGGTTTCTTGGACCCAAGGTTGGGCCAACAGCCGCCGGTTGACCTCCGGGGGCAGTTCCCCGGCCGGGGAACGGTCGCTGGATTCGCTTTTGAGGTACAGGTCCGCCTGGATCGTGGTTTCCATCCAGTTGACCAAGGTGGCCCTAAAGCTGTGGACCATCACCGCCACCGAACCGGCCATGGACAAGGAAACCGCCAAGGCGGCCACGGCCACCGAAAGCTTGAACAAATGGCCTTTGATCGAGGCCCGGAGAAAGAGCCCCAGCCCCTCGCCCCTGGCGGTCAAACGGACCAGCCCGGCCAGCACCAAAGGGGCCAGAAAGCTCAAACCGGTGACCGCCGCAAAAATGCTCACAAAGCCCAGCCGGTAGTTGTGGCCCAACACCGCCGCCCAAGCCACGGCCAAGGCCACCAGGATCAACCCCAGCCCCAGACCGGTTGCGGTTTTGATCCCCTGAGGGTCGAACTCGCTGACCCGCTGGTTGAGCCCCTGGGCGGTTTGCAGTTTGACCGCCCGCCGAGCCGGGTGCCAAGCGGCCCCCAAACAAACCACCACCCCTAAGGCAAAGCTGCCCAAGGGGCCACGCCAGTCGCTAAAGGGCAGCCGGGCATCGGAGAGGTAAAACAGATTGGTCAGGCTTTCGCTCACCTCGCCGTAAGAGAGTTGGCTCAACACAAAGCCGCCCCAGGCCCCCAAGAGCCCACCAACGACCCCAAAGGCCAACCCTTCGAGCATCAGGGCGGTAAAAATCTCCCGGTCCTTGGCCCCCAAGGCGATCAAGAGATTTAAGTCCCGCCGCCGCTCCAAAACCGAGATGTTCAGGGTGTTGTACACCAAATAACAACTGACCAGCAGGGCAATCAACCCCAAGGCCCCCAGGTTCATCTGGAAGGCCTGCAACATCTCTTCGGTAAACTTTTGTTGGGTCGCCACCGTGACGATCCGGGCGGAGGGAAAGACCTGGGCCAGCCTAGCTTGCACCGACTCCAGGGCCTCCTGTTCCACCCAAATGTCCAGCCCCGAGAGCCTCGGGTGCCAGCCAAGCAACTCCCCCAGGTCCACAAAGGCGGCCCCCACCGGAGGGAGGCGGCCATTGATCCCCTGGATCACCCCGGCCAAGGGAAAAGTCCGGCCTTGGGCCCCACTGACCAATTCCACCTCTTTTTTTCCGTTCAAAGGGCTGTCTTGGGCGACCCAGAGGCCCTGGGGCAGGGGACCTTGGGCGAGGTTTCGGGTTAGGTTGAATTGCCTTATCCGCCGGTCCCCCAAAAAATCGAACCCATAAAGATCAATCCTTTGCCGTTGCCAGCTGGTCTCCAGTTGGATGTAGGGGGAAAAGTAGCCCTTTTCCCAAAGCCAGGAAAGCTCCCAAAGCTTGTCCGCCGGGATCCCGCCGGTTTGGGTCAGTTGCAGGTTGGCTTTGCCCGAGAGGTTTTCGATGCTCCGAGAAAAACTGTGGATCACCCGGTTGTTGGTGCTACGAATGGCGGTAGAAACGGCCACCGCCACCGCCACCCCCAGGAGGGCCAGCCCCAAGCGGCCCGGTTTACGCCGGTAATGCGCCCAGGTCAGGGTGCCAAACAGGGCGGCCAAACGGGCTAAAGCAGGCACCCGTCCTCCAGGGTCACCAAACGGTCGGCCACCGCAGCGGCTTTGTTGGAATGGGTCACCATCACCAGGGTCATGCCGGTGGATTGTTGCAGGCCTTTGAGCAGCCCCAAAATGGCTTCGCTGTTTTTACGGTCCAGGTTACCGGTCGGTTCGTCGGCCAGCAGAACCTTGGGTTCCAAGGCCAGCGCCCGAGCAATGGCCACCCTTTGTTGCTCTCCTCCCGAAAGCTGCTGGGGCAGTTTGTGTTCCTTCCCCTCCAGCCCCACCTGGGCCAGAAGCCGGTGGAGCCGCTCTTTGTCGGCAGTTTTCCCGGAGAGCCGCAGCGGCAGCAGGAGGTTTTCAAAGGCGCTCAGGCCGCCCAAGAGGTGGAAGTCTTGGAAGATCATCGCCAAATGGTCCCGGCGGAACGAGACCAGCTGGTCCTTGGTTTTGCCCACCAGCTCAACCCCGGCCACCGACAAGCTGCCGCCGTCCGCCCGGTCCAGCCCGGCCAGGAGGTTCAAAAAAGTGGTTTTGCCGCTGCCCGATTCGCCCATGATCGCTACAAACTGGCCGCCCGGAATCTCCAGGTCGAGGCCCTTGAGGACGGAGCTGGGGCCATAATTTTTGGTCAGTCCCTTGGCTTGGATCATCATGTGAAGTCTCCTTTGGGTTACAGGGTAAAGGAATGCCGGGGGTTTGGGCAAGCGCTCCCGGCGACCGGGGCGGTAAACGGGTGTTCCACCGGGAAGGAGAGGGCTGGAAGGTTTCGGTAAATAAATTCGTATTGACGAATTATATTATTAGGCCAATACTAATTTCAACCAACCACCCCCTTTCCCCCCAAGTACAAGATGACCTTGGCAGAACTCAAAACCGGACAGAAGGTCCAGGTCAGCGCCCTCGACACCGATCCAGTGACCCAAGAGCGGCTGCGGGCCATTGGTTTTGGTCGAGGCCGGATCTTGACCTTGTTGCAAAAAGACCCCCACCGGCCCCTGTTGGTCGGCTTTTACGGCACCGACTCCCGCATCGCCCTGGGCCTGGAATTGGCCCAGGTGATCCGGGTCACCTTCTTGGAGCACCGATGAACCAAACCCTGGAACAACAATGGGTCCAACTGGGGCTGGTCGGTAACCCCAACTGCGGCAAAACCACCCTGTTCAACCACTTGACCGGGATCCGCCAGCGGGTCGGCAACTGGCCGGGGGTGACGGTGGAAAAAAAGGTGGGCCGGTTGTTGTCCTCCGACTCGGAGGTTGATCTGGTGGACCTGCCGGGGACCTACTCCCTGACCGCTTCTTCCTTGGACGAGAAGGTCGCCCGGCACTTTGTGCTTTCCGGCGAGGCCCACGGGCTGATCAACATCATCGATGCCACTAACCTGGAACGAAGCCTTTACTTGACTTTGCAACTCCTAGAGATGGGTCTGCCGGTAGTGGTGGCGCTGAACATGATGGACCTTTTGGAAAAAAAGGAGATCACCGTCAACCTCAAGGAACTGTCCAAACGGCTGGGGGTCCCGGTGGTCCCGGTAGTGGCCAAAAAGGGGCTAGGGCTGCCGTTGTTGGTGTCAGAAGCGGTCAAGGCGGCCCAAAAGCCCCGCCCGGCCTTGTCGTACGCCCTGGCCGCCCCGCTTAAAAAGGCCCTCCAGACCTTGGCTCCCCTGGCGGCCTCTTTGGCCTTGAACCCCATTGAATCGGCAGACTGGCTGGCCTTAAAACTCCTCGAAGGGGACAAAGAAATCCTAGGGCGGGCCTCAGGTTCGCTGCAGGACCAAGTGGCCGCCTTGGCCACCGGGATCGAGCTTGCCACCGGCAGAACCGGGGCCGAAGAGATTGCCGAAGCCAGGCTCGACTGGATCAGCGCCACTGTCCAGGCGGTACTGGTGCTGCCCCAGGTGCCCAAGATGGCCTTGACCGACAAGATGGACAAGCTGGTCTTGCACCGGCACCTGGGCATCCCGATCTTTTTGTTGGCCATGTATCTGGTCTTTTTGGTTTCCATCAGCCTGAGCGCCCCTTTTATCGATTTTATCGACCAAGTGGCGGGGTATTTTTTGGTGGAACAATTGGGGAGATTTTTGACCTCCCTGGGGGCCTGGGACTGGATTCGGACCTTGGTAGCCAACGGCATGGGGGGCGGGGTCCAAACCGTCTTGACCTTCATTCCCCCCATTGGCCTGATGTTCCTGTGCCTCTCCTTTTTGGAGGACTCCGGCTACATGGCTCGGGCCAGCTTTGTCCTGGACCGTTTGATCCGCAAGATCGGCCTGCCCGGCAAGGCGGTGGTGCCGATGATCGTGGGCTTCGGCTGCACTGTCCCGGCGGCCTTGAGCTGCCGGACCATGCAAGAGGAGCGGGACCGGAGGCTGACCTTGGCGATGGTCCCCTTTATGTCCTGCGGTGCCAAGCTGCCGGTGTACGCCCTGTTCTCGGCCGCCTTTTTCCCCGCCCAAGGGCAAAACGTGGTCTTCGGACTTTACCTGATCGGGATCTTGGTGGCGGTCGGGACCGGACTGTTGCTCAAAAAAGCCCTGTTCCACGGCAAGGCGAACCCGCTTTTGATCGAGCTGCCCGCCTACCACTGGCCTTCCCCGCTTTCGGTCCTTTCGATCACTTGGTCGAAATTAAAACGATTTTTGCTTGAAGCCGGACAATTGATCGTGGTCATCATCACCCTCTTGACCCTGCTCAACAGCTTCACCTTGACCGGGAAAACCGCCGGTTCCGACGATTCGCTTCTAGCCGAGCTGTCCAAGGCGATTACCCCGGTGTTCCACTCCATCGGCATTACCGATGAAAACTGGCCGGCTACGGTGGGGATTTTTACCGGCATCTTTGCCAAGGAAGCGATCATCGGCACCTTGGATTCAATGTACAGCCAAATGGACCAGCAAACCGAAACGGACAAAAAGGAACTGGCTCCCCTTGAGATGTGGTCCGAAGCGACCCAGACCTTGGGTGGCGGGCTTTTGGGGGTCTTGCAAAGTTGGAGCAACCCGCTGGGCCAAACCTTGGACTACCGGGGCGATCCACAAGCCGCTGCGGCCGACCTAGAGGTCAAGTCCAGCTCTTTCGGGGCCATGGTCACAAGGTTTGACGGCTCGGTGGGGGCCTTTGCCTACCTGTTGTGGGTCCTGCTGTACGCCCCTTGCGTAGCGGCGACCGCCGCCATTCGCCGGGAGACGGACGGACGTTGGATGGTCTTTACCTTGGCCTACATGACCGGGCTGGCCTGGATCTTTTCCACCTTGTTTTACCAAAGCTTCACCTTCTTGCAGCATCCAGGGGAATCTTTGGCCTGGATGGCGGCCGCCTTGGTGCTGCTTGCGCTGTTGGGTAAGGGGATCTGGAGTTATGGCCAGCGGTTTTTGCGGCTGCCCCTAGAATTCGCCGTGGTACCCAGTTGCACCCATTGTGACAGCAATTGCCAATGCTAGGCGCTGGGCTGTCGGGCAGTGTCGGTGGCCGCCTCTTCGGAAAAACAGGGCAAGGTCACCCAGAAGCAACTCCCTTGGCCAACCTTGCTGTCCGCCCCCAGGTGCCCACCGTTTTTTTCGGCAAATTCCTTACACAACACCAGGCCCAAACCGACCCCGGTTTCTCCGTTGGTGCCTTTGGTGCTGCCGGTACCGGAGCCCAGGTCAAACAGTTTGCCCAGACGTTCAGGCCTGATCCCAATGCCGTTGTCCCAAACCTCGACCCGTAACAGGTGGCCCTCTTGTCGGGCGGTGATCCAGACCTTGCCGCCCGGTTGGGTGAACTTCAAGGCGTTGCCCACCAGATTACGAAGGATCGTTCCGACCATGTCCTGGTCTGCATGGATCAAACATTCCGCCCCAACCTGGGAGACCAGATCGATTCTTTTTTGGGCGGCAGTTTCGGCAAAAAGCTCCACCACCGGTGCCACAACCTCGGCCAGCGGACCCGACTTGGGGTTACGTTCCAAAAGCTGCATCTGGCTGCGAGCCCAAGCCAGGATCGTTTCCAGTTGTTCGTACAGCTGCAAGGTCGCTTTGGAGAGTCTGCCGATCATCGCCGAATCGGTCGGCATGGCCCCCACTTCGATGGCTTCAAAGGTGGCGGCCAGCCCGGCAACCGGGCCTCGCAGGTCGTGGGCTAAAATGGAGAAAAATTTGTTTTTGGTTTGGTTGGCTTCTTCGAGCGCTAAGGCTTGTTGCTCCAAGGCCAATTTCCCGGTTTGCAGCTCTTTGGTCCTCGTCTCCACTTGGTCTTCCAAGGACTGGTTGAGCCAGGAAAGCTGCTGGCTCCGGGCCTTCAAGGCGTTTTTAAGGCTGTTGTATTCCCGCAAAAGCACCAACCCCAGGCAGAAGGAAAGGAAAATTTTCCCGATGTAGTTGAGCTGGGGTAACCAAGGCAAGATGTCATGGGCGGTCAAGCCGTCAAAGACCCAAAAGAAGTACAGCACCACAAACCCCAACGCCAGGATGCGGTCGTTGCGTTCCCCCCGATGGGCCTTGAGCAGCACTTGGGCAGTCAAGATCCCGACGGTGAACACCGCCAGAGAATCAAAATAGATGTACATACTCGAAAGGTTCACCCATCCGGCCAGGGAAACGGCCAAGGCAACGTTGACGAACAAGAGGTGCAGGGCGGCGATGTTCGAGTTGATCCAAAACCAACCTTTGCCCAGCCTCATCTTGACCAGCAGGGCCAAGGTAACCGGGATCAGGAAGTAGTTGGTTGCCCCGATGTACTGCCAAACCAGCGGGGCGTTAAACAACAGTTGTTTGGCCAGCCCCGATTCGATGGATTCGATCCCCAGGTTGGCCATCAGGAGGCCCAGCAGCAGGGTGCCCAAGGAGAGGCGGTAGGCGGCCAGGGTCAGACAAAGTAGCCCCGAAAAAACCAGCGCCAGACCCACCCCGGTCGAAGCGGCGCTCTCCCGGAGGATCCGTTTGATGTGCTCCCCTTCGGAGCCCAGGATCACCTGCCCCCAAAGGCCGATGTCTGGAAAGTCGGAGAAGACCCGTACATAAAGCCACTGGCCACCGAATTCGCCGGGTAGGGGGACCAGATGCCAGGGCCAACCGATGAATTTCCCCTTGCCGTCTGGGCCAAACTCCCCCCAACGATAGATCAGCCGGTCCTCCAGGTAAACTTCGGCGATCAGGTCGATGCTGAAGATGAACAACCCGTTCCCGTACCTGCTGCCGTCTTGGGGGAGTTGAACCCGGTACCAGACATTGGTCCTCCCTTCTCGTCCCGGAGGGTTGGAGGGGAACTCAATGGGTGCCCAGGCCCCTTCCGGGGCCGTTTCGGTGGTCCAAAGCGGCTTGCCCTCCACAAAAGGAGAATCCCCCCAGCGGTAAGACCAGCCTTGGGAGAGGTCCAAGGTTTTGGGTTCTTCCGCCCTCAGCCCGGTAGCCCCGAACACTGGGCACAACAACCCCCAGGCCAACAGGGAGAGCAGAATTTTGGAGAGCTTCACTTTCATGTAAATCTGGGGAAAATTAAACCGTCAAAATACCGTTGATTCGGTTGTTCAGGGCAATCTAAAGTAAAACATGGGTCAAAATCGCCCCCAGGTGACCGGCCAAGGAAACACAGCCGATGGCCCCCACTTGGGCGAGCAGGGAAAAATAGAGCCAATTTTTGTGGTTCAAAGCCAAACCCAAGCCGAGACTCAAAAGCCCTGCCAGCCCAAAGGACAGACTGAGGTACGCAAAGTCTTCATGTCGCTCCAGGACTGTCTTGGCTTGGGCGCTCAAGTCTTGAATATGGGGATGGACCAGCGTGGCGGCCACCAAGCCTCCAACCAACCCGGCGGCGAGACTCCAAAAACTGACCCAGCCATAGGGCCGCTGCCTGCTGCGGATGAAAAAGAACAGGGCCAAGGGAGCAACCCCAAACAGCACCAAGGGCAAATGGACAGCCATCGGGTGCAGGTTGTCGAACTTAACCTGGAGCAAGCCCAAGGGGCTCAAGTCCAAAGTCGGCTCTTTTCCCGCCGACTGCGCCGCTGCTGTGGTCGGGCTGGGCAAAACCGCCTCTAGGCCCCCGGTGGGGAGCGATTCAACCCCAGGGGTCTGGTAGTGTTCATTGCCATGGGCCAACAGCAAAGGGGGACAGCAGAGCACCAACCCCAGCAAGGAAACCAGCCAAAAACGGACCATACAATCTCTCTTGTTGGGCGAGCAGGCTTAGGTTGCCGCCCTGGGTTCCAATCTTAGTGGCTGAATTGTAACTTTTTTTGCGCCTTACAACAAGTGCAGGATAAAAAAACCTGATGGGCTCCCCAAGTCCCACAGTACGGACATTGGGCAAAAAACCGCACCATTGCGGGCAAAATTATTGTAAGAAAGCGCCGAAACAGTAGGAAGTTCGGCCAAAATTTTGGGGGCGAAAAGAGCGCTGCAAAAAAAGCCGTTCCCCAACCTGGGAAAAAGTGCAAAAGCAGGCCGGGATCAAGGGGTCTAAGGGCTTTGGTCTAAGAGGAGGAATCGGGAGAAAAATGAAAAAAACAAAGACAAACCTACACCTTCTCCCTTTGCAGCCAAATTTGCGGTCAAAGGAGGGGGCAAGCGTAAGGGGCATCAACCAAAGGAGATAAAAAAACGGCCAAGCAAGCCTGGCCGTTCTTTTAACGGGGGCCTTTAACGAGCTACCCGAACTTCAATTGCGCAGGGGCCTTTTTTGCCTTCGCCGATCTCAAACTCGACCTTATCCCCATCAGCAATGGGGCCACCGACGATACCGGTGGCGTGAACGAAGACATCTTTGCCGTTCTGGCGTTCGATGAAGCCGAAGCCTTTAGCTTCGTTGAAGAATTTAACAGTTCCGGTTTCCAAAATCATACTCCTTCTGGGTGTGCGCGTCTTGTCTGCAATGCCACCGACTTGGTGGACACTGGTTTGTGTTCTAAACAGCGATTCCGTTTAGAAACACCGGTCCCCCGTTCCCCTGGGCAAGCCCAGGTTCCGCCTGCGTAACCAATCATCTGCTGTGAGACTTTTGGTGTGCTGGGGCCAGTCCGGCAGGTCTTTTGACCCGCCTACTGGGGCGAAGCTCGCCTAGATTGACCGGCCGCCTGAGGGCGGTTCGGCTGGCACTAGACTCTAGGGTTTTCGCAAGCGGCCTGGGCGTTTCGGCCAGACGCTTGGGAGAAACATGGGTAACTTCCCGAATCACGGCCTTGAGGGTTTCAACCTCCTCCGCCTCTGGTTTGGGGAGTTCTACCTTCTTTTTCCCGTTAAAGATCGTAGAGGCAACCGGACGGTCGCCCATAAATCCTTGGGTATGAAATTCGTGTGCCACATCAACCGGCACCTTTTTGCGGATCGCTTTTTCGATCCCATGCAACAAGGCCAACTCGGAAGCGGAGCAGAAGGAAATGGCAGTGCCTTCCTTTCCGGCTCGGGCGGTTCGTCCAATCCGGTGGACGTAACTTTCCGGTTCGTTGGGCAGGTCGAAGTTGATCACATGGCTGATCCCGTCAACGTCGATGCCCCGAGCAGCGATGTCGGTGGCCACCAGGACCTTGACCTTGCCGCTGCGGAAGTTGCCCAAGGATTTCTCCCGAGCCCCTTGGGACTTGTTGCCGTGGATGGCGGCACAGCCGATTCCTTCTTTGGTCAGGTCCTTGACCAGCCGGTCTGCGCCCCGTTTGGTGCGGCAGAAGACCAGTACATGGTCCACCGATTCTTGCACCAAGAGGTTGCACAGCAGCCGGGTCTTTTTGGAGGACTCAACAAACAATACTTTTTGGTCGATCCGGTCCACCGTAGTGGCGGCCGGAGTAACTTCCACTCGAACCGGGCTTTTGAGCAGCCTTTGGGCCAAGACGGAGATGTCGGTCGGCATGGTGGCCGAAAACAGCAGGGTCTGCCGTTCGGCAGGCAGCTTGGCGATGATCCTTTTGATGTCCACGATAAAGCCCATGTCCAACATGCGATCGGCTTCATCCAGAACAAAGATTTCCAAGGCTCCCAGCTTGACGAACCCTTGGTTCATCAGGTCCAAAAGTCGTCCGGGGGTCGCCACCAAAACATCCACCCCTCGTTTCATGTCCCGGACCTGTTTGTCTTGCCCTACTCCGCCGTAAATGCAGGAGAAGAAGAAGCCCAAGTGTTTGCCGTAAACCTGGAGGCTCTCGTAAATCTGGGAGGCCAATTCGCGGGTTGGGGCAAGCACCAGGGCACGGGCGTGCCAGGGCTCAATTTTGTGAGGTTTGTTGGCCAAGTATTGCAAGATTGGCAGGCTGAAAGCCGCTGTCTTGCCCGTACCGGTCTGGGCAATACCCAAGAGGTCCTTGCCTGCAAGCAGGTGGGGGATCGACTGGGATTGGATGGGTGTGGGTTGGGTATATCCGGCTTCTTCAAGGGACTGTAAAAGCGGAGCAATCAGCTGTAAACTAGAGAAATCAGGCAAGCGGTAATCCTATTGCGTGGGTCCATCTGGAATCGAACAAACCCAGCAAACCCGTTATTAAATTCTTTACGTTCGAGACTGTAGCGTGGACCCATAAAAAAGAAAAATCAAGAAAATAATGCTTTAGGCCTACAGGGGAATTAGTAAACAAAAAGACCTATCACAACAAAGCACTGAATCACAAAAGCCCAAAAGACCGGGTGTTCGGAGCGGTAGGGGCCGAAGTTTTTTTAACTTTTTTTGACCGGCTCCGCCGTCCCAAGACCCCCTAAACCAACCGACCCTTCGGGTTGAGCAGGTACACCAACAGTTCGCTCAAAAACACACAAAACTGGGCAAACAATGCCGAGGCCAAGACAATGCTCAAGATCTTGGGTACATCTTGGCCGATCAAGGCCCGCAAGAGGCTTTCCCCCATTCCGGGCAGGTCAAAGACCACCTCGACGATCATGGCGCTGGAAACAATCAGCGGCAGCTTCATGGCGGTCACCGGCAAGATGGTGATCAAGCTGTTCCGAAAGGCGTGCCAACCGACGTAACCTGGCCGGGGCCAGAGCCCCTGGGTCTTGAGTCCGTTGGCAATGGCGCTTTCGATGTACCGGGAGCGCAGCTCCCGGGCATGGCTGTTTTGGGTTAATCTTGCCACGTCCACCGCCAAGGCGCTGCCCAGGCCCAGGGAGACTACCGCCAAAAAAGTGCTCGAATCGCTGCCGAACCACAAAAACAGCAAGTAGGCTAAAATGTAGGCCGGTAAGGAGGAAGCAATAAAAATGAGGGCCTGCACTGTCTTAAAGGACTGCCATTTGGCCCCCGAAGGTGGGCCGCTGAGCGGCTCGAATTCCAAGGTGGCATTCAAGGTCCCCAGCAGCACCCCCAGTCCGGCGGCAATCAAAAACGAAATGAGGCAGAGGGTCAAACTGTTTTTGACCCTCAGCCAAAACTCCTTCACCTCCCAATCGCCGGTCCCCTGGTCGGAGATCGGCATTTGGAAGACCAGGGTAGAAGAGATCCAGGCGAGGTAATGGGACAACTCCCATTTTCGTACGCTCACCTGCTCTTCCATCCTGGCATTGGGGTCAACCAATCGTTTGGGCGGCAAGGCGCTCAGGCAAAGGTGAATGCCGAAAGTGGTCAAAAGTGCCACCACCAACATTCGGAGCACCAATCTCCGAACCAATAAGGTCAAAAGTCCGCCCAAACCGCCCCCTTACTTGTCTGCCTGCCAATCCGTGATCGTCCCCAAGAGGGCCGCCGGATCAACCAAGCTTACGTCGCTGAACCGAGCAGAGTAATAGGCTCGGGTCGGCAGGGTGAACAAGAACACATAAGGCGCTTCCAGAGAAAGGGCCTGGTGCACTTGTTTGGACAAGGGGAGCTTTTGCTCCCAGAAGGCACTGTTTTCCCAAGCGGTCAGGACCTTGTCCAGCTCGCCGTTGCTGTAGCCCGAGATGTTCTGGGCACTGCCCGAACGGAACAGGGGACTGATGTTGTAGCCCTGGCTGAAGCCGGTGTGTTTGACCAAAGCCAATTCATAGGTGCCGTTGGCCAACTGAGTGTCAAAGGCCCGACCGATCCCTTTGGCTTGGACTTTCAAACCGGCGGCGCTCAGGTCTTGGACAATCTTGCCCGAGAACCGCTCCATGGCGTTGGAAGCTTCTTCGGGGTAGATCAAGGTCAGGTCGGCAGAAACACCGGCCAGATCCTTCTTGGCCAAAGTGGCGTTGAAGGGAACCAGGTCCGCAAAGTCCACATACTGCCGCTCGGCATTGTGGGGGAAGGGGCCGTGGTTGACATACTGGACCGGTTGGTCGGGCCAAACCGTTGCCGCCACGGAAGCCTTGTCAATGGCGCTGGCCACGGCACGGCGGGTTTTGGCATCGGTGAAAGGGGCCTTTTTGTTGTTCATTGCCAAGGCGTAAAAATAATGGGGCACATAGTCCGCATTTTTCAGACCGGCTTGGGAAAGCTTCTCATGCAAGTCCGGGTCGGAGCTGAGGATCAGGTCCAAAGACCCTTCCATCAACATCTTGGCCTGCTTCTCCCGGTCGGCGACCAAGGTGAAGACCACCTTGTGGATCCCTTTGGCGGTATCCAAGGTCCCGGCATTGGCTTGGTCGAAGTTGATCGGCTCGCCGACCCGACTTTGCAGCTCAATCTCGTTGCCTTCCCACTTTTCCACGCTGAACCGACCGGTACCGATCGGCTTGCGGTTGAACTGCTGGGCAACCGGATCGTTTTTCAGGTCTTGGCCCATCGGCTTGCCGAAGTAGGTGGCAGGGATGATCTTAAAGGGCAAAACCCAGCCGACTCTAGCCGGGGCGACCGCTTCCCGGAAGACGATCTTGAAGCTGGCGGCATCGATGACTTCGATCTTTTCGATCAACCGCCCGATCCGTCCGGCCAAGGGAGATTCGTTGGCCGGGTTGGTGATCGCTTGGTAGGTGAACAGCACGTCGGCGCTGGTCAGCTTGTGGTTGGGCTCGTCGCTCCAGGTCTTTTTCCCGTCCAGGACCACTTCATAGACGTTCAACTGTTTGCCGTCCTGCATCAATTCGCTGGCGGCACCCATCTTAAAATCGTCGATCCGTTCGCCCGAAAGGTTGGTCAGACCGTCAAACACCAGCTGCCCCACCGTCTGGGCCGCTTCGGATTGGGCCAAAACGGGGTTTAAGGTTTCGGGGGCTTCATTGAGGGCCACCACCAGAGTGGTCTTGCGGGTAATTTTAGAGACTAGGTCCTTGTGGGACTTGATCTTGTAGCCGATTCCGGCGGCGGCAACCACCACCACCGCAACCGCAGCGCCGATCAGTGCATTTTTGTTCATAGGTTACTCCTGAGTTGTTTTGTAGGTTCTAATGGACAACCGGGATCTTGTAGATCACCGCTTTAATTTTATAGTCGTTCCCTTCACGTTCGTTCTCCACTTCCGTGTAGAACCGGCCACCTTTGTACCCTTCGGTATAATAGTGTTTCTCGCCGCTCACCGCTTGGGGCATGGTCAAAAGGTCGCCCTTTTCGGTGGAGTAGTTGCGCAGATAGGTCGCCTTGTCGTCTTTGTTGATCACGATTTCCAAGGCATAAATGTCTTCGGCCTTGAGGTTTTGTTTTTTCAAGATCGGGAACTGAGCCCCCCCTTGGAACTTGGCTTTTTCACCCAGCTTGGCGAAGGTGCCCGAGCCCGAGGAAGGATAGCCTACAATCGCCACCAGGGGCTTGAGCGGGCGGCCTTTGGCCAAGAATTCCATCCACCGCCGTTTTTTCTCGGCTTCGGCTTTCTGCCGGGCTTCTTCGGCCTTGAGCCGGGCGATTTCTTCGGCCTGCTTTTTGTCTTCCGCTTCTTTCATCTGGGCGGCCAAAATCCGGGCCTGCTCTTCCTCGTACAGCCGTTTGGCTTCTTCGGCGGCTTTGCGCTCCGCTTCCATCTGCCGCTGGATGTCCATGGCCTGAGTGACGGCGGCCATCATGGTCGAGAGGTCTTCGGTCTTGAGGTTGATCCCTTTGTAAGCGTTGGTGGCGGCGGTAGCGGCATCAAAACATTTCTCCGCCTTTTCGTAGTCGTCCGCTTGGAAGGCTTCCTTGCCGCAGCCGATGTTTTGGTCATACTTGGCTTGCAGCGCCTTGCGCTCTTCTTCGATGGTGGCCACCGAAGCGTCAAAAATGGCGGTCAAAGTCTTGGATTTTTTGACCCACTCGTCCTTGGGCCATTTGTCGGCGGCCACAATGGCCAAACGACTTTGGACCTCGGTACGCCGGTCCCCTTTGGCTTTGGCATCTTCGGCCTTTTGGTGGAGTTCGGTCATCTTGACCGCTGCATCCGCCTTGTCCATCAGGTCTTGCTGGTTGAGGGGGCCCCATTCCTGCTTGGCTTGGTCGTACAGGTCCTTGGCAAAAAAGTCCCAACCTCTGGAAAGGGGGCTGGAGCAACCGCTGAGAATCCACATCAACCCCAACATCAGGGCCAGGGTTTGCAACCCGTTGTTTGGTCGGCTGTTTTGCTTAACGTTCATCCCAATCTCCTTTGGGTTCGGGTTTCCAAAAATGGGTGTCCAGGGCAAGGCCAAAAAGCCTTACCCAAAACTGCCCAACGCTTTGGCTGCATGAATCAGCCTTAGGGTCGCCGCTTCTTTGGGGCGATCCAAAACCTCCTCCACCGTGCCGGATTCCACGATCCGGCCTTGGTCAACCACCCACACCTGATCGCAGATCCTAGAAACCAGACCTATGTCATGGGAAACCAGGATGCAGCTCAAAGGATGCAGGGGGTCCGCCTTTCGTTCCAACATCAACTCCACCAACCTTTGCTGGGCGATCAGGTCCAGGTTGTTGAACGGCTCATCAGCCAGCAGCAGCAAAGGCTTGACCCCAAAGGCCCGGGCCAAGGCAAACCTTTGTTTTTGTCCGCCGCTCAAATTCCGGGGCCGCTCCGCCAACATTCGTTTGTCGAGCAGCAGCCGTCCAAGCAATTGGTCAAAGATCGATAAAATATCCTCCGAACCCAACCCCAAGGCGGTAAAACATTCGGTCAGGTTTTCCCCCAAGGTTTGGCTGGGGTCAAAGGTGTCCGCCGGCTCCTGGAAGATGGTTTGCAGGTTGCGAAAAAAGAAGCTCCGGTTTTTCCTCAGGCCATGTTCCACCAAGCTCTTGCCGTGAAACTTGAGGTCCCCGCCGTAGTCTTCCAACTCTCGGGTCAACAGTTTGACCAAGGTGGACTTGCCTGAGCCGGAGTTGCCCACCAGCCCGACAAATTGGCCGGGAGCCAGCTGGAATTCCACGTCCTTGAGGGTGGGGACTCCGGGCTTTTTCCAAAGTCCTTTTTTGGCATAGGCAAAACTCACCCCTTTGGCGCTGACCAAGGGTTCCTGGTCTTCCAGCACCTTGGCCTTTTGGACCGTTTTTTCTAGTGCCCGGATCTCCTTGATCTGGCCCACGATCTCGGCCAGCTTGGGGTGCCTTGGGTTGGAGAGTACCTCTTGGATGTTGCCGACCTCAAACAGCTCCCCCTGGTGCATGAACAAAACCCGCTCGCAACCCAACGCCCGAAGGACTCCCAGGTCGTGGGTGACGATCAAAAGGCTCTGAATCCGCCCTTGGGCCTTGAGTTTGAGCAGGCTTTCCACCAGCCCAGTGACGGTCACCGAATCCAGGGAGTTGGAAGGTTCGTCGGCCAGCAGCAACGCTGCCTTGGCGCAAAGACTCATGGCGATACCCACCCGTTGGCGCTGGCCGCCGGAAACCTCGGCCGGGTACTTGCCTTTGACCAAGCTGGGGGACAGCCCCGCTTCGGTCAGCGCCAGATCGATCCGGGCTTCCACTTCCGTAGAGTTCAGCCCCGGTTCCACCGCCAAGACCGCTTCGGAAAGCTGGCGGTCGATCAACAAGGAAGGGTTGAGGCTCAAGGCCGGTTCCTGGAAGATACAACGGACCTGCGGCCCCCGTACCTGTTCCAATTCTTTGGGGCTGAGGCCGTTGACCTGGGTAGAGCCAAACAGGATTTCCCCTTCCTGGTCCCACTGGCTGTTGTTGAGCAGTTGCAGGATCGCCTTGAACAAGGTACTTTTCCCGGCCCCCGATTCCCCCAACAGGGCCACAGTTTCGCCGGGATAAACGGCAAAGGACACCCCGGCCACCACTTCGAGGCCCAGCCGTTTGACCGTAAGTCTGAGGTTCTTGACCGACAAGACCGGAGCGGACTGACTCACGATTCCTCCGATCCGCTGCTGGACTGAGCCAACCTTTGGCCCAGGGCGTTGACCCCCATGATGCTCAACAGGGTGGCCACAATCGGCGGCAACACGATCCAGCCGTTTTCGCCGAACAGGATCGACCTTCTCGCTTCGGCCAAGAGCTTGCCCCAGGACTGGTAACCGCCGGTTCCCAGGTCCCCGAAGCCGATCTCAAAGGCGAAACTCAAGGCCGACTCCAAGAGCAGGGCAGAGCCAAACAAAAAGGTGGTTTGGATCAAGATCTCGGCAGTGCAGTTTTTCCACAGCAGGTTGTACAGCAGCACCTTGGTGCGGCTGACGTTGGAGCTTTCCAGGGCCAACACAAACCGTTCGGATTTGAGCAGCAGGATTCGGTTTTCGATAATCCTGGCAATGGCGGGCAAAGAGGAAAGGCCGATGGCAATACCGGCAATGGGCAGGGAGTAGCTTTCGGTCAACCGTTCCCCGGCCGATTCGGCGGCCCAAAAGTTATAGACCCCCAACACGATCAGTACAAAAAAGATTTGAGGCACAATCTCGTAAAACTGGACCACCCAGAAGCTGGGGTTTTTGATCCAAGGACTATTGGAGGTCAGCCCCAACCCAAAGGGGATCCCCAGGGCCAAGGCGGTCAGGCAGCAGTAGAGCCCCACGGTGTAGGCGTTTTTGCCCCCCAGTACCAAGGTCGCCAAGATATCCCGGCCTTCGTAGTCGCTGCCCAACCAGAGTTCCGAAGACGGCCCCAACACCCGTTCAAAGCCCGAGGACGCTGCCGCCTGGAGGTAAAAGTCCGGGTCCGCATAACCCAGGCAGGTGAAGCCGTAGATCGGCAAAACCAACAGCACCGCCCAAAGCAGGTTCCGCTTGACCTGAAAAACCAAGTACCCCAAGCCGGTCATGGCCAGGATCACCAGCCCCAACTTAAAACCATGGCCAGGGAGAGGGCTGAATAGAGAGAATACGAAGGGCAGGAAGCCAACCCAGCAAAGCAAAACCAAAGGGTGAAAAAAGCCTTTGCGGTTCAACTGGGGACGGTGCGGACGGTCAGACAAGGGGGGCACGGGATTGGGTTTCAAGTAAAAAAACAAAGCCACTAGGATGAATCGGGCAAATTCCCTAGAACTGGTTTTGAAAGTAACCGTTCTTATTCTTCCTGTCTAATCAAAAAATGTTTATCAAGCCTGAGCCCTTCAGGGACAAGGAGTTTTTCTTGGGTCCAGATTTTTTTTATGCCTCAACCGGGGGTTTTGGGGTCTGCTCCTCATACTTCAGCTTTTTTGGCAGGTTTAAAATGAACTTGGTGCCTACGCCCAGTTGGCTGACCACCCGAACCTCTCCTTGCAACTTTTGGCGGACCAGACTGTACAGGATATTGAGCCCCAACCCGGTGCCGCCACGGCCCAGCCGGGTGGTGTAAAAAGGCTCAAAAATGTGGGGTAGGTCGTTGGGGTCGATGCCTTTGCCGTTGTCTTCAAAGACCATCTCCAACTGGCTGTCCAGCTCGGTCACCACAATGGTGAATTTGGGTTTCATTTCCGGGGTAAAGGCGTGACGGATGGAGTTTTGTACCAGGTTGACCACCACCTGGGCCAAGGCTCCGGGGTACCCTTCCATCACCAAACCGCTGGGGCAGTCCACCGCCACTTCCAGGTTGATGGCCTTGGTTTCGGGACCTAGGCTGCGCAAAATCGTTTGGAGGTATTCCTTGAGGTTGATCGAATCCAACAGGAACCGGCTTTGGTCCACCGCCACCTGTTTGAAGCTGGAAACCAAGTTGGCCGCCCGTTCCATGTTGGTTTGCAGGACTTCGGTCAACTCCAGGGAACGGTGCAAAAAGGCGGTGAAGTCCTCTTCGCTCATGGTTTGGTTCCGGTAGGCTTGTTCCAGCGCTTTGATCTTTCCGGTCAAATAGCTGGCGGTCGTGACCCCTACCCCTACCGGCGTATTCAGCTCATGGGCCACCCCGGCGACCAACCCCCCCAGGGAGGCCAAGGTCCTAGACTCGATCAGCGCTCCCTGGGCAGCCTTGAGTTCCTCCAAGGTGTTTTGCAGCTCTGTGTTGGCCAGCTCCAGCTTGGACTGGTACTCACGCATCTCCAAAGCCCGTTTGTTTTGCTCGGCCACTTCGGTGTGCAGCCTTTCGGCTTCTCTGGCCTTTTGGATTCGGTTTTCCAGGTTGCTTTCGATGCTGTACAAGAGCCGGTTGGTGGTACTGACCAGCATCCCGAATTCGTCCCGCTCATGGGATTTGGGCGGAACGATCCGCACCGCTTCGGGCCGCTCCGGGTTGATTGCAGCCAATTGGTTGACCAGGGCCAAAAAGGGGCTGGTCAAAAACCGGTGGAAGACCCACAGGAGCACTAACGACAAGGCCACGTTGCGAGCCAACCCCGCAATCAGGATCCGGGCCGCCCGGTCCATAAACGCCGACCCGGTAGGGTAGGTGTCCACCTCCACTTCCAAGGTGCCCGCATTGATCACCTCTCCCATTCCCATCAACCTGGAAGGGGGGGCTTGGTAGCGGAGTTCCTTTTCTAATTTGAGGGTCCGGCCAAACAAGAGGTCCACCAAGAAACGGAATGGCCCTTGGTGCAATTCCCCGAGTTGAGAGGCCAGGACATTGCCCTCTGCGTCCCGAATGGTCGCTTGGAAGACCGATTCGTAGGAAAAATAGCCGACCAACAGCTCTCGGGCAAATTTCTCGTCCTTTTTGTAGGCCGCAAAGGAGACCGGTTGGTCCAGGATCTCCAAAAGCTCATAGGCACTGGTCTGCAACCGTCCCGATTCCTGGTTGTAATCGTAGATCAGTTGCAAAAAACTGAACAAAAGCCCCAAAATCAAGGCCGATGTTATGGTCCAGCGGGCCTGCCGGAGAGACAGGCGATCACGGCGACGAAATTGTCTGGCTTTCATTGTTGCAGGTTTGACGCTCACAAGCGGGTGTTTCTGGAACGGTAACTGCCCTCGCCTTTCCTAGGCGCACTTTACCTGATTCGTCCATTCTGTCCAAGGTTTATCCAAAGGGGCTCCTTTTTTTGTATCTACCGGTGTGATTGGTTTGTAACTTTTTTTTTTCCATGTTAGGTTGAAAAAACCTCATGACCTTTCCTGGGTAGTCAATAAATAGGGCTTAGGCAATGACCTCAACCAACACCTCTCCTTTCGTCTTCGCCAATCCCCATACGAAGACGGTCCGTGCCCAGGCGGTCCCCTGGAAGGTCCTGATCATCGATGACGAGCCTTCGGTCCACCAGATCACCAAAGCGATCATCACCGAATACGAAATCCTAGGCAGACCCATCGAATGCCTCTCCGCTTATGGAGATGCGGATGCCCGGGTCCTGCTCAAGGAACACCCGGATGCGGCCGTCTGCCTGCTTGATGTGGTGATGGATACCAAAGAAACCGGCCTCAAGTTGGTCCAGTACATCCGTAAAGACCTGAACAACCAGATGATGCGCATTGTGCTGCGCACAGGCCAGCCGGGTTACGCCCCGGAAAGGGAAGTGTTCATCCAGTTTGACATCAACGACTACAAAACCAAGACCGAACTGACCGAGGAGCGGTTGTTCACCACCTTGTTGGGGGCCTTGCGGGACTACCAGTCCCTCACCCAGCTGGACCGGAACAACCGGCTGCTGACCGACGTGATCGACTCCATGCCCGAGGTTTATTTGATCCTAAACCTCAAAGGAGAAATCACCGGGCTCAACTCCAAGGCCCTTGCCCTCAGCGGCTTGAGCCGGGAGCAGGGGACCGGGAACAAGGCCTGGGAGGCCCTACCCCTGCTCAACGCCTACCGAACCGAGCTGGAGCAGGCCCTAGTGACCGGGAAGGTCTGCCGGGTGGAGCGGGTCAAAACCAAGATCGGCCAAGGCAGCCAGTACTTCGACCTGATGCTCTATCCCTTGACCCAACAGGCTGGGGCCGCTTTGATCCTAGAAGAGGTCAGCCTCAAGGTCCGGTATGAGGAAATGGTGATCCAGTCGGAAAAAATGCTCTCGGTTGGCGGTTTGGCTGCGGGCATTGCCCATGAAATCAACAACCCCTTGAGCGCCATCCTGCAAGGTGCCCAAAACACTCTGCGTCGGTTGGGCCCGGAGATGGAAAAGAACCGGGAAGTGGCGGCCTCCTACAAAATAGACATTGATGCGCTGCAAGCCTACCTGAAGGAACGGAAGATCACCGAATTTTTGGACCACATCGTGGATGCTGCCGGAAGGGCAGCAGGGATCGTGGAGACCATGTTGCGGTTTTCAAGAAAGTCCGAATCCCGCAAATCCTCCACCAACCTCAACGATTTGGTGGAATCCACCTTGCGTCTGATCACCAAGGATTACAACCTAAAACACAGCGAGGTTTTTGCGGCCACCGAGCTAAACACCCAGCTGGACCCGGAACTGCCCCTGGTGCCCTTGGAAATGACCGAGATCCAACAGGTTTTGATCAACTTGGTCAAAAATGCCGTACAGGCCTTTGGGGACAAACTCCCAGCGGGCAACAACCCGGTGATCACCGTCTCCACCCAAAGGATGGCGGGCAAGGTCCGGCTGGAGGTGGCCGACAACGGGCCGGGGATGCCCGAGGAGATCCGCCGCCGGATCTTGGAGCCCTTTTTTACCACCAAGGAAGTGGGCCAAGGCACCGGCCTGGGCCTTGCGGTCAGCTATTTCATCATCACCAACAACCACCAAGGCAGTCTTGAGGTTCTTTCCGAACAGGGCAAAGGGACCCGAGTGCAAGTGGACCTCCCGTTGCACCTTGAAAAAGAATGAAACTCCTCATCATCGACGACAACCAACCGCTGGCAGAAGGTTTGGTCGCCTACTTTGAAGATGTAGGGGTCGAAGGTGTCATTGCCGACAGTGCGGAAAAGGCCAAAATTCTTTTTTTGCAGCAGCCCTTTGATGGGGCCATTGTTGACTTTTATCTGCCCGGTGCCGACGGTGTCAGGTGGGTCCAATGGGCGCTGGAGAAAAAGCCCAACTTCCGCTGGGTACTGTACACCGGTTCGTTGAGCTACAATCTGTCCAAACGGCTACAAGGGGTGGGCCTTTCGGACCGCTGGGTCTTTCGTAAGCCCAAGGCTTGTGCCGACGATCTTCTGGCGGCGTTGTCCATAGGCATGAAATGAATAAGGAATTTATCCTCAAACGAATACTGACCGTCGAGGACGATGTCACCATCCGCATGAATCTGGTCAGTTACCTTGAAGACAGCGGTTATGAGGTTTTGGAAGCCTCCAACGGCAGCGAGGGGGTACGGGTTTTTGAACGGGAACGGCCCGACTTGGTGCTGGTTGACCTGCACATGCCCGAACTGGACGGGGTTTCTCTCTTGGAGCAACTGCGCAAGCTCTCCTCGGACACCCCTCTGATCGTAGTTTCCGGGGCTTCGGACATCCACGAGGCTATCTCGGCCACCCAAAGCGGTGCTTGGGACTTTGTGCTCAAACCGATCCGGGACATGCGGGAGTTGGAGCACACCATCTCCAAAGCCTGGGAACGGGCTTGCCTGCTCAAGGAAAACCACCGGTACCAACGAGAATTGGAAGAACAGGTACAAGAGCGAACCAAAAAGCTCAACTTGGCTGTCCAGGAATTGGGGTCCAGCAGGGAACTTTTGGCCAACGCCGAACGGATCGCCCACCTGGGTTCCTGGAGCTTGGAACCCCAAAGCGGCAAGATGCGCTGGTCCGAAGAGCTGTACTCGCTCTTGGGTTTTAATGCTCAATCCACCGTACCCGAACTGGCCAAACTGCTGGAACCGGTTTTAGGTCCCGACCTGCCCCGGCTCCGTCAAGGGTTTGATCTTTTGATCCAACAAGGCCTCGCCTTCAAGTTGGAGCACCAGATCATCCTGCCGGATGGGAAAAATCGGGTCCTGTTGCACCAGGGTGAACCGGGAGTCCACAGACCTGGGACCATAGACGGAGTAATCCTCGACATCACCGAACGCAAGGAGATGGAAGAGCAGCTGCGCAAGTCCAAGGAATTGGCCGAGGCGGCGAGCATCGCCAAAAACAATTTTTTGGCCACCATGAGCCACGAACTGCGGACCCCGCTCAACGGGGTCTTGGGCATGGCCCAGCTGCTCAAGTCCGAAGGGCCGGATGAAAACACCCGTGAATGGGCCCAGATCATCCTGGCTTCCGGTTATGCCCTTTTGAACATCATCGACGAGATTTTGGACCTCACCAAGATCGAAAGGCAAGCCCTCGAACACCGCCAAGAGATGTTCGACCCGCGGCAGAGCTTTGCCAACCTGCGGCAGCTTTATGATGCTTTGGCAACCTCCAAGCATTTGTCCTTCAATGTTTGGAGCGAGCCTTCCCTTCCTCTCTGGCTTTTGGGCGACCCGGACCGGCTCAACCAGATTCTCACCAATTTGCTCAGCAATGCCTTTAAGTTTACCGACCACGGCGGGGTCAAGCTGACCTGCGAAATCGAGTCGGAAGACGAGTCCAGGATCTGGGTCCGTTATACCGTGGAAGACACGGGGGTGGGGATTGATGAAAAAATGCAGGCGGCTGTTTTTGACCCCTTCTTCCAGGTGGACAGCACCACCACCCGTAGGTTCGGAGGGGTAGGCCTGGGGTTGGCGATCGTGCGCAAGATCACCGAGGCCCTCTCGGGCAAACTGGGGATCAACAGCGCCTTGGGCAAAGGCACAAAGTTTTGGGTGATACTACCCTTTGGCAAGGTGCAAAGCCAGTTGGTGGAGCCGCCCAACTTGGCGAGCAGCCCCAAAACCTTCGCTCGGGTCTTGGTGGCCGAAGACGACATGATCAACCAAGAGGTGTTGGCTGCGATTTTGCGGCACCTCAACTGTGAGTACCTTTTGGTGAAAAACGGCCAAGAGGCGATTGAGGCACTCCAGGGGACCAAGTTCGACTTGGTCTTGATGGATCTTTTGATGCCGTTGGTCAACGGTTACGATGCAACCAAACGGATCCGAGCCTGGGAAGAACAATACCAACTCCCCAAAACCCCCATCTATGCTGTCACCGCCAAGAATATGCTGGGTGATGAATCCCTCTGCCTCAACGTGGGGATGAACGGGTACTTGACAAAACCTATCCGAATTGATGAATTGAGGACACTGATCCAGCAATACTCTGGTTGAGCCAAACTGGCTTTGGGAAACCGTTTGATTGCGCAACAGCTTAAACAATCAATCCGCAGAGGGGAAGATGCGAAGATTGAGCTTGATGCTGGCGTTTTTGTTTGCGGTTTTTTCGGGTACCGGCATCGCCGAAGACAAACCGCTGGATGTCCCTGCTTGTTACCAAGCCTTCTCCAAGTACAGCCCCAAGGACGTGGTTGCCTTTGCACAAAAGGCTCGGGACCACATCCTCAAGGACGGCAAGGCTGCTTTGGCCGACTTCAACAAAATTGGCCCCTATACCTTTGAAAGTTTCCCCTATTCTCCGCCCATGACCGTTTTGCGGTGTGACGAGATGCGAGGGGAGACCTTTTTCCTGGAGCAAATGTACAAAGAAGTCACCTCTCCCGATTACCTCAAAAAGTTTGTGGATGCCAAGGGCGAGCACACCTTCGTGAAGCTTTGCTCCAAGGTTCGGGGCGGCTCCAATGCCGCCTGGGTGATGCAGGAGCATTTTTGGATCGGCTGCGACGGCCCCTTGACCATGGGAGTTTTGCTGCTCAGGGTCCCTGGGACTCCCTACTTCCTCCAGTCCTCTTTGCCGACCGACAAGTACAAACTCGAAGACTTTGAGGCGGCCCTCAAATAATCTTGTTGGACAATCTGCTTGTTCGCCCAAAGTTTTTTCCCCGAACCTTGGGCGACCCTCCCTCCCTTCTTTTTTTCCTACATTTGTCCTTTTGCCCTGCCTGATTGGGGGCCAGTTGGCTTTTGAGCCCAACATAGCCCGGATTCCTCCAAAACGGATCCCTCCGCTTGGCAAGGCGGCTGGAGTCTGGTAGGCCTGAGTCTTTCAACGAGGGAAAAGTGGAAACCAAGCATCAATTCAAAGGCCTCCGAGAGGAGCTTCGGAAAATCGTCTTTGAGGCGGATACGGTCGCCGGCAAGAGGTTTGACGAACTGCTGATCCTGGCCATTTTGGCGAGTGTGGCGGTGGTATTGCTGGATTCGGTGGCCTGGGTCCGGGCGGATTGGGGCGAGGGAATCCAGGGGGACGAATGGCTGTTCACCTTGCTTTTTTCCGCCGAATACCTGCTGCGCCTTTATACGGTCCGGCATCCCTGGCGGTATGTCTTCAGCTTTTACGGCCTGATTGATCTGGCGGCGATCCTGCCCAGCTTCATCGCCCTCTTGGTCCCGGGGACCCAGTATCTTTTGGTGATCCGTATGCTCCGGGTGGTCCGGCTGTTTCGGATCCTAAAATTGACCCAACATTTGGCGGAGGCCCAACTCCTGGCCCAGGCCCTCAAGGCTTCCAAACGGAAGATCCAGGTCTTTTTGTTGACCGTTTCGATCTTGGTGGTTCTGCTGGGGGCCTTGATGTACATGATCGAAGGGGAAGAGAACGGCTACAGTTCGATTCCCAAGGCGATGTACTGGGCGGTTGTGACCCTGACGACCGTAGGCTACGGGGACATTTCCCCAAAAACGCCTTTGGGCCAAGCTTTGGCCAGCTTTGTGATGATCTTGGGTTACGCCATCATCGCCGTGCCCACCGGGATCGTCACCGCTGAGATCAGCCAAGCCCGGATCGGCAAGCCCTCAACCCGCAGCTGCCGTAAATGCAATCAGGAAAGGCATGACCAAGACGCAAGGTTTTGCAAATACTGTGGCACGGCTTTTGAGCAGACTGGCTAAGAACTTATCCGTAAATAATACCTGTTTTTCGTAGGGCAATAATTGCGGCACCCAGCTGCAGCAAAGCGAGGTAATTACTCACTTTCTTTTCATAACGAACCAAGTAACTTGCGGAAGCGGTTCAGCTAGGCTTGTACGACTTCTACCACCCACCTTCTCGCCTTCTTTTTTGCTCCTCGCCGTTTCTGCTTTGCCTCTTCGCCACGAGGAACTACTTTGG
>MFNF01000030.1 GCA_001783715.1 Candidatus Lambdaproteobacteria bacterium RIFOXYD2_FULL_56_26
AGTATGAGATGCTGTTGGCCAATTAAGGACTCTACGAAAGTGGGGCAAGCTCAGTTGCGCCTCCAGGTCGCCACCTTTTAACCGTACAATCACCATGTAATCTTCTACAAATGCAATCACCTCACCTTCCACCAAGGACCCGACCAGAGGCAATTCCCTACACCAGGGGTTTTGGGAGCGATCAGCCCACCTGTGGCTGGCATGACAAAAGTCTTTTGTTTTGCTCGGTACCTGTCTCACAAACAGTGGAAACACCTGGCCCAAGGACAGGTCGTCCGGGAACTCTTCTCGGGGCACTCTCGCCACCTCCGCATAAGGGAAGTCCACCAGAGTCAAGTGTACCTTTGGACCGATGTTGGCGACCCGGCCTTTGACAAAACGTTCTTCAAAGGGGATGTAATCTTTGTCTGGATTGGACTGCATGGAGGGGCCTGGGCTTTGGTTTTAAAATGGCCTGTTGCCTTGGTTGGCCACCTGCCTTAGACATTTAAAGTTTCGGTAAAATCTTTGTTTTCTCAGAAGATATGCCCGATTGGGTCCATCCGGTCAAGCAAGACCCCAAATTTTATCCCCAGCCTCTGGTTGCACAAAAAGTGCAACGAGAGGCCCTTAAAGTTCCAACAGGTCCTCAAAACTAAGAGGCCAAGCGAACCGGCTTGAAAATTCTGAAAATTGATTTCTGACAAGTTCGGATTGGAAAAGTCCATTCCTGGGAATGGCCAAAGATAAACCAACTTGATTGACTTGGACATTTTTCTGTCGCTTCGCCTCCTGCTGGAAAAAGGAAAAAAAATCAGGCTCCAGTTCCTTGAGCAACAAAACCCACAGGAGGATTGCCGGATCTCCCTTAAAAAATCCGTTGTCCCGGTGCAGCCGAGACAAACAAAAGACCCCGTCCAGGACGTTGTCCAAGATTCGCCAGCTCTTGACGTGGCAAGAGGTCAGGATGGTTTCCAAGCTGCGGGCCACCTCGGGCAATGGGGTTTTGATCCCCGGCCAGCCATCGGGGAAATATCCTTCCAGCCGCTCCAAAATCCGCTTCTCCCGGTCCTCCTGTCCCGCAGCGGGCACTGGCAGAGTGAGGTTAAAGACCTTTTTGAAGTACTGGTGGGCAAAGGCGGGTGGCAGGTCCTTGTACCGGGACTGGATGAACTGCTTGGCCACCTGGCTGTCGATCCCGGTGACAAAGATCACCTGGGCACCTTGAACCAGAAAGAGGTTTTTCATGGCATCCAGCATCTCCAAGGCCCGCTCGGGAAGGCAGCGGTCCAGGTCGTCCAGGAAGATGACCAGGGGCTTTCCGCCTTTGCTCTGGGCCAGAGCCTGGGTCAGCTTGGCGAAGTCTTTTTTGACGATGCCGATCACCGAATTGTTTTCCAGCTGTTTGGCGTAAGCGTCCTCAAACCCCTTCCTAAAATCGTCCCCGATTTCTTTGACGTTGTGATAGTTTGCGTTGCCACCGGTGACCACTCTGGCAAAAATATCTGCCCCTGCGCCCAGAATGGAAACAGCCTGGAGCAACAGTTCTTTGCCCAGGGTTTGGGTCCAGGGTTTGGCGTACCTGACAAAATCGCTGAGAAAGGCAAAAAGCAGGTCCTCGGCCCGCTCCCATTCCCAAGGGTTAAACCAAAAGACCGGGTGCCCCGCCGCCTCCAACTGCGCCTTCAGGCCCAACAGGTACCGGGTCTTGCCAGTGCCCCAGTCCCCGTGGATGGAGACCGAATAGGGAGGCCTCACTTGTCCCGAGAGCAGATCGGCTAGCGGCTCGGCCAAAGCCTTGGCCTCGGCATCCTTGTCCAGTAAGAACGGATCGGGGGCGAAGAGGGGTGGGGTGGGGGTCATGGTTATTCCATGCTTTTATACAGGTTTAAAAATAACAAAAAGGTGTTTCAGGTGACCAAGATTTCTAGAATCGGCCAAACGAGATTTTTCCGCCTCTCTACTCTGTCTGGCAAAGGGAACCCCCAACCCGTTTTCGGAAAAATGGGGGGTTAGTAGTGCTCAAAGAAAAGGGATTGATTTAATTACACTGTGCACACTTTCACTTCAAAATGAATAGCCTGCCTGAAAGGTCCAATAATACCCACCGTTCGAATAGGCCTCAGTTCTAAAGCTTCCTTTCAACACAGAAAAATAATTGGCGGCGAAACCAACATAAAGACCTCCCACAAGTTTCGGATTGAACAGATTAATCCCCATGCCGTTACGTGAGGCATAACCTGCTGACTGCCAATGTGTTTGAACCCCAAGTTTGAAATAGGGCTGTAACTGAAAATCTGTTTCGGTTGCAAGTTGCCAGGCAAACGATATGTCCAGGAACGGAGTTTGTACCTTCACTTTTTTTTCGTCGGTATCCTGTTTTTTGAATTCAAAAAAAGACTGTCCGAGTTCAAATCGGAAACATTCAGGCCAAGATGAGGAATAGACAACTTCCCTTATTGGTGTTTCTCCCAATTTAGGGTTGTTGAAAGAAACATTTCCGTAGCCAAGCCGAAGGGCATCCAACTTATTTTCCTGTTTGCACCAGCATGGAGAACTGCTAGCATCAGCCAATCCAGCCAATAGGAATGTAAAACTAACCAGAAATACGATGAATCTCATGCTAAAAGACCTCACAAACGTTTTTTTTGTAGTTGTTTCAGGCACCCTTCTTTTAGGCTGCGGTACGCAAAAACCCGACTCCGCCCCGCCTGACAAATACGTAACTCCAACCGATCATTACCTTGCAGCGGACATTTCCTCAGATATGACTGAGCTTTGCCTATTCACCTCTGAAAAAAAGGAGATTCTGTCAGGTTCATATGACCTTATCAAATACAACAATTATCTTTTGTTTAGTCAGGAATATATTCTTCTGACCAAAGAGTTTAAGGCCCCATTGCAAGGTTGCTTCCAAGTCCAACGAGCCCAATTTCAGACCCAAGCGCTGCCTTTGGCCGCGGGGACCCAAGCTTCCCTGTATCTAGAGTACAAATAACTTCAGCGATGAAACTATGGCTACAGCAGGTCGCTCAAGGGAATACTGATGTTGAAACCCACAATCTGAGAGGGAACTTGGTTGTTGATCGACCCGTTGGTCGCCCTGGTGAACAAAAGCATGGTGTGAAAATTGACTTCCAGAAGTTCGTAACTGTGCCAACCATATTCCATCCCAAAGCCAAACAAATTTTTCATCCCGGCACTCCAATTCGCTCCCGAGTTTGACAATAGCCCCGAAACAAAGCCGGTGAGGTAGAGGTTTAGGTGTTGATCACCTTCTTGCCCCCAAGAATATCCGATTTTTTCGAAAAGGAATGCAGGGAAAACCCCTGTGGACAATTGACTCTTGGAACAAGGGCTGCCAGCAGCTTTCACTTGCGGGTCGTTGATCCCGCACCAAAGGGTTCCGGCACTGAGAGGTGAGAGGCCCACGGAAAGATATAGCCCGGTCGATGCCAAATAATGTGCCATAACAGTAGCTTCTGCGTCATCGAGGTTGACTTTTCCAACCTCCTTGTCTACTGCATCTCTCGTCGCATATTGTGCCAATTGTACAAATGCCTGAGCGTAGTTCTCGATTTTCATACAATCCGTTTTTAGTTCCTTATCCAATTCGTCACAAGCAAGTACATCTAGGTGATTGTCCTTAAATGACGGCGAAGATGGCTTCTCTAATAACACACTTTGAATTTCAAACCAAGACATAAATTTATTTTTATTGTTGTCGAAGAGAACAAAACAATCAGACGTCTGATCATTGATTTCTGCTGAACAACAATCAGCAAACCCCTCAAGCTTTGTAGTATAAGCTAAAAAATGGCTCGCTTTGTAAAGATATCTCTCCGCTGCATTTGCCTCTTCACTGACTACCTTCTGAAGCGCCCAACGGATCACCAAGGCTTTCGTCTTAGCCACTTTTAATTTCTTTTTCATTTCATTGGGTTGGCCGTTTTTCTCCAAAAGATTTATAAAATTAACTAGATGATTATCAACTTCATTCACAATGACTTTTTTTATCTTCAGTTCCATCCTTCTTTGGTAGGCACTTTTCTCGCCCGCCAATGCCGAACTCGAACCCAAAGCCAAGACCAACCAAAACATCAAACCAAGGGCAAAAAGATGTTTCAAATAAAAAAGTTGTTTCATGATAATTGCTCGCTTTGCCAGAAATGGCTGGTTAGCTACTTGTTTAGCTTGAAAACCCAGAAAATTAAAGAAAAATTTAAGTTTTCGGGAAAATCGTTGAGGAGCATACCTGGGCAGCATAGGCTGTTAAACCGAAATTTCGTTTTTACTCTTACCGGAAACCAAGTGACTCCCCTAAAAATTACAACCTGTTTGAAGCGCCCAAGTTGAGATACGTGTTGTCAGTTGGTTGACTTGGCTTTCGCTCCTTTTTTATGTGCTACAGGGAGGAACAGTGGTTGATGACCGGAGCAATTACTCTGCTTTTGGAGGGTATTGCTTTCAACCTTCATTCCGTATACACTGCGGCTAAATCCTTTCAAAATGGGCTGTATGGATGATCTTTTCAAAGTAGGGTTGGTCGCTGGGGCTGCGTATGCTGTTTCAAAGCCCACCCAAGAAAATGCTTTATTGATGCTAGGGTTTGGTGTGTTTTGCGGGTTTTTAGCAGTCAAGATTGCGGAGTCAGAGAAGGCTAGCTTTCAGTTGGACTTCAATGGCCACGTCCGACATGTTTCAAACCAAATGCCAACTTCACAGAACGCTAACCCCGGTTTGGTCTGGGAAGGAAAGCGGGTTAGCGGCTTTTGATGGACTAAAGACAGGACGTTTTGGAACTGTTTAGCCCCCTCCTTTTTTAAAGGACCCGCTGTAGCCTTAATTAGTGTAGAAATTCCTTTTCTACAGGTCTGGTCCCTAAAAGCTTTTGCAGGTTTTGCTGGTAACCCCAATCGCAGCACTACCTGATGTCGATGGTCCTTTCCTTAGCCGTTCCGGCCAGAACTCAAGGTTCTTGGTAACCGGCACCCCCAAATTGTCCTTTCCCTGCTTTAAAAATACCACCCCAACCTGTAATACAGCTCGCCGGTGTAAAGATCGTTGCCGAGGCCGTCACTAACGGAGCCGATGAACCAGTAGTCCATCCCAGCTTCTTGGTAAAAGCTGGACCAGCGCCATTGCCAACCGGCTTCGGTGGTGGGGCCGGTTTTGGCGCCGGTGTCGGTGGATTCGGTAGTGGTCAGGCGGTAGGTCCTGGCGTTGTAGGTTGAGGTGGTGGTGGTCACCTTGTAGCTTAGCGAGATTAGCCCCGCCCCGATAAACCAACCGCTTTCGGTGCTTTGGCCGTACAGCCGAGCAAAGGGCTTGACCCCAGTGAGCTGGTACATCGTATCGAGGCCGGTGACCGAAGACCTCTTGGCGTTAAAGGACTCAAGGCCCACCGATAGGTCGGAAGCCAAACGGTATTCGGCCACAACACTGTTGCCGTTGACCCAGTTGAGCGGTGCGGTGCCAAAACTGATCTCTCCTTCGGCGGCGAACAAGGGAGCGGAAAACAACAAACCCAGGGCAAGACACAAAGCTTTTTTCATTTTATTGCGTTGAAGAAGGTGAAGGTAGGGGCTCGGGTGCCTTTGGCTCCGGTTGCCCCCACAATGAGGGAGTTTGGATTAGGTGCCTTCCAGCAAGTCCTGGTATCCAGGCTTGATGGGGTTGATTGCCCCTTGTTTTTTGGACAATTCTTTGGTCCTTTCTTCAAGGTGTTCCGGGTCGTTCGCCCGGATTTTTTCCGACTCGGACTTGACCACGGCCATACCCACATACAGGTTGAACTGTTGGATCAAATCCGCATAGTTTTGGGCGACCCGCAAGGGAGCTTCGGCCAGCACGTCCCCTTTTTCAAGGTCCACGAACAGGACCTTCCCTTTTAGTTCCGAACCGAGCGTGATTTTTTCCGCAAGGTT
Source organism: Candidatus Lambdaproteobacteria bacterium RIFOXYD2_FULL_56_26 (assembly GCA_001783715.1). Taxonomy (GTDB): domain Bacteria; phylum SAR324; class SAR324; order XYD2-FULL-50-16; family XYD2-FULL-50-16; genus XYC1-FULL-56-13. The sequence continues at coordinate 5,907 of MFNF01000030.1, forward strand.
GGCATTGTAACCTTCTTCCTCGAACCGAATCACCAAAGTTTTGCCTTGGCAGCTACCGGTGGTGCAAACCTTAACCGGGTTGTTGCCCAAAAGTGCGGCGTTTTGCTCCAATGCGTACCCCAAGCTGTCCTTGAAGGCGACGGCAACTTGTTTGGCCTTGCCTTCTTCCCGAGGCATCATCCTGGCTTCAACCATGGCGGACTGGTAGCCCAGAAAGACCGGTTTGGCGGCGAGGGTCGAATCTTGGATGGTTTTGACTTCCTTTACCTTTACATAGGTTCCATAGGCCTTGTACCCGCCGTAGCCCAAAGCGGCAACCTGGACCACTTGGCAGGAAGAGACCGCCAAGCTCAATCCAAAAGCAGCGGTCAACCAAAGAACTTTGCGCATCTTTACTCTCCAAATTTGGTTTGATTTTTCAGTTCGGAATCCCCCTGCCACCTCTTTAATCGATTTATTTCTCCCCGGCGAGAAAATTTCCGGCCAAAATCGGTCAAAATACAAAGTGTCCGAAATTTTGGACACCAAGGCAATTAGCTGCGCTTGACAAGACGCTTCTTAAGGTATAGGGTTCACTCAAAACAGGGAGGTCATTTGATCCGCAGTTTTGCCGACAAAGAAACCGAAAAAGTGTTTCGGGGCGTGTACTCTCGGTCACTGCCCAAAGAGATCCAGAAACGGGCTCTGGCAAGGTTGGTGGCCTTGGATCAGGCCTTCGACCTTCAGGATCTCCGACTGCCTCCCTCGAACCGGTTGGAGGCTCTCCGGGGAGATTTGGCCGGATTTTACAGTCTGCGGATCAATGACCAGTGGCGGATCGTCTTCCGCTGGGAGGGCGGAACCGCCCTTGAGGTCGGCATCGCCGATTACCATTAACCTTAAGGAGAAATATGGGCAACCTGATTCCCTTGACCCAGCCGGGCGAGTACTTGGCCGAGATTCTTGATGAACTGGGGATTACCGCCTACCGCTTGGCCAAGGAAACCAAGGTCCCCCGTGACCGGATCAGCCACATTATTCGAGGGACCCGAGTGATCACCCCCGACACCGCCTTAAGGTTGGGTCGCTACTTTGGCCAGAGCCCTCAATTCTGGCTGAGGCTTCAGGTGGACTACGATTTGCGCAAAGCACAGCGGGAAATCGGCGCAGAGATCAACGCCGAGGTTGAACCTTACAAAGCGTGCTTGTAACAGAAACTTGGGAGAAAATGATGAACCAAAATCTTGAAGCTTTGAGCACCAAAGAACTGCAAACCGAGTTGGAACGTCGCCGCATGGAGGAGATGACCAAAGAGGAGTTGATCGAAGCGCTCCGGGAGGCCAAGAAAGAAGGAAGCTGGGCAGACCAGACTCACCAGAACCTCTTGCAGTTGGCCGACCGGTTCGGGGTAGATGTGAATGAGGCCTTGGCGGTGGATAAAGTGGGGTTGGTGGTGCTGACCGGGGCGTTCTATTGCCTTGCGGCGGCTGTGGCTATATTCCCCGTGTGGGGATTTTGGCATGATTGGTACTACGACAGGCTTTCACCCTCAACTATTCCTTTTCCTTTAGATTGGATTTTTGCTTTGGGGTTTTTGGCGCTGATTTTTTGGGTGCCTGCGTACTGCATTTTTTGGTTCGCTCGGAAGAACTGGAAAATCCATCGGGGAATTTACTCGGGCCGCAACCAAGTGTAGTTTCGGCCCGAAAGTCTTTTATTTTTTTCCGTAGTCAGTCTTCTCTTTGCCCAATATTGGAATTCCGCTGGCCAATTCCCTGGAGTCGCTCCAAGCGTTACCAGCAGCATTAGACCCGCCCCGGTCCACCGACCGATCCTCATATCCCTGGGCCGTGGTCTGCATCCATTCCATCATCTTGGCGTTGGCCTGCTCGCGGTCCGGGTATTTCTCGTAGATTTCCCTTGCCTGGTGGCGAAGATCGTTGCGAAGGAAGTCGTTTTCCTCCGAATGGGATCTGGTGGACTCATGCGTAAGGTTGACCCCTGCACCGCCGAGACCCCCGATCTTGGGCAGGCTAAATCCGGCACCGTCCTTCCCGCTTTGCTTGCCGAAGCCAATCCCTATGTCGTCCTTAATTCCAAGTGCGTGGTTGGAATTCTGATGCACCTGGTGGGACTTTTCGATGTGGTTCACCAAGTTGTCGGCCAAGTGGTCCACCCGTGCAAAATCCGGCTTGCCGTCAACCCAGACCGAATCGGCAAAAGTGTGCAAGGCCTTTTTGTCGCCCGAAAGGGCGGCATGGTTGGCATCGGCTTGGTAGGAGTCCTCGATGACCGTGCGGTTTTCGTGGAGATTTTCCTTCTTGAGCGAAGAAATCTCGCTGGCGTTGCTGGTGGTCAGCGATGAAGCTCCTTGGCTAAACTTCCAATGTCCCCGTCCACGGCTGTCCACATCCGCTTCGACATTCATGTTGGGCTTAAGGGTTTCCGAATGATCGTGGGCTTCTTGCATGGCCTGCTCTTCGCTCTTTCCTTCCGCTAAAGCTGAGGTAAAAACCTGTCCAAAGTCTTGGGCTTGGTAATTACGCAAGTTCTGGGGCGTGATCTGGCCTTCAACATGGGCATGTTGCAGTTTGCCTTGGTCGTCAAACTTTTCCCCGGTGATCGACTGTCCTTCCATCGCCCAAACCACTCCTTGGTTCCTGAGGTGGTCTGCCGTTGTGGCGCTGATCCTGTGGCCGGTTGCGTCTTGTTTGGCCATTTCCGCCGGGGATTGTCCATAGAACTTTTCTCTGACTTGGTCCGCATCCAACCGGCCTTCTCTTTGTTCCCCTGCTTGTTTGGCGTGAGCTGCGGCCCTGTTAGCCTGGTTGACATAGCCAAACTGTTTTGACTGTTGCCGGTTTACCCGGTTGACGGCCAGATCATTTTCTAGGTTGTCCTGCTGGAGTCTGCGGTTTGCTTCTGCCGCTCCGGGAAGTCCCTGGTGTTTTGCTGCCAGATTTTTGCCCTCCAGGCCTTGGACGGAAGAATCAAGGTTCCCTCCTGCCAGGAAGGCTTCTGACTCGGCCAGGGTCATGTCGTTTTTCTCAGCTGCTTGCGCTTTGGCGTTGTGAACCGCTTGGGCAATCTGGACATTCTCTCCGGCCTGATCAAAGGTCTTTTGTAGATCTGCCGATTTAGCCAACCCTGAACCATAACTTTCTATTTTGTTCCCCATTTGAGCGGCAACTCGCCCTTCAAAGGGATTGTTGGCATAAGTGACCTGCCCAAAGCTTTGTTCCAACTCGCTCAAAGCCCGTCCGTGGCCTTCGGGGGTCGAAAGGCTGGCCCCTTGGGCCGCTCCTTGGGAGACCGGCTGCATTGCTTGGTTGGCAAAACTGGTGACCACCGAGCTGGTCTGGAATCCGGCCACACTGGCGCACATGGAAGCAAACAAAATGGCCGCTGGCCTCATCACCCCAAAGACACCCAGGGCCTTTCCCGCTGCATCGGGGGTCATCATGATGGCAGCGTAGCCGGTGTTGTTCAGCGCCACGGACTCGAAGTAACCAGTGGCGTAGATCATGGCCGCTGTGTGGAGCAGACAATCAAAGATGCCCCAGAAGGTCAGGAAAACAAAAAAGCCGGTAATGGCGGCCACCACCTTGGAAAAGGCTTGGGTAGCCATCAGGATCACCAGGAAGGGCACGGAGAGGATCACCATGTAGGTGACCACGGCCCGGATGATCGGGATAAACTCGTTGGCCACCAAGAAGGTGGACATGCCCTGGCCCATTACGTTGCGGCTGGAGTTGGCCACAATCGCCGCATCCGGGCCGGAGGTCAGCACCCGGTCCATTGTTTGGGCCATATAGGCTTGGCGGATGTAATCGGTGGAGGCCACTCCGGGGCTGTTTTTTCCAGCGGAGATCCTTAAACTGGAATCGATGATGTCTTGGCAAGCCAGATACTGTTGGGGGTCGGCAACGGCAAACCCCGCTTCGGCACACACACTTTTCCTCATGGTCTCCATATTGCCTGGGTTGTTGAAATACCCGCGCAAGCTTAAGTTCCAAGATTCGGTGCAGGTGACTTGGGCACCGGCGGAATCGGTCATGTAGTTGGTGGTATAAACCGTGGGGTTCACCGCTTGGTCGAGGACGTTGATCCAATTGTCGGTCTTGTGGATCGTATTGATATCGACGGTGGTTCCCGGACGAGCCACCTCGAAGAGCAGGCAATCGTTCAGATATTTGTCCAAACTGGCCTCGGCCTTCCGGTCATCGGCTTTGAGCACGTTGCCTCCGGCGATTTTGGCCAACATCTCAAAACCGATCCCCCCGGCTCCCTTGCTGTAGGCCATGTCCGGGTTGAGCTGGGTGGTTTCGATCAGATCGATCCCCCATCGTTCGACCAGGTTAAAGACCCCCATGATCACCACCAGTCCTTCGGGAATCCCTCCGATCAGGCGGGTTTTGTTGAGGACCTGGTCGTGCAGTTGGATCTCCCCCTTGGGCACCACGGCCCCTAAGTAAATCACTGTTCCGGCCAGGATCGGCCACACTCCGGCCAAAATCCCGGTCTTCCCACCGGAAGACAAGGCCCGAAAGGTACCGCTGGTTGCCGCCAGCAGCGATGAGGCTAAGATCATGATCCCAAACAGCTCGTGGTACCTTGCATCGGAAAAAATCAGGCTGGTTTGGAGCAGAGCTTGTTCCATAACCGAATAGGCGTTCCAGGTGTAATACTCCATGGTCAACCCGAAGGCGGGAGTGGAGGCAAAAAATACCGGGATCCAAAACCCCAGGAGCTTCAGTTTTTGGTTCATTGGTTTTTCGATTGTTTGAACGCCTGTTTCACTTCCTTGCCGTATGACTCGTCTTGCTGCCGGACCTTCTCCAGCCGGGCCAGGGAATCGACACTTTGTTTCATCGCTTGCTGGTATTGCTGGTGAATGGCGGCACTGGCCTTTTGGGTGCTGTCGTGCAGTTTGTCGAATCCGGCAATGGCTGGCCCCATGACCATCACTTGGCAGGTGGACCCGTTACTCGGCTTGCGGCCCACCGCCAACCCGGCGGCCTGGGTGGCGGTGTTAAAGGCCTGGTTGGCTACCAATGTCAGGTCCTTTAACATCAGGTAAACCTTTTCCTTGGCCACCAGTGCACCAAATTCGGCGATCATCCCGTCGTCGGTTTTGGTTTTAAGTGATATCTTCATCAACAGTTGCAGCGGCAAGGCGCTGGTCCTCATGGCCGCTCGGTCGGAGGGTGCCAAGTCGCCTTTGACGGCCATGCTGTCTTTCATGGAGGTCAGCATCTGGGTCATTTTTGCTTCCAAGGTTTGGTTGCTGTTGGTCGGCATGGGCTGGCAGGTGGGAACTCCACCGATGAGCGGCTGGGTCACGCCTCCGCCAGTGACAAACTTGCCCAAGTCGGGGATCTCTGCGTCCGGGCAGGGAGGGGTGTAGGAGGCGACATAGCCGTTGTTTTTGATCACAATGATATCCCCAAACATGGCCCTGACAGCGTCCAGGTGTTCGGTCGGATAACCCAGTTTAAGCCCGACTCGCTCCAGCACAGAACCGGATTGGCCAAAGATGTCCTTCACGTCCTGGGCACAACCGGCGATCAGTTCGTCCACCTCGGCGGTGGTGATCTGCCCTCCGTTGGCATCGAGCTTTTCGGTGGCCCCTCGCCAAGTGCCTTGGGCTCCGGTGGAAACTTTAAAGGAGTTGATGTCGTTGGCAATTGCTTCGTTGTTGGGGGCCATGGGGCTGGCGATGGTGGCAACCAAGGCCTTGGAGGCGGCGCATTCGTTCAGTTGCAGGCTGTTGAGCCGGTCCAAGGCCGCATCGATGTCCTTGATCGTCCCGGCACAGGATTCACAAAGGACTTTCATGGCTAGGTCAAAAGCGGCATAAGGGGCCGCCTGGAGGATTTTCTGCACTCGGGTCTGGAGGTACTGGGGGTCCACCATGCCAAAGCTGCCCCAAAACATGTCGATCCCGCCGCAACCTACGCTGATCGACGGCCTTTGAGCGGTAAACAGCGGGGTGGTTTTCATCTGCAGCCTCCGGGAGACCGAACCACCGTTGTAGTAACCGTACTGGCTACCTTGGTAATATCCAGGTTGGGTGGTGGAGCTCTGGTCCACCTGGTCCATCCAGTGTTGCAGGAAGTTGGCGGCCAACAGACTGGCCGGGGCCAAGACCATCAACCCCAAGAACAGCCAAAGGGATTTAGAAGACATAGCCCACCCCCAGGTACAGGGCCGAATAGGAGCCGGTGCCGGAGCCCGATTGGGCGATGATCACTTCTTTGGCCAAAGTACTCGAAGGAGCCGAAGTCATGCCCCCCAGCTCCAGGTGTCCTCCCACCAAGGGGACCGAGAGCCCCAGGTGCAGCTCGGTGGAATGGGCCGCAGACTTGAGCAGCTTGGAGTCCTGACCGTTGAACTTGAGGTCGATCCACAGGTCGACCGGTTGGGTTTGTTTGAGGTAACCCAAACTGAGAACAGCCCAGTTTACCCGTTCCAGAGCGCTTTGTTGGCCAATGGCCCGTAGGTCGTAGCGGAACCCGGCCCCCTTGTCCCGGTGCAGGCCCAGGTGCACCTCGGCCACCCCGTCGGTGGAAGCGTCCTTTTGGTCGGAATAACCTACCAGATTCAGGCCCACCCAATCGTTGCCCAACCCGAGTTGGACCCCGTTTTCCGCAAAGCCGACGGCCCGATCGGCCCAAAAACTGACCTGCAGGTTTTCATCCCCCACACCGGCATAAACCGCTTGGCCCATGCCGGTGTGGAGCAGGACTCCCCGGCGGATCAACCCGGACTCAAGGGTCAACCCGACTCCGCCGTTCAACTCCTCCCCCCTGGCTTTTTGGGGATTGCCCAAAAAGGCACAAACCAGCAGCAGGCCCAAGAGTCCCGCCAACAGCAAAAACGTCTTTTTCTCGGTCATGGTATTTCTCCGTTTCGAACAGTTCTTTTTCAATGCCGCTTTTCAGTTGAGATTGACCTTCAGCTCCACCCCTTCCCGGACGATGATGCTTACCCGTTTCCCCGGTAGGACTTCCACCACCGGCAAGGCTTGTTTGGCCAAGGCCAAGTAGAACTTGCCAATCTCGCCGGTCGCCTTTTGCAGGCCTTTGCCCAGGGAACCCTTGGCGATGTCCTGGGGGTTGATGTTTTGGGTTTGGGCACCGGTGGCCGTGGCGGTGGTAGTGGTTTGGGAGGAGGTGGCCGTCAGTTCTCCTACCCCTTCAAAAAAACCGGCCAAAGCGGTCCGGGCCAAGGTAGAGCCAAACCGGGCCACAACCCGGCCCGAGAGCCCCAAGTTGCCGTCTCCGTCCACCACAAAGCCTTTGAGCGGCTCTTCGATCACCGCCTGCCCGTTGTTGGACAAGCAGCTGATCGACTGGGTCCTCAGCTCTACCCGTTCGGTAGCCAGGGAACCAAAGCCTTCGGCAATCACAAAACATCCTTTGAGGTTCTTTTTGATCTGGTTGGGCAGGATGGCAGGCATACTGATCCGCAAGATCACCGGCTGGGGATTGCCCATGCCCTGCTCGGCCACGGTGGCGTGGATACCGGTCAAGGTTTTGGCCTCGATGATGGAGACCGGCAGGTAGTTTTTGTGGACCGCTTCAGTGGGTGGTTTGGGAGTCGGGTCCTGGGGGCCTTCCGCAAAAGCGATGCCTCCTCTGGCCTGCTGGTCGCCCAAGTCCGGCCCGTCACCAGGTTGTCCTTGGAGGCGACCGGGGCCGGGGGTAAAGCGCACCGGTGGCACCGCCGCTTCTCCGGTTGGACCGTTTTGGGACAGTGGCTGACCGCTGGAAGAGGGACCTCCGGGAGCGGGAGGATAACTGGGGCCAGCCCCCTGGCCAGGGTACTTTCCTTGGGCCAGCTCCTGGCGCAGGTTGTTCATCTCCTCCTTTAGGGTGTCGAGGGCTTGACGGGACTCCTGTATCTGGGTTTCGTTGAGCTTCCTCTCTTGGTTCATCCGCTCGTTGGTGGCCGCAAAAATCGATTTTTTGAGCACGTCGTCTTCTAGAGTGATGGACCGGACTTTGGTGGTAGCCCCGACCTGGGGCCTGTGGTCTTCGGCCTGACTGGCGATAACCACCAGGAGGACCACCAAGGCCCCTACCCCTAAATAGGTGGTTTGACGCTTCTGCTTGGAGCCGAGTTGCTCCCATTTGCTTTTGAGGGAGCCGATCATGGTTGCTCCTCATTGCCGAAAGTCCCGGTGGGAGCTTCTTTGGTCTGCTTGTTGCCGCCGGTTTTGCCCACCACCAGAGGCAAGCCTCGGTCTTGGTTGAGCCGCTCTACGATCAGGAGCCGTGCCTTTTCCCCCTTGTCCAAGTGCAAGGGCTCCAAGGCGATGGCCATCGGGTTTTTGGCGAATTCGATTCGGTTGAAGAGTTTTTCCTCCAGTTCAAAACCGTCCCGCTCGCTTTCCAAGACATACTCCAGAACCTTGTAGCCGCTTCCTTCCACATGGACTTCCCGTTTCAGTTCAACATTCAGGCCCTTGTAAAGCGAAACCTCGGTCCCCCCTTGGCTCACCTCCCAACCTTCGGGGATGCGGTCCAAATAGACCTTTTTGAGCAGGTCCAAGATCCGTTCGTCTTCACTTTTGGGGGCCAGGGCAATCAGGTTTTTCTCCATCCGTTGGCCAAGGCCTTGGGCAAGCAGGACGGTACGGCTGGAGATGTTCTTGGGGGTCACCAACAACTTGTACATGGTCCCCGAACAGTTGAAGATCAGCTCGGTTTGGCCGGTCTGGAAGACCGGTTCCCCGTTCTCCCCTCGTTTCTCCAAAAACTTCACATACCCGTTTTTCCCTTTCAAGGTGACCTCCAGGTTCTTCTCCTTGGAGTAGGCCACATCGGACAAGGACTCCTTGCAACGAAACCAGTTGGTTTGCCGGTTGGACAAAGGGATCTCGTTGGTGATGTCGGGCAACACTTCCAGGGGCAGGTTGTCTTCCTTCTCCGGGGGTTTGGCCAAAGCGGTAGAGGCCAGCACCAAACCAACCCAAAGGATCAAAGGGATTCGGATGGTTCCTTTCATTGTTCTCCTGTCACCCATGGGGTTCCGTTTGAGGTTCTTGAGGTTGGTCCTTTTGGTACTTCCAAAACTCCAGGATCCGAAATTCACCGGACTCGATCTTGTAACGAAGTTTGTACTCCTCGCTGAGAGGGGCTTGGGCCTCGCTGTTGATGGTTCGGAGCACCAGCCCCTTAAGAGTGAGGGTCTGGACCTCAGGCTCCACCGTGATCTTCTCTTGGAGGTAAAAGGCTTGGGTCAGGTTGGTGACCACCACCGAAGAGGCCAGGACCTCGAAGCCCTTGCGGGCCTGGGGGTAGGTTGAGCCGTCATAAAGGGTCAGCAACTCCGCAAACTGCCCCTCGATGGTTGACGGGGTGTAGTTCAGCGCCAGAGCGGCCACATAGCGGCTCATCTGCCGCAGGTAGGCCTCATCGGCGGAGTCGGTCTTGATACTCATCGCCTCTTTTGCTCCAGGAGGAATCAGGATCACAGAACGGTCCGCCCGACAGCTGGCAGCATCCTTGTAGTTGAGCCAAGTGATCACCACCAGGGCCACCAGGGACAACTTGAGCAGTAGGTTTTCCCGGTACACTCGGTTGAGGACCGACAGATAACGTAACCCCAACATTGGCTACTCCAAAAAACGTTTCTGAAAATACAGGGGATACCCGGCGAATTTGATCAGACCCAAAAAATAGGGGCCATGGATCAGGAATCCCCTGGGGAAGGTCGCCTTGGCTTTGCCGTAGGCCCAACCCAGGCCTACGGCAAAGGGGAAAAACCAAAAACCGATTACCCAGCACCACATCAGAAGCAGGTACCCAATGATAAAGGTATCGCTTTCAAAAACGATAAACAGCAGGGGCCGATTCAGGTAAAAGGGGATTGGGCTGGGTTGCATCTAGCCCCCGAATCCGACACAGATCCCCAACCCGGTGACGATGGTGTCCGCCTGAGCAATCGTGCCCAGTCCTATGCCGGTCATGGCCCCTTTTTTTATGTCTCCCGAGGCCATGATCAGCCCCCCGACGGTGACCCCTCCCAGCGCAAACCCGGCCCCGACCGCTCCTTTGAACAGCTTGTTGTAGAGCACATCCCAAATGGGATAAAAAGCCGTCCCGGCGGCCGGGGTCGCAAAGGCCTGGGCTTGGTTGTGAACCAGTACCAGCAACACAAAAAGCCCAAAGGCCCGAACACCGGGATTGGAACCGGCGGCAAAAAGACCGTTGGCCATTAAATTAAGGAAGGACTGGATTTTGTGTTTCATCGTCTCTTTCATGGTTATCTCCTTGTGGGATGGGGTAAACGGGCTTTTCGGCCCTAGGTTTGCCTGACGAGTGGGAGGATTCCCATTCATCGGGCTTGGGGACCGTTTGGTAGCGGCCCAGTACAAATTGCCTTCCTTCCAGTTGCAAGAACAGCTCTTGGAAGGGTCCCGAGTTGGTTTGCCGCCAGTCCAGCTCCGGGGCGGACACCAGCAATCCGGGAACCGCCAAAAACAGCGCCAAGGTCAGGTGGGTCTTTTTCATGGGGTACCTCCGGCCAATGGATCCTGGGGACCGCCTTGTTCGGCTTCATAGGTGTAATACTGCTGGGGTTGGCTCAGTCCCTCTCGGACCCGAATCCGCCGCCAAAGCCGTTCTTTGAGGACGTTGAGGGCCACCACTCCAACGGCGATCAATTCGGGATTGGGATTGCCGTCTTCGAGGAGCAACAGGGTTGGGGTACTACGAACATTAAAACGGCCCGCCAAATCAGGGTGCAGGTCCACGTCCACGTTTTCTTGGGCCAGTCCGGGCAGGTCGTGGGCCAGATAGCTCATGATCCCGTTTTGGGCCTTACACAAGGAGCAGGTCTCGCTTTTAAAATAGATCAACCCGTACCTCTTGCTTTTGGCTCGCAAAAATTCGTCCACTTCCATGTCGTTCCTTTGTTTGACGGCAACCCTGCCGGGGTTGGTGACCGGCACGTCCAGGTCGGACCGAAGTACCATCGGGTCCCGCTCGGCCAGATAGCCCGAAACCGCCGCATAGGCGGAGGCCTTCCTCCGGGCGATGTCCTGCACCTCCCGGTAATGTTGCACGTCCGCCGGGTCTAAGGTTTTGACCGCCCACTTGTGGACGGTCTTGAGGTGCTCCTGGAATTGGTCGGGGTGCATCTGCCAAAGCTCTTTTTCACTGAGCCGGGCCGGAGCGGTCGGACTTTGGGCAGCAGGAGCCGAAGGAGAAGGGGCAGCCGCTTTGGCCTCCTCTTGGGGCTCCTCTTTTTTGGGAGCGGTCCAGTTGTAGTTCCACCAACCAACCTTTTCTTCCTTTGCCCAACCGGCAGGGACCAGGCACAAACCCAACCCCAAGCACAACCAGACCCTTTGGAACCTAAAAGAGCGCATGTCCCCTCGCCTCGATCTTGGAAAGGTCCAGGAATCCCCAGTGCCGGGAGTCCCAGGACCGCTCGTTGTCACCCATCACAAACGCCTTGCCTGCCGGAACCGGCCCCTTGAACGAGAACTTTGGGTCTCCCGCAGCTGGCCTTTGGCCCAGCCCCAAGGGCTTGTGGTTGCACCACGCCTCGCCCCTCCAGGCCAGCAATTCTTCTCCGGGCATACAAGCCAACCGTTTGACCGCCAAAAACGGCTTGCCCCCTTGGAACCGTTCGTAGGAAAGCGGAAACAGCACATAATCCCCAGCTTGGTAGGCCTTGGGGTTCTCCAGTTCCAGCCAAAGCAGGTAGGGTTTGACCGAGTCCCCTTTGGCAATACAAAGATGGGGGAATACCCAACCAGAGGCCCCATAGGCCAAGCCCACCAACAGCAGGTAAAACGCCAATCGTCCCGGTTTGCTCCTAGTCAGGTTTCGGATCATCGATCACCTGGATACGTGGGGGCTTGGTTTTGGTTCACTTGGATCTCCAATTCCTCTCCATTAAAAAGCACCGCATCCTTGCGCAGGAACAGGGTGTTTTTGGGATAACTGGCCAGCATGCCTTTGAGGACCTCCAAGCGCCGCAGCGCTTCGGTCTCGTCGATTTGTCCTTCCACCAAAAGCCGACGTTGCTCCAGGTCAAAGCCCAGGATGTCCACCACCAGCAGCCTGGGAGCCAAGAATTGGTGATAGCCCCAGAGCCCGAGGACCATGATCAGGGTGGGCAGGAAGGTTATATTGACCAGCCCCCGGACAAACCAGCTGACCTGCACAAAAAACAGGTATAAGAACCCTGGGGTCTGGTTTTCCAAGGGCTCCGAATGGGAGGTTGGGATCAGGTCTTTGTGCTCATCTGTCATGGCTGCTCTCCGAATCGCTACCCAGTTTGGCCGCAAGGTTGGCGGGCAGCGTACCCCAACCTTTGGTGGTGAAACGTTCCAGTGCGTAACCCAGGGATGCGTCCCCATAAAGGACTGCCGACTGGTCACCGTTGATCCAGGCCAGAGCCGGGACTTTGTCGATCTTGAGTTGACGGAAGGGCACCGGGTTGATTTCCAGTTGGGCAATCTGTTTGCAGTCGGAACCCAGACATTCCGGGTCTTCCTGGATCATCCTCCTGGCCCAGCGGTAGGTGGCCGTCATGTCTCCGTCGATCAGTCCCCGGATGGCCACATGGACCCTGGGGGACCCAAGCTTTTTGAGGCTGTACAGGTAGGCCCGGATGGTCTCTTGGGGGACCGAAGCGGAAACCAGCACATAAATCTGTTCCCCTTCCGTGGCCGGGGGGACAGCCTGGGGCTGGGTTGTGGGCATCCGGGAGAACTGCTCTCCCAAAAAGGGATTGGGTTTGTCGCCTCCGAGCCGCTGCCGCTGTTGTCTGGCCAACTCTTCCTTGTAGGCTTTCATCAGCGCTTCGGTTTTAGGCAGCTCCTGGGATTTGAGCTTGGGGACCACCGGTTCAACTTTCATGGTTTTTTCCTGCTCCTTGGCCCGTTCCTGGAGCTTTTGCACAGCGTCCGAAGAGACCTCTTCTCCCGGATTGGGCGACCGCAAGCGGGAAGGAATTTTGAGGGATTGTTCCAACAGTTTCGCTTGGGAACGGACCCGCTCCAGGACATCGGAACTGGGTTCAGAAGCCAGGGTCCTGGTCCCAAAAGAGAGAGTTGAAGCCACTGCCAAAGTAGCGGCTAGGTGGATCAGATTAGAACGCACAGCACCCCCTTTGCCGCCAGATCATCCAAGCGACATTGTTGTCAAAGTAAGGTGGGAATTTATTGATCCCCCAAATCATGCTGGAACGCCCGATAGGCTGGCAGGGGGTTTCCCCGGCCAGAGGCCTGACCGGAAGGGCCGGTTGCATCCGCCAATGGTGTTTGACCCAAACCGGACTGGGCAATCCGGCACAGTTCCAGAGGGCGTAGTCCAGGATCATTGATTGTCGGTGCAGCTTATAGAGCATCTTGGCCACTGCTGCTGCCGATGCGGTTTCCCGTTCGGATGAAGAAACCCTACCGGTCAAGGGATAGGCACTGCCCCAGCTGCCCAGGCACCAAGGCTGGAAGGAGTTGGCACAACCGGCATTGGCGGCCACTGCGTCCACGGCGCAAGCAAGCTGGGCCAAGGGGTTGGCAAAGAGCACCACTTCCGGTTGGATAAAAGCGGTCAAAGAATCGTCGTTCCACAAGGGATCAATCTCCGTGGGGTAGGCGATGTCAAAACCTTCTACGGTCAGGCAGGCGCTGTTGAGGATGGTTCCCAAGATCATGGAAACCGGGAAGACGATCCAATGGACCTGGTTGAAGGTATAGTTGGTCCCGGCACCGGCAGCTTGGGTGCGAGTGGTGCCGTTGTTTTTGCCAGCCCCGAGCTTGAGACCCAAACTGGGAAAACACCAAGCCTCGGAAACCGTTTCGGCGATTCGGGCGGGCTCCCAGAAACTGGTGGAAAGACCGTAACGAAGCAACACCGGCGGCGGAAGGGGGCAGGCGCAGACCGGGGCTTCGTTGCCTGGGACCGGCAGGTCGCAGGTTGGGGAAGCTCCAAACCCAAGAGGTACTCCAGAACCGATCTTGATGGGGAAAATGCAGTCCCAGCATACGTCGGTAATGGGATTTAGAAAACGGGTGGGGCAGACCGCAAAGGCCGGACTGATAGTAAGGAAACACCAAAACAAGGTAGCTAGGAGGACCCGGACTTTCATTTTTTACCCCCCTTGACCTTGAACTCTTTGACCTCAACATGGTCTCCCTTTTGCTCCACCAAGGCGGGCAATGCCTTGATCCCAAATCTTTTAACCACCGGCTGGGGCAGGTAATAAACTGGCCTGTTCCAGGCTTCGGTCAACTTGAGCATGGAACCTCCGGCCACCATCAAGCGCAGGCCTCCGTCCCTTTTGTACTGGGAGGCCTCAAACCACTCCAATTGGGCCGGGTCGGAAGGGTCAAACGCCAAATAGCGGTTTTGGAGCCGGAGGTGCCGACTGGGGTCAAACTTGAATCCCTTGGGGTAAAGCACCTTGCCTTGTGCATCGGTGATCTCGAAGTCCAACTCCCAAGTCAGATCGGGGGTGAAGGTCCGGTCCTCCGTCGCCCTGGGGAGTCTGGCCCAATCCAGGGGTTTAAGTTCTTCCAGCTTTTTGCGAAGCTTTTTTGGCTCCAGGTCCTTTTTCCAAGTGCCCTTTTCGACCTCTTCATGGATCCGCTCGATCATGTCCTGCTCTATGATCGGATAGGTTTTGCCAACGGTCTCCACCTCCTCCCCAAAGATCACTTGGGGGTACAAATACACCGCCAAGACCGTCCACCAAGGCAAGAGAGCGAAGATCAGCCCCAAAAACAGACGAAGGTTAGGGTGCATTGCCTTGCTCCGCTGAAGTGGATTGTTTCATCCCCTCGTTGATGGTATTGATGTCGGTGTTTTCGTTGAGACCTTGTACAGAGTCTCGGATTTTGTCTTGGGCTGCGGCCGGGTCTGGCTCGGTCGTCGTCTTGGGGGTAGTGTTGAGGCTGTCGACAAACTCACCCAGGTCCATTTTGCTGAAGTCCAGCTTTGAAAATTCGTCGATGGTGTATCCGTCGCAGCTTGGGTGTTCGGCACTTCCCCAACTTTTGCCCAGTTGAGTCCTGCCTTGTTGCTGGAGGATTCGGCCCAGGAGGCTGTCAAAACAACAGTAGCTGGTCTTTTTCTCCAGACATTGCCAGTAGCCTGGAGCTTGACAGTTCCCGTTGATGGTGACCCCGACACAGACTTTGTTGGAACAATAGGTGCCCACCTTCTCACAGGTATTTTGGTCATAAACCAACCGTGAGGTCTCAATATCCGCAGTGTTACAAAAGTCCGTGCAGGTGCTTAATGCCCCAACGCCTTCGCATTGATCGACCAAACCTGCCTTGCAGCAGTGGTAATTGGCCGCCTGCAGGCCGGGGGACCACTGGGTGCACTTGTTGCCGCCTCCGGCGAAGAGCCGGACATAATCGGAGTTGCAGGTTCCGTCTGGATTTGGTGCAGCGCAGCTCATGCTCTGGGTGTCCTTGGCGATTTGGTCGACCATTGCCAGGGTTCCGGCGGCTTCTCCGAACCCCGGAGCGTCAGAGGGTGCATCGGGAGCATTGGGAGCAGTACCCACATCAGCACTTGCATGGTCGGTTTTCACCTCGGGGGGAACAAGGTGACACCGGTATTTTCGCTTCTTGGACCAAAACTCCCGGCAGAACTCATAGTCTCTCAAGGTCCCCGACTTGGTCTTGCAGCTCCTGGGGATGACCGAACTGATTCTGGTTCCGCTTCGGTGGGTCAATAGACCATCGGCTGACTCCTCCATAAAGTCACAGGTGACATTTTGGGACCGGTAGGCATCAAGCATTTGGGCACAGCCGTCAACGATCTCTTCTTTGGCGTAGTCGAAGGTCAGATACCGGACCTTCATCTGCCCTGGTTGGTCCGAGACATCCTCCCTTTGGTCCAACAGGCCCAAAGGCAGCGGTTGGGGAGTCAGGAGGCAGCTGGCCCCGAGCTTCGTGTGGTCGGCACCTAAGAACCGGAACTGTTCGGTCCGGGCATCCTGGAAGGTCCCGCAGCCCCAGAAGAAGGGGCTGGTGCTGGGTAGGGTGTAGTCGGGAGCCGGACCAACAAGGGTTTGGGTCACCATTTCGGTATAAACCTCGTCCACCATTTGGGTCTCAAAGGCGGTGTAGGTTTCCTGGACCACATAGGCCTCTTGGATTTCCATGGGCACCTGGACCGTGTAGGTCTCCGTGACCATCGTGGTGGTGGTCTGCTGGATCATGTTGGGTGTAGAATCGATCCCGTAGTGGTACTTGCGTCTTGTGCAGGTGGGAGACCAAGTGCCGCACTCCCAAGCGATGATGTAATAACCTCCTCCACCGGTGCAGTTGGTGGCACTCCACCAGTTGTTCTCCCACCCGGTGCCGCCAAACTCGTCGGCCACCCCTTCCCTACAGTTGAATCCGTTTTGGACCGAAATGGTGGTGGTTTGGGGGACTTGGCGGGTCCGCTGCTCGTCCACCAATACCGTCTTGGGCCGAGTCAGGTTGACCTCCCTGGTTTTCTGGACCTCAACGATCTTGGGGACCTGTCTAGTCCGCTCCACCGCCACCATCTGGGTGCTGGTTGGGGCAGAAAGGTCTTGGACCAAAAAGGGGTTGCAGCTGAGGTTGCCTTCAATGTTTTGGAACTTGCGCAGGGCTATGGCCTTGATCCCGGTGTCCATGGTGTTTTTGCAACCGGCAAAGTCAGGGGAGAACCAGGTGCCACATTCCTCCTCACTGGTTGGCCAAGCGCTGCATTCGTGGTTGGTCAGACAGCTGTAGAGTTTGTTGCGGACCCACCAAGGCGGGCTGACCGTCACCCCACTGATGGTCCGGGTCCCGCCGGAATCGGCCACGTCTTCGAGCAGTTTGCAACTTGCCCAGTTTTGGCAGTTGTTGGTGATCTCCTCCCGGAGACGGGTTTCCTGGTGGTTCTGGGGGATGGTGCAGGTCCAGCTGGTACGGTAGTTGGTGGTCAGTTGCACCATGGCCGTCCCGCTGGTGGAAGTGGTGGCCGTGGTGCCCCCGGTGACCGTCCCGCCAGTGCAAACCAACCGGCCTTTGATGGCCGCCTCGCAGTCCGCTGTCGAGGCCCCGTAGGGATGGACTCCAGGGAAGGCGTAACTGAAGCTGCCGTTGGTGACGGTGCCGTAACAGGCAGCTCCCGTCTCGTCGTAATAAACCGTGGCTTTGCCTTGGGTGTTGTTGTCCGTGCCTACCGAAGCGTAATAAATGGAGGACCAGTCGGCGGTCAGGGTTTGGACCGTTGGTGGGTCGTCAACGGTCACCTGGTAGGGGATGTATTCCCGGTTTTCGGTACACCGGTGCAGGTCGGTGTCGAACCGGATCCCCTTGAGCCAGAACTCCCCACTGATCTCCTTGAGGTGTTGGCCGGTCAAGACCTGGACGGTGCGCTCCAGGTTGCAGGTTTTGATGTCACCTTTGGCTTCGGTGACCATGGTGTAATAAGGGTTGGCCGCCTTTTCGGCTTCGGTGATGGTGGTGTCGCCGGTGGCATCGGAACGGGAAGACAAGGCGCTGTCCAAGGCCGACTCCTCATCAGCGGTCCCATATTGCCGTTTGGTGCTGTTGATCAGGTCCGTGGCCCCCTGTTCGTAACTTTGGGTAGAGGGAGCCTGGGCAACAACGGAGCCCCAAGCCCCGGAGAGCAACAAAAGAAAGGATGCAACCCAAATCCCTCTCATGGGCCTTTCCTCCGGCGGATCAGCTCCCGGATTGCCTCCGGGTAGGTCAAACCAGTGGCCACCAATTGTTCAATGGCACTCACTTCTTCGGGATCGGAGGTGTAAACATAATAGCTGAAGGGATCGATAGCCAGACGAACCACTCCAAAGGACTTGTCGGTTTTCACGAAGATCTCCGAATACATGCCCCTTTGGGTTTGGACCGTGTTGAGGATCCGCATGGTAAACTCATCGTAATCGATCAGCTTTTTTTCCCTAGCCCGGTTGAAGTCCACGGAGGCCAAAAACCACTTGTAACTGCTGTTGGCCATGATCACATCCCCGACCGGCCCAAACTTCTCCAAGTCCAAGATCGACTGGGTGACGGTGGTGAAACTGCCGTTGTACTTGCGAGCCCGGCGATACCCTTCTTCAATCATTTTTCCGATCAGGCTGCCTGGGGTCAAAAACTGCCATGCCTCATCAAAAACAATCAGCCTGGGCTGGGACCGATCCGAAAGATAAAGGTCCAAGGTGACCGCATTCACCACGATGGTGGTGATCAGTTTGAACAAAGTCGGTTGGGCCTTGAGCTGTTCCAACTCCAGGATCACCATGTCATCGTTGCCGATATTAAACGTCGCCGGACCACAAAAGTATTTGGCGTAAGGGCCTTGGGTCGAGTAGTCTTTAAGGGCCATCGAAAGACCGTGACCGATTCGGACCAATTGATCCTTAAAACCCTGGTCCAGTTTTTTGATGGTTCCCCGTTCGTAAGAGGCTTCCGTTTCCGGGATCACAGCGTCCCTTACGGAATTGAGCATTGCTTCCATTACATGCTTTTCCGGGACTTTCTCCAGGGGCTTTGAAAGCTCGGACTCGGGGTTCTGAGCGTTGGACTTTTCGGTAAACAGATCCATCACCATTGCGGAGGTTTTTTTGGAAAGATAGAGCTCCTCCAGGTGATCCAAAAAGTACATTACATCATCGGTAATGGCCTCTTCCTCTCTTTGTTCCCAAGCCCAACGGACCGCTTCGTTGATCAGGCCCTTTTGGCTTTGTGCCGGTTCACCGACCGGCACGGCCATCATCAAAAAAATCCCCGAGACCTGATCAACCGCAATGTTAAAGGCCTCATCGTCCGCTTGTGCGGAGCGCATAGTGCCAAAGGGATTAACACAAATCTCCTGTTCTGCGGAAAACTCCAAGTACCGAGCCCCCAACATGGTCGCCATTTTTTTGTAGCTAAAACCAATGTCGATGATCCTGATTTTGGCTCCCATACCGAAGTAGTTGAACAAAATGTAGTTGATCAAAAAGGACTTCCCCCCTCCCGAGCCTGCCGCTACAAACCCGTTCATGTTGGTGGAGCCTTTGTTGATGATGTCCATCATCGAAAGCTGGCCTTTGCGGCCTACAAACAAGAGGCTGGGAATCCCGATGCCGGTGAAGTCGGCCTGGGTGGGAAGGAGCTTTACGGCGGTCTCGACCGGCACCGGAAAGTCCCGTTGGAGCTTTTCGACCATCTTGTGCTGAGTCCTAAGCCCAAAGGGCAAGGAGCACAAAAACAAGGTGGTCAAGATCCCTCGGTCCCGTTGCATCACAAAACCCTCGTTTTCCCAAAGGGTTTTGACTCGGGTAGCAATCATCGCCAACTCTTCCTTGTCCTTGGACCAAGTCCAGAAGATGGGCATACAAAGCACAAATTTTTCGTTGTTCTCGTATCTGGCCAGTGCCCAGTTGTGCTCTTCCCGCATTGCCGCCAAGGTCTTGCCGAAGGTGCCAAAGGACTTTTGGTTGTTTAAGATCGCCGCTCGCCGGTGCAAGGTCGTTCTTAAGTCCCGGATCACCAAGTTGACGCACAACAGGTAAGGGGTGGTGATCTGGGAGGAGTCGCTGGTGATCCCTTCCATGCCTCCCAAAATCTTGTTCATCTGGAGCACATTCCAGTTTTTGGGGGTTCTTTTGACCGTTTGGCAAAGCCAATGATTCTCGCCGATCTTGAGCCCGTCCATGCCCGATTCAATCACCAAGTCAGCTTTAATCGCTTGGTCGTTGATGGGGATTGCCGGGTCGTAATGGGTGACTTGAGGCCCCCAGCTGGGGTCGGTCAAACGGCGGAAGAATTCCAGGAGTTGGACCGGAGCCATGATCGTAGGCTGGAACCCGGCGGACTTGAGCTTTTCGTTTAAGGAAACCTTCAGGTTGACCATGTCCAGGTTGGCCTTGCTGGCCGCCATAGCAGGAATTTTGACCGAGACAAACAACCGGTAATGGCGCACCGGGATGCCTTGCATGTTGCCCAAGCCCTGGGTCCCTTTCCGGAAATAGGCGGATAGCTCCTCAGCGGCTTCCCGAATGATCGGCAGGTCCCGAGTCTTTTTGCCCTTAAACCCGTCCAGGATCGGCTCGATGAAAGGATCGGCGTAGAGGATAAAGCTGACCACCGTATTCTCTGGCAACACGTCCCGGAAGATGGATTCCAGCTTTTTGGCGGACTCGTCGGAGCTATAGCAGTGAGGGACACATTCCCAAAGGAAGCCCAAAGAATCGTCTTCCAAAAAATAGAACTCATCCTTGGGCGAATAGCTCATCCACGGCAAAAACTGGCTGAACCGGTCTCGCTCGGTCAGACTCTCCAGAGCGGCTACCGTTGGCCCAGGGATGGGGCCTTCAACCCAATGTTTGAGAAAGTTTAAGGTTTGCCTAGCCGTGATCCCACTCATGGGGTACCCCCCGGACACCAAGAGGCCCGTTTGCCGCCGGAGTAAACTCGGCCTAATCCCCGCTCAATCAAAAGCTGGCTCAAGTCCCAACCATCGGCCAGTACCTGAGCCAGGACCCTGCCGTACTTGTCGTAACCTTGTGGCAAAACCTGGATGAACCTTGCCCGAGCAAGGACCGACCGGGAAAAATTCTTGGCGGCCAGGGCTCCCAGTTTTTCTTGGGGGCATTGGGCCTTGATCTCCGGTGTGTCCACTCCCAAGAGCCGGACCGACTGATTGGCCCGGAAACCTGCCAAATCAAAGTAACAAGTGTCGCCGTCGTAACAACCCCGGTAGTGGGCAGCAGAAGGGACGGCGGCTTGAGCGTCTTTGGGCCAGACTAAGAACAGCAGTACAAGGATGCTGAGCAGAACAACAAAAAAGGCCCAAAGCGAATCGTTTTCAATCATGCTTTCGAAGGCTTTGACCTTCCGCCATTGTTCCATGTCGGCGATTTTATGGGCCAAGTACAGCACGATGTAACTAAGCACTAATCCAGAGACTGCCCCCCAAGGGTGAGTCAGGAATGATTCACTCATTGTTGGACTCCTGGACAAAGGGATCCTGCAACACCCACCTGGATGGCCGGACGATCAGGTAGGCAAAACGAGACATGGTGATCACTTCCTCTTCCTCTCCCTCCACTCGGGGGAGCAGCAGCACTCGGATCACCTCTTGGGGGGCAATCAAGGGAGTTTGCGGGTCTTTGAGCAGTCGGTTGAGCTTGTTGTAGGAAAGGGTCTTGAAGGTCTGTTTGGCTTCGTCAGCCAAGTCTCGGGCTTGACCGGAGTTGACCGGTTCCAAGCCTAAGATTCGGGCGGAGGCGGAGCTGGGGCCAAAAGGAGAAGCAAAGGTTGGTTTTTTGCGGGAGACCAGCTTGGAGCCCCCGGAAGCCTTGGGGGCACCGGAGCCAGAGTTCTCTTGCAGAGAGGTTTCATAGGCTTGGGTGGCCGATTGGCAGGCTCCCTTGTCGGTATAGGGGCAGGAGAACTCTTCATCGTACGGGTTGAGCATCGCTGCACAACCACCAAACAATGAAACCAGCGGCAGCAATAGCAGGAGAACTTTTTGGCGCATCATCAACCTCCAGAACCGAAATAAACAAACCCCCGGAAGGGGGGCGTGGACCATTTGTGCATGTGGCCAGGTTCCCTTCCGGGGGTTCGCAATCGATCTTGCCTAGACGAGCCGCCCTCGAATTTTTCACCCCTCAAATTTCAAAGGCCACATACACGGACCAGAGGATACCAGAATCAAATTCTGATTCATATAATATATTATTGCAGTATAATAGAATAATTTTAGAAATTCTTTTAGGGTCTTGACTAGCATAGCAGAGATAAAACCTGCTAGACATAGTCATGGAAAGACTCAACAGGTATGCAAAGCGTTCAAAAATTTCA
>MFNF01000031.1 GCA_001783715.1 Candidatus Lambdaproteobacteria bacterium RIFOXYD2_FULL_56_26
TGATCGTGGATGCAACCTTGGTGGAGTCCTCCCGCCGTCCCCGCAAGGCCGTTGAAATTGGGCCTCAAGCGGGTGAAGAGGGTGAGCTCCAGCATGGCCCAAAGGCAGTGGTGCGTTACTCCGGTGATTTGGAAGCAACCTGGACCAAGAAAGGCGGGAAAGCGGTTTACGGATACATGATTGGCGAAGCCAATCGCAAATCTCAAGGCTTTAGCCTTGCGGTAAAAAATGGGTGGATGCGAAGGATGGCTTCTTTCTCAAGGGCCATGTCACCAGCGCTCATGAGTCGGACATGAAGCAGTTGGAGCGGTCCGTAGAGGGGCTGGCAGAAGGGACCTTCGTGCTGACCGACAAGGGCTATACCAGCGCCGAGAACCGCTTCACCTTGAAGATACTGGGTCTGCTGGACGGGATCATGAGGAAGACGGTACGGGGCAGGCCCTTGACCGAACAAGAAAAGAGCTTAAACTCGGTCTCAAGTTGTCCAAACATACCCGGGCACCGCAGTCCAAACAAACTAGGCCACCTCATTCATCTCACTAGAGATGGAGCTGCATTGGAGAGCCAACCCCGTGGGGAAGGTGAAGGAGAACCTGCCGTTCTTCAAGCAGATCAGAGAAATGTGATTTCACACAAAGAACTTCACAGTACCCATCTAAAATCCTTGCCCCCCCCCACTCCCATGCTAAACAGGAACCTATACTAGGTTCTATTTTCGTAAACAACGGACCAAAATTTGGGAGTGCACACTTAATGAATTGCCATAAAATCATTTTGTTCATTGCAGGTATAATACTTGCCGGTTGCTCAGAAGCAAGCAGGTACCAAGAATTCCTTAAAAAAAAGGACTCTGCAATCTTTGATTACGTAAAAAAATCCCCTATCGAAACAGTTTGTATTAATGGGCGGTGGAACGAGGTCAACTGTACAAAGTACTACTATATAGCCGCTATTAAGTGTTGCAATGCTGAAAAACTTGACTTTTTCAGGCCCCTGCTCGCTGAAAAAAAGCTAAGTAATAGGGAACTTGAGGATATAGTTACCGGTCTATGGGGAACGTTTGACTTTAATTATTTTTCTAAAACATACTCAATTCCAGGGAACGTATCAACGCCAGAAAGAAATGCGTTGAAGGAGTTACTGCTCCTTCTCATTTCCGCTGACAAGGATAAAAGATATTCTAATGATCTATTAACGATGGCAACGACTTTTGGCGATCAAATACTTATCTCTGATATGGTGGCATTGGCCTGGAATACGAACAACTCTTTTAGCGAAAGAAATTTATACAGGTGCGACTGGTATTGGGTTTCATTCTCGGAACAACTGTTTTCCGAACTAGTCAAGCAAGTTAGCACCGGTAAAAGTTTGCCACAAAACGATAATTTTACAGACAGTCTTTTAGAATGTCCAAGTTATCTAAAAAAAGAACAGATCTCAAGGGTAGGGACTCTATTTGATTTATATGCCGAACACGGAATCAGAATAGACTCGACGATTCTTTTTGGGGCTCATACTACTGGGGAATCAATCGCCCACGCGATTGGCAGCAACAGTAAACTTTGGAAACCCAACGATCTTGCGGCGTTTGCGGCCGAGATCGGAACACCAAAAGCTCAAGTTTCCCGACTTCTTTTTGAGCAAAACGATTTTAAAATACGAATTTTGCATAGTTTTAGCGGGGGAAAGGAAGATGCGTCTGTATATGAAAATTTTGAGGAAAACGCTGAAAAGTACGAACTCTTTCATGAAGCTGACATACGTGCAAATTCCAAGAAAATTAGCAGTTCAGAAGACGGACGCTCTTTAGAGTACACCTTTTCGTGCAAAGAGTACCTAGGGAGGAAGGTTAGTCTTTTTGTAATTGCCGATGTTGGTTGGGTTAGCCCAGTGGAAGCGTTTTACGACATCTGCAATCCTGAACACTATAAAGCTAGCATCAGCTGCCATACGGAAATTACAGAAGGAAGGAACAATGTCATTGGGGATTCAGGAAAGATGGGGTGCGAATGAATAATTGAGGGTACTGTAAAGTTCTTTGTGTGAAATCACATCTCTCTGATCTGCTTGAAGAACGGCAGGTTCTCCTTCACTTTTCCCATGGGGTTAGCTCGCCAGTAAAGCTCCATCTTCAGGGAGACAAAGGCCAGCAGGCGGTAGCAGGACTCTTCGCCGGGAACAATCTCCGTTGGCTTGGTCCTTCGTTTAAACTCCTTGTTCAGACGCTCAATCACATGGGTCGTTCGCAGGCTGATCCACTCTTCCTCGGGGAAATCCAGATACCGCAGACAAGCCTCCATTGAGCCATGAAGGCATTTGACTACCGAGGGATAGTCCGATTCCCAGTGCTCGACAAATTTCCGGTGGAACTCCAACGCCTTCTTCTTGGAGGAGGCATAGAAGATCGACCGGATAGTCTTGAGCAACGTCAAGGAAGTCCCGGTGTTGGGCCCCCAAGGCCAAGTGATCGGAGACTTGACCTGGGTGGATCTGGTGGTTTTTTTGCAGGGATAGGGGGCTAAATCCCGTTGAGTACAAAAGGTCCCCAAAAGAAGGGGTCCGGGTAGAGGTACTGGTCGCCGTCCAGCTCAAAAAGCAGCTTCAGCTTCGCCTGCCGGAGCGCTTCCGCCTTTTCTAGGCCCTGGTTGAGGAACCCGTAAAAATAGATCATCAACTTGGAGGTGGAATCATCGGCCACGGTCCACAGGGACACCACGTTGGCCGGGGTCCCGGCGAACAGGAAAGCCCGGTTGAGCCCCACCATCCCTTCCCCCTTGATCACCTTGCCCAGTCCGGTTTCGCAGGCCGAGAGCACCACCAAATCCGCATCCAGTTTGAGGTCAAAGATCTCAGAGGTCTGCAAAAACCCGTTTTCCGGTGGATCCGGCTGGACTAGATTGAGCACTACTCCCGAATATTCCGGGTGATTTTCGTCCAGGATCCCGTGGGTTGCAAAATGGATGTACTGGTGCCCGGCCAAGCTGGACTTGGCCTTAGACTCCTTGGCTTCCTCCCTAACAAAAACGTCCGCCGAATTTTCAAACAAAGCAGAGATCTGCTTGAGTTCCTTTTTGGTGGCAAACAACCTGGAGAGTTCGTAGAAGTTTTGGGCCTGGAGGGTCGGGTCGTACTTGAAGTTTTTTGCCTCCTCCGGTTTGGGGGCAAACTCCGGGTCCCCAAAGCCAACAAACTTCCTCCGGGCTTGGGAGGCCGCCTTGTCCCTGGAGGCGAGCTGGACCTTGATGGTCGAAAGCACCGAGGCCGAGGGGCTGTAGCTGATGGCGTAGCGGTACAATAGATACTCCCGGCCCTTAACAAACTTCTGGTTGGAAGCCGGGTGGATGGTCACCAAGGCGGTCTCGAAGGGCAGGTAATACAAGACCCCGTCGGGCACAATCAACAGCTTTTTGGCCGCCCCTGCCGGTTCGACCAAGGGGCCGATCACGTTGCGGTAGATCTTGAGCCCCGTAGCCAAATGGATTTGGGTGAGGTCCGAAACCAGTTCGTCCTGCCCTTCCTGGCCCTCGTCCACCAAAGGGTTGACCAGGGTCTCCCGGTAGCTGCGGATCATTGCGTCCAGGTCGGCGGCTGGGGGCAGGACCACCATTTTGACGATTTTTTTCCCGATCACCCAACCAAAGGACCGGTCCTCGCCGACCAAATAGGCAATCAGGATCGAGTCCGAATCAAGCAGCCGGTTGCGCACCCCTTCCACATCCAAGATGGAGGGATACTTCAAGCTGGCAAAGGCAGGGAACTTGGCCTCGATCTCTTGGGCCAGTTTTTTGAGTTCCAATTGCAGCCCGACCCGTTCGAGCTGCCAGGTTTCAATTTTTTTGCCGTCCCGGTGTTCTACCGGTTTGGAAAGCTCCACAAAGATCGACTGGTTGACCTCCTCAATCTTGCCGGTCAGCCTCGCTTCAGACTCCCGCAAGGCCGGGGGCAGGCTCAGGCTGGCCTTGGCCGCTTGTTCGGCCAACCGGTCCAGGAAGGACCGGGCCCGAGAGGCTTCAGCGTAGGAAAAGGCCTGTTCAAAGTACCCGCCGCCTGGGTCCTGCTCGCCCAGGTCATAAAGCAAACCGACGATCTGCTGGTAGGTGTCGGCATTGGTTTGCATCAACATCTGCTGGGATTCCTCCCCCTTGATCCCCGCCCGCAAAGACTCCACCAGCTCGATGGCCAAGGCGAAGCTGGACAAGGCGGCCTGTTGCATCTGTTTGGCCTTGCCCTTGTCTTGCCCCTTGGCCAACTGGCGCAAAAAGGTGCCTTTGTTGAGCAAAAACCCGGTCATCAGGTCCGGGGCTAGCACCGAACCGGCTTGAGGGGTAGGGAAGTAGGCCTTGGGGTCCAGGGGCTTGAAGGACAAAGCCCCCACCGCTTCTTGGATCAGCCCCAAGGCCTCTTCCAGGTGCCCCTCTTCGGAGGCGATGAAGGATTGGTTGTTCAAAGAAAGGGCGAGGTCCAGGTTGAGCCGCAGTTCCCGTTGCAGCAGGATCGCTTCCTGGAAGGCCTTCTTGGCTTCGGGCAGGTGCTTTTGCCGGAACTGCAAGGTCCCTTCGTTGCTCCAGCTGAGGGCCAGTTCTTTTTTGAGTTGGAACTTTTGGGCGAACTGCCTTGCCCGGCCCAAGTAATCCAGCGCTTTGGGGTAGTCTTCCGCTTCCAGAGCAATGGAGCCCAGGTTGTTGTAGGTCAGGGCCAATTGGCTTTCTAGGCCCAACTGTTGTTGGACCTGGGCGGCTTTTTCCAGCTGCTCCCTAGCCTTTTGCAGGTTGCCCAAGGAGCGGTAGAGCCCGCCCAAGTTGTTGGCTACCTCGGCGGTCAGGATCGGATTCTCCTTGGCGGCGTTGAGGGCCTGGGTGAGGGTGACCTCGGCTTGTTCGTAATTTTTGGTTTTCAGGTACAAAAGCCCTCTGGCGTTTAACACCTCAGGCAGCCGAGCCATTTGGCCCTGGGCTTGGTAAAACTGTTCCGCCTTTTTGGAAGACTCCAAGGCTTCCTTGTACAGGCCCTGTTCGGAAAACAAGAAGGCCTGGGCGTTGAGTGCGTCTCCACGGACCAAGTCTTCGGGTGCCGCTTCCTTGAGGATTTGCTCCAGTCCCTGGGCCGCTTCTGGGTATAGGCCCAGCTGGATTCGGCCATTGGCTTGGGCAAGGCGGCTTTGCTGGGCTTCGGCGGATTTGCCGATTTGGGCGAACAGGGTTTGGGCTTGGGTGAAGTCCTCCAACGCCTTTTGCAGCGCCGACTTCTCCATCTGGGCAAAGCCCCGTTGGTAATACATCTGGGCCAAGATCGCCGGGGCCGGGTGCGCCTTGAGGGTGGTTTCCAGTTGCCCAAACAGCTTGAGCGCTTCTTCGGTCTTGCCTTGTTTGAGGGCGATTTGCCCTTCAAGCAACAAGGCGGAAGCCCAAGGTTCACTGCCGGGGGTTGCCTTTTGCTCCGCCTTGAGCGCCGCCGCTCTGGCCGAAACCAGTTGGCCCACTCCCCTTTGTAGGTCCGCCTGCTGGACCAAGGCGGCCACCAAGAGGGCATCCAACCCGGCGGTTTCCAACCGGGCCACTAAGGCTTCCTGGTTGGCCACCGCTTCCTTCTTTTTGCCCATCAAGTTGAGGCCGTAACTTTTGAGGCCCATTGCCTCGGCGGAGACCTCGTCCAATTCGGCCTTGGCCGGGGACAAAACCTTCTCCAAACTCTCCAGCCCCGGTTGGGTCAAACCGGCGCTCAACTGGGCTTTGGCCAGCAAAAGCCAAAGTCGGACCGTTTCGGGGCCTTTGGCCTGTTCGGCCTGTTTGCCCAAAAAGGCAATCGCCTCTTTTGCCTTGCCGGCCTTGAGCAGGATGGCCCCTTTGGTGTTCTGGGCGCTGAAGGAATTGGGGGCTAGGCCCAAGGCGGCCTCAATCGCCTCCAAGGCCCGGTCGGGTTGCCCCAGGCCGCTTTGGACCTTGGCCTTGCCTTCATAAAGCTCCGCCCCCAGTTCCAACACCTCCGGGTCCTTGGGGGGCTTGGGCAACAGTTCCAAGCCGGTACGGTAAGCCTTTTCCGCTTCCTCCGCCCGGCCCATCTTAGCCAAGGTTGAACCGGCGTAAGAAGCAGCTTGCAACCGGGGTTTAGGGGCCGGGGCATTGACCGCCAAGGCGCTCAGGTAGGCCTTGACCGCCGGTTCCAGTCGTCCCTGACGGTAGTGGTGTTGGCCCAATTCCAGCCGAGTCGCCGCCAGGGCTTGGTTGTCCCCTGAGGCGGCCTGGGCGGCCTCCAATTTTTCCAGACCGGCTAACCTCTGCTCGTCCGAGCCTCCCTCGGCGTTGGCCAGGAGGGTCAACAGCTCGTTGACCCGCACCTTGTCGCCCAAGGTTTGGTAAAGCTCCAAGGCCGCCTTGTAGTGCTTGGTTGCCTCTGGTCCCTGTTTGAGCCGCTCTAGGGTTTGGGCCCAAACCAGCTCGGTCTTGGCGGCCCCCGGTTGGTCCTGCAAGCTCCGGTACAGCCCCAGGTTTCGTTCCAGGCACTTGGCCAGTTCAGCATCGCCCAGGTGCAGCCGGGCCAATTCGGCCAGCTTGCGGCCCAGCCCCAGGCCCACTTTGGGGTCAAAGTCCTTTTTGTTTTTCAGCTTCTCAAAGGCTTGGGAATAAAGTTTGTAGGCGGTTTTGGGGTCCCCCTTGGCTTCGGCGGATTTGGCTCCGAGCACCAAGACCCGCTCCTCCCCTTCATAGGGGGCTTTGGTAAAGTCCTGGGCGACAAACAGGTTGAAGTCGTTCCAGCCCTGCTCTACCGTCCCTTGTTTTTGCCTGAGCCCGTTCAAGGCTTCCAAGGCAGCGATTTTGTCGGGCAGCGCCCCCGGCCCCAGGGCCTTTTGGGAGAGGAACTCCGTTTCCAGGTCTTGGTTGCCCAGCTTTTGGGCAATGGCGATCAGGTTGTCCAGCCATCGAACCTGGTCTTCCACCGGCCTTTTGGGTTCGGCCAGCAACCGCCGGTGGACCTTTAAGGCCCCCAGCCAGTCCTGGGCCTTGAGGGTCAAGGCTCCCAACCGTTCCAGGGCCTGGAAGCGGCTGGGGTAGTCGGTCCGCTCGCCCAAGAGCCACAAGATTTCCTGGGTCTTGGCTTCATCCTTGGCTTCTTCGGACAGCCGCAGGATCCGGGTCAACACCGCCAAATCGCTGGGCTTTTTTTCTTCCCGGTCCAGTTCCAACAACTTGCCGTACAAAACCAGCTTTTGGGCCGGGGCAGGCTCCTTTTCCGATTGTAACACCAACAGCTCCCGCAGCGGTCCCCAGGCCTTTTCGGTTTGGTACAGCTCGGCCAGTTTTTCAAAGGGTTCGGGCTGGTAGCGGTTGTTGGCGGCAAAGTTGGTCCATTCGACCAGGACCCGCTTTTTGTCCTCCAGGTTGCCCCGGCTGGCGGCCACTTGGTACCACAAGGAAAAGTATTCCTGTTCCTTCCCCGAATGGGTCAGCTGGGCCAGCTCCAACAGCTTGGGGAAGCCTCCGGCACTGCTGTAAAACTCGGCCCCAGGGGCATAAGAGAGGACATATTGGCCCAGGTAACGTTCTTGGGCAGGATAATCCTTTTCCTTAGCCGCCAAAGCCGCCAAAAACTGCAAAGTCACGAACCGGTACTGGGCCTCGTTTTTGGGCAAAACCTCCAGCAGGTTTTTGAGGCTGTTTTTGGCCGCCTCCGCTTGCCCGGCTTGCCACTGTACCTTGGCCAGGGCCAAAAGATTGGCGTACCGGAGCCGCTGTCCCACCCCGGTGGACTGGGCCAAAAACTTCTCCAGTTCCAAGCGGGCCGAGACTTCCAGGGCCGGGTCCTTTCGGTCGGTAGCATTTTGGATTAAAAGGAGGTACAGTTTAGCGGAACCGTCAAAATCTGAGGTTTTGTTTAGGGATTGGCGCAGTTCTTGGATTTGTTTGTCGCTGAGCGGCTTTGCCCAAAGTGGGGCAGGCTCGGCTAGGCCCAGGCAGAAGGCCAGCCCAAAAGCTCCCGCAAACAGTCGTAACCTTTTTGGAAGCAGTGTTATGCGCCAAACAGCGCAACAGTGGTGGGCCCGTTTTGGCCAGTGGGCGAAGAGTAGTTGCAAAAGCTGGGTCCTCTTTTGGGGAGTTCTGTTTTTGGTCTCTTGTCGGGACGAAACCCCGTCCGTGCCGCCCAAGCCGAAAGATACGACCCAAGCCCAAGGCCAAGAGGTCAAACCCAGCCCCACGGCCTTTGCGCCACCAGACCAAAGTCCGTTGCCGCCGATGGCCGCCGGGTTCAACTCTTTGTTTCAACCAACCTATCAAAAAGGTGGGGACATCACAATATCCCCACTGGAATTAAACTGGTTGACCGAATCCCAAGCCTTTGGGTTGAGCTTTGCGGTGCACAACCAGAGCGAAACCGCCCAAAAGCTGGTGGCCACCTTGGTGGTCGAAGGACCCAAGGGGCGCAAGTGGAAAAGTATCCCCCTCCCGGTGCTCAAGGCCGGGCAGAAGGTCCGCTATAAGGCGAGGCTGGCGGCTTCGTTTCTGCTCAGCCCCAAGCCGGTGCACATCGAAGTCAAGCTGTACCGGGAGCATTACCGTTATATCTTGGACAAATCCTCCAATGCCCAGGAACTGAAACTCCAGTTCGAGCCCCAAAAGACCCAGGTCTATATCTTAGACAAACGCAAGAACGAAGCCCCCAGGCAGCAAACCTTGGCCATTCGGCCCCCCAAAAAAGGAACCCGAACCGTAGCCTTCAAACTCTTGGAGGCCCAGCCGGAGGGGCTGGAATCAGCACTGGCCCTGGCCCCCGGACCCAGGGAGGCCGGAAGCTTTGTCGGAGTCGCCGGGGACGGACAGGTTTCCCTCAGTTGGCCCGCCCAAGAAGGGGTGAGCCTGTACCGAGTCTCGATCAGCCCAATGCCCAACTTCCCCCCAAGCCAAACCGAAAGGGTTGAGGTTGCCGGCACCCGTTACCTGCACCAGCAGGTGGAAAACGGCAAAAAGTTCTTTTACCGGC
The DNA here is from genome assembly GCA_001783715.1 of Candidatus Lambdaproteobacteria bacterium RIFOXYD2_FULL_56_26. GTDB lineage: Bacteria > SAR324 > SAR324 > XYD2-FULL-50-16 > XYD2-FULL-50-16 > XYC1-FULL-56-13. The sequence continues at coordinate 8,974 of MFNF01000031.1, forward strand.
TGGAGGGCAAAAAAAATGGGGTTTATGCCCAGATCGGTCCGGTCGCCGCCTTGACCCCTTTGGCCCCGCCGCCCGACCCGCCGGTGGTGACCGCCACCTTGGACCAAGGCAAGGCCAAGTTGGTTTGGGAAGGGGTCAAAGGAGCGACCCAGTACCATTTGTACTGTGACCCGGACCCGTTGGTCGGCAAAACCAAAGGGAAAAAAATCCCTTCGGTCCAAAGTGGTTATGAACTGACCGGACTCAATCCCGGTGAGACTCTTTATTGTGTCCTGACCGCCGCCAACGGCTCGGCGGAGAGCCTCGAATCGGCCCGGGTCAAGCTTGCGGTCCCCAGACCCAAGCCCGCCGCCCCCGTCCCCAATACCAAGGTGGGGGACGGGATCGTTTGGCTTGAGTGGCCCGAAGTCAAAGGAGCGACCGGCTACCAGGTGGAATGGAGCGGCAGCTCGGATTTTGTACCCGCCAAGACCCAAAGCCTCCAGCTGCAAGAACCTCGGTTCAGACACGCCGGTCTGCCCAACGGGGTAGAGGTGTTTTACCGGGTCAAGGCGGCTACCCCCGAAGGTTTTGGCCCGGACTCTCCGGTCCGCTCCGCAGTCCCCAAATTGCCCCAGGTGGCCGAAACCCCGGTGTCCGAACTGGCCGCTCAGGTCAGTCTGGACGACTACCTCAAGCTCCCCAGCGACCCGGACTTCCAGGTGGACATCTCCGACCCCAACCGAGCCAAGGCCGCAAGGTTGGCGGGGGTCAAGAACCTGGAGTCCTTGGACCTCGCCCAGAAGGACCAAGCGATTGCCCTGGCGGTCGCCCAAGGCCAAGGGAACGCTTTGGCTGGGGCCTTGTCGGACCAGTTAGACCAAGAACCGGGCAACCTCAACCTGACCCTTTCGCTCTCCAAAGTTCTGCACGAGCAAGGCAACGTCACCGCTGCGTTGAACGTCCTCAACAGCTCCCTGGGCCGCATCTCCATCTCCGCCCGAGCGGCGGTCAACCAGGAACTGAAGGTCAAGGTGGACAAAGGCAGCACCAGCCTGGGCCCTCAGAGCGACCAAGCCTTTTTGACCGAAGAGTTCGCCAAGTTGGGCAAGGCCCTTTTGGAGCAACGTAAGTATGAGGAGGCCCTTTCGGCCTACCAGTCCTTGGCTACCCTCTCCGAAGAATACCCGATGTTGCACTACCAACTCGGCCAAGTCCGCCGGGGGCTCAAGCAGTACAACCAGTCCAAGGAAGAGTTTATCCAGCAGAACCACCCCAAGCTGACCTTGGAGCAACGAATCCAGGACCTGAAGGCCCTGTTTGAGGTGATCGCCCTGGCCCCGGACATGGCCAGCGTCAAAAAAGCCAAGGAAGCGTTGAGCCAATTGGCGGCGGACCACCCGGAGGAAGCGAAAAAGGCTCGGGTCCCCGAAGACTTGGCCCAGTTGGACCGGTTTTTCGCCAAAATGGAAAAGGAGCGGCTGGCCGGGCTTTCGGACCTGGGGGTTTCCCTGGACCCCAACCTGAACCTGGGCCAACTGCAACCGGGCCAGGAATTTTACTTGGACCTCAAGATCGCCAACCTGGGGCAAAAGTCCAGCAGCCCCTTTGGGGTAAGCTTTAAGATCGAAAGCGAAGAAGGCCACCTGACCTACGACCTTTCGGCCAAGGACCGGTTTGAACCTTTGGTGCCCAAGTCTGAGCCCCTGGTGTTCTCCAAACGGTTGACCGTCCCCACCCAGGCCCCCTTTGGCCGGTACCGGCTGGTGGCCAGTGTCGAGCAGGAAGGGGAGACCTTGGAAGTGGGGCTGGAGAACAACAAGGCCGCCAGTGCCTATGGGCTCAGCTTGGTGGAGCCCAAGCCGGATCTGGGGATCACCCTCAAAACCGCTCCCGCCGACTTGAATCTGGACGGGAAAAAACCGGTGGTGGCCCAATGGACAGTGGCCAACAAAGGTTTTTTGGCCAGCGGTTCTTTTGTGATCGAAGTGAGTTTGGTTTCCAAAGAAGGCAAGGAAATCCCCTTGAGCCGCAGCCCCGAGTTGGGGCCGGTCAAGGAGAATGGGGCCTCCTTGGACTGGAACATGGAAGCGGCGCTCCCCTCTGCCCTGCCCGAAGGCCGGTTTCAATTGGTGGCCAAGCTGGTTCCCGGCAAAAGGCCGGGGCCGAAGGACCTCAACCCCGGCAACGACCGGTTTGCTTCGATCCAAGAATTCCAATACACCGCACCTTTTGTGGACCCCCAACTGGGATTGGCCCAGGCGCTTGAGCCCGCTTGGGTTTTGCCCGGCCAGCCCTTTGAGGTCAAGTTGGCCCTCAAGAACCGGGGCAACCGGCCTGCCGGCCCCTTGTGGGTCAGCTACCAACTGGTTGGCCAGGACGGCAAGACCTATCCCTTGGGGGGCAGCGAAAAAATCTTGGGCCTGGACCCGGCCAAAGGGGCCAGCCTTTGGACCGAAACCCTCCGCCCCCCCTCTTCGGCCCCCCAAGGGGCCTACCAATTGGTGGCCCATCTGGAAGGCCCCGGTTTGAGCGAGGTTTCCAAGGTGGCCGGTCCGGTGAAGACCGAGCCCCAGGTGCACCTCCTGCCGCTGTACGACCAGACCCAGCCGGCCGCCTCCAAGGAACGATTGGCCCAGAGGCTGGCCAAGGACCCCACCGACCTGCCCGCCCATTTGGGGGCGGTGCGAATGGCCGCCCTTTCCAGGGACGAATCCGCCTTGGCCACCGAGGTCAACCGGACCTTGAGCCTCTACGCCGGGGCGGCCCCCTCCTTGGCCGGTAAAGAGAACCTCAAGGCCGAGCAGGAATACCTTCGCCAGGACCTGACCCTGCTGGCCCAAGAGCTGTCCCAACTGGGCCGGTCCACCGCCGGAGAAAGCCTGCTCCAACGGCTCCATCTCTCGTTCCCCGAGAGTACCTCCTTGACCTTGGAGCTCGCCCAAGCCCAAGCCCGGCAGGGGCGCAAGGGCCAAGCAAGGGAGACCTTAACCCAAGGGATGAACAAAAAGCCCGACCTCTCCTTGGTGTTGGCCCTGGCGGCGATGGTCGAACCGGGCCCCGAAGCCCAGGCCCTTTTGAGCCCTGCCTACCGCAAGCTGATCGACGAAGCCCCCCCTGAAGCCAAGGCCCGGTTGAAGGTCTTCTCCAAAGCCTCCTTGGACAGCCTACAGCTCAAAAAAGCGGTCCCCGACCCTTGGGCCGGGTTCCGGTTGGACTTTGCCCAAAAAAGCGGTCAGGTGGTACTGCGCCCCGGCCAGACCTTGGAGATCCCTTTGCGGTTCACCCAAAGGGAACCGCTGGCAAGGCCGATTGAGGTTTATTTTGTGCTCGAAGGGGAAGAGGGACAAAGGTACGATCTGCCCGAGGTTTTAAAGCTCAAAGGCCTGCCGGAACGTTCCAGCGAACAAACCGTGGCCTTGAAGGTCCCGGACTTTTTGCCCCTGGGCCGCTACCGCCTTAGGACCTGGGTCGAGTCTCCCGGCTTGGGCATCGCAGTGGGGGACAGCACCGATTATGGGTTCCTCAAGGGGGCGGTGGACCTGAAGATCCGCCAGTTTACCCATGAAGTGGCGGGCAAGGGTCGGCTCAAGCTGCAGCTGGCCTGGGAAAACCAAGGGGCCGCCGAAGCGCAGGGCAACCGGCTGAGCCTGTACCGGGAAGACCCCAAAACCAAGGCCTTGACCCCGCTGGCCGTATCGCCCCTTGAAGACATGGCCGCCTTCTCCGGCTCCGTCTCTACCGAGTTGGAATTGGAGACTCCCTTGCCCGAAAGCGGCAAACTGGTCGCCTGGGTGGAAAGCCAGAGCGCCCAGGGTCAAGACAACGGCCCGGACAACCGAGCCACCAGCCCCAATCCCTTGGGCAGCCAGAAGGAACGGTTGGTACTCCTGGGCCTGGAAACCCAAGGCACGAGGATCGAACCTGGGTCCCTCTTGTCCGGGGAGCTGCGCCTCAAAGGCAAACCGGAACCCAAGGAAACGGCGGTCTTGGTCTTGACCCAAGGGGACCAGCGGTACCCCCTGGGGACCGTGAACCTGGACCCTTCGGTCCCGGAGGACCCACAAGGGGAGAGACGTTATCCCTTTTCCCTCCCCTGCCCTCCCTTGGTCCAAGGCCGTTTTGAGTTGGTCGCCCAGCTGGGCGAGCGCAAGCTGACCTCCATCGCCCCCTTAGCCTACGGCCCTGCAAGGCTTTGGATCGACAAGGTGGTCTTGGGCAATCCGGGGCTCTTTGCTGGAGGAGAGTTGAACCTAGGTTTGTTTGTCTCCAACCAAGGGCTCTCCAAGAGCAAGGAACAAACGATCAAAGTCACCCTGGAGGGTCCGGGGGCCTATCCGCTTGGGGAGGTCCAGCTGGAACCGGTGGAGGCCTTGGCGCTGGGGAACTTGGTGCAAGCCAGGCTGCCCTTGCCCGAAGGCTTAAAAAACGGTTCCTACCTGCTGCACCTCGAAGGCCCCGGCCTGGATGTCAAAACCGCCGCCAACCTTTTGGTCCAGCCGATTTTGGCCCTGAGCCCCAAAGAGGTGGACGTGATCCTGCCCGGAGCGATTCCCACCTTTGAATGGAAGGGGCCACAGGGGCATAGGTACAGGCTGGTCTTTTCGGCCAACCCTGGTTTTGACACCCAAGAGAGGTTGGACCTCAATTGGACCGATTCGGCCTCTCTGACCCCCAGCGAAGCCGAATGGAGATTGATCTGGGGGCTTTCGAGGAGCGGACAAAAGCCGGTGTACTGGCGCATCGAAGGGCAAAACCAAACCAAGACTCCCATGAACAGTGGACCGCAGCGATTGCAGTTGAGAAACCGGATTTAACAATGTTAGTTAAAAGAGGGGACTGGACTGGGTCCGCCTCCAAAAACCTTCAAAAGACCTGTACCATGAAAACACTAGTGCCTAGGTTGCTTGTTTTGTTCACCCTGTTGCTCTCCTCCCTGCCGGGGTTGACCTTGGCCGAAGAGCCCAGCTCCGAGACCCTGGCCCTGCCGGTGCTCAAACAAGGGGAGGCCCTGCCCAAAAGCCGGTGGGACGTGGACGGACTGTTTGAACAACTGCTGGGCCAGCTGCCAGACTTTTTGGGTCGGTTGCCCCAGAACGTCAAGCGGGTCACCCTGCTCAACCTGGAAGGGGACCCATCCTACGATCTCAACGCCAACCGGCTGAGTTACCGGCTGCTCAATTCTCTGGTCGCCCAAGGGCGGTTGGAGATGGTGGAATGTCGGCAATGTTCCAACCTCAAGATCTATGTGGATAAGGACAGTCTGGTCTTAGCCAAAAGCCTGGAAAGTAACGAGCAGTACCAAGCGCTGGGCAGGCAACTGAAGATTGATGCCTACCTCCAGGGTTTCTTGGAGATGAACGAAAGGGAAGGCCGCCTGACCTTAAACCTCAAACTGGTGCGCACCGAAGACGGTTCGGTGGTCAACACCGCCAGCTTCAGCGTCAAAGCCAAGGAAGAGGACAAGGGCCTTGCCAACCCGGCCGACCGGCCCTCCCACATCGGCCTCGCCTTGTCTCCCTTTGTGGGCTTTGGCTACCAAGGTTGGGTCCTGGTCAACAACCAAAATACCGAGAAAAAGGTCACCAGCTTTACCGGCGTGACCTTGCGGCTCCTGACCCCTACCTTTTGGGAAACCATTGACTTGGGGCTGGACCTGGACAGCTTCAGCGCCAGCACCTCCACCGAAACCGCCACCCTCAAGTTGTCTGCCGTCCAGGCGGTCCCCTTGGTTCGTTACCAACTGCCCTTTCGTTTTGGGGCCCAACCCTTGGCCTTTGCCTACTTCGGCTTCGGCGGCGCTGCGGTCAACAGCGAGACCTCCTTGGCCACCAAGGCGGGGGCGGAATTTTTTATCAACAACAACCTGAGTGTGGGCCTCGACTACTACCAATTGGGCAGCCGAAAGGTGCAAAGCGACCTCAAGGACAGCGAGGGGAACTTTTTGACCAACAAGTTTTCAGGCAGCGCAATGGCGGTGAGTTTCCGGTTCCTCTACTGAGGTCCTGATGAAACCTAGGGGTTGGTTCCTGCTGTGCTGGTCTCTGGTGGCTTTTTTGGTGGCTGGTCCCTGTCTTGCCAAGGATTCGGGGCCGGTGGTTTTCGCCGGGCCGCCCAAGCTGGTGGGGCCCCGGACGCTGGCCCTTCCCTTGAGCAGTGTGGACCGTTTTGGCAACCATTTGGAACTCCCCCGGGAATCCCTGACCAACCCCTTTTGGGACCAAACCCCGGTGGCTTGGTTCCAGTTGGGTTACCAAGGAGGCCCCCGTGGGCTCCAGCTGATCCGCTGCCAGGATTCCTGCCTCAAGGCCGGAAAAGCGCTGGAAAAAATGGGTGGCCTTCGAGCTTTGGCCAAGGCCGCTGCCTTGGGAGCGGCGAAGGTGGAGGCCAAAGAGGTTAAAATCCATGACTTTTCCGACGGCAGGCTCCAGGTCACGTTGCCCAAACGCCTGTTGCCCCGGTTTTTGGAGAGCTTTGCCGGACAACTGCCGCCCGGTTGGCCGAAGGTGCAAGAGATCCAAACCGGCTGGGTCACCGGCCAAAAAACGGCTCTTCTAGACCTGGAGAAAAGGTTCGGCCAGGCCGGAGGGATTGAGTTGCCCAACCCCCAGCCCCAAGCCAACCCAGGGCTGGCCCGATTTTGGGTTCAACCCTACCGGTCCATCGAGATTTCCGGTGCCCTGCTGGGTTCGGCAGACTTCAGGACCGCCTTGGCCCGGTCCCTCCCGCCCGACCACCCGCTGCGCCGCTCCCCAAAGGGGGCTTTGACGGTCTTGGAGGGGACCGCTCGGACCGGGCCGTTTCCTAAGGAACTGAAAGTCAAAGACCCAGGGCTGAACCAAGAGCTGGCCCAATTCCAGAGGGCTTTGGCCCAGCAGGGGCAGAGCCTAGGTTTTGTATTGTCCCACCCTGCTCCGGCGGTGGAGGTGGTGGTTGTACAGCCCCCGGCCCCGGCTCCCCAGCGGGACCGTTTGGTCTTTTCCTCCCTCGGTGCGGCGCTATACCTGGACGCAGTTTTGGTCACCTCCGAGGCACAGCAAAACCAGTATGAACCGGACCAACTGGACCTCTGGTTTGCCGACCTGAACATGCACACCGCCCCGAGGGGTAAGACCCTGCCCCAGGTGGAACGGGCCTTAAAACGGACTTGGCCGGAAGGGGAAAACTGGTTGTTGCTCCCGCTCCCCGAAGGACCGGTGACCGGGCCTTTGACCTTACGTTTGGAGTTGGAAAAACAAGAACGAAGTTTTGTGCTGAACCTCCGCCCGCCGGACTTGGACTATTTGGCCGGCAAAAACGACCTGTGGACCGCCCAAGAGAAGGCCCTGGCTGCCAAGACGGAGGCCCAGGACTGGCCGGGAGCCTTGGCCGTCATCCAGCCGGTTTTGGCGGAACTCAACCGGGACAAGGCCCGCCAAGCCGAACCGGTAGCCTCCACTTGGCGGCTGTGGGCGGCCCGGATCAAGCTGGAATTGGGGGACCCCAAAGGGGCAGAAGAAGAGTTGGAACGGTTGACCCAAGACTACCCCCTGACCGAAGCGGCCCAAGAGGGTTGGGGGCTGTTGTTGGCCACCCGGCTTTCGCTCAAGGAGTAGCGGGTTTGGGGACCAGGACCAATTTTAGGGTTCCTTGGGAGGTGCGCAGGAGCAAATTTTTGTTGGCGCTGCCGGGGAAGGCCTCCAGTTTGAGGGGGGCCAAGGTGGGAGAATGGTCTCCCTCCCCTTCCAGCCAAAGGTTCACCCGAAACGAACCGGGGCCCAAAACCTGGATCTCCATTTCCTGTTGGGGGCCTTGGAACCATTGGACCGGTTGGGAGATTTGGACCAGCGGACTGCCGGAAAACAAAAAGCCTTTGACCTTGTGGGGCAAGGGACTTCCGGCCCAATGGGCGGTGAGTCCGACCGGCAGGGTCCCGGCACTGGGTAGGACCAGTTCGGGACTGGAAGACTCCAGCCGCAGGGGGGTGACAATCGCCCGGATGGCCAGATCGGGCCTAGCCGTGGTAGGGGTCAAGGTGATTTCGTTGCCCCGCTCCAAAGTGAAGGACCGGCCCGAAAACAGCAGCTCCAATGGCTCGGTCAGGGCCTGGAGCTTGATTTGAGTGGGGCTGGAAAGGGCCATCAGTTCGCCCTTGGACAAGGACAAGGTGAGGAAGGGGAACTGGAGCCGGGCGGGATGAGTAAACCGGCCCCACACTTGGCCTGCCCCGACCTGGAGTTCGGTTTTTTGGTCCTTGGAGCTGGCCAGTTGGGCGGTCAGGGGGCCCAAAAAAGCCACCAGATCGCCGTTGGTCAAGAGGACCAGACTGGCCCCATCTTCGGTCAAACTCAGGCGGCTGGGGTTAAAGACCAAGTCCCCTAGGGCAGCGGGACGATCCGCCAAGCTCGCTTGGCCGAAGCCGCCGATCAGACTGCCCAGGACCTCGGCCCGAAGGGGAAGAGAGAGGCCCAAGAGCGCCAACCCAAGGCTGGCCTGACGTAAGAAGTAGGACAAAGAACGGACCGGAAAAAGAGTTGAACCTGCCACTGAGGCAACATGTTACCTGTACCCAACGCAATCCATCAATCTCAAAGACAAAGCCGGGCCTTCTCCTGCAAAATCCGGCTCCTCGTCCCTTGGTTCGGCCTGCTTTTGTTCGGCTGTACCGCCAGCCAACCCCATCCACCGTTGGGACCTGGGGATTTTCAGCTGGAGCTGGACGGCAAGATGGTCAAGGGGGCCAAGACTCTGCCTTTTTTGGTCGCCAACCAAGCGGTGGGACCCAACCTCCGGGGGGAGTTTTTTTTTCTCGCTCCCGGCACCTTGGGGCAACTCAAGGCCAAGGTCGAGGGGCCTAGGGTCGGCGGGCTGGCTTACCGCTGGTCCATCCAGGGCGAATCAGCCCCGGTTTTATCCAACCTGGCGGAAGTCCAGCTCCAAAGGCCCAACCCCGGACCGTTCACCTTGGCTTTGGCCGTAACGGTAGAGGTGACCGGCCAAACGGAGCCGATACTCTTGGAGCGAAACCTGAAATTTTTTGGCTCCGGCCCGGCGGAGGTCAAACTGCTCAACCCCACCGAAGACACGGTAGTGGAGCCCGGAGCGCCAGTCACGCTCCGGGCGGGGGGCAGCGATGGTCTGGGAAGGGCTCCGGTAGTGGTCTGGGTAGTCAAAAACCAAAACCGACGCAGGGTGCTGGGGTTTGGGGAAACCTTAAAGACCAACCTGTTTGAAACCGGTTACAACCAGATAACCGCCTTGGGGCTCGATTGGGAGGGGAACGAACTGCAATCTACGGCCATCGGCATCCTCGTTCCCGACCGCAAGCAGCCCCCCCAAATTCTGGCCCCCTTGCCCCAACGGGTCTTTGAGCCAGGGAAGCCGGTGGTTCTGTTTGCCAACGGCAGCGGCCTTTCTTACCGGATCGACGGGGAACCGGCCCAAACCGGCGGCGGAGCGGTGCGGATGGACCTGAGCCCCGGCGAGCACCTTTTTGCCGTGGAAGGCACCTATGGCAAGGTGGAGGCGAAGTTTTTTATCGTCTCCAAGGACCAATGGGCCGCCGAAGTGGTCGCCCTGCAAGGCAAGGTGCTGCGGCAGGTCCGTCCCGGTCAGTGGGACCCGGTGGCCCCCTTTGATCGTCTGCCCCCCGGATCGGTCCTCAAGGCCGAATCGGACGGCAGCGCCGAGTTGCAGTTCAAGGAAGGCCAAGTTTACCGGCTCCGGCCCAAAGGTTCGGTCCGGCTGTTGCCCCAAGGGGGCTGGCAGGACAACCTGGACCCGAAGGACCTGGAAACCTTGAGAATCCTGGAAACCGCCCAGTTGCAGGAAACCCTGGACCGGCTCCGGCCCTTTGTGGAACAACTTCCGGGGCTGCTGGAGCGGTACCGGGTCCAGGAGGTTGAGGCTTTGGACGGCGGACAGGTGGACGTGATCCTTAAAAAACTGGCCACCGGAGAGCTGAACATCGAGGAAGTCATTCTCCAGTAAAGCCGGTCTTAATGGGGGACTGAAGGGCCAGCGGTGGCCCGCCCCCCCGCCTTGGTGGTCAAGCTCAGAATCACGATGCTGACGGTGCCCAAGGCGGCAAAGCTGACCGTCAAGGGGATCAGGGTTTCGTTGTACAGTTGGCCGATCAAGGTGCCCAGCCCCGCCGAAAGGATGGTGGACAAGGTGCCCACGACCGCCGCCCCGATCCCGGCCATTTTGCCCAAAGGCTCCATGGCCATGGCGTTCAGGTTGCCGAACAAAATGGCCAGACAGACAAAGGACAGGGACAAAAAGGCCAGAAAGGACCAAAAGGGAGGCACCCCTTCCCAAGAAAGGGTGTAAAAGAAAAAGCCCAAGGAAAGCAACGTCAGGCCCCCCAAGGTCCAGCGGGAAAGCTGGCGGATGCTGAACAGCTGCACCAACCTTGAATTGACCAACGAGGCCCCGCCAAACACCAGAGCCATCAAACCAAAATAAATCGGGAACTGGGTCCCCTTGTCGTAGAGCCCTTGGAAGATCTGCTGGGCGGTACTCAGGTACCCCAAAATCGCCCCGAACACGATCCCCAAGGTCAAGGTCGGCCCCAGGGATTCCAGGTTTTTGAGTACTTGGCCGATCGCCCCAAAGACCCGAGCCAAGGTAAAGGGAGTCCGCCGTGCAGGCTCCAGGGTCTCGGGCTGTCGTAGGCCAAACCAAACCAGCACCAACAAGGCGAGGCACAGGTAGAGCACGAAAATCGCCCGCCAAGGGGCCACCAACAGGATCGCCTGCCCCAAAGAAGGAGCCAGGGCGGGGACCAGGGTAAAAAACATCATCACAAAAGACATCACCCGGGCCATTTCTTCCCCGTGGAACAGGTCCCGGATGATCGCCAAGGAGATCACCCGCGGCGCAGCCAGCCCCATGCCTTGGATCACCCGTCCCACCAGCATCTGGTTGAAGTCCTGGGCTTGGATCGAAACCAAACAACCGACCAGATAAAGCCCCAACCCGGCGTACAAGGGAGGCTTCCGGCCATAAGAATCGGACAGCGGGCCATACAGCAAAAGCCCCAAGGCCATGCCCAGAAAGAGGCTGGAAATAATCAACTGGTTGTCGTTGGCCCGCACCACGCCCAGGTCATGGCCAATCAAGGGCAAGGCGGGCAACATGGCATCAATGGAGAGCGCCATCAGGGAACTCATGGTGGCCATCAGGGCCACCAATTCGGCCAACGGGGGCTTGGAAGAGGGATGAGGCATTTGCGGAGGTACCAGTTCAAGTGATAGGGAAACTTCCGCCAAAATATCCGGTTCCAAGGACTTTGTAGAGAAAAAAACCGGAAAAGGTCTTAAAGACAGCCGTCCCAGTCGGTTGGATTCATTGCCAAAACAAAAGCCTTGGGTGATTGGGAAAACCACCGGGAAAAACGGCCTTTTTGGGCGGCCAAAGCCCCAAAGGCCGTGGCTCAGCGAGTTGGGGCCGGGGCTTGGCAATTGGCCTTGAACTGTTGCAGGAACAAGGTTTGTTGTTTGAGCTTTTTGAACGCTTCGTCCAGGTGCATCTTGCCGCAGGCCTTTTCCTTTTCCGGGGCGGAAAAATCCTCCAGCAGCGACTCAAACAGCTGGGCGGTCTCTCCTGCCGCAGCCAAGGCGGACAAAACAAAATACTTGGCCTCAAAGTTGGCCGGATCCAGCCAAGCGGCCTGCCGCCCTTGGTCCAAGGCGCTCTGGACTTGTGCCGCCTTCAGGGCCTCCGCCGCCGACTGGAGCCGGGCCGCAGCGGTTTGGGGGTCCGGGCTTTTGCGCAACAACACCAAGGAAACCTCCCCTCCCTCTGGCCGGAAGATCAGCCGAGCCCCTTGGGCCAAGGGGAGTTGGACGTTTTGGAACTCCTTGCCTTTGAGCAGGTCTTCCCGAGGGGCATGGGTGGCCACCAAGTCTTCTTTGGTAAAGGAGGGGCCAAAGCGGAGCGGGTCGGCCATGCCGGTCTCCAGGTCCAACTTTACGAAATGCACCAACTTGGGCTCCAAACGGACCCACAGCCGCAGGCTTTGGGGTCCCTCAAAGGACAGCTGGCTGCACCAATGTTTTTTGCACAGGTTGGCCGCCAAAAAAGGCAACGGCTTTTGGCTCCCTTGGGCCAAGGAAACCCAGACCGGCTGTTGCCAACATTGCCGCTGGCCATCGTTCATCGCCGCTTCCTCCAAAACCAACGGGCCAACCTGCAATTGGTTGACCAGTGTTTTGGCCTGGGTTTCCCAAGCGGGGATCTGGTCGGGCAAGACCGGGTCCAGGGTTTGGATCTTGAGGTAAACCAAGTGGGAAAGGTCGGGGGAAAGCAACAGGTTGCCCCCTTCAAACCAAGTCAAGGTTTCCCCTTGGGCTTGGTAGAGCAGGTAGCGGTTGGGGGCACAAGAGAAGCTGGCGGTTCTCTTGGCTTCCAAGGCCACCAACAGCAGGCCCTGTTCAAAGGAATGGTACACCTGGGGCTGGACGTAGCCGGGGTTGAACCGAGCCAGTTCAAGCCCCTGAGCGGCCTTCAGGTTGGAAGCCCCCACCCAGAGGACCAGCAGGGACAACAGGAAGGATTTGAGCCGCATGCGCCTACAGGCAAAAGGTTTAAAGGTCTCCTAGGCTCCCCGGCGAACGCCGGAAACCGCCCAAATGGCCTTCCTGCTCAAGAATGGTGGGCCAACAGGTCCTTGGCCACCAAGTCGTGGCCCAGCCAAAGCACCGGCCCACGGGGGGCATAACCTTCGTTCAGCATGATCCTGCCGCTGGACTCCACCACCAACCCGCTGAGGTAATCAGTGATCAAGTTCTTTTTGTCCCGGTTCATCTCCATCACCTTGTCGGAGGTGGCGAGCATCAGGTCGGCCATCGCTTGGCTGTTGTGTTTGGGCCAATCCTGGAAGTCCGAATGGAAGGGAGTGATGATCGGGTTGAGGTGGTAGGCATCCACCTCGTCGAGCATCGCTTCCAGGCCCATTCCCTCGATCATCAGGTCTTGGCAGGCCTTCGCCTGGGCCTCGGCCCAAGGGCCACCGCCTTCATGGCGCAGCGCCCGGATCAGGGGATACAAGGAAAGCTCGACCCCGTTAAAAAGGTCGGAAGAGTTGGTGCGAATCTCCGGGCAGTTGTAAACCACCGCCTTGATCCCCTGCTTCCAGGCCGCAAGGGCGTGGTCTTCCAATCGCATTTTGGACCAGCCGGGCAGGTAGGGGGTGTAGGTCTGCCAAAGGTACCGGTCTTTGATCAGGATCGGGGTGCCGTGGTACCCGTAGGCGGAATAGGAACAGATCCCGCCCCAGCCTTCCACCTTTTGGCGCAGCCCTTGGGTGGCTTCGATCAATTCCAAGAAGGTGTCGGCGGTAACGGCATCGTAGTTCTTGGCCGACAACCGGCCCAAGTCGGATTCCCAAAGCTCCTTGGAGGGAGCGTACCTTGCCCCCATGCCTTTAACCGCCCGGTTGAGCAGCACCAAAAAGATTTTGGCTTTGGGGATCCCGCCGGCCATGGTGTGGGCAAAAAAGAGGTTGGCCCCGTGGGGGACCAGGGTTTCCAATTCCCCAACCATTTGGTCCACCGTGGCCCGGAACCTTTTGTAGGAATGGACCTTGGCTTCTTCCACCTGGGACCAATCCAGCTTAAAGTCCTGCCAATCAGTCGGCTTGACGTTGGCGATCGACTCGGAAACGGTGATTCCGCTGGGGGTGGGGTCCATGTCAAACCCGGCCCAATGGGGGTAGTTGAGGATCCTGCCGCCCAGGTTTGCTTCGGCGGCGGCCAGCTCTTCCGGGTTGAGGGGCCGCAGTTGGTTGTCCTTGTCCCGGCGACCGACGGTAACGCCCAAGATCGTCATGCCCTCCGCCTTGGCTTGGTCCACCAGACCGTTGGCATAGCCACGACTGAACAGCTCCCCAAAGAGCAGAAAAACGTCCCCTTTTTTAAAACCATGGGCCTGGGGTAGGGTGGGCATGACCGTTAGGTTTCGCATTAGAGCCTTATCTTCAATGAGGTTTTGTGTTTTTAATTTGATCTACGGGAACTCTGGGCAGCCTACCAGAGCGGCGTTCCAAAATCAAGGCTGCTTTCGGGGGCCTGATGACCAGAAGCCTTTGGCAGAGACCTTCTACCTTGGAAGGGTTACCCCGCTTCCGTTTCTGGTTTGGGCTCCTCCGTTTCGCCTAGACTGCCCAGGTTTTTGGGCGGGAAGGCAGCGGCCTGGAAGTCCAAAGTCTCCAGCAGTTCCTTGGACATGACGGTTTTGGAAAAATCCAGCCCGGCAAAAGGGCAACCGGCAAAAGAACCACCGATGAACTTGGCCCCGTCCAGGTTGACCCCCTGGAGATCCGCTCGGTCAAAGGTGCAGTTGTAAAAGGCGGTGTACTCAAAGCTCGTCCCGACCAATCTGGCCTTGGTGAACCGACAGGCCAAGAACCGGTGGGGCCTTGCCTCCCGGCCAAAGGTGGCGGCACTGAAGTCCGCCCCGGAGAAGTCGCAACCGACAAACTGGGAAACCCCCAGAAAGTTGATCCCCAACAGGCTGGCCCCCCGCAAATCCACCCCTTCGAGCCATTCAAACCCCGCTTGTTCCATGTTCAGGCTGGGGTCGATGTAGGTCACTCCCTTCAGGTTGGGGCTCAACTCAAAAAACAGCGCCTCCGTTACCTCCGGTGCGGGCGGAATTATGCCTTCGCCGGTCTGCCCCCCGGGTTGTTTCAACCCCTCCTCTTGGGCCAATTGCCGGACCTCGAAGTCTTGTTGCTCCGGGGAGGAAGGTTCGTTACCCAAGAGGGTTTGGGCCTTGGTGGCATGTTCCCCTTCCTTGAGCCACACCCGCTCCCGGCCCCAGAGCCGCTCCTGCTCAAACCGAAAGGCCCGCTTGGCCGACCGGTACCGCTCCCGAAAGACGGTCAACTCCGCCTTGGCCCGCGGGTTGAAGCTGCGGGACCAGTAGGAGGATTCTTCAAAAACCAGATAAAAGTCTTCCCAAGCCTGGACCCAGTCGGTCCGGGCTTGGAAAAACCCCCGAAACTCCAATTCGCTGCGGGCCTTGATCTTGTCCAACCGCCGTTCCAGATAGGCCAGTTCACGTTCTTTGGCCCACCTTGCGGTTCCGGTCAGGTTGTCCAACTCTGTCTTGGCCAGCTCCAGTTCCTTAAAGGCGATCAGCGCCTCCGAATTGGGCGGGTCCGGCGGCTGGGGCTTCCGGTCCAGGACGGCACGGTCCGGGGCTTGGGCAAAATAGGGGAACAGCAACAAAAAGAGCCCCAGCCCGGTGGGCAAAAAAATCAGTTCGTCCAGAGTCGCCTCCTGTATCGCCAATGGTGTCCCAGTTTAGGCCAGTGCCGGGAAGGCCGTCAAGGATTTGCCGGTTTGGCCGGGGAGGCCGGGCAAGGGTGTGTGGCTGGGGAGGTTGGGTGCTTGGGTGGAACGCCGGGAAAGGCACCGCCGGAGAAAGCCGTTTGGACCGGGAAGGCGGAGGGCTTAGCTTCTAGGCCATCTCTGCCACAAGGAGAGTTTGTGCTTGGTCTTGAGTAGGGTCTGGCCGTCCACCGGTTTGTTCCCCGCCTGATTCTCGCTGCTGGTGGCCAAGCCCTTGTGCAGGCCGTTACTCAACAAACCGGAATAGGTCGAAGGAAAGCGGGAAGGATCGGGCCGAAGGGAGGTTGGGTCAGCCTCTGGGCAAGGTCATCTCCGCCAAAAGGGAGATGTTGTGTTTGATCTTGAGCAGGGCCTGTCCGTCCACCGGTTTGTTTCCCGCCTGATTCTCGCCGCCGGTGGCCAAGCTCTTGTGCAGACCGGCACTCAACAACCCGGAAAAGGTCGAAGGAAAGCTGGAAGGATAAGGTTGGCCGTACATCTCTCGCTCCTGGAAAGTAGGTTCTCACCTCCTTATCGGAACTTGGCCCCAAAACTTGAGCCCTCCGTGCCAACTGGTTTCGGCAGTCCGGTCTCGCCGAGAGATTATCTTGTAATTTTTATGGATTAAAAACGCTCTTGGGCCGGAGACAGAGGGGGAGGGACTGCCCTTTCCGCAAGGACTGCCTGAGGCCAAGGGAAAGACCGGTTGGACCGGGAAAACTCGCAATGGTGCGGCTTTTGTTTCTGTTGCATGAGGTTCAACCGGCAGGGCCGGGGCAACTTGCCACCAGCCGGGCGCTTGCCTCTGTAAACAAGTCCAACCCTCCGGGGCGGGGCAGTTTTGGTGTTTTTTGTGGGTCCGGTGGGGTGATCCGGTTTTTAACCTCTGGAGAAACGGGATTTTCGGGCACCGGTCCGTCAGCGCCTAAAGCCAATCGCCAGGCTAGGCCGCAAGCTCCACTCCACCCAAAACCCCACCAGCATTTTGTCCCGACCACCGATCTTGCCTTGACAATCCCAAGCCTGTTTGATTTGATCGGCCATTGCCCTTTGGGCGGTTAGCTCAGTTGGTAGAGCAACGGCGTCACAAGCCGTGGGTCACAAGTTCGAGTCTTGTACCGCCCACCAGGCCCCCACCGCCCCCACCGGGCCGGTCTTAGGGACCCAAAGCAATCAACCTTTTGCGGGGTTGTAGTTAAGTTGGTTATAACGCCAGCCTGTCACGCTGGAGGCCGCGGGTTCGAGCCCCGTCAACCCCGCCATTAAATTCAGTCTCTTAAGCCTGTCGGCCAATTCCAAGGGAGTCCGCTCCCCACTTATTCCCCACCAAAAAACCAGAGTTCAGTCTAAAAGATTCGGGTACAGTGGACCGATGGGGTTGCCCCCATGTCACTGGCGAAAAAGCTTTGCGCAAACGGTAAAAATAGCTTGCTCGAGACCGTTGCACAGGTTCGATTCCAGATTTCCTGCTCCAGGACCGATGGTTTTTCTCGGGCAAACCGGTCTTGTTCTGCTTTGC
>MFNF01000032.1 GCA_001783715.1 Candidatus Lambdaproteobacteria bacterium RIFOXYD2_FULL_56_26
TGGAATTGGACCCCAATGGCCTTGAGGCTTTTGTGGGCCACGGCCATCACGATGCCGTCCGCCGTTTGGGCGGTGACCTCCAGGCAGTCGGGGATTCTGGTACCGATCAAGCTGTGGTAGCGGCCCACCTCGATTTGGTCGGGCAGACCAGCAAAAATCCCTTGGCCGTTGTGGCGGATCGGGCTGGACTTGCCGTGGACCGGGGTGTCTAAGAAGCCAAGTTCTCCGCCAAAAGCCTCGATCATCCCCTGGTGGCCCAAACAGACCCCAAAAATCGGAATCTGCCCTTGGTAGGTGCGGATCACCTCGATCAGGTGGCCCGCTTGGGAGGGGATTGAAGGACCGGGGCTGATCACGATCAGGTCCGGCTTTTCCAGGGCCACTTGGGCCACCGGGACATCGTTGCGGTAAACCACCACGTTTGCCCCGAGCAGCTTAAAATACTCCACCAGATTAAAGGTAAAGCTGTCGTAGTTGTCGAGCATGTAGATCTTCAGAGGTTTCATTTTTCCTCCAGGATCAGAAAAAAGGCTTTGCCCTTGTTGGTGGTCTCTTGGTACTCCGACTGCGGGTCCGAGTCGTAGAGCACGGTGGCCCCGACCCTAACCTCGGCGGTGCCGTCTTTGATGTGGGCGGTGCGGATGATGATGCCGAAGTCCAGGTTGCCGTTGAAGGCCAAGTAGCCAACGTTCCCGCCATAATAACCTCGGGGGACCGGTTCGTATTGGTCGATCAGGCGCATGGCGGCGATCTTGGGCGCTCCGGTCAAGGTCCCGGCGTTGAGGCTGGCGACCAAGGCATCAAAAGGCTCGAACCGTTCCTGGTCCAACTCTCCTTCCACGTTGGCCACGGTGTGCATGACCTTGGAGTATTTCTCCACAAACCGGTACTCGCTCACCTTGACTCCGGGTTTGCAAACCCGGCTCAGGTCGTTGCGGGCCAGATCGATCAACATGTCCAATTCGGACTTTTCTTTGACCGAGTTGAGCAGCTTCATCATATTTTCATAGTCTTCAAAGGTGTCCTGGCCCCGTTCGATGGTCCCGGAGATGGGCCTGGTGGTCACCTTGCCTTCCTCAATTCGCAAAAACATCTCCGGGCTGGCTCCCACCAAGGCTTCCTGCCCAAAGTTCACGTAAAACTGGTAAGGCGAGGGGTTGACCTTGCGGAACCGGCCATAGACCTCCAAGGGGTGTTTGGGGCAGTCGTAATATTGGGACCGGGACAGCACGATCTCAAAGATTTCCCCTTTTTTGATCTGCTCCTGCCCGGTCTTGACCATTCCAAGGAACGCCTCTTGGGTCAGGTCGTTGGGCCGCAGATGGGGCTTGGAAACGGATTTGGGCTTGGGAGTTCGTTTTTTGACCAGACTTTTTTCCCTTTGGTTGGCCAACACCAACGGGTCGCTGTGGAAATCAAAAAACTCATAAAAATGCTGGTCTAAGGTTTCCTTGAAGTGGTCGGCCACCAGGATCTGGTCCGGGAAAAAGAGGGTAAAGTCCGGGGTTTCAACCGGCGGCTTCTGGTAGGGGATGTCCTCAAAAAGCCGGATGAAGTCGTAGGCAAAGGCACCGTAAAGCCCCAGATGCCGGTCGGAGGTCTGGAACCGTTTGAGTAGGGATTTGATCACAAAAGAAATGTTCGGTTGTTTGTGCCGCTTGCTTTCGTCCAGTTGCCGGTTCTCCCTGGGCACCTGCCCGGTGATTTTCTCGGCGCTCCGCTCCAGGTTTTTGGCGAAGGAAAAAAGTTCGTCCTCCAAGAGGGTCAGCAGCTTTTGACCCCGCAGGTTGAGGGCGGTCAGGGAAAAACTCTCGTCCTTGCCTTGGATCACCAAGGGCGGATCGGGCAGAATCAGGCTCATCCGCCCATAGATCTGGGCGATTTCGGCAGATTCAAAGATGATCCCTCTGTGGCGGACCGACTCGAAAAAGGAGTCGAAACGGTCGTAGGGCAGGGATTCGGTGACCTTGCGAACCCGGCTGGGGCCTGCAAAAAAGGAGCTTTCTCGGATCATGGAACCAGGGGAAAGGTTTTGCCTGCAAGTTAACCCTGTAGCGGGGTTCTGGCAACCGCTTTTAGCCGCCTTTGGCTTGGTAAAGTTCGGCCAGTTTGGCCAAAAGTTCTTCCTTGTTGAGCCCAATCTTGGGCAATTCCGGTTTGGGGGCGGGGCTGGTTCGTTCGGCGGGGCTTTCCAGGTGGGACTGTATCCCCGGTTGGTCCAGGAAGCGGCTGGGCTTGTTGAACTGGGTGATGCCGCCCGAAAAGCCGTAGTGGGTTAGGGTCAAAAATAACCGGGACTTGGCCCGGGTCACGGCAACGTAAAACAACCGCAGTTCCTCTTCAAGCCCCTCGTCGGACTTAAGGGCGTAAGCGCTGGGGAACAGGCCTTCGATCATGCCGATCAAAAAGACGTTGCCCCATTCCAGCCCCTTGGCGGAGTGGATGGTGCTCAAGGTCACCCGACCCTCTTCCTTGTAGATCCCCATCACCTCGGACACCTCCCTTTCGGGGGGTTCCAGGGCAAAGTCGGTCAACAGCTCTTCAATACTTTGGTACCGGGCGGCAATCTGGGCGAGCATCTCCAGGTCCTTTTTCCGTTGCTGCCAGTTGTCGTACTGGTCTTCTAAAACCGGCAGGTAGGCGTTGAGCAAAAACAAATAGGCCTCCCCCAGGTCCCTGGCTTGCGACTGGGCCTCCACCAGCGCTTTGATCCATTTGACCGACTGGGTCTTGTACTTGGCGTTCTCCCCCAGGGTGTCAAAGACGGCCTTCATCTCCACCAGGGAGGAGCGGCCAACCAGCTGGCCGATCAGCTTTTGGGCGGTTTTGGGGCCCACTCCGGGCAGCAACATCAGGCAGCGGTTCCAAGCCAACTCGTCCTTGGGGTTGGCCAGGATCTTAAGGAACGCCAAGAGGTCCTTGACATGGGCGGTGTCGGAAAACTTTTTTCCACCGAAGACATCAAAGGGGATACGCCGTTTGGCCAGCTCGGTTTGCAGGTGGAAGGAAAGGTAACTGGACCGGAAGAGCACCGCCATTTCGTAGAGGCTTTCCCCTTGGTGGTAAAACTCCTGGATGGCATCGGCAACAAAGACCGCTTCTTCGGCTGGTTCCTTGAAAAACAGCAGCTTCGGTTTGTCCCCTTGCCTGCCTTCGGCGCTTTTGAGGTGCTTTTCGTAGGCCTTCTCCATCCCGCCCAGGACCCCGTTGCTCAGGTCCAGGATCTCTTGGGTGCTCCGGTAGTTGGCTTCCAGCTTGATGATCCGGGTGTTTTTGAACTTGCCGGGAAAATCCAGGATGTTCTGGTGGTAGGCCCCCCGGAAACCGTAGATCGACTGGGCATCGTCCCCGACCACCATCACGTTTTGGTGCTCCGCCCCCAACAGGCCCACGATCTCCCCTTGCAGCAGGTTGGTGTCCTGGTACTCGTCCACCATCAAGTAGCGGTACTGGTTGCCCAGGTGCACCCGGACCGCCTCTTGGCCCAAGAGCAGCCGCAGGTAAAGAAGGAGGTCGTCGTAGTCGAAATAACTTTTTTCCAACTTGAACTGGCTGTAAACCTCCCGGAGTTGTTCCAGCTGGGGGCGGCAGTCGATGAAGTTGGGGTATTCCGCTTCCAAAACCTGACCGATGGCCAGCCTTTTGTTGGTGGCCATGGAAAGGATTTTCTGCAAGCTCGCCTTCTGGGGGAACCGGTTGGGGCCTTCATAAAATTTGAGGTCCGTGGCGCACCGGTGCAGCGCCTCTTCAGCGTCCGCCTGGTCTAAGACGGTGAAGTTTTCCTTGATCCCCAGGTGACCGGCAAACTGGCGTAAGACCTTGACCCCAAAGGCATGGAAGGTCCCGCCTTCCACCTCCGCCGCCTTGGGGTCCCGTTTGGCGGCCCGACTCAACATTTCTTTGGCCGCCCGGCGGGTGAAGGTCAAAAGCAGGACCTGGCCGGGAGGAACCCCGTTGGCGATCAGGTTCAAGACCCGGTATTCGATCACCCGGGTCTTGCCCGACCCGGCCCCGGCGATGACCAACAGCGGCCCTTTGAGGTGCTCAACTGCCTGTTGCTGCTGGGCGTTTAGAAAAGAGGCCAGTTCCATGGGCGGCTGGGGAACGGAAAAGGAGAATGTTTGTTCTCTAAAGCAATGAACGGAAAGTACCGGGGAGGCAAGCTTAAAATCACAGGGGAACCAAACCGGTCCAAGGCACCGGTCAGAGATGAACCTGGATTGTTTGGGCCATGCCCATCACCTTGGCCTTGGCTGCCTCCAGGGTCTCGCCCAAGGCCAGCACCACCCCCATCCGCCGTTCCCCCTCGACCTTGGGCTTGCCAAAAAGCCGCAGGTCCGTGTCCGGTTCGGCCAGCACCGCTTCCAGATTGGAAAAGGAGACCTGTTCACTGTGACCGGCAACCAACAGCGCCTTGGAGGCAGCCGGGCCGTACTGCCGGACTTTGGGGACCGGTAGGCCCAAGATGGCCCGGACATGCAGCTCGAACTGGGTCAAGTTTTGGCTGACCATCGTCACCATGCCGGTGTCGTGGGGCCGGGGGGAAACCTCGCTGAAATAGACTTGGTCCCCTTTGACAAACAGTTCTACCCCAAAAATACCCAAGCCCCCCAGGGCAGCGGTTACTTTTTGGGCCATTTCCTTGGCCTGGGCCAAAGCCGCCGGGCTCATCGGTTGGGGCTGCCAGCTTTCCTGGTAGTCCCCCTTTTCCTGCCGGTGGCCGATCGGCTCACAAAAGAGGGTCCCTTGGCCGTGCCGAAGGGTCAGCAACGTAATCTCAAAGTCAAACTCCACAAACCCCTCCACGATCACCTTGGCCGCCTTGCCCCTACCGGCCACCAGGGCGTAGTCAAAGGCGGCAGCGGCTTGTTCCGGGGTTTGGACGAGGCTTTGGCCCTTGCCTGAGCTGCTCATCACCGGTTTGACCACACAAGGAAGCCCCAGCTCCTCAACCGCCTGGGCATATTCGGCGGCAGTAGCGGCAAAGCGGTAGGGGGAGGTCAAAAGCCTCAGCTCTTCGGCGGCCAGCCTTCGGATCCCTTCCCGGTTCATGGTCAGCTGTGCCGCCTTGGCCGAGGGAATCACCGTAAATCCCTGTGTTTCCAGCGTGACCAGTTCGGCGGTGGCAATGGCCTCCAGCTCGGGCACGATCAGGTCGGGCTTTTCCCGGAGGACCAAAGCCCGGAGCGCCGCCGGGTCCAGCATGTCGATCACCGCCGTGCGGTGGGCCACCTGCATCGCCGGAGCGCCGGGGTACCGGTCCACCGCCAGGGTCTCCACCCCCAAGCGTTGCAGGGCAATGACCACTTCTTTGCCCAGCTCTCCCGAGCCTAGGAGCATTACTTTTTTGGCGGTTTTGCTCAACGGGGTTCCAAGGGTTGTCATGGCGTATCCTGCAATGGGGCATCCTGGAAAAAGGGGGGTTCTCCGCCAAACTACCCAGGTTTTTCCGGTCTGCCAAGGTTCTGCCTTGGGCTTGGGCAATCAAGGTGTTGGGAGCCGGTGGAACCTGCGGGAAGCCGGGAGAAAAAAAGGGGGCGGTCAAAAAAAAGAGCCAGCGACTGGAGGTTAAAGTTGCAACCTTTGTTTTCCCCAGACGCTGGCCCAAGCCTAACTTGTAACAGGGTTCTACCGGAGAATCCAGTTCCAGGTCGGTCAAAATCGGTTGAAATCCGGTTTGGCGGAGGCCTTAGAAATCATTAAATCTTATTATTACAATGCGATAATTTTAAATCATTCGCAGCAAAGGGTCTAGGGGATTTTGCCGGATTTTTTCCAATTTTTACCAGTTGAACAACCTGATGAAATATTTACAGAATCTGTTGTTTTCTGGCCCAAAAGGCTGCGGGAAAGGTAGAGTCTTTTGGGTATCTTGGCGCAACTCATACTGGACAGCCGTTTTGTCAGGGTACCCTGGATAAAACCACGGTAGTGGACCTAAAAACCGGAGGGGCACAAAAAGGGAGAAGAGCCTCTGGAGGCCTTTTGGATAACGGCGGGTTGGTTGGAGGCAAAAACAGGGAAATCGGGGCCGCCCACCGGAGAGAGAGCGACCCCTTTTGGAGGCGACCCTGCCCCAAAAGAGAGGGCCGAGCCGCCAAGGTTCAACCTCTCCAAGAGCCGCTCGCCGAGGCCCAGTACCAAAGCCCTGGCCCATCCTTGGGTCAGCGGCAAAGGCATTGTGGAGAAGAAGAATGAGGTTACCCTATCTGGGAAGAGAGGGTTTGGCAAAATTCGGCTCGGCCAATTTCGGTCAAAACCGAGGTTTCGTTCAGGCCAAAAGGGGCGAACGGCTTTTCCGGCCAAAAAAACATGGGCCGGAGCGCCTCTAAACCCTAGCCTCTAGGGCTAGACTGCCGGTTTTATTTGAATTCCGGGCCCTAACCCGGCATAATCGCTCCAGTGTCCGCATTGGGCGGATTTGACCAAGACACAAGAGCGAGTTGATGGGCAAACCAGTTGCGGAACGGGAATATCAGGTCATTGAGGAACTGCACCATGGTTTCCGCTTCCAGGTCCTTCGGGCCAAGGAGGTGGCGAGCGGCCAGACGGTGATCCTCAAGCAGGTCAAGGATACCAATCCCGATGCGGCTTTGCTGGCTACCTTGCGCACCGAATTCAGCCTCAGCGCCAGATTCAACGATGCCCGTCTGGTTTCCTACCAAAGGATCGAGTCGGTCAACGGTCGCTTGAGTCTGGTCAGCGACGACTTTGGTGGTACCGACCTCAAAAGGCTGTACCACAACCAGCCCCTGGAGCCCGAAGACTTCCTTTGGATTGCCAAGCAGGCTGCCTTGGGGTTGCAGTCCTTGCACCGGCAAAAGGTTTTTTACCGGAACCTGGAGCCGGCTCATCTGGTGTTCAACCCCACCACCGGGGTGTTGCGGCTGGTGGACCTCAGCCGGGCGATCGACCTCAAGCACCTGCTCTTGCCCATTGAACCTCCGGGCCTGATGGATTCCGGGTTCAACTACATCGCTCCCGAACAAACCGAACTGCTCCAGCGGCCGGTTGACTGCCGGTCCGACCTCTATGCGTTGGGGGTGGTTTTTTACGAGTTGCTGGCCGGAACCTCCCCATTCCAAGGCCAAGAGCCGATCGAGATCCTCCATTCCAAGGTTGCCAACCCGCCGGTGCGGCTGGCCAAACGTCGCCCCAAGGTGGGCACGGTCATCTCCGAACTGGTGGCCAAGCTGATGGAGATCGACCCCGACCGTCGTTACCAAAGCGCCGAAGGTTTGATTGCCGATCTGGACCGGTTGGCCCAAGGGGAGCAGGTCTTTGAATTGGGGTTGTCCGATGGCCCGGTGGAATTGCATTTTTCCCACAAATTGTTTGGCCGCAAACCACAGTCCAAGGAACTGGAACAAAAGTTGGCCGGTTTGGCCCAAGGCGAGTCCGGCGTGGTCTTGCTCCAAGGGGAATCGGGGATGGGCAAAACCCTGTTTGGCGAATCCCTCGAAGCCCCCACCAAGGCCTTGGGGGGGAAATGGCTGCCCGTTTCCTTTGCCTCCAAAGGCGAGGCGGCAGAGCCGGGGGTTTGGTCCGCCTTGTTTTCCGGTTTTTTGCAGGAATTGTATCTGGAACCTCCGGGCAACCTGGAACGGTGGCGGCAAGAATTGCTTCGGGAGTTGGGCAGCCACGGTCCCCTGATGGTGGGCTATCTGCCCCAACTAGAACCGATCTTGGGGCTGACCGCCGGATTGGGGCAAGGGCAACTCAAGGGCGGTTTGTTGGGGCTGCTCCGTTGCCTGTTGGGTCAGAACAAGCCGGTAGTGCTGTTTTTTGACGACTGCCATTTGGCCCAGGAGCGGGACTGGGAGATGGTAGAAGCCCTGTTGGCCGAAGCTCTGCCCGGATTGGGGGTCCTGCTTTCGGGGCCAAAGGGTTTTGAGGCAAAGTTCAAGCTCCCGGTCTTGGAGAATGCCTTGGTGGTGGAGTTGGCCCCCTTAACCTTATCCCAGGTGACCTCCTACGTGGCCGAGAGCTTGAGCGTCACGGCGGAGCCGGAAGTTTTGCCCTTGGCCGAGCTTTTGTTCCAAAAGACCCGAGGCAATCCACTGTTTTTGCAGCAAACCATGCAGACCCTGTGGGAAAAGGGGTGGCTGTGGTCCGAACCGGGGCACGGGTGGAGTTGGGACTTGGGGCAGGCCGAGGGGCTGGCCGAACACCCCAGTGTCTTGTCCTTGTTGGTCAGCCGTACCCGTGAGCTGGAACCGGAATCTCGCAAATTACTGCAATTTGCTTCGGTCTTGGGCCTCAGTTGGGGGATAGAGGAACTGTCCTTGTTCTCCCTGATTCCGATCCGCAAGATCCCCGGCCTGCTCGCCCAGGCGGAGCGGTTGGGGTTGGTCGGGTCGCAAGGGGTGGACTACCGGTTTTTGTACCCGGCGGTGCAAAAAAGCCTGTACCAGGAACTCCCCTCCCGGTTGGCCGCAGAGATCCACCGAAATATCGCCTCAACCTTGCAGTACCGCTACCCCGACTTTGCCTCAACCCCGCTGCTGTACAAAGTGGCCGGACATTTGAACCGAGGCCGGGAGCGGGTGGCCCCCGGTTCGGAGCGGGTCTTGGCCGCCAAGATCAACCTGGAGGCCGGGAAAAAGGCCTGCCAGGCCGGACTCAACGAGCAGGGGTTGGAGTTTTTGGAAGCCGGGCTGGAATGGCTGGGAACCGAGGCTTTGGAGGGAAGCAACCCCATTTTGTTTGACCTCTCTTGGAATCTGGTTTCCACGCTTTTGGTGCTGGGCCAAGACTACAAGGGGAAAAAGGCCTTGGAGCAGATGGGCCAAACCAGCAGCGGCCTGGAGCTGGCCCAGGTGATGTTGCTGCAAATGAAACTCAAGGCCCAGCGAGGGGAACCGGCCGCCTTGGCCAAGGACTTGGTCCAAGGGCTTGGAGCCTTGGGGCTGGAGTTCCCCTTGGCGGCGGAAACCCCGCAGCCTTTGACCGGGGACCGGCCTGCCGAAATCAAACTGGCCATCGCCCTCTTGTATGGGGCGCTACTCCCTTTGTTGGAGGCCCCCAGCCCCTGGGCGGCCCAGATTGCCCTTTGGTTGGTCGAACTTTGCCCCGAGGTGGAGGAAGGGGAACCCTGGGTGATCGGCCTGATGGTCTGTGCCGCTTCCTTTGCGGTTCGGGGACAGCCCAAAAAAGCGTCCCAATTGGCCGACCAAGCCCTGGAACGGGCCGAAGCCAGCCATGACCCAAGGTTGATCGGCCGTGCGGAAACGGTTTGGCAAGGGTTGGTGCGTCCTTACCTGGAGCCCTTTTCCCATTGCGCTAGGGACCTTTGGCCGCTGGTCGAAGAGGCGCTCAAGGACAACGATCTGCCTTGGGCGGTTCGGGGGCTGGTCTGGCGGTTGGACCTCTCTTGGGAACAGGCCCAAGGCCCCTTTCGGGGCAAGAGCGACCTGGAACAGGCCACCCGGATGGGCCATTTTGTGGCCAAACACCTGCCCGCCGGTTTCGAGGAAGGTTATTTGGGTGCTGGTCCCAACGGCGATGCCTTTCGAGCCGCACTGTTTGAGGCGCTCCGGGCCTTGATGACCGGCGAGATGGACCGCTTTTTGGAACGATTGGAACAGGCCCAAGCCCTGCGCCCCGACCTTCTTCCCGCCCCCTACGAGGCGATGCTCTTTTATCTGAACGGCCGCCGAG
This sequence comes from Candidatus Lambdaproteobacteria bacterium RIFOXYD2_FULL_56_26, assembly GCA_001783715.1. GTDB lineage: Bacteria > SAR324 > SAR324 > XYD2-FULL-50-16 > XYD2-FULL-50-16 > XYC1-FULL-56-13. The sequence continues at coordinate 9,661 of MFNF01000032.1, forward strand.
GCCTGTACCAGGGGGGCAGTGACAATCCCTTGGTGGCCCAGTCCTTGGCCTTGCTTGAAGACTTGAAGGAGCTCACCCCACTCAACTTCTCCGCTCCTTATCTGGCGCTCCGGGCTCAGGCCGCAGCGATGGAGGAGGACAAGGGGCGGGCCGGGGTTTGGCTCGACGAGGCCCAGGAAAGTGCAGACCAAAGCGGGCAGCTGGTTTATGAAATCCTGTCCCTGGAGTTCCACGGCCAAATGGCGGCAGAGGACCACCGGCCCCACAAGGCCCGAGCCCTGTTGAGTGCCACTATCCAAGAGGCGTTGCGCTGGGGGCCGGTCTTCAAGTTGGAAGCGCTCAAAGCCGAATTCAGCCACCGGTTCCCCGACCATCCCCTGCCCGGTTTTGGTGCCCAAAGGGCCGCTTACCTGCCCAGCCTGTCCGGTCCCACCAGCCTTTTGGGAGCCTTTGGCACCTTGGCCGCAGAAGCGGAGCCCCAAAAGTTGTTGCCCAAGGTATTAAAAATCATTTTGGAACAAACCGGCGCAGAAAAGGGGTCGATCCTGTTTTGCGACCAGGAGCAGCTGGTCCTGGCCGCTGACCTTTGTTCGGTCGAAGGAAAACTGGAACCCCAATTGGGCCAACAGAACCCTTATTCCACCGGGGTGGCCCGGTATGTCCACCGGACCGGGGTTGATGTGATCCTGGAGGATGCCTTGGCTAGAGGTCCCTTTGCCCAAGAGGAATACATCCTGGCCCACAAGGTCCGTTCGGTGCTCTGTTGCGCCTTTAAAAACCAAGGGGTGATCACCGGGGTGCTCTACCTGGAAAACAACCGAGCCCAAGGGGCTTTTGGGCAGGTCAGGATTGATCCGTTGCGCCAGATCCTGAGCCAAGCGAGAATCGCTTGGGAGAACGCAAAACTGTACCAGACCCAAAGCCAGCTGGTGGAGCAGCTCAAGGACATGGACCGGCTCAAGGACGAGTTCCTGGCCAACACCAGCCACGAATTGCGCACCCCCTTGGCGGGGATCATCGGCCTCGCCGAGATGATCCTCTCCGAAGAGCCGAAGGGGCAAAACAAGGAACAACTCAAGCTGATCGTCCAGTCGGGCAAACGGCTGACCAATCTGATCAACGACATCCTGGACTTCTCCCTGATCCGGGAAAAACGGCTGCGGCTTAACCTGGGGCCGGTCCATCTGGCCAGTTTGACCGAAAACCTGCTGACCCTTTGCCGCCCCTTGGTGGGCAGTCGGGCGGTCAAGCTGGTCAATCTGGTTCCCACCGATCTGGAGGCCTTGGCCGCCGATGAAGGACGGTTGCAGCAGGTCCTCTACAATCTTTTGGGCAACGCCATCAAGTTCACCCCCCAAGGGACAGTGGAGGTTTCGGCCAAGGTCCAGGGTGGCAAGGCGGCGGTCACCGTCAAAGACACCGGCATCGGGATCGAACCCGAACGGCTTGGGGACATCTTTGGCCTGTTTGAACGACCGGGGCACCAACAGCAGCAACTGGGCGGAACCGGGCTGGGGCTGGCCTTGACCGGCAAGCTGGTCCAGCTGCATGGCGGAGAGATTTGGGCGGAATCCAAGCTGGGCCAAGGCAGCCTTTTCACCTTCACCCTGCCGGTCCACAAAAGTCCGGCCAAACCCCAAAAAACCCTGCCCCAAGTCTTGCAGGAGCTACCCTCCGAAGATTTGGCGCTGGTCAGCCCTCCCCACCCCGAGGGCCAAGTTTTGGTGGTCGAAGACGACCCGATTTTGCTCAAAACCCTGTGCCATTACCTGATTCGGGCCAATTACCGCTGCGTGACGGCGATGGACGGAAAGGAGGCTTTGGAGATTTTGGAGCTGGAGCCCAAGATTGATCTGGTGCTCTTGGATTTGATGTTGCCCGAGCTCAACGGCTTCGAGGTCTGCCACCGGATCCGCCAAAGCCGGGGCCGGGCGGATCTGCCGGTGATTCTCCTGACCGCTAGGGCCGGAACCGAAGACGTGGTCACCGGGTTTCGCATGGGGGCCAACGATTATTTGGTCAAGCCGGTCCAAACCGAAGAGATGTTGGCCAGGGTGCGCTCCCAGATGGAAGTCAAAAAGAGCCTGGAGCGGCAACGGCAAAACCGGCGGCTCAGCCAGGAGATCGAACGGCGTAAGACAGCCGAGCACAAGCTGCAAACCCGGCAAAGGGGACTGCTCCGGTTTTTTGACAAGCTGGAAAGCGCCATTTTGGCGCTGGACCCCGACAAGCGGGTCACCTTGACCAACCGTCGGGCGGAAGAGCTGTTGGGAGTCGGCGGTCGCAGGTATGCGGGCAAAGGGTTGATCGAGGTTTCCTCCCCCCTGGGGACCAAAGTGGAAGAAATGCTGGCCAAGGGTTTGGACTCGGCCCGTTTTGAGTGGCACACCCCAGGGGCAGGCAAGGCGGACTGGCAAATGGCCCTCCAGCCTTTGGGGGAAAAGGAGGGTTGGATGGTGCAGCTCAGTCTGGCCGAAGGTGGCGCTACCTTGGCGGCTCTGCCCGCCTTGAGCGACCTGGGCGAGGTATTGGTCCAAGGGGAAGGGGAAAAACTGCTCCGAGAGGTGCGCAACCTTCCTTCCCGGTTCGACTCGGTGGAATTGGCCGAAACGGACGACCAGGAATTGGACGGGGTGCACAAGGACATGGTGGAATTGATGTTGATGGGGCTGCGCTACTGGACCCAAACCACCGGCAAGAGCAAGGTGGAACTGGCAGACGAATCGGGGATTTGGAACGCCACGGTGGATGCCAACGGGACTTACCGCACTAGGACCCTGGACCGGTACCTCAAGTACGCAAACTTTCCCCAAAAACCGAGGTGGCGAGACATCCTCCAAACGGTGTATTATGTACTCCAACAATGTCCAAACCTGGCCCCTGGGCTGCGAAAGGAGTTGGAGGAAAGGGTGGCAAGGCTGGAAGACCGTCTTTCCTTTAAAGGCTGACCGATGTGGGGATACCCGATTGAACCCTTTGAGCGCACCTTGCAGCTGGGCAAAGCCCTGTTGAGCATCGGCCCCAACGGGCTACGCCTGACGGGTTGTTTGACCGGGGAAGGGGGGGTGCAGTTGTTGGACCGGTTTTTTGAGCTGCTGGGGGAGCAGTTGTCCGAACCCAGGGGAGAGCCTCATTTTTTGGAGATCTGTTTTGCCGAAGTCGGCGGCCCTTGTGAAGGCCTCTTGCAGACCGGGTTGGACGCTTTGGAAGGGGAGCTTTCCTTGGGCCAAAACTGGCTCCTTCTGTGGGGCACACCGCCCCAAAACAGCAAGGCCTACTACCGGGGCCAAGGGGTGAAACAACGTTTCCCGGCCCTGTGCCCGGAGGTCTCCCCGGCCCAAAAGAACGACTGTGGGGATTGCCCGGCCCTGTGTTTCGGGTCGGTCGAATAGGCGGGTTGTACCCAAGCCGGGCTTTTTTGGCTCACCTCCAGGCGCTTTGGCCCTGATTTTGGGAGGGGCAAATTTTGGGCTTGGGTCTTTTTGGTGGTCGAGGTACAATCCGACTGCTTTTGTGGGAGTGAGATGGAAACGATTCCTTTGACCGTTCAAGAATTTTTGGCCCACCGCCGGGAGAACCCTTCCCCTTTGGTGATCGACCTGCGGGACCCCCAAGACTTCGCCGATGGGCACTTGGGCGGCGCTCGTTCCTTGCCCTGGCGGCAGTTGGCCGAAGAGGCTATCTTTTTTGCGCCTTCCAAGTCCTACCTGTTTTATTCCGACCCGCAACAGTCGGGATTGCAAGAAACCTTGGGCTGGCTTTTGCAGCGAGGGTTCCGCCAAGTGGGTTATACCCTGGCGGACTATTCCACCTTGGTCCGGGCGATTGGGGAAGACCCCAACGAAACCCTGCTTTCCAAACTGCCCCCGGCGGGCTGGAACCATGCGATCGAACAGGTCTTGGACCAGCGTTTGCGACCCTACCTGGAAAGCGACGGCGGCGGGATTGAATTTGTCGCCTTGGAAGGGGACAAGCTTTTTGTTCATTTCACCGGTGCCTGCAAAAGTTGTGATGCCAGCAGAACCGCAACCTTGCGGCTGATCCAGGTCAGCTTGAGTGTGGCACTCAACCATGACTTTAAGGTAATCGCCAAAAAAGGGAGCCCGTAAACTCTTGGGACCGACCGGTTGGAGGGCATTGGTTTTTTTTCGGGCTGGTTCGTGGGTTCGCTTTGGCCGGGTGCGGTTTGGCGGACTGTCCGGGGAGGCATCCAGGACCCTGGGGGTTTGGACCCACCTAGCCTGGGTTTGGCTCCCTTGCCTGCTGCTCTTGGGCGGACAAACGGCCTGGGGCCAAGCGGGGTTCTTGGAGTTGGAAAAGGGACAGGTCCAGGTGACCCGAAGCCCTTGGCCCGAGTTTTATGGCCTACCCCACGCCAAAGCACAACTGGAGTGGCAGGACCGCATTCACAGCGGCAAGGCCAGCCAAGTGCGCCTGTCCTTGGAAGGCGGGCTTGGGGTGCGGCTGTGGGCCGAAACCTTTTTGCAGATCAACAAAACCTTGGCCCAGCCGGTGCTGCTCCAACCTTGGGGCCGGGCGGAGTACCAGGGGCCTTCGTTGCAGGTACAAACCATCAATGCCCTGGTGCTGGGCCAGAACAGCCGGTTTTGGGTCGAGGCCAACGGGCCGGTGACCCGGGTGTTTGTCGGCCAAGGAACCTTGCAGGTGAGCTTTTTGGCCTTTCCCCAGACTCAGGTGGCCTTAGGACCCAAGGAATGGGTGGAACTGACCAGTGAAAAACCCCTTCCCAAGCCGGTACCGATGCCCCCCGAATGGACCCCAGGTTTGGAACAAGGGGAGCGGAACCTGCCGGGCCTGAGTGGGCTGGAGGTCACAAAACCCCTCGGGCCAAAGCGCCCTTGACCTGGGTGCCCGGCCTTGGCCCGTACGGCTTTGCCGGGCCTAGCAGGGAAGAGGAAGAGAAAGAGGCTGCCAATTCTTTCCCGACCGATTATAATCTAATGCGTCGGGGCAAAACCGGGCCGCAGGGCCCCTATTTTGGACGGTTTTTATGAATTCTTGGTCCTTGAGGTCACTGGCCTTGGTCTTGGTGCTGTGCCTGTTTTCCGGTACGGCTCCCGCCAGCGAAGTGGAATTGTCTCGGTATTTGAGCGAATCCAAGCAGGCTTACCAGGAAGGGGCCTACGAGGCTGCCTTGGGCCTTGCCCAACAAGGTTATGACAGTGCCAAGAAAGAACTGGGGCCGTCCCACAAGTTGACCTTGGAAGCCCAGTTCAACTTCGCCGAGATGTTGATGAGCCTGGGCAATCCCGACCTGGCCCTGCCCTTGTTCCAGGACCTGCTGGGGCGGCTGGAGAAACAAAGGTCGGCTTTGCCCCAACTGTTGGCCTCTACGGTGTTGGCCTTGGCCCAAACCCATGGGGCGGCGGGAAGGTACGAACTGGCTTCGGGGATCCTACGGGACTATCTGCTCAAGGAATCACAACCGCAAATCACCGTCCAAAGCCTTCTGGGGCAAATCCTGATCGTCCAGGGGGACCTCAAGGAAGCCGAAAAGATCCTCAAGGAGGCCTTGGCCCGACACCAAAACGAATCCCAAAAGCCGGAATACCTGGAAACCAAGCTCCGGCTGGGCCAGCTTTATGCCCAACAGGGGCGGGCCAAAGAGGCGATCGAGATCTTTGAGCCCCTCTTTGGGGAGCAAAAAAAGTCTCTTGGGGAAGGGCAGCTGGCTCCTTGGATCACCTTGGCCGAATTGGCGGAGGTCCGCCGCAAGGCGGGGGACCTGCCGGGGGCCGAGCGGGACCTCACTTTAGCCTTGGGCAAGCTGGAAACCCTGGTGGGCAAGGCCGACCCGACCTATCTGCAGTATGCGGTGTACCAAGCCCAACTCTTCCAAGACCTGGGCCATTATGCCGCCGCCCAGACCGCCTTCACCCAGATCATGGAAGCGGAAGGAAAACTTTATGGCACCGACCACCCCAACTACCTGATCGACCTCAACAACTTGGCCGGGGTGGAGCGGCTGATGGGGCTTTGGAACGCTTCCAAGGAACATTACACCAAGGCCCTGGAGATCGCCAAAGCCTTGTGGGGCGAAGAGAACCCCCAAACCTTGGCGATCCTCAACAACCTCGCCTTGTTGACCGAAAACCAGGGGCTCTTCGAGGACGCAGAACCGCTCTACCTCAAGGCCTTGGAGCTTTCCAGAAAGGTCTTGGGCCGAGAGCACCCCACCACCTTCAGCCTGCAAAACAACTTGGCGATGCTCTACGAGTCCCAAGGCGCATTCCCCAAGGCGATGAAGACCTACAATCAGGCCCTCGCCGTGGCTCTCCAGGTTTATGGCCCCGATCACCCCACCACCTTGTCGATCACCAACAACCTGGGCTACCTCTACCTGGTGACCGGGGAATATCCCTTGGCCCAAGGCCGGTTTGAACGGGTTTACGAGGCTTGGTCCAAGACCCTGGGGGCCAAACACCAAAACACCTTGAAGGCCAAAAACAACTTGGCCCGGGTTTATGCCTACCAAAAACAATTCAAAAAGGCGGAGCCGCTCTTCCAGGAGGCCTTGGCCGCCAGGGAAGCCAACCTGGGGATGGACCACCCCGATGCTATTCGCAGCCGGATCGACTACGCCGCCCTCGACCTCGACCTCAACCGTTTGCCCCAGGCCAAGGAGCTGCTCTACAAGGCCCTGGACTCGGCCAAGCTCACCTTGGGGGACAAACATCCTTACTACTTCGAGGCCCTCAACCTGCTCGCCAAGGTCCAGGAAGCCGAAGGGGACCAGAAGGGCTCCTTGGAAACCCTGCAAACTGTCTTTGACAAACGGAGCCAATTTTACGACCGGGTCTTGTGGGCCGCCGGGGAAAACACCCGGTCCGGTTACATTGAGCTGAACAAGGGGGAGCTGTACAACCTCTACCGCCTGTTGGGGAAAACCCACACCGACAAGGGGGCCGAAATGGCCCTCCAGGCAAGTTTGGACCGTAAGGGTTTGTTGCTGAAGATTTCTTCGGCGATCAAAAAGGTGCAAAACCTGACCCGCATCCCCGAGCTCCAGACCGTTGCCTTGAGTCTCCAGGAGAAAAAACGCAACCTGGCCAAGATCACCCTGGCCGGGTCGGAAGGGCAAGACCCGGCGCTGTTCAACCGAAACATGAACAAACTGGAAGAGGACATCAACGAACTGGAACGAAGGTTGGGGGAAAAAAGTGCTCCCTTTGCCAAGAAAAATGTCCAGATCCCCGCCTCTCGGCTGATCGGAGCGATTCGCAACGACGAGGCACTGGTGGACTACCTCTATTACGAAGAACCGAATGGGTCTGGAAAGATGTTGGCCCTGGTGGTCAGTAGCAAAAAGGGCGCTTGTGTGGGTTTTTTCAGTTGCTTTAAAAAGGAAACCCGGCTGGTGGATCTGGGTCCGGTCGAGCCGATCCGTGAAGCGGTGACGTTTCTGCGCACCACCATCCAGGACGAATACGCCGAGCCTGAAGACCTCAAACTTGCCGCCCAGGAGGCCTACAACCTGATCTACGGCCCCATTGCCGCTTTGGTGGCCGACAAGAAGTACTTGTATGTTGTCCCCGAAGATGCCTTGTACCTGCTGCCCTACGACGCAATGGTCAACCCCGAGGGGAAATACCTGATCCAAACCCAAGGCATCCGGGTGATGAGCAGCGCCAGGGATTTGGTCGAAGAAGCGGTTCCGGCACCTTCAAACGACCTGTTGATCATGGCCGGGCCGGATTATTTTGTGGACGGCTTGGTGGCCAAACCCTCCAGTGGCCGTCGTAGCGCTTTGGCGGTGAATTCCGAAGGGTTACGCTCCCTTTCCTTTGACCCACTTTTGGGGGCCGAGGACGAGGGACAGACGATCAAGGGGCTGTACCACCAAAAAAGCGAAATGTTCATGCAAAAGCGGGCCGAAGAGGCGGTGCTGCACAAGTTGGAAGGACCGGCTCCCCGGATCTTGCACATTGCGACCCACGGCTTTTTCCTCAAGCCCGAAGAACGGTTGAAAAAACGTCTGCTGTCCCTGCAACGGGGCGGAAACCTGACCACGCCGCCGCCGGGGGACAACCCCCTGTTCAGGGCCGGCCTCGCCTTTGCCGGGATCAACGCCACTGCGCCACTGCTGGGCTTTGTGGATGGGGACAACGACGGGGTTTTGACCGCCCAGGAGGTCTTGGACCTCAACCTGTACGGCACCCAGTTGGTGGTGCTGTCGGCTTGCGAAACCGGGGTGGGGGAGATCCATGCCGGGGAAGGGGTCTATGGCCTGCGCCGGAGCTTCCAGGAGGCCGGGGTTCGTTCGGTGGTCAACTCCTTGTGGCCGGTGTCCGACCAAGGCACCATGAACCTGATGACCACCTTCTACGATGACCTGCAGGCGGGGGTCGAGCCTAGAGAGGCATTGCGGGACTCCAAGCTGAAAATGCTGGCCAAAGAGGAATGGGCCCATCCTTATTTTTGGTCGGCCTTTGTGATGGTTGGCCCCAGAGACTGAATAAGCCTTGGGGGCATGCGGTTTCTCTGTTGCCGCAAGCGGTCTGGGGTGTTAGTTTGGCCCCAACCCAAATCAGCTTAGGTGGTATCCATGGCCCTCAAGGGTTTGTTTTTCTCAAAATCGGCGCCGCAAAAACCGGCCCCAACGGGGAGTAAGCCCAAAGGCCCGGGTGAGCGGAGGCTTGTCCCGGCGACCCAGGGGGGGATGGAATCCCTGTTCTTGGAGCCCTTGGCCCTGAGCCCGGAGTTGGAGCTTCGGCTCGGCGAGGCAGCCGAGGCAGGGCGGGCGCATTTTGACAAATACAACCAAAACCGCCTGGAATTGGCTTTCGGGTCCTTTGACGGGGCGATGAAAGAGGCGCTCTTTGACATCATCTACCTCCTGCACGTCAACGACTCCAGCCTTTCGGAAATCACCTACGCCACCACCGAGCTGGTGGACTTCAAGGAAAAACAGGTGGAAAACCGGGCCAACCTCTTTGTAGAGGGAGCCCCCTTTGGAGTGGCGGGCCTAGAAGACCTGCCCCCGGTCATCAAGGAGCCTTTTTTGGCCCACGTGTCCAAGACTTTCGGGGTCAAAGGGGTGGCGGCCAACAATCCAAATCCGGTGATCCAAGCGATCTTTTCGATCGGTTCGATCGGCACGGTTGGGCACAAACACTTGGCTTCGGACCTGGACCTCCAGATCCTCTACCGGTTGGAACCCTTTTTGGTCCCCAAGGAAGAGTTGACCACCGAAGCGGTCAAGGGCATGGTCGCCGCAACCTTAAAATCCCTTTTTAAACAGCTCCAACGGCAAAACAAGGTTTCGGTCGAACAGCTGACCCAAAACCCCAACTTGGCCGGGAAAATCAACGAGATGGCCCGACGGAAGTTTGCCCAAGGCTTTCCCCTGCTCAACCTCCAGTTCATAAAAAAGGAGCTGGACTTGATGGAGCACCTGCGGGCCAAGCCCAACCCCAAGGTCAAAAACCAGCTGATCCAGGAGATCGAAAAACTCCACCGGATGGCCACCAAATCGATGCGCAAGGCGGAGCTGTCGTTATCCCAAGAGCGGTTGAAGGCCAAGATCACCAAGGTCCAGGATTATGTGGCCAAACGGTACCCTACCGCCGAAATCTACCTCTTCCCCATGTCCGATGAGGACATGAAAAACGGCAAATTCAGCAGCACCTTGGAGTCCAAGGAATCCTCCGGTTCGGCCTACGAATTGATTCTGACCTACGACACCTTGATGCCCGGCGTTTATTTCACCCCCCTGGCACCGGCCCACTTCCTGTTTGACGGAAAAACCAACAACGAGAAGGGGTACCACCAATTGGTTGAAGGGATGAGGTTCGGGCTGTTTGACCCGATCTTCGGCTCACTCAAGACCAAGGTTTGCGAACAAGGCCCCACCCCGGACCTGACCGAGGAATACATCGGCGGCCACAATGGAGCGATTTATTGGGAGGCCTTTAAGGCCAGCTCGGGCAACCTGCCCAAGGCCTTGATGAACCTGATGCGCTACGAGACCTTGCTGTACCCCAAGACGAGGCGGACCATGATCCAGGTGATCAAGGACCCCAGCTACCTCAACGGCTTGGTGGACCGGATGCCGACCGGGACCTGGACCGAGACCTTTTTGCCCCGTTCGATCCTGGCGATTGAAAGCTCCTTCCCCAACCTCGCCTTCGACCCTTGGTGGGCGAGGTACAAGGCCTTAAAGATCGCCTACTGCGAAAGTTTGGTCCCCAGGATCGAGGATACGGAGGGCCAGGAGATCAGCGATGTCCTAGACCTCGCCTTTGCCCTGCATGTCCGTATCTCCGATGTTTTTGATCGGCCCGGAGTGGCGCAAAAGTTTGAAAGTCACCGGGAAAAGGTACTGCGAGAGTTTCTCTCCATGGCCTTTCCGCCGAACTCCAAAAAGCGGATTCGGGTGGAAGGGATTTTTATCGGCGACACCAACCAAGTCACTTTGTTTGAACAGCAGATGCGAAAACTGTTCAAGAAATGCATCAACCGTATCGCCATGCGGCTCGACCAGATGCAGATCAAGGACGAAAAGGAGATCAACCAGGAGTTCCAGATCTGGTACCATTACTACAAAAAGAACTTTGAACCCTTGCCCAACGTAGTCCAACCGACCATCCTGCAGCACCTCAAGGTCCCCAGGGGCCGGGTGCTGGTTGGCTTCGAGAAGGGCCAACTGCTGGGCAATGGATGGTTTTTTAAGGCCTTCCAAAAAAATACGGTCCGCGGGTTTGGCCAAAACCAACTGCTTGCCCATCTGCCCGAAGAGACCTTGCTGATCGAAAATTGCGGTTTTCTCAAGGGGCTCGCCCACTGCATCTTTAACGGGTATTACGGAAAACTCAACCAGGGGACCCTCAAGGAAACCTTTACCAGCCTGGAGCTCTTGGGCACCCACATCGACCTGGGCAGCGAGTCGGACAACGACTATGCCTACCTCCAACCGGGGCAGATCGAAGCCCTGACCCACCAAATCCTGTCCCTGTTCCCGCACCAAAAGATCGACTACCGGGCCTGTTTGCAGGAGGACCTGCGGGTGACCGAACTTTTGATCTGTCTCAACCTTTGGCACTGCGGCCAGCTGAGCTTTTTGTACCGAAACAGCTTGGGGAACGTGACGGTTGACGAACTGGAGGTGCCGAAGTTTTTTGCCAAAGCCAAACAGTACCACGAGCTCAACCGGTACCAAGAGGTTTTGTCCGACTCGACCTTGTTCAAGGAGTTGTCCGCCTTTTTGGAGGGGAAAAAGGTGGACCTGGGCAAGATCCGTTTTGGGGTTTGGCTCAACCACAACAGCTTTGAGACCAGCCATCCCTTGACCAACGTGGCCCGCAAAGAGGCGGACCTGAACCGGGAGTTTCGGGCCAAGATTTTGGAGCGACATTACCAGCCGCCCACCGGTGCGGCCAAGGTCGCCTACGAAGCCCCGGAACCGCTCAAAAGAGTGGTCCTTTGCGGGGCTCTGGTGGCGGCTATCGATGGCGAGGTCAACAAAAAGGAATATGGGGCGACGAGGGAGCTGTTGAGCGAACATTGGAACCCCAAGTGGGGGGACCAAGAAATCGCTTTCACCGGAGTACTGGAGGAACTCAAGCGGTTGCTTTCGGCGGGCAATCTGCTCAACCGAAACTTGAACCTGATGGCCGAAGGGCTAAAATTCGAGCTGACCTTGGACCAGCAGTTGCAGACGGTCAAGCTGATGGAACGGATGTTGGCCTTTGACTCCAAGAACCAGCAAAACAAACAGACCTTGATCCAGACCTTTAAAAAGGCCATCGACCTGCCCGAACCTTACTATCGATTCTAGGACCTTGTCCTTGTGACCTGGACCTCCGCCGTCCTGAGGATACTGCCCAATTTTCGTTGTACTTCCAGCCATTCTTGGGCTTGGGGCACACCTAAGCCCGTCGCTGCTTGGGCGGCACACAGCTGTTTGGAAAGCCGCTCCAATTCACCTTGGAGCCAGTTTCTCAAGTCCCGGGTGTTTTGAGGTCCCAACGGCTCTGCCGGTCCTTTGGGGCGAGGGGGTGCGGGGCGCAGGGGGCGGGACAGCGTCAAGACCCCTTCGGCCATTGGCCTTGGCAAACCTTCCACCGCCAAGGGGGCCTCGGCGGGCTCAAGGGGCGAACCGTCCGAACCATGGGCGAGGTGCGGCAGATAGTCCTGGTTGCTCAAAAGGGTCTGTGTCATCCGGTCCCCATGCGTTACAGTGGGTTGGCTTTGGATAATCATACCGCAATTTTTTAGTCGGGGACCTACAAGATCAGGTAGGGGGGGAGACATTCCAGGGGAGGGATTTTGGGCACCCAAGTTTGGGGCCAAAGGCCAAAGTTGGCACAAAATTAAATCCTTATAAAACAAATAGGTCAATCAATCTACTGCCAAACCTTCCCTTGGGCCCCCAGAAAGGGTCGGTCAAAGTCGGTCAAAATCAGAAGAGAAATTTTTATTGCCCCCGCTCAAACCCGCTTTCACTTCCCCAGCGCCGCCGGTGGAGTCGGTTGGACCAGCCCTAAAGCCAAGGCCAACGCCAGCGCCTTGGGGAGGCTGGTGGCCCCCAACCGGGAAAAGATACGTTTGAGGTGGAAGGCCACCGTGTCCTCGGAGATCCCCAGCCGGGAGGCCGCCTCCGGCCTAGTGCCGCCCCACAATAAGGCCCCCAGCACTTCTTTTTGCCGATCGGTCAAGCGGTCTTGGTGCTCCCTTTGGTAGAGCCCGATCCCGGTATGCACCAACCCAGGCCCCAGGAGATGCAGCAAGGCCTCCACCCCTGGGGAGGCAGGCGCTTGCGGGTCCGTTCCCACCAAATGGAGCTGGACCGCCCAAGGGGGCGCAGTCAAGGCGAAGGTAAAGCCAACCTTGGCTTGGAAGGAGTCCAAAAGTTGTAGGTACGAGGAAAGCTGTTCTTTGTCCCGTTTGACCTGCGCTCCCTGGGCTTTTGTGGCCAATTGGTTGCGCAGTCGTTTGCGTTCCAAGGTCCAGTTGCGCAAGGTTTGGGGGGTTGGGGAAAACAAGGACAACAAGGACAAAGAGAAGGATTGGGCTTTTTTTTCCGGCCAAATCCCCATTCCACTGTGAAGGCTCAGTGGGGTTGCCCAATCGACTGGGGGGACAAGTGAATCGAAGCCGGGTTGGACCTGGAGACACCAGTGTTTGAGACCCAAACTTCGGGTCAACCGGCCGAGGACTTCCGTTAAACCAACCGGTTCCACCGGCCCCAGAAGCACCTCCAAAAATTCCAACAGCTCGGCGGCAGAAAGGCCGACCAAGTTGGTCGCCAGTGCCTTGTGGGTCCACCGGGTCGGGGGCGTTGGATTGTTTTTTTGGTCTTTGGCGGACATCGGCCCAAAACGGGTGAGGTTTTGAGCGGCATTCTAGCGAATCAGCGGGGAATTCCCCAGGTCATAAAAGGGACATCGGCGGCCTGGGCACCGAACCGGTTAGCCTGGGGGGAATGGGTAACAAAACATTTAAATACAAAAGAATGCCTCAAGCCCCAGGAGGGCAATCGTCCACCGGACATTTTCCGGGCATTCTTTTTTTTAGAACCGAAAGGTCAAATTGACGGTGTCCACTTGGGCCTTGAGCGGAGTCCCCCCTTCGGTTTCCAAAAAGGTTTCGTTGGTGCGGATCAGGGCCAAATCCATCCAGGTAGCGATCATCCAGGTCACCGCCGCCCGGTTCCCCCCTTGGTAGATCAGCCCCAGACTGTTCAGGTACAGCCCCTTGTTGTCCGCAAAAAAGAGCCGTTCTCCATTCCAACCGGAGAAACCAAAGTACATCGGCCCGGCCCAAAACGAGAGGGTCCCCTGGGTGGAGCGGTATTGGGTTTTGCTCAACCCCAAACTGTCGGCCAAAACGATGTTGTCCTGTTGCCCCGAAAGGCTGAAAAGCCCGTCAAAAAAGCTGATCCCCACTTCCGGTGCGGTTTGGTTGATCTTGAGCCCCTGCTCCCCCGGTCGGTCGGTCAAGGGCATGTTGGGGAAGGTGGTTTCATATTGGGAATACCCCAGGCTCAGGTGCAGAATCTCGGGCAAGCTGATGGCGTAGGCGGTGCTGTGCCCTTGGTCCACCAGGTTGTTGCTGCTGAGGACCAGGTGGGTCCCCGCCGATACCAACACCGGCCCCAGGATCAGGTTCAAGACCGCCGAGTTGTCCCCTTGCTTGAGAGGGTCCAGGGTCTTGAAGGTAATGTCCAACTGTTCGTGAGCCGCTTCCACAAAAGCGAAACTGCCCAAGGGGAAATAAAGATAGGTTCCCACTTGGGTGACCGATTCTTGGGTCGAAAGCTGGTCGATCTTCCAGCGGCTCTCTTGGCCCATCAGCTCGATCCCGATCATGGCCTCGGCCCCCGTCGGGAGCAGGAAAAAAAGTGCCCCCAAAGAGAGGAGAAAATTCCGCTTTTTGGTGCTTCCGAAAGGATTAAAATCCATGTTCATCAAAAAAATAAAAGAGTTGCCAAAAGGTCTGGCCGTTTGTGAAGGGGTCCTTGGAGAGAGGTTTTGCAATTGTGGGGCCTCATTGGACCGGGGCCGGGCCAACAAAATTCCTTTTTTTGCACCCCAAAGGGCCATTGCCGCAAAACCTCGCCAATCGGGAGAAAACCGTAGCTGTCCCGTTGCAATTATTGCTGGTCAAGGAAACACAGATGGAGTAAATTCGGGGCAATCAAATGATTTTTTTTTTTGCAGACCGGCTTGGAGGCTGTAGGTGAAGGTACTGATAGTTGACGACATCATCGAGAACCGACTGGCGTTGTTCCATTTTCTGAAAAAAATCGGCAGTTGCGATTTGGCGGAAAACGGGCTTTTTGCCTTGTCCCAGTTCAAGTCGTCCCATGAAAAAGGTGAGCCTTACGAGCTGATCCTGCTCGACTTGATGATGCCCGAAATGGACGGCATCCAATGTTTGGAAGAGATCCGCCGGTTGGAAGAACACTGGGGCTTGAGCGAAGAAAAAAAGGCCAAGGTGGTAATCATCACCGCCTTGGATGACCGGGAACAGATCAAACGTGCCTTTGATGCCGGGTGCCAGGAATACTTGGTCAAACCGGTTTTAAAGGCCAATCTGGCCAAGCTGCTCAACAAACTTTTCCCCGATCTGGTGCTCAACTGAGGGCTTTCCCCCCCGGACTCAGAGCAAGCCGGGTGGGCAGGGGTACCGTCACAGTTTTTTAAAGGCCCCCTCTTTGAGACTTTGGAGGGGAGCACCGATCACCAAAGGCCTCAAAACAATGTGGGCAGTGATTCCTCCGCCTACCAACATCGACTGAGGTCCCATTGAGCGTAGGCAAACTGACGGGCCCCAAAAAGGCGGCGATACTGCTTCTGGCGCTCGGCGAAGACGGCTCTGCCGCAGTGATCAAGAACCTCGAAGACCGAGAGATCCAGCAGGTGGGTTATTACATGGCCCGGTTCACCGATGTTGCCCCCGAAGAATTGGACAACGTCCTTGAGGAATTCTACCGCAAGGTAGCCATGCAGGACCAAGGGGTCTCGATCAATGCCTCC
>MFNF01000033.1 GCA_001783715.1 Candidatus Lambdaproteobacteria bacterium RIFOXYD2_FULL_56_26
ACGAAAAACGCGAATTCCTTCTTGGCGGCAATTCATATCAGGTGCATTTTTCTTTGGGCCACAATCTCGTGACTACACTATCTAGTAGTCAGAATTAGTTGATCATTCATTTTTCTCCCTTATTACTTGAACCAGCTGTTTTTTGTCGCTTATGGCATGGCCTCTTCTACTCTTCTCTGATTAGTAATTTTATCAGCGCCTTGTTGATGAAGTAATTGGATCGGCCTACCTTTTCCTTATGAAGAAGGCCATCTTGGCAAAGCTGGTCCAAGTAGCTGGCGGCAGTCAACCGGGAAACCTTTAGATCCTTCATCAAAAAAGCGATTTTTGTATAGGGGTGGTAAAACAAATTGTTTACCAAGTCCTGGCTATAAAACTTGTGGGCTTTGCGGATTTTGTGTTTGTAGTCCAGCAGTGCCCCGTGAATGCCCTCCACCAGCTGCGTGGTTTCTTGGGCGGTCATCTCCACCGCTTTGAGCATATACAGAATCCAAGATTCCCAATCTTCGTCATCCCGAACCTTTTGGAGAAGTCGATAGTACTCAGTCTTGTTTTGGATAATGTAGCGACTCAAGTAGAGCACAGGTATTTCAAGCAAGTTTTGCAACACCAGATAAAGCACATTCACAATGCGGCCCGTGCGTCCGTTGCCGTCGTAAAAAGGGTGGATGCTTTCAAACTGGAAATGAAGAATGGCCATCTTGACCAAGGGGTCTGCTGCAAAAAAAGCTTCCTCGTTAATGAATTTTTCAAGATTGCTCATCAATGCTGGAATCTGTTCCGGGCTTGGTGGTGTATAGACCACCTCTTTGGTTTGCTCGTTTTTTAGGCTAGTACCGGGAAGTTTACGAAAACCGGTGCGGCTACCTTCCAAAATTCTGTGAATTTCAATCAGCAGATTGTTGGTTAGGAGTTGGCGGTCTAAAACGCCTTGAAAACCCGTACGCAAGGCATTACTGTAGTTGCGCACTTCTTTGACCGCAGGTTTGATCGAGGGTGTGGATACAATTGCGCCCTTGAACAAATCGTCATGCGTCGTGATGATGTTTTCGATCGCTGAGCTGTCCTTTGCCTCCTGCAAGGCCAGCGTATTGATCAGAATGCCTTGATTGGGAATTGACTTGGAGACACCTTTGAGCTCTGCCAGTCTACGATGGGCCAGGGCCGCCTGGCGCAAGACGGGGATTGTTTCCACAACCTGTTTTGGCGGCAAAGAGGAAAGTGTAAAGGTCATACTGCTACCTGTATAGAATAATGCCTATTCCTATACCTATTCTGTATATCTGTATAGCTTTTCTGCCTATTCTAGCCATGTTGAGCTGGCGGTTCCATCTGACTGCAAGTGCCGG
The DNA here is from genome assembly GCA_001783715.1 of Candidatus Lambdaproteobacteria bacterium RIFOXYD2_FULL_56_26. Lineage (GTDB taxonomy): Bacteria > SAR324 > SAR324 > XYD2-FULL-50-16 > XYD2-FULL-50-16 > XYC1-FULL-56-13. The sequence goes on from MFNF01000033.1 coordinate 1,350, forward strand.
AGCATTGGTGCCTCAACTGCGAAGCCTCAGCATTTCCAGGTTCTTCAAGGAAGAACAGGATACCGTGTCGGAAGTCAGAAACAGGGTTTACACTCTCCGTCTCGAAGGGCAACGTCCCTCAAGCTCCTTGACCCCTACCCCCCAATCGTTTTCATCCCCAGGTCGCTGCCCACAAAGGCCAAGGGTTGTTTGGTGGCCAGGGCTTGGGCCAGGATTTGGCGCAGGGCGGATTGGGCCTCTGGGGCCGGAAGGGACAGGAGCGGTTTGAGGTCGAACTTGGCCCCGGAAGACAAGCAGCCGACCAATTCCCCGTTGGCCGAAAGGCGCAACCGGTCACAGTCTCCACAAAAGGGGCGGCTGTGGTTGGCGATCACCCCAAACCGGCCTTGGGGCGAGCCTACAGGACGGTCTTCCAAGGCCAAGTCTTTTGTCCTCTTTGAAACCGCAAACAGCAGGGCGGTAGAGCCAAAGGGCCGCATCAATTCGGTGACCTTGTAGCGACTCCCCAGATTGGCCACCAATTCCTCCAGCCCGTAAAACAACCGGGCAAAGCCCTCCCCTTGCAGGTGGCCCATGGGCATCAGTTCGATGAACCGCAGTTCCATTTTCCGGTGCAGCGCAAATTCCAAGAGGGGCATACAATCCAGGTCGTTGATCCCCTTCATGGGGACCTGATTGAGCTTCAAGGAAAATCCCCGGGCCAAGGCCGCTTCGATCCCTTGCAAAGTCAACTCCAACCTGCCCCCGCCGATTTGGTTGAACCGGACGGGGTCCAGGCTGTCGAGGCTGACGTTGATCCGCCGGACCCCGTAAGACTCCAGGAGCGGCAATTTTTCCTCCAACCGCTGCCCGTTGGTGGTCAGGCCCAACTCGACCCCGGCCAAGGGGGGCAATGCGGCCAGGAAGCGGTTGATCCGGTTGCCCAAGAGTGGCTCTCCGCCGGTCAGTTTGATCTTGTGTAACCCCAGGCTGGAATGGAGCCATTCCACCAGCAGGGCCAACTGCTCTGGGGGCAACTCGGCGCTGACCGCCCTGCTCGCCTTGGGGTCCACGCAGTAGCTGCAGGTCTGGTTGCAGGCCTGGGTCAGGCTGACCCGCAAGGTCGAGAAGGTGCGGCTCCAAGGTCGGTTCAAAACAACCTCCGCCAAGGCAGGTAGTCCACCGGGGTCCCGGCGGGCAGAGGGGTTCCGTTGGCAGGAAGACTATAAAAACCTTGGGATTTGGCAAGGCCGGAAAAATCCCCGCTGCCCCCAAAGGGAATCTCCTCGACCCAAGTGGTTCCCCCCTCGTTGACCAACCGGGCGGGGACCAAGGTTTGTCGGTCGCCGGTTTTGGGGGAAAGTTTCTTGAGCGGCAGCCGCAGCCAAAAGGGTTCGGGACTCAGGTGCCCTTTGAGCTTTAAAACCAAAGGTTCCACAAATAGCTTAAACCCCACCTGCACCGCCACCGGGTTGCCCGGCAGGGCCAGGACAAACTTCCCGTCCCCCACCCCAAACCAAAGGGGTTTGCCCGGTTTGATCGCCACCTTGTGGAAGATTTTTTGGACCCCCAAGTCGGCCAGCACCTTGGGCACCAAGTCAAAGTCCCCCAGGCTGACCCCGCCGCTCAGGAGCAGGACCTCCGCTTGGGCCAGGCCGGAACGGATCTTGGCCGCCAGGTCGGCCTCTTCGTCTTTTGCGATGCCCAGAGAAATTGCCTTGATCCCGATCTCTGCGGCCTGGGCAAGCAAGGCCGGGCCGTTGCAATCCCTGATCTGGTAGGACTTGGGTGTGACCCCAGGGGCCACCAATTCGGTGCCGGTCGAAAGCACGGCCAGGGTGGGCACCGGGGCGGCCAGGACCTCGGTCTTGCCGATGGAGGCCAAAAAGGCCATCAAGCTGGCGTTGATTTTTTGCCCTGGCCCAAAAAAGACTTGGCCCGCCGGGGCTTCGCTGCCCAAAGGGACCACGTTTTCCCCGGCTTTGACCGGCTTGGAAAAATGGACGTAGGCCCCTTCGGTTTCCACCTTTTCCACCGGGACTACCGCATCGGCCCCCGGCGGCAGGGGGGCGCCAGTCATCACTTGCAGACAGGTTCCAGCCGTGACCGCCTGTAAGGCTTCATGGCCCGCCGGCAGACTGCCGATGCAGCGCAGTGCGCCGGGTGCGGCCAAGTCGGGGGAGCGCACGGCATAGCCGTCCATGGTCACCCGGTCAAAGGGCGGCAGGGGCCGGTCAGCGCTCAAGGGTTCGGCGGTGACTCCGCCCAAGGCTTCGGTCAGCGGAAAAAGGCGAGCAGAAAACGGCGAGGCCTGGGCCAACATTTGGGCCAAGGCCTCCGGGTAGGTCAGCATAAAACTCCTTCTCAAGTTCGGAAGGCCTGGGCGTTTCCCCCCAGACCCTAACGTCCTGACCCCATCACTTTCGTCTTAGGGGTTTCGGATCGGAGCTGTTTGGTTGTATTCTAATGCCCTTGGGGTTGCTTTTACAACACCAAGTTACGGGTAAACTCTCCCAACTGGTCTAGGGTAGCGCATTCGATCACCTGGTCACAAAAGGGTTTGTAGTGGCGCAGGCTGTTGCTGGAGCTGTACCAAAACTTTTCTTCCTCCGGGTTGAGCCAGATCACCCGTTCCACCTTTTTGGCCATTTTTTCAAAAGGTTCGGTCATGGGGTTGTTGAAGTTGTTTTGGCCGTCCCCTAAAATCAAAAGGGTGGTGTCTTTGGTCAGCGCCGATTCGTAGGTGTCCAGGAAGCTCTTGAAGCTGGTGCCGTAGTTGCTCGGCTGGCCCATGCCGATGTGGTGGTCCTTGGTGGCTTTGACCAAGGCGGTTTCCATCGGGTAGGCCTCGAAGTACCGGCTGATCTCGTAGGTGTGCCGGATGAACACAAAGGTGCGAATCTTGGAAAACCGGTTTTGCAACCGGTAAAGCAAAAGGATCATAAATTGGGCGGCATAAGAGACAGAGCTGGAGATGTCGCACAAGGCCACCACCTTGCCTTTGGTCTTGGAAGGCGACTTGTGATGGATGTAAAAGGGAACGCCGCCGTAGCGCAAAGAATCCCGGATGGTTTTTTTGATCTCGATGTGCCCCCGGTGGGTCCGTTTGCGTTTGGCGCTCAAGGCATCCTTGAGCTTTTGGGCCAGCCGTTCCACCTCTTCTTTAACCCGTTCGATCTCTTGTTGGGTCAATTGGTTGAAGCTGATTGAAGAGAGGGTACGCTTTTTTTCCCAAGGCAGAATCTCACGGGCCTTGGGTTTGGGCCGGTTTTGGTCCAAAAGCAACGCCGCTTCTTCCAACCTCTGCCGGAGGTAGGCGGTCAAGGCCTCTCTCTTTTCCCGGTTCATGCTGAAGCTGCGGGCCGAAAAGTCTTCGGCCAATTCGATCAAGACCCTTACCCGGTTGTGGATCTTTTGGCTGTCCCTGGCTTTGGGGGTGCGGTCGGCCTTGGCCGGATCGTCCACTTCCTGGGGGACATGGTCGGGCTCTAGGGGGATCAGGCCCAACCGGTTCATCAGGCCATCGGTTTGCCCTTCGATGTAGTCGGCCAGGATGTGGTTGACCGGGTCCCCTTCCTTGCGCAACTGGTCGGTAAAGTCCTTGAGGTTGAGCTTAAAAATTTGGTTTTCTTGGGTGAGGGAAACCGGAATCTGCTGGTGAAAGTACCGGTGGTACACCCGCTCAAAGGTCGGCTGGTCCGCCTGATTGATCACCAGGGAAGCCTCCAGGGCGGCCCGGAACTGTTCCTGGTCCAAGGGGTTGATCCACTTTTGGGCCTCAATGGCTAGCAGCAGACTGTTGGTGGGCACCATCAGTCCCTCTTGTTTGAGGGCAAAGGCAAATTGCTGGACCAGGGCAATCAAGGGGCCTCTTCCAAAATCAAGGCAGCCTTTTTTTGCACTTGGTCGGCATCGCTTTGGTATTTGACGATCACCCCCAAGGTAGTGGTCAGGTCTTGCGGGGTCAGGTCCTGGGCCTGGAGGCTGACCAGCGCCTGAGCCCAATCCAGGGTCTCGGCGATGCTGGGCTTCTTGCGCAGGTCCATCTCCCGGATCAGGCCAATGGCCTTGACCATCCGCCCGATCAACCGCTCCGACAGTCCAGGGAACTTTTGCCGGACGATTTGGCTCTCCAGGGCGCTGGTGGGGAAGTCGATAAAAAGGTGCAGGCACCTCCTTTTGAGGGCATCCGAAAGGTCCCTGGCGGCGTTGGAGGTCAAAAAGACCATCGGCGGAACCTTGGCCGACAAGGTCCCCAGTTCGGGAATGGTGATCTGGTAGGTCGAAAGGACTTCCAGCAGGTAGGCTTCAAATTCCGGGTCCGACTTGTCCACCTCATCGATCAAAAGCACGTTTGGTTTTCCCAGGGTGATCGACTTCAACAGGGGCCGGGGTAGTAGAAAATGTTCGGAAAAAAAGGCATTCTCCACCGAGATTACCTTTTTGACCGCTTCGCTCAAGTTGTCTTCATGGCGCACCAAGTCATGGATTTTTTCCTTGAGCAACTGGGTGTACAGCAGTTGCTTGGCATATTCCCACTCGTAGATCGCTTTGGTCTCGTCCAGCCCCTCGTAACACTGCAGGTGGATCAATTCGACCCCCAGCCCCTTGGCCAGGGACTTGGCCAGTTCGGTCTTGCCCACCCCCGCCGGGCCTTCCACCAGGATTGGCCGTTGCATCTGGATCGCCAAAAAGACAATGGTCGAGGTGGAGGTGGAGCTGATGTAGTTTTGGCCCTTGAGCAGGGCGGCGACTTCTTCGACCGACTGAGGCAGTTTCATGGCTTCCTGGGGAGCGGGCACAACAAGGTTATTTGAGGATCAACAGCTGGACCCGTAAGACCCCGTTTTCTATTTCAAAGGGAACGGTGTGCAGGTCTCGGCCACCGATGTCCACCACTTGACCGGTCGGCAGGTCAAAGCTCCACTTGTGGGAAGGGCAGGTCATGGTGTTGCCGTCGCAGTTTTGGGGCAGACGGTTGCCCAAGTGGGGGCACTTGCGGTCATAGACCTTGAGTTCTGGGCCGTTGTAAACCAGAATGCCGTAACCTTCGATGTCCCGGGCGACCAGTTGGTCCTTGGGAAAGTCGTTTATCGGGCCGACTTCGTACCATTCCGGTTCCTTGAAAAGATTGTCGATCAAAAAGGCCGGGTCGATCTCTTGGAGCTGGTCCAGGGCATCGAGGACCTTGGGCAGACCGGCGACCGGCAGGGCCATCAGGACGGCATCGATGATTTCGTTGGGGCTCGCCCCACAACGCATGGCATGGGGGACATACTGCTTGAGACCTGGAGCGGTTCCGGCGACCACCTTGGTGACCACGGAGATCAAAAAACGGGTCTTGTCGTCCAGGTATTTGCCCGATTCCTTGAGGAAGGTAAGATAAGCGGTTGCGGCTTCGGGCCTTGCCTTGGCAAGATAGTTCAATCGTTTTGACATGGGTTCCTTGGTGGTCTATAGTAAATTTCGTATATTCTAATAAAACAAATTGATTTATTCTATTTAAATCCCTAAAAAAAAAGCAAGGCCCAAAATTCCTTTTCCCACCGCCCTTGGCGGTTTTTCCTGAGCTGGTTCATGCCAAGCCGACCGGTCCCTCGGATCCTGATTTCTGCGCCTGCCAAAAGCTCCGGGAAAACTACGGTCACCTTGGGGCTGATCCGCTCCCTGGTGCGCCGTGGCCTTACGGTCCAGGCCTTCAAGAAGGGGCCGGACTTCATCGACCCTTTGTGGCACGGCCAAGCCTCCGGGCGGCCCGGACGCAACCTGGACCCTTGGATGATGGAGCCCCAAGGGGTCTTGGATTCCCTGGACCGGCACAGCCGGGGGACCGATCTGGTGGTGATCGAAGGGAACCACGGGCTCCATGACGGGCTGGACCGGGAGGGACGTTTCAGCACCGCAGGCTTGGCGGAGCTGCTGCAAACCCCGGTGGTCCTGGTGGTGGACTCCAGAGGACTCAACCGTGGGGTGGCGGCGCAAGTGCTGGGCCAACTGGCCATGACCCCCAAGATCGAACTGGCCGGGGTGATCCTCAACCGGGTCAAAACCGAACGACAAGGGGCCAAACTGGTGGCTTCCCTGGAATACCACACTGGGGCCAAGGTCCTGGGGGTGCTGGGGGAGGACCTTGCGGTGGGGATTGAGGAGCGGCACCTGGGGCTGACCACCGTCGAGGAAACCCAAGGGGCGGAACAAAAGATCAACGGCGCTGCCGACTGGGTGGCCCAGGGCCTCGACCTGGATGAGATCCTGACTTTGGCCCAAAAGGCTGCGGCCCTGGAGTTCCCGGCCTTGGAACCCACCCCGGCCTGGACCGGGGAGAAGCTTCCCTTGGGGGTGATCCGCAACGAAGCCTTTTGTTTTTATTACCCGGAGAACCTGGAAGCCCTGGAGCGGGCGGGAGCGGAACTGGTGTTTTTGGACCCCATCCGGGACCGGACGATTCCGCCCCTGGCGGGCCTTTACATCGGTGGCGGGTTCCCTGAATCCTTTTTGCCCCAGCTGGCGGCCAACCAAAGCTTCCGGGCGGAACTGAAGACCCGATTGCAGGCCGGTCTGCCCTACTGGGCGGAATGCGGCGGGCTGATCTATCTGGCCGAGTCCGCCAGTTTTGACGGGGAAACCCGTTATGAGGGGGTGGGCTGGATTCCGGGGCAGATCAACTTTTCCAAACGACCCGTGGGCTTTGGCTACATGGAACTGACCGCCCAAAAGCCCCACTGGCTGAGCGGCTCCTTCAGGGCCCATGAATTTCATTATTCCAAACTCACCCCGCTCGACCCTGACCTGCCCAAACTTTTTTCGGTAGAGCGGGGCTTTGGGCTGGGGGGGCAAGAGGACGGACTGTTGTGGGGCCAAGGATTGGCCGGTTATGCCCATCTCCACGCCCTGGCCGCCCCCCTGTGGGCACCGGGATTTTTGGACCAAATCCGTAACCTAGGGTTCAGGTAGCCATGGACTTTTTCCCTCTCTTTTTGGACCTCAAAGGCCAATCGGTTCTCTTGGTCGGCGGGATGGACTCGGCTCGAGGCAAGCTGGAGCTTCTGCACAAGGCGGGGGCCAAGATCCTGTGGCTCAGCCCCAAACTGAGCCCCGAGCTGGAGCCGCTGGCCCTGTTGCCGGGGGTGACCCACAGCTTGGACCCCTTTGAACCGGACCACCTGTTGGGGATGAAGCTGGTTTTGGTTTGCGCCGACGACCTGGAGCTGGCCGCCCGGATCAGCCGTCTGGCCCAGGACCGAGGCCTGCCGGTCAATGTAGTGGACCGCCCCCAATGGTGCAGCTTCATCATGCCCAGTATCATCGACCGGAGCCCCTTGGTGATGGCGGTCAGCTCTTCGGGCAACTGTCCTCGGCTCAGCCGTTTGGTCAGGGCCAAGTTGGAGACGCTGTTCCCCCAGTCCTACAGCCGTTTGGCCCTGATGATGGGGGCCTTTCGGGAAAGCAGCAAGGACCAGTTTTTGGACCCCGAAGCCCGGCGTAGATTCTGGGACCGGATCTTTGCTAGTCCGATCATTGAGATGTTTCTCTCCGGCCAGGAACAGATGGCCCAAAAGGCCCTGGAGCAGGAATTGGTCACCCAGCAAAGCGCCCCGCCCAGGTACGGGCAGGTGGCCTTGGTCGGGGCCGGTCCAGGTGACCCGGACCTGTTGACCCTACGGGCCCTGCGGTTGATCCAAACGGCGGACGTGGTGGTTTACGACCGGTTGGTCAGCCCGGTGGTGCTTGAATATGCCAGGAGAGAAGCACAGCGGATTTATGTGGGCAAAAAAAGCTCCGAACACACCGTCCCCCAAGACCAAATCAACCAGACCCTGATTAACCTCGCCAAGGAAGGCAAGCAGGTGGTCCGGCTCAAGGGTGGGGACCCCTTTATCTTTGGCCGAGGGGGAGAGGAAATCGAACTTTTGGTGGAAGCGGGGATCGACTTTTTGGTGGTCCCCGGCGTGACTGCGGCCAGCGGCTGCGGAACCTATGCGGGCATCCCCCTGACCCACCGGGACTTTGCCCAATCGGTTTGTTTCATCACCGGGCACTTGCGGGAAGACGGGACCTTGGAGATGCAGTGGCAACACCTAGTCCAGAAAAACCAAACCCTGGTCTTTTACATGGGCCTTGCCAGCCTGCCCCAGATCAGCGACCAGCTGATCGCCCACGGCATGGACCCCAAGACCCCGGTCGCCTTGATCGAACGGGGCACCACTTATAACCAGAGGGTCTATACCTCGACCCTCGACCGTTCCCCCGAGCTGGCCCAAAAAGAGGCCATAACCCCGCCGACCTTGATTATCATTGGTGCAGTGGTGGGACTTCGGGAGAAACTCAAATGGTTTGACCCGGCTCAATTCGACGAGCCGGCTCGGCCTCCTTTTTTGCAACCCTGACAAACAGGAGCAATCGTTGAAACTGATGTACTTTTTTTTGCCGGTCACGGTGATCTTGGCCCCCTTGCCCGCCTTGGCCGACACGGTCACCGGTTCGGCCATGCCCTGGTGGGGATGGGCAGGGCTTTTGTTTTTGGTTACCTTTTTGATCGGCATTTTTGGGGTGATGGCCGGGATCGGCGGGGGGGTCTTGTTTGTCCCCTTGGTCGGAGGGTTTTTCCCCTTTCACATCGATTTTGTCCGGGGAGCCGGTTTGTTTTTGGCCCTCTCCACTAGCCTCGCCTCTGCGCCCCAACTGCTCAAAGCCAACCTGGCGAGCATCAAGCTGTCCTTGCCGGTGGCGATGATCGCCTCGGGATTTTCGATTTTGGGGGCCTACCTGGGATTGTGGCTCTCGGCGCTCAGCCCTTCTTACGTACAAGGCAGCCTGGGGGTGTTGATCCTGATGATCGTGGTGATCATGTGGACCTCCAAACGGTCCGAACACCCCTTGGTCCGGCCAGACGACCCGCTCAGTCGTCTGCTGGAGCTTGGCGGCACCTACATTGAAGGCAGTACCGGACAAAAGATCGAATGGACCACTCACCGGACCTGGATCGGGTTGGCATGTTTTGCTGTGGTGGGGCTGGTGGCCGGGATGTTTGGCCTGGGCTCCGGTTGGGCCAGCGTACCGGTCATCAATCTGGTGATGGGCGCTCCAATCAAGATCGCCGTGGCTACCTCTGGGTTCTCCTTGTCGGTGATCACGACCCCCGCTTGGATCTATCTGAACAAAGGTGGGGTCCTGCCTTTGATCGTTGCCCCTTCAATCTTTGGCACCATGATTGGGGCCAGAATCGGAGCCAAGCTGTTGCCCAAGGTCAAACCCAGTTTTATCCGCCGGTTGGTGATCGTCGTGCTGGCGCTCGCCGGGCTGCGGAGTCTTGCGAAAGCTTTTGGAATTTAGGGGGAACGATGGAAAACAAAACGGAACAGTCTCGGTATGAAAACCTCCCCTACCAAGCGGCCTACGGGAAGCTTTCTTCTTGGGTGAGCAACCTGGGGTTGGCGATTTTGACGGTGTCCTTTGCCCTGTATGGCTTTGGCATTGTTGAACCGGCGATCCCGATGGACCAATTGACCCAATACTGGGGGCTTTCAATCCCCGATTTTGTGGCCAAAACCGGTGTGCCTACCGGTTGGCGTTGGGTCACCTGGGTGGACAAAGGGGATTTTGCCAACCTGATCGGCATCACCTTGCTGGTCTCGGTGCCCAGCCTTTGTTACAGCCTGTTGTTGGTGATGTCCTTGCGGGGCAAGAAGTGGCTGATCGCCGGCATGACCGGGTTGACCTTGGTCTTGATGCTCCTGGCCGCCAGCAATTTGGTTTGACCCGTTGGTTGAGTCTGGCCGCCGGGAACGGCGGTCAGAGCCCTAGTGCCGTTTGGCCGGTTCGGGGGTCAGGCTGGGGTCCAGTTTGGCCTGGGCGGCCTTGACCTCGGCACTGGTGGGGAAGGGATAATAGTTCTTCAGGTCATGGAACTTGAGGTGGGGCATCTCCTTGATGTTTTGGGCCACCATTTCCACCACCCTTTCCCGGCGGATCTCTTTGAGCAATGCCGGGTCTGCCTCTTGGAAGGCCTCCAGCAGCTCACTTTCTTCGACAATGCGGTCCTCGTCCTCGGCCAACCAAGCCAATACACGGGCTTTAAAGTCCATCAGAATCCTCAAGGAAGGGTGGTCTCCGTCCTCTGCCAGTGAAGGCCCGGCGGTGCACCAAAAGGTTTTGTTTGCTCAAAGGTTCTTTTTGAAATGCAAACTTTCTACCAAAAAACTTTTGCCCCAAGTCCAAGACTCCTTGGCTCCAAAGCCTTCGGCCCAGGCCAGCACCTTCTCTTTGGAGAGCGGCGGGGCCAGCTTGAGCAGCAGCTCAATCTCTGCGGTCAACTGGGGCTGGGCCTCTTTCCAGGCGGCCAAGGCGGCTGGGTCCTCAAAGATCCCCACCAGGGTAAGCCTTCCCCCCGGTTTCAGTCGAGAGAAGATTGCCTGGAAGTACGCCTCCTGTTCTTGGGGCTCCAGCAGGTTGGGGGTCAGGCTGGTCAAGGCCGCATCAAAGCCTTGTTCCTGCCACTGGGCCAACGGGCTCGCCTCGAAGCGGATCCGGCCTTCCAAGTCCAGTGCCTCAACCCGGCGAATTGCCGCAAACAGGGCCTCTTTTTGGGGCTCCACTACCAGGATATCCCATTCTTTGTTGATCACACTCAAGGCAATCGGCTCCAGCCCCAAGTAGGCGTTGGGGCAGAGAATCTTGGCTTCGGGCTTCAAAAAAGAACTGTGTTTGTGGTGGTTTTTTTTTTGTAGTTCCTTGTAGGCCGAAAGTTTGTTGAGACTTTCGTGGGCCAGCCGGTGGGCGGAAAAAAGATCCATAAGGGGCCTTTGGCTAGATTATCCGAATAATGAGATAAACCATCCTAACCGGACGGTCCAAGAAAGCAAAGCGGAAGTTCCTGGTTTTTGAGTAACCTGGATAGAAGATCAAATTAACAACAAGAACCCAACCTACTGACAAGCCTGAGACCCGGTCCAATCTGGATTTTTAAATGCACATAAATCCGGGTAAGCTCTTTTTTTGATCCATTTAACAACAAAAGCGGCCCCCAAAAAGGGAAGAAATTTTTTTTACGGCCCACAAATCTGTATTAAAAAAGCTTAAAAAATAAATGGGTACAGATTTGCCTTGGGGCGAATCGGTTCATTTGGCCGGGGAAAAAATTTATTATTGGATCAGATTATTTTGACATTTGAATTTTCTTTTGGGTAAACTCCCTGCAACTTTGTTTTTACCATTCTCTGTGCCTGTCCAAGGGGCCGTGAATCTTTAACCTCCATCTTATTGGGGCGAACCTATGAAAAAGCTTGTGATTTTGGGAGCCGGCTGCGCCGGTACGATGGTAGCCAACAAGCTGCGCAAGCGGCTGAGCGAAAAGGAATGGTCGATTACCATCATCGATCAGGACAACCGCCACATCTACCAACCTGGTTTGTTGTTCGTCCCGTTTGGGATCTATCAACCGAGCGAAGTGGTCCGCCCTCGTTCGGAATTCATCGGCAAAGGGATTAACTTTGTTCAGGCCCAAATCACTAGGTTGGATGCCAAAGCCCAAAAGGTGAGTACCTCTGCCGGTGAATATGCCTACGACAAGGTCGTGGTTGCGACCGGGGTGTATATCAACCCCGAAGAAGTGGACGGCATGAAGGAAGGTTACGGCAAAAACTGCTTTGACTTTTACACCCTCGAAGGGGCCACTGCCCTGTCCAAGGCGTTGCGTGAGTTCAAGGGCGGCAAACTGGTCTTGGACATTGCCGAAATGCCCTTCAAGTGCCCGGTCGCTCCTCTGGAGTTTGTTTACCTAGCCGACTGGTACTTCCATGAGCGGGGGATCCGGGACAAAGTCGAGATTCGGCTGGTCACCCCCCTGCCCGGCGCTTTTACCAAGCCCAAGGCTACCGTGTTCTTTACCGAGCTGATCCACCAAAAAGGGATCAAGATCACCCCGAACTTCGACCTCAATGAAGTGGATGCCAAAGAAGGCAAGATCCGGTCCGCCGGTGGTGCCGAAGAGGCTTTTGACCTGTTGGTCTGCATCCCCCCGAACCTTGGGGCCCGGTTCCTGGTGGAATCCGGCGTGGCCATGGACGAAGTGGGCTATGTCAACACCGACAAGCACACCATGAAAGCGGTCAACCACGAGAACATGTTTGTCGTTGGTGACGGCACCAACCTCCCGACCTCCAAGGCCGGTTCGGTGGCCCACTTCTCTGCTGAAGTGTTGGTGGAGAACTTCATGCGGGAAATCAACGGCGAACCCCTCAAACCCGAGTTCGACGGCCATGCCAACTGCTTCATCGAAACCGGCTTTGACAAGGCGGCGTTGATCGACTTCAACTACACCTTCGAGCCTTTGCCCGGAAAGTTCCCCTTGCCGGGGATCGGGCCTTTCTCCTTGTTGCAGGAGAGCAAGGCCAACCATTGGGGCAAAATGATGTTCAAATGGGTTTACTGGAATAAGCTGATCACCGGAGAAGAGCTGCCGCTTGCCGCACAGCTCAACTTGGCCGGGAAACACCAGGACTAGGAGCGGTTCATGACCCAAGAAGAAAAAATCCTGGCCCGGCTTGATGAGCTGACCGAGGCGCTCCATGAGACGAGAAGGGCGGCCAGGCCCTTCCAGGACCTCAAGGCCGACATGGAGCCGATTGTCCGCCAAGTGTTGGAAGAGGCGATCCACAAGTTGGGCAGCCACTATCCCGTCAACATTGAGGACGTAGGGCATCTGCTGGGCCAGACCTTGTCTTCCGCCGCCAATTTGGCCGAAGGTTTAAGGACCCTCAACGGATTGATCGACCTGAAAAAAGACCTGGAACCGGTTTCCAGGTTGGCTTTTGGGGAGACGATTCTGGCCCTGGACAAGGCCACCCAGGGCTTCAAAGGACAAGATCTGGCGCATTTGACCCAGATGGCGGTCCTCAACATGGGGAACATGGCGGAAATGATGAAAATGTTGGGTTCGGTGATGGAGCTGAAACACATCAGCGACGATCTGGCCAAACAGGCTCTGGAGTCCGCCATTGAGAAGCTGGAAGAGCTGAAGAAAAAAGGAGTGTTGGATGGGATGGTGAAACTAGGAGAGATGGGCCAAAAAATGGCGGCAAAAGCAGCTACCTTGGACTTTTCCCAGGTCAAACCGGTCACCGGCCTTTTTGGTATGTTGGGAGCAATGAAGAAGCCGGAGGTCCAAAAAGGTCTGGGGGTCGCCCTGGAACTGGCGGGGCTGCTGGGCGCTTTGGCCGAAGACTAGCCGTTGGCCCCCTCCTTTCTAACCGAGGGAGGGGGCTTTTTTTTCTGCAGAACGTCAAACCAAAGGACCTAGGCCTGGGATCAGGCTTGGGTCTTTTGCCAAGCCATCATGGCCATAGTCAGGTTGCGGGTCAACTCGCCGTAGGTCGTCCCGTTTTCTACTGCTTTGCCTGCCTCTTCCTTTTTCCCGGCCAAGGCCAATCCCAAGACTCTCGAAGCTTCCTTGTGGAAGTCGGTGTGCAGCGCATAAACCTTTTTATAGTGGTCCTCTTTTTCCAAGGGAACAAACCCCTCCAACCATTTGCCAAAAGCGCAGTTGTTGTTGGGGTACACCTGCTCCGGGGTCCAGTCGCTGGTGCCTTTGTCGATGGCCTCCAGGATCCGGGCCTTCCAAAGGCCGTGGGCCCCTACGGCGTTGGCGATTTCCTGCTTTAGATTTCTTGCGTCCATGGTATTCCTGATTTTGGTGCCGAACGAAACGGACTCCGCCCTCTAGGGGAGAGGCCTTGCTGGGGTCCAATGTCAGGGAAAGGAGGGGCAGGGCGCAATCGGGCAAAGTTGGAAAAAATACCGGAGGGCGGCTACAAGGAAACCCTAGCCCCCCGGAGGAAAGATCGGGGGGCAAAGGCGGTAGGGTCCAGCCAAGAGGGCCTGCAACTGCAGGGGAAAGAGGGTTACTTGACCTGGATGTACCAGGTGAATTCCCCGTTTTGTTCTTCCCGCTTTAAGATCGGGTTCCCGGTCCGGTCGCTCCAAGAGGGCATGTCCTTGTTGGAGCCCGAATCGGTGCAGACCATTTTCAAGACCTGCCCGGAGGTCATGGTACCCACAGCCTTTTTGGTTTTGAGGACCGGCAAGGGGCAACCCATGCCCCGGCAATCCAGCTCTTGGTCCACTTTAATGTCACCCATCGTTTCTCCTGAGGTTGGGGTTGGTTCTTTTAGATGAACAATTGGATGTCCGAGTCGGCGGCGAAGTCCAAGAAGTTGGCCGCCCCGGCAAAGGAAATCCCTGGAATAAAGTCTTTTTCCTCAAAGCCAAAAACGTCCATGGTCATTTGGCAGGCGATGAATTCGACCCCGACCTCTTGGCACAGGGTCCGAAGCTCTTCAACACTGGCAACCCCTTTGTTCTTGAAGGTTTGTTTCATCAAGGAGGTGGCCATGGATTCAAAGCCCGGGGCCCCGGCCATGATGGCGTTGGGGATGTTCCAGTTGATCTTTTGGAACCACTCGGGGCCAAAGGGCATTCCCATCGGCATCGCCGGGTTGCCCAACGGGGAAACCTGGGCATCGATCTTGTGTTTTAAGAGCGGCAAGCCATAAAAGGTGAAAAAAATCTTCACTTCCATGTCCATCGCCGCAGCGGCACTGGCCAGGATGAAAGGCGGGTAGGCCCAATCCAGCGTTCCTTTTGAGGCGATGAGGGCCATTTTTTTGACTGCCATGGGGGCTCCTGAGCTTTTAGGGGTTGAGGAAAAAGGGTTTTGGTTACAGCCAGCTGTTGACTTGGTGTTTCTCCGCTAACCCGACAAAACCATCATAGTCGATTACCTGGACTCCCTCAAGGGTAGTGGTTATCCCACGGGCCAAAAGGTCGCTTTCCAGGGCAAAAACTGGGTTTTTGGCCAAGGCGGACTCAACCAGGGAGGCAAACTTGGTACCGGTTTGGGCGGCATAAACCCCGTCTTGGATCAGCAGGATCGGGTCTTGGTCCTGGGCAAAACGCAGGCAAGTGGTGAAGCTTTCGCCACAAAAGGGAGACAGGTTGATGCAGTGTAACATAGGTTCCTCGTTTTAGTGGGGGATGATCACGTCTTGTTGGGCCATGAGCTTGCCGATCGCCGGGGACTCAAGCACCTCGACCGCAACATACAGGTCTTCTTCGGTCAAACCTCGTTCTTCCAGGGAGATCCGGTCCACAAACAGTTTTTCGACATCATAGTCTTCCAAGACCCCCAAGGTTTTCATGAACCCTTTGATGGCCAACTTACTGGTGTCCTGGTCCTTCTTGAGGCAATAGACTCCGTCGCCGATGAAGGTCATCGAGATTTCCTGTTCGTAGGCGGCCATGATCAAGACCATTTCCAGCCCTTCGTAGGGATAAATGGTGCCGTGCGGAGCAGTGCGGACCACATGCATGATTTTTTTGATTTCTTCGCCCATGTCTTCCTCTTAATCCCCAAAGGTTACCAGCCGGTCCACCCGGATGGCGATGTCGGTCAATTGGCCTAAGCCGGTGATGGTGGCGTTTTCGATCAAGACTTCTTCGGTGATCCCCCGGCGCTTGGCGGCGGCGATGCAGGCGAGGATCTCCACCCCGTTGGCCCCCAGCTCGCTCCATCTTTTGCCGATGTGCCGGTCGTCCTGGGGAGGGGACATCAATTTGTTGGCGTTATAGACCCCGTCATTGTATAAGAATACGGCTTCCACTTCATGCCCCCGCTTGAGCGCCGCTTGGACGAAGTGGTAGGCCGTATCGGCAGCTTGGTGGTTGTAGGGGCCTTCCTTCAAAAGTATCCCAAATCTCATCTGTCCCTCTCCCTCGGGCGGTTGAAATATTTGCTTGTTGGAATATGCAAATATAAAGATACATTGCTGCCCAAATCCTAGCCTAAGATACGAAGTTGTCAATTTTTTTTCACAAAAAAAAATACCCCAAACCAGGAAGGCTTGGCCTTTCGGCCTTTGGTGTAATCCTGATCACCTCATCAACTTAAGCTTCCAGGGAGAAAAAGCATTGCCTCGGGGTTTTGCTCTCCTAGAACCGAGAAGGAGCCTTTTTTTTATTTGACAGGCCACTGGAGTACTGATTAGTGTTGCATCTATGTATATTCAAATATCTTAACATTCCTTAGGTCTAAGGTCGCCCAAAACGACTTTAAGGGCAAAGCAACCCCAAGCCCCCTGTAAGAGGAGCCCATGAATTACGGCTTTTTGATCAACAACCAAAAGTGCATTGGTTGCCATGCCTGTTCCACTGCCTGCAAAAGCGAGAATCAGGTCGCTTTGGGGGTGTTCCGTACCTGGGTGAAGTACACAGAGGTGGGCAACTACCCGGATGTACGGCGGAATTTTCAGGTTACCCGGTGTAACCACTGCGCCAACCCGCCTTGTGTGGACATCTGTCCGGTGGAAGCGATGCACCAGCGGCCCGACGGGATTGTCGGCTACGACTCGGACCTTTGTATCGGCTGCAAGTCCTGTATGCAGGCCTGCCCCTACAACTCCATCCACATCGACCCGGTCACCAAGACCGCTCAGAAGTGCCACTTCTGTGCCCACCGGGTGGAAAACGGGATCGAACCGGCCTGTGTGGTGGTTTGCCCCCAACATGCCATTGTGGCCGGCGACTTGGACAACCCCAAGTCTGAAATCTCCCGAGAGGTGGCCAAGCACAACGTGACTGTCCGTAAGCCTGAGCAGGGAACCAGCCCCAAACTCTTTTACGTGGATGGACACCAAGCGGCCTTGACTCCGCTGGTCACCGAAGGGCGGAGCAAGCACTTTATCTGGGGAGAGGTAGTCAACCCGGACCTGAAGGAGGCCCACACCCCCGAAGAGCCGGTGCTCTATTTTGGGGCGGCCGAACAGATGGTCCAGACCACCTTTAACGTACAACACAAGGTTCCCTGGCATTGGCAGGTTCCCGCCTATTTGACCACCAAAGGCATTGCCGCTGGGGCCTTTATGTTGCTTGCCGCCGCCCTGATCTACGGTTGGAGCGAAATCAGCCCCCTGACCCGCTTGGCCGCCGGTGGCTTGGCCGTGGTCTTCAGCCTTTTGACCACCGTCTTTTTGGTCTGGGACTTGGAACGGCCAGAACGATTTTTACAGGTCATCCTCAAGCACCAGTGGAAAAGCTGGCTGGTCCGAGGGGCCTTTATCCTGATCGGTTTCAGCAATCTGGTGGGGATCTGGTGGGCCGCCGAACTGGCCACTTACTTTGGGTTGATCGAAGCCACCCCGGTCTGGTTGACCGGTCTGGCGATTTACCTGGGTTTCCCCTTGGCCATTGGTGCCGCCATTTACACCGCCTTTTTGTTTGGCCAAGCCGAAGGCCGGGACTTCTGGCAAAGCCCGCTCCTGCCCTTCCACTTCCTTACCCAAGCGGTGATGGCCGGTGGGGCCGCCTTGCTCTTGACCGCCCAAGTGGTAGAGTTGGACCCAGGTTTTTACCGTCTGGCCTTCCACGGCTTTACGATCGGTTTGAGCCTGAACCTGATGATGATTCTGTTGGGGGAATTTGGCATGAAGCACCCCACCGAAACCGCCAGCGCTGCAGCGCACATGATCGTCAAGGGCCAGTACAAAAACATGTTCTGGGGCGGGGCCATTTTATTGGGCAACCTGATCCCCTTCGGACTGGCTTTGGCCGGGCAGGCTGCACCTGCGGCTCTGTTGGCGATTGTCGGCCTGTATTTGTATGAGCATGTCTTTGTAATGGCACCGCAAAAAGTTCCCAACAGCTAGGAGAGACCATGAACCATAAGCTTGAGAAACACGCCCAAGAGGTCCCTCAGTTTGGCGAAACGGAACGAAAGCCGATTTCCATGCTTGAGGTCCAGCAGCCCGATGGACGGATGACCAGTTACCCCCCGGTTGAACATTGGGACGACTGGGTGGAATACGATTCCAGGGCTTGGCCCAAAAAAGTGGCCCGGAACTACCGGCTGGTGCCGACCATTTGTTTTAACTGCGAGTCTGCCTGCGGTCTGTTGGCCTATGTGGACAAAGAGACCTACGAGGTTCGCAAGTTTGAAGGCAACCCGATGCACCCCGGCTCTCGGGGCCGCAACTGCGCTAAAGGCCCAGCAACCCACAACCAGACCTATGACCCGGAACGGATCCTCCATCCGCTCAAAAGGGTGGGCAAACGTGGGGAAGGCAAGTGGAAGCGGATCACCTGGGACGAAGCGTTGGCCGAGATTGGTGCCAAGATGAGGGCCTCCAAGCAACAGCGCAAGGACGGCATTATGTACCATGTGGGCCGCCCCGGCGAGGACCACTACACCAACCGGGTGATCAAGGCTTGGGGTACCGACAGCCACAACAGCCACACCAACATTTGCTCCGCTGCGGCCCGGTCCGGCTACTTCCAGTGGTCCGGCTTCGACCGGCCCAGCCCGGACTATGCCCATGCCAAGGTGATCCTGTTGATCTCCAGCCATTTGGAGACCGGCCATTACTTTAACCCCCATGCCCAGCGGATCATCGAAGGGATGCAAAAGGGCGGCAAGCTGATCACCATGGACCCCAGGCTTTCCAACACCGCCTCCAAGTCCAATGTCTGGCTGCCTGCATGGCCGGGTTCCGAACCGACGGTGTTGCTCTCTTTTGCCAATTATTTGATCCAAAATGACCGGTACAACAAGGACTATGTCCGCCAGTGGGTCAACTGGGAAGAAACCTTGGAGTTTTTTGTTGGTGCCGCCGCTGACCGGTTGGCCAGCACCGAACGGTTGCATGCCTTCCAGTCGGAATTAAAGAAAAAGAAGGAACGGACCTTTGAGGACTTTGACCAGTTCCTCAAGCTCACCTACAGCGAGTTTACCTTCGAGCGGGCCGCCCAGGAAAGCGAGCTGCCCATCGAGCGGATCAAAGAGTCGGCCGAAATCATCGCCAACTGTGATGGCCGGTTGGCCACCCATGTTTGGCGGGCTTCCTCGATGGCCCACAAGGGTGGCTGGCAGTCCGCCCGGACTTTGTTCTTCCTCAACGTTTTGACCGGCTCGATCGGCAACGAAGGCGGGACCAGCGGCAACAGTTGGAACAAGTTTGTTCCCGAGCCCTACAAACACCCCCCGGCCTTTGAGGCTTGGAATGAATTGCAGATGCCCCACGAGTGGCCGCTCTCCTTTTACGAGTTGAGCTTCTGCCTGCCCCACTTTTTGGAGGAAGGCCGAGGGGAGATCGACGTTTATTTCACCAGGGTTTACAACCCCATGTGGATCAACCCCGACGGCTTTATGTGGCTCAAAGCGCTCAAAGATGAGCAGAAGATCAAGTGTCATGTCGCCTTGACCCCGACCTGGAACGAGTCCGCTTGGTTCGCCGATTATGTGCTGCCCATGGGCCATTCGGGGGAGCGGCACGACTTGATGAGCCAAGAGACCCACAAGGGCCGCTGGATCGGCTTCCGCCAACCGGTTCGCCGGACGGCGATGGAGCGGGACGGGAAAAAGGTGAAGTTCACCTATGAGGCAAACCCCGGAGAGGTTTGGGAAGAGGCGGAATGGTGGGTTGAACTCACCTGGGCCATGGACCCGGACGGCTCCTTGGGCGTGCGCCAGTGGGTCGAATCGGAGGTCAACAAGGGCCAACCGGTCACCCAAGACGAGTACTGGGGCTGGATCTTTGACCACAGTGTCCCCGGTCTGCCCGAAGCGGCCAAAAAAGAGGGCTTGAGCCCCTTGGGATACATGAAAAAATACGGTGCCTTCGAGGTCCCCGGCGATGTAACCAAACCTTATGAAAAAGCCGTGGATGCGACTGGCCTGGAGCCCGACCCCCAAGGGCGGCTCAAGGACAAGGAAGGCCATGTCAAGGGGATCTTGATCGACGGCAAGGCCAAGGTCGGCTTTGGCACTCCTTCCAAAAAGCTGGAGTTTTTTAGCCCCACTATGTTTGCCTGGGGCTGGCCGGAGAAGGAATACACCATCCCCTGGCCGCTCAAGAGCCATGTGCACCAAGACGAAATCAACCGGCAGAAGGGGGAGATGATCCTCTTGCCCAACTTCCGGCTGCCGACCTTGATCCACACTAGGAGCGCCAACGCCAAGTGGCTGTACGAGATCAGCCACAACAACCCCCTGTGGATCCATCCCTCCGATGCCAAGCGCATTGGTGTGGGATCCGGGGACTTGGTGCGGGTGGAGACTGAAATCGGGTACTTTGTGGACAAGGCCTATGTGACCGAAGGGATCAAACCGGGGGTGGTCGCCTGTTCGCACCACTTGGGCCGCTGGAAGCTCAATGAAACCGGCCCCGGCTTAGGCTCGGGCTTTGCTTCGGTGGTGGACCTGATCGAAGGACAAAACGGGGAGTACCGGCTTAAGATCAAAAAGATGGGTGGCCCTTGGAAAACCTGGGACCCGGACACCGCCCGGGTTTGGTGGCAAGATGTAGGGGTCAACCAAAACCTGACCCATGCTTCCCAGCCCGATCCAATCTCCGGGGCCCATTGTTGGCACCAAAAGGCGATGATGGTCAAAAAGGCGGAATCGGAAGACAAGTACGGGGATGTTTTTGTGGACACCAAAAAGAGCATGGAGGTTTACCAACGGTGGGTTGGTTACACCCGTAGCTGTGTGGACCACAGCCCGGACGGAACCAGAAGGCCGATGTGGTACAACCGCCCGCTCAAGCCGACCAAAGGGGCCTACAAGATCCCCGAAAAGCCCTTTGGGCGGTAATGGATCTTCTGGCAGAGCTGCGACTTCTCCAGCCCCTTTTGGCCGGAGAATTGGACTTGGGACTGGTGACGCTCTTGGAGGGTCACCCCCACCTGGGTCCTGTTTTTTTGGCCCACTATGGAAAGGGTCCGCTGGCTTCCAAGCTGGACAGCTTGGCGGCGGACCACTACCACCTGTTCAGCCTGGAAGTTTTTCCTTACGGCACCGTCTTTTTCAACGAAAATGCCCACCTGGGCGGACCTTTTGCCGGACACTTGGCCCAGTTGTTTGCCGAGGTGGGGCTGGAGGCTCCTTCGGAGCCGGACCACCTGGGCCGGTTGCTTTCGCTGGTCGGCTTTTTGGTCAAGGAAAACCGGAAGGAAACCTTGGCCGAGGTCTTGTATCTGGACCTGTTGAGCTGGTACTTCCCCTTTGTGGAAGCGGTCAAACGGCTGGGCCATCCCTTTTTTAATCCGGTCCTCGATCACCTGACCAGCCTTTTGGGGAGCCTCCGGGCGGATGTGGCCCCTTTAAAGCCCGAAATCCCCAAGCCGGAGATCGACCCTTTGGCCCTGCTGGAGCAAGAGGGGACCGGGTTCAAACAAATTTCCGAATGGCTCTTGGCCCCGGCGGTTTGTGGAGTTTATCTGGGCCGGACCGAGATCAAGGAATTGGGGGACCAGCTGGAAATGCCCACCGGCTTTGGCACTAGAACCATGCTCTTGCCCCAGATGTTTTATACGGCGGTGGACTACGAACGGCTGCCCGAGCTGCTGGCCGCTCTGGAAGCCCTGTTTCGCTCCTACCTGCTTTCCTACCAAGCCCAAGCCCCGGCTTGGCCCTTTGCCTTCGACTACTGGATCAGCCGCACTGAGATCGGCCTCTCCCTGCTGGAGCGGATCAAATCGGGGCTTTGACGAGCTGCTCGAAGCTTGGGTAGGTGTAACGGGGTTCTTTGCTGGTCTTCAGAAAGAATTAAATCAGCGGCCTCAAAAAGAAAACGACTTGTGTATTTTCCAACTGGCCTATTGGACAACCCCCTTCTTTTTACCGTTGCCGTTGCTGATCGCTTTGGAGACTGTTAATGCTTTTTGTTCTTCTTTTTCAAACTGGCTCACCAATGACTTTACCTTTTCATCTGCTTTCCAAACTGCAAAAAACGGCAGCACCAGACTTGGAAACAACCAAGATAAAGCTACAAACCAAGGAACTTCCCAGCCAATAAACGCAGAAATTATTAAGGGTCAAGACTAGAACAGCGGGTTTTCTCTGATCAGTTTTAGAAGGATTTTGTTAACATCAACCTTCCGATTGTTATAGCGAAATTCGC
>MFNF01000034.1 GCA_001783715.1 Candidatus Lambdaproteobacteria bacterium RIFOXYD2_FULL_56_26
GACATGGTCCGGGACGACTTGGAATCCATGGGGGCGGTCCGGGTGGCCGATGTGGATGCGGCCCAGCAAAAGATGGTCAAGGTGGCCCGGAAGCTGGAGGAAGAAGGGAAAATCGTTATCAGTGGCGGCGGCGGAGACGTGGTTTAAACCTGCCGCTCCAAATTTGGTTGTTGCTTCCCCGAGCCTGTCGGGGGGCTTCCCCCGGTGTTTCTCCTCCTGCGGCGGTTCGGTTTTTCTCCCCAAAAGTTTTTCCCTCAAAAGTTTCTCCCCCAAGAGTTCCCTTGGTCACCTTGGAAAAAAAACAAAGGCAGTTGCCCTTGGGCCAATGGATCTGGTTCCAAGGAGGTCAGGGTCCTGCGTTGGTACTGTTTCCCGGATTTGGAGACAGCCACAAGACCTTTTTGCGGTTGGGCCGGGAACTGGCCCAGGATTTTGAGGTTTTTTTGCCCGAAACCCCCGGTTTTGGGGAAACCGAGCCGCTGGCCCCCTCAGAGTACCGTTTGAGCCGCCAAGTGGCCCGTTGTTGGCAGTGGCTGGAGGCCTTGGGGCTCCAAAGGCCCTTTCTGGGCGGAAATTCGGCGGGAGGGCAGCTGGCGGCGCTGCTCGCCCTGGAGCGCCCGGCCCAGGTGCGGGGGTTGGTCCTGTTGGCTCCCCAAGGGGTGGAGACTGCGGACTTTGTCCCCTACAGCCACAAGAACGATCCTCCCCAGTCCCTGGAAGACTACCGGGGGATTTTGGCCAAACTCTACCACCGCCCGCCGGAAC
The DNA here is from genome assembly GCA_001783715.1 of Candidatus Lambdaproteobacteria bacterium RIFOXYD2_FULL_56_26. GTDB lineage: Bacteria > SAR324 > SAR324 > XYD2-FULL-50-16 > XYD2-FULL-50-16 > XYC1-FULL-56-13. Next base: position 766 of record MFNF01000034.1, read on the forward strand.
TGCCCCAAGAACAGCTGGCCCAGATATTGGCCAAGGCCCAAAGCCGCTGGGATTGGCTCAACCAAATCCGGGCGGAGATCAGGTGCGAACCGGAGTACCGGCTCAACGACCGGTTGGCCGGGCTCAAGCCGCCTGCGTTAGTGTTGTGGGGCGAGCAGGATGGAAGAATCCCCACTGCCATTGCCCCCCACTGGAAAAGGCTTTGCCCCCAAGTTCGGCTGGAGCGGATCGAGGCTTGCGGGCACCTGCCCCAACTGGAACAAACCGCCCGGACTGCGCAACAGGTCCGGCGTTTTGGGTTGGGGTTGGCGATGGACCTCGACTGAATCCTATTGTTTCAGCCCTGGAACAGTTATTTCCGAATTACTCTCTTTTAGTCAGGTAATATTTCGGTTAGACTGAAGCCAATTCACCCCACCCCCTTTCTCAAGGAGACCTTATGAAACGATTTGCCCTGACCATCGCCGCACTTTTATCCACCGGCCTTGGCCTTGCCGCTCCGGCACCGGGAACCTACCAACTGGACAAAGCCCATTCCAAGTTTGTGTTTGAAGTGGGCCATCTGGTGTTTTCTTCGGTTGAAGGAAGGTTCAAACAATTTGACGGCACCATCACCTTGGGCCCCAAGGCGAACCAGGTGGACGTTAAGGTGGAAGCACAGGTGGACTCGATCGACACCGACGAACCCAAGCGGGACAGCCACCTCAAAAGCCCCGATTTTTTTGACCTGGAAAAACACCCCAAGCTGACCTTTGTCTCCAAAAAAGTGGAAGGGGACTTGGGCAAAAACTTCAAGATTTTTGGGGACTTGACCATCCGTGGGGTCACCAAGTCGGTGGTCTTTGAAGCCCAATTTTTGGGTCAAGCAACCGATCCTTGGGGTGTGACTCACTACGCCTACAAGGCCAATACGCTGATTGACCGGGCCGAATATGGCCTGGTTTGGAACAAGATGGTCACCGAAGGCCCCGTGGTGGGCGACCAAGTGACGATCCGGCTGACCTTGGAATTGGTGCAGGCGAAATAAGAGACAAGAATCCCCTGGGGCCGGTTGGTCCCAGGGGATTTGAGGAATCAATTAAAACTTGAAGCCAAAAATAAAGTGGGACGCAGAAGCGATGGTTGCGACATACTTGTCGGTTCCATCCTCAACGGTGATGCCGGCACCGCCAAGCTGCAACTGGTAGCCGATGGTCATGTTCTCAAAGCTGTAGCTCAGGGGTAACATGATCAAAAAGAGGTTGGTGCTACCGGTAGTTTTGCTGGTGCCGGTTGCTGCTTCATCGTATCCAATGGAAGGAGCTTGCAACCGCAAGTAGAACGCATCTTGCAGCACCACCGAGTTGGATAAGCCCAACCGTACTTGGGGAATGAAGTGCCAGGTCTCGGCAAAAGTTACATCGTACCCAAACAGGCCAAACAAACCGGAATAAGAAAGCTCAACGGTTTTGTAATTATAGGTGCTGGTAACCGGGATGCCACTGATTGAGCCGTTGGCGCTGGTCAGTCCAGTCTCACCGGTGACGGTCGCTTTGTGGTAACCGCCGCCGACCACATAGTTGCTGTCCAATTTGGCCATATACCCAAAGGAGTAGGCTCCCCCTGAAAGGTCATGGTCCAAAACCATGTTTAAACCGGCAATTGTGCCATCGGTAGTGGTGTAGGTGTTGGTTCCAGAAGCACTCCCTAACTCCAAAAAGCCGGATTGTTCAACAGCTTGGGTAGCCTGTGCAAAGGCAAAAGCTGCAACCAAAAGGGTATAAAATTTTTTCATCGGTTCCTTAAAAAGTGAGTCTTTAGTTTACGTAAAAAACAGCGTTTATTTCCCCTCACAACAATAATTTTCTTGTCACAATCTTCCAGTAAACGGAAGGGGATTCTTCGGGTCTCTACCCTACCAATAGGCCGAGATCCCCAAGCTCGCTTCTTCCGCCCCCAGGCCTTGGTGCCTACCCAAACGAAGTTCCCATTGCTCCCCCAGGTGATAGGCCACTTGGGCTTGGGACTCGGGCTTGACTTCCTTGCTCCCCTCAACCTGGACCAGTGCGGCCAGTTCCAGTCCAAGGCTCCAGTGGGGAGCGGGACGGTACACCAGACCGACCATCGGCCCCAAGGCTAACCGGTCCGGGGTGGGGTAAAAACGGGAATGTTTCCACCGGCCCCCCAGGAGCGTCCAAGCCATCAGGCCTTCCTCCCCAAAAGCCCGGCCCAGGCCCACTTCCAACGCCAAGGGGAGGCAGTCCAGACAGTCTTGGCGGTCCCGCATCCAGCCGAGGCGTACCTGCCAAGCGAGGGGTTGAAAGACCAAGTCGGAGGGCCAAAAGGTTTGTACCCTAAGTAAGGTCAATTCCTCGACCGCCCAATGGCGGCTGGTTTGCCGCACCCGCAGTCGGCCAAATTCGATTCCGCTGAAGGCAGGGTAGCCCAAAAGATCGTCCAAAAGATCGTGGAAGGAAAGCCTCGCCCAAAGTTCCAGGAACTCTCCAGAGGGGGAGGTCAAACCTTGGCCCCCGTTGACCCCGGCCTTGGAACTTTGGTGCCCCAGCCCGCCGGGGGTGGAGAGGTGCTTGGGTTCGTGAGGCTCGGCAATGTAGCCCAAAGCCGCCCGTTCGCTGCGAAGTTGCGCCATTTCGGGACCTGCTTTTTCGTCCTTGGAAAGCAGAATTCGGTCGTAGAGCAACTCCAGGAGCATCGCCCGAGAGGCGGGAGGTAACGCCAAAAAATCAGGGTCTTGGGCCAAGGACCGGTCGCCCAGGAGCCGGACCAGCCAACTCCGCTGGCTGTCGGTGAGCCGGTCCAGCTTGTCTCGCATCAAGGTGTACCTTGAAGGGCGGTAAACCGGTGTTCCGGTGCCGGGCATGGCTGCCAGGACCGCTCGCACCGTGTCGGGAGGGGCGGCCCAAAGGGGGAATTGGGCCTGAAGCCGCAGGCTGGGCCGGGCGGCTTCGATCAGGCTCAAGAGGTGAAAGGAGCAGTTTTCCCGGAAGTAAAAATAATCCGCATAGGTCCAACCCAGCTCCCAGGTGTGCCGGACCAAGCGGGCCACTTCTTCGGGGGTCAGGTCCAAGGGGTATTCCCAGATGTCCCTGATGTCCAGATCCCGGTATTCGTTCACCTTCTGGTAGTAGGGGACCACTGCAAACAGGCCTCGGTAGCCCCCAAAGATCCCGTAGATCGGGTACACAATGGGGTTTTCCAACTCCGGCAGGGCCGCAGCGGCGTAACTGACCCCAAAATCGAGGATCGGGGTTTGTTTGTGGGCGGCGCTGTCGATGCGCAACAACGTGTGGCCGAACATCGAACCGGGGGCAAAAAGATCGTAGGTCGGAAAGACCAAGGTGACCGACTGGGCGGCCAGGGCTTTTTCCCAAGTTTCAAACAAAGGGCAAGAAACCGGCTCGGGTCCCCCTTCACCCAGTTGTTCCAAGATCCAGGTGTACCGGGCGATGAACCGGCACCGGGGGGCTTGGGCCTCGCCGGGAAGGGCGGGCCGGAAAAAAGCGACCAGGTTGGCCTCCAATTCTTGGACCGGGTCCGTTTTTCCCTCCGGGCTCAAGAAAAAGGTGGGGTCGTCGATCTGGGAGACAAACCCGCCCCACAGGCTCGGTTCGTAGTGGAGCAGGAGGTGCCAATACCGGTCTTGGGCCAAGTGTTTTTCCCGAGCCTTTTGAACCCAGGTCTCCGGTCCCTGCGCCCAAACCGCTTGGGCGAGGGTCAGGCCCACAAAAAGCAGAAAGAGGTATTTCAAGGCAAAAAAGGAATGGCCCGGAGGTTGACCTCCGGGCGTTGGAGGGTGAGGCGGGAGTCTTTGGGACGGCCGCCTGATCTTAAGGTTTGCCGTTACAGTTTGCAGGTTGAGGACAACTCGGAGTCCCCGGCAATGGCCGCTTCGGTCCCGGCCAGCACTTGGGCGGAGTTGGTGGCGCTCCCAAAGATCTGGTCATAGTGACCCATGGTCACTTGGGCAAACCTTGCGGAAGCCTTGTCACAGCCCATGACTGCTGCATAGGCGACCAGGAATTCTCCTTGCCCTTGGGCCATTTCTTCCGAAAGGATCAAGTGGTTTTGGGCCACAAACACGTCTTTTTGCCGCTCCAGTTCCACCGACTTGTTGACATCGCAGTTGGAGGTCCCCGAAGTCATCCCGAAGGTTTGGCTGTAAGAGGAGCCGTTGGTGGTCATGGCGCTCAGGTGGCTGATCAGGCCGCTCTGGCCTTTCCACACTTGGCTGCCCAAACCGCAACCAGAAGTTCCATCGGCAAAGGCGTTGGAACCGAGAAACAAAGAGCCGAGCAGCAAAAACCCTAGTCCGATTTTTTTCATGACCCTACCTATGGTTAAAATTTAAAAGGATGAAAGCAAGAGAACCTGGGAATTGGGTATCATTTTCCCGGGAGAGAAACAAGATTTTTCCGCTGCCCGGTCCCTGGCCAGGGCGGCGATAGGCCAATTTCCCAGGGTTTACCAAAGATGACATTGGTGAAAAATCTTACAAACCAAAAGCCCCTGCTGGCATAACATAAGGAATATTGAATACTTGGGGAAAGAATCCCCAAGTCGCCCAATCTCTGGTTTGGGCCGGTCGCTTGGCGGCCAACAACCCTTTTTGAAGAGCCCCGATGTTCTCCCTAACGAAGCCTGTGATTGTTGCTGCGGTTTTGGCAGTTGGCCTGGTCGGCCTTTCCGGTTGCGAAAAAAAGCAGGAAAACCAAGCTGCCGCACCGGCTGCGGCCACCAAGCCCGCCGACCCGTTGGTGGCACAAGCGGCGGCGGTCTTTGCCCCCTTGCCCGACAGTCCCCCGGCCCTGGAAGGCAATCCGGCCACCGAGGCCAAAGTGAGCTTGGGCAAAATGTTGTTCCTGGACCCTAGGCTTTCCAAAAGCCAGTTGATCAGCTGCAACAGTTGCCACAACCTGGGTCTTGCCGGGGCCGACCTCCAGGCCACCAGCACCGGCCACAAATGGCAGCAGGGACCCAGGAACGCCCCGACGGCGATGAACGCAGTCTTCCATGTCGCCCAGTTTTGGGACGGTCGGGCCAAGGACTTGGAAGCCCAAGCCAAAGGTCCGGTCCAAGCCGGGGTAGAGATGGGCAACACCCCCGCCCAGGTGGAAGCAACCCTAAAAAGCATCCCCGGTTATGTGGCCGCCTTCGGCAAAGCCTTTGAAGGCCAGCCTGATCCGGTGAGCTTCGACAACATGGCCAAGGCGATTGCCGTTTTTGAAGCCACCTTGATCACCCCCAGCCGGTTCGACCAGTTCCTCAAAGGGGACGCTGCCGCTTTGAACACAGAAGAGAAAGCAGGTCTGACCCTGTTCATGGACAAAGGTTGTTCCAGTTGTCACAACGGGATTGGCGTGGGCGGTGGAGCCTACTTCAAGTTCGGGGTGGTTAATGCCCCGGCCCCGGAGATTCGGCCCCTGGCCGACAAAGGCCGGATGAACGTCACCAAAGACCCGGCGGACGAATATGTCTTTCGGGTGCCGACCTTGCGCAACATTGAGCTGACCGGCCCCTACTTCCACAGCGGCAAGGTGACCGAACTGGGCAAGGCGGTGGAAGTAATGGCCAACGTACAGTTGGGCTTGACGCTCACCGAACCGGAGAAAAGCTCGATCCTGGCCTTCCTCAAAAGCCTGACCGGCGAACAGCCCAAGGTGGAATACCCGGTCCTGCCCGGCTCGACCTCGACCACTCCGTTGCCCAACCTGGATTTGGCCGCCAAGTAGTCAAGTCGCAGAGGGCTTAGGGGCCAGGCCGCCGTTTGGTCTTTTGCCCCTGGTCTGGGATTCTGGCCCCACTCGGATCGTTCCGGGTGGGGCTTTTTTTTTGGGCTCTGGGGGCCAACGGAGTTTTCCCGAAACTTGGGTGCACGGGGCTTTTCCTTGTTGATTTACCGGTGATTTTATTACTCTTTTTCGCCTCTTTTTCCTCCTTTGCCGAACCAGCCCTTGTCTCTTGACCCCAAAGCTGATAGGACTGAAAAAAATCTCGTCTAACAGGGGCACTATGTCGAAGAAGAAAAAACAAGCCTTTTCCATCCAAGGCCTAGCCAAAAGGTACGATCTCTGGATTGCGATTTTGGTGTTTTTGTTGATGATCCCCGCCGAACGGGCGGAAGTGCTCTCTTACCTGGAAAACCAAACCCTTTCGATCCGGCACCTGCTCCGCAACCAATACGGCGACCCGGCCAAACGGACCTTTTCCAAAGAAAAAATCGCCATTGCCAACCTGGACGAGCCGTTTTTTAAGGAATATGGCAGCTTCCCTCTGCGCCGTTCGGACGTAGGCAAGATCGTTTCCAACCTCAACTTCCTGGGTGCCAAGGTGGTGGTGGTGGACATGCTGATGGACTTCCCCTCCTCTTATGGGGAAGACCCGATCATCGCCAAGGACCTGAAGTCGGCGGGCAATGCGATTCTGGTTTCGATGCTGCAGGTCCGGGGCGGCAAGATCGAAAAGGTCAACTACCCGACCCAGACCATCAAGGAAGCAACTTTTACCGCCTATTCCAACCACAAGGAAATCGCCGGGATGCAAAACCGGCTGAGGATTTACCCGGAAGCGGCGGCGAAATATGGCGAGTGGCCGGTGGCGGTGTTGGCCTTGGCCCACTACCTGGATGTGGAGCCCAAGCTGGAAATGGGCCACCTGATCCTCAAGGACCTCAACATTCCCCTGGACCACTTCGGTGACCTGCACATCGACTTTTCCCAGCTCCGCTCGACCGACCGGCTTTTGACCCAAGACCCCTTTGTGGGGATCCCGGCTATGGCGCTGCTCGACTTCCATCCCGAAGAGGCGGATGAAGATGAGATTGACGAGCTGAAGTCCCTGGTGGCCGGGAAGATCGTCTTTTTGGGAGACACCTCGGAAGTCAGCCACGACCTTTTTGATACCCTGTCGGGTGAGGTTTATGGGGTCGAGGTCATGGCCCAGGAAGTGGATACTATGCTCAAGGGAGCACCGCTCCAGCCGGCTTCAAGCGGCATGGAAACCGCAGTGCTGCTGGCCTTTATGGTGCTGCTGATCCTGACCCACTTTATTTCGGAACCCAAGTTCCGGTTCCCCATTTTGTTCCTCCTGTTTGCCGGGTACATTGCCTTTGCCTTTGTGGCCTACATCTACTGGGACCTCAACTTTTCGATGAGTTACCTGTCTTTGGCCGGTGTGGTGGGCTTTGCTTCGATCAACATCTATCTGTTCATCCAGGAAAGGAAGGAGCGGAGCTTCATCCAAGGTGCCTTTGGCCAATACCTGAGCCCCAAGGTGATCGAAGCGTTGGTCGAAGACCCGGACAAACTGAGCCTGGGCGGGGAACGAAGGGAGATGACCGCCTTTTTCAGTGACGTGGCCGGTTTTTCTACCATTTCCGAGAGCTTGACCCCCGAAGAACTGGTCAACCTGCTCAACTACTACCTGACCGAGATGTGCGAGACCATCTCGACCACCGACGGTACGGTGGACAAGTTTGAAGGGGACGCAATCATCGCCTTCTGGGGCGCACCGCTGGACCAACCGGACCATGCCAAACGAGCCTGCTGGGCCTCGGTCGAGATGCAGGACAAACTGACCTTGATGCGAGAGGAACTCAAAGCCCAAGGGCGACCGATCCTCAAAGTCAGGATGGGGGTCAACACCGGCCCCATGGTGGTCGGGAACATGGGCAGCAAAAGCCGGATGGACTATACCATCATGGGCGATGCGGTCAACTTGGCCGCCCGTCTGGAAGGGGCAAACAAGTTTTACAAAAACTACTCCATGATCTCGGAGAACACCTACGCTCACGCTAAGGACTTCATCGATGTCCGGGAATTGGACCTGATCACCGTGGTGGGCAAGGACATTCCGATCACCGTTTATGACCTGATGGGCAAGAAAAACACCGTCTCCGGCTCCAAGGCCCAGTTGGTGGAGCTTTACAACAAGGGGTTGGCTCTCTACAAGGCCAAGAAGTTTAAGGAAGCCGGAGAGTTTTTTGCCCAGGCCCTCAAGGTGATCCCCGAAGACGGACCGAGCATCACCTACCTGGAACGGTGCAAACAATTGCTCACCCACCCCCCGGCTGCCGATTGGGACGGGGTTTGGAGGTTGACCGAAAAGGGTTGATTCTTGGACCCCTTTCGTTTGCCCCTTTCCGATCCTTCCTTGTTCCTGGACCGGGCCCAAAGGCCCGGTCAGGTTTTTGTTTATCCCACCGAAACCTTTTATGCCCTAGGCTGCTTGGCCAACGACCCACAGGGGGTAGAGGCAATCTACCGGCTCAAGGGCCGCAAGGCCCAAGCTCCTCTTTTGGTGCTGGTCTCCGGCTGGCCGATGTTGCACCGCTTTGTACCTCGGTTGGGGCCGCTCCGGCGGGCCTTTTTGGAACGCCATTGGCCCGGCCCCTTGACCGTGGTTTTGCCTTCGGAGGGGCTGGCTCCGGGGCTGAACCGGGAGGGGAGCGAGGTGGGGTTTCGGTACAGTTCCTATGCGCCGATCCGGGGGCTGATCGAGGCCACCGGCGTGCCCTGGGTCGGCACCAGTGCAAACCGCAGCGGCGAACCTCCACCAGCTAGGCTGAACGAGGCGTTGGAGGCTTTCCCCGGGCAAGTGGAGCTTTGGTTGGACGGAGGAGACTGCCCTGGCGGGCAAGCCTCCACCTTGATCCGGCTCAATGAACAGGCCCAGGTGACGGTACTGCGCCCTGGTGCCTGGGCCTTGCAGCCCTAACCCAGCTTTATTGCGGCACTGTTGAGCGGCAGAGCCGGGGAGAACCCCCGGCCCCGGTCTTCTATCAGAGGTACAAGGTGGAGCGGATCATCTCGATCAGCACTCCGTTGTTGACCGGTTTGGCCAAGGTGTTGTCCGCCCCGGCCTCGAAGGCTTCCTGGTTGCGGCTGCCTTCTCCGGGTGCGGTCAAAGCGAACAGCGGGCGGCTGTAGCCCAGTTGCTCCTGCTCTAGGGTCCGCAAGCGGCGGATCAACTCCACCCCATCGGTACCCGGCAGCCCCAAGTCCACCAAAGCCAAGCTGAAGCCGCTTTGTTTGTAAGCCTCCAGGGCCTCCTGGGCGCTTTGAGCAAACCGGACCTTGTAGCCCTCTTCTTCCAAGGCCGAAACCATCAACTGGACCTCGGCCTTTTTGTCGTCCACCACCAACACCGAGGTTTGCGGCTCGGCGCTTTCTTCGGCCAGGTTGTCGTCCCACCGGTCCATCAAACGCATCAAGATGGGGTAAAACTCGGCCGGTTTGACCGGCTTGGAAAGCCTGGTGATCCAACCGCTGACCAAGTCTGCCGGAGGTTTGGGCAAGCCTTGCCGGTCCGAAAGCCAGACCAGGGGGACTTCTTCGGTGTAGTTGCGCATCTCCCGCACCTGTTCTTCCAAATTGGAACCGGCGGCCAGAGCGTCAAAGATCACCAAGTCGGCCTTACGAATCCCCAGGTTGTTGGCGCTGATCACCTTTTGCAGTTCCAAGGGGTTGCGCAGCCACTGGGGCTGAGCCCCCCAAATGAGGAGATACTTTTGCAGTGCCTGCCCAAAGGCTTCGTTGGCAACGATCAAAAGAATCTTGGCTCCCGAAAGGTCCCGGACCAGCCGTACCCCTTTGGTTTGCGGCTCCGGCTGCAATTCGCAGCGTAAGGTAAAGGAGAACTGGGCCCCTTTGCCCAGCTGGCTGACGATCTTGATGCCGGTACCCATTATTTCGGCCAGACCATTGGCTAGCTTGAGGCTCAAGGCGATCATCGCCCCTTCCTTGCTGGCCACCTTGCCCTTTTGGGTAAGCAGAGTCTTGAGGGCCTGCAACTTGGCTTCGCCGATTCCTTGGCCGCTGTCTTTGACGGTAAACCGCAGTTCCACGATGCCGCTTTGTTGGCTGACCGCGGTCACCTCAATCCAGACCTCCCCCTTGGAAGTGTAGTCGAGCCCATTTTCCAACAACACCGAAAGCACCGTCTCCAGCCTTCTGGGGTCGCCGACCAAGGCGTTGGGGACATCGGCGTTGGAATAAACAAACAGCTCCACCCCCTTTTCTTGGGCCGCCGGGCTGAAACGGTCGAGCAGCCTCGAAAGCAACCGTTTGAGGTCAAAGGGATGTTCGGCCATCTGCACTCCCCCAGACTCGACCCTAGAAAGCTCCAAGGCCCGAGTGAGTTTGCGGCTCAGCCGCTCGCCCATCAGGTTGAGGGTGACCAGCCAAGGCCGACGGTCCTGGCCGGGGGCTTCATCCAAAAGCCTTCTCGAAAGGTTGGCCACCGCTTGGGCGGGGACCTGTACTTCCAGGCCCAAGGCGGATAGGTAGTCCCCCCGGAGCTTCGCTTCGGTAGAGAGCCGTTCCTGGGTTTGGTAACCACTTGAAAGACTTCCGGCCACCGTGGTTTTGGCCGGTAGGGGCGGTGCCACTTCCAAGGAGATACGGGTCAAAAGGGTGCGAGGCCCATGGGCGGTGACCTCGGCAAAACCCCAGTCCGATTCGATCAACTGGCCGTCCTTGCGTCTAGCCTTCAAGGTGCGCTCTGGGGGCAGCTTGTTGCCCGGATTGAGCGCCAAGAGCAGCTGCTCCTTGATCTTGTCGTGCTCTCCCAAGAGCAGGTCGAGGCTCCGGCCCCGAAGCTCTCCGGCGGGATAACCAAAGGCTTTTTCCGCCGCCTTGTTGACCCTTTCGATCATCCCGGCCCCGGTCAGAAGCAACATCGGTTGCCCGGCTTCGGAGAAAATGGTTTCAAACCGGCCTTCCAGTCGTTGGCAGGCGTTGGTGGCCCAGTGGGTTTCGAGCAGGGAGGCCACTTGGGCCAGGATGGCTTCGCACCAGTCCACCCGCTCTTGGTCCCAGGTGAGGATCTGGTCGCTGTAAAACTCCATCACCGTGACGATTTCGCTGCCCACCTTGACCGGGAAGCCAATAGCGGTACGTATCCCAAAGTCGTAGTTGATCTTGGTCCGGGCAAAGCTGACATCATGGGTGATGTCTTCGATCCAAACGATCTTTTCATGGGCCAAAACCCGGTCCATCAGGGATTCGCCGGACTGGAAGTTTCTGGAGCTGGCCGCTTGGGTAAAACTTTTGTGCTTGCCCGGCTCCAGTTCATACCAAAGGTTGGCCAGCGCCTCTTGGCGGCTTTCGTCGGGCAGGGTGACGTGGGCCAAGGGCCAGTGGGTGTACCGGCAGATTTCCTCTAGGGCTTTGACCAAGGCTTCCTTGACCCCCTTTTCGGTGCGGACCTCCAAAAGGGTGGAACGGTAGCCTTCGGCCCGTTTGCGCCAAAGGTCCCGGTCCGCTTGGTCCTTCTCCAGCCACTGGGCGAGCCGGAAAAAGCCCCCGGCAACCGCCAGGGTCAGGACCAACAGCAAGGCCAAAAGCCCCAATTCCAGCTCTTCCCCCAGCCAAGAGGCGGAGGATTGGAGGCCGGTCACCTGGAGTTCCATCGGGGCCAAGGGGGTTTCCAAGGTCTGGGAGCGTTTGACCGGTTCGCCGCTGCCCGCCGGTTCCTTGGTAAGCTGAATCTCCCCCCAACTCAGCCGGTAGCCCAGGCTGCCGGGCAAAGGCAGCAGGTTTTTGCCGAAGATCTCCCGAGGGTCAAAAGCCAGCAATAACCAAGTTTCCTCTGCGGCCTCGCCGGTAGGCCAAGCGAGCCAGGAACCCTTTTGGCCGGGTAGGTCCAGGGTCACAAACCTCGGTTTGTCCCCCAGGCTGGTGGGGAACAGGGCGCTGGTCTCCAGGCCCACCAAATTTTCCTGGTTCCGTACGCTGCCGGTGATCACCCAAAATTCTTTTTGTTCTTTGGCCTGGGCCGGTTCCAGTTTCAGGCTGAAGCCTTTGCCCAGTTCGGAGGTGCGCTTTTTGGCCTTCGCCGAGTTCCAATGTTCCAGACGGACCAGTCCTTGGGGGTTGAGTCCCCCTCGGTCGGCTTGGTCAAACAGCGCTTGGATCCCCGTTTCCCCGGTCCCAGCGGCTTTGCCCCACAAGGCCAGAGCGTCCAAAAACCGGGTCTGGGCCTGGGCCGCTTGGGTCAAACCTTTCTCCAGCTGTCCTTGGAGCCGTTGGGTCTGGACCAGATCCCGCTGTTGCCACTGGCTGAAGGCAGTCAGGTACAAGGCGACAAGCCCCAAAAGTAGGCTCAAGAGGGGCAGAATTACTTTTAAGCGCATTCTAACAGTTCTCCTAAAGGCCCTTGGACAGGCTCTACGCTTGTTGCCCGGCGGTCACGGTTTGGACAGCCAAGAGAGTACCAATGATCGTTCGGTGGCAAGGAACTTGGTCCCGTCGATCCGTTTTTCTTTAAAACATTTTCTGACGAAGTGCAGCTTCACCAACCATTCCACCTCGCTCTGGCAGGCCGTCCAATCCTCTTTGTGCTTGAGGTTTTTCAGCCGATTGTACTCCGAAACGGAGGTGAGGTATGGGTGATCCTCGCTCAAAGGAGTCAAGTTGACCATAGGGGTTCGGAAAAAGCTTTTAGGGTGCTGTTGGGTTCCATAGGTGACAAACCCGAATTAGTACGGCTAGATTATTCCTATCCGATTTACCAGACCTAAGGCAACAGAATGAGCCCAATAAGTTCCGCAGCGGATTTGCAAAGCCTACTCTTCCGGCACATCGACAAAATCCTTCAGGTTTGGATTCTGCTCGACGGGCAGGACAAGATCGTCATGTGGAGCAAACCGGCGGAGCAAAACTTCGGTTACTCCAGCGCCGAGATATTGGGCCAGCCCTTTTGCAACCTGCTCCCCCTGCATGCCCCCAACCGGACCGAGTACATCAAGCTGCTGGAATTGGACTCCCACAACGGCTCTTTGATCAACCACCGGACCCAGGTGGTCCAGCGGGGTGGGATTTTGATGGATGTTGAGTTGACCTTGCACGTATTCAAGGAGTCGGAAAACTTCAAGCTGATCACCTTGACCAACATCACCGAAACCGCCGAGTTGCAGCACTACGTCAACAACAAGATGATGGAGCTGGTCGAGCGGTTTCACTTTTTCCACGGCAAGGACCTGACCCCCCAGATGCGGGAGATCTTTGACGCAGTGTTGGTGGCGGTTACCTCCGGGCAGGGGCTGCGGTTCAACCGGGCCTTTTTGCTGCTGGTGGACCAAGAGGACCAGGAACTCAAAGGGGTCCAGGCCATTGGCCCAGCCTCTCGGGAAGAGGCGGGGCGGATCTACCATGAGCTTTCCCAAAGTCCGCCGACCTTGACCAAGATGATCGACCTTTACAAGGCCTCCGAAACCCGGTCGGACACCTGGATCAACCAGCTTTGCCAGTCCATCCGGGTCAGCCTGGGGGACCCGGAGCACCTTTTGATCCAAACCCTGTTTACCCAAAAGTACCAGTTGATCAACGACAGCTCGACCATGGCCGGACACCCGAGCTTCAACCGGTTGCGGGAGACGTTGCAGGTCAGCGAATGCATTGTGGTGCCCTTGATCTGGCACGGACAATCGGTGGGGCTTTTGATTGCCGACAACGCCGTGACCGGCCACCAGATCACCGACACCAACATCAAGGCGATCACCGAATTCGCCAAGACCGCCACCGAAGTGATCGAGACGGTCAAGCTGCTTTCCAAGCTGGAAGAGTCGATCAACTACATCAAACAAACCAACCTGAAGATCAAGGAATCCCAAGCCCAGCTGATGCACCAGGAAAAATTGGCCGCCAAGGGTCAATTGATCGCCCAGATGGCCCACGAGATCAGAGGGCCAATGTCGATCATCGGCGGGTTTGCCCGGCGGGTGTTCAAACGGATCGAACCGGGGGACATCAACTACGACCCGGTCAACCGGATCGTCGAGACCGTTGCCACCTTGGAACTGGTGCTCAACGACATTTTGGACCAGACCCCCAAGGCGGAAGTACTCAAAAACGACTGTGATGCCGCCAAAACGATCAACCGGGTGATCGCCTTGTTGGAAGAAGAGATCCACCTGCGCCGGATCTCGGTAAACATCAACGTGAAGGGCCACCTGCCCAACATCCGTATCAAAGAACATCATTTGTTCGAGATCATCAACAACCTGGTCAAAAACGCCTTGGAGGCGATGGAAAAAGACGGTTTGCTTTTGATCTTGGCCAATGAGCTGGGTAACATGGTGGTCATCACCATCCAGGACACCGGTCCGGGCATCCCCAAGTCGGAGGAAGCCAAGATCTTTTCGCCCTATTACACCACCAAGGAAAATGGGACCGGGCTCGGGCTGGTGGTGGTGCAAAAGTTAGTTGAAGAGCACAAAGGCATGTTGACCGTCCATTCGCTCCCGGCCAAAGGGACGACCTTCACCATCTCATTGCCAACCGTTAACAAACAAGAGGAGCTATGAACCAACAAAACAGCCGAATCCTGGTGATCGATGATGAAGAGAACATCCGGGAACTGCTCAACCTGGAGTTCACCGACCTGGGCTACCAAGTCCTGATGGCCAACAGTGCCTTCAACGGGTTGCAGATTTTAAAAGACCAAAAGGTGGACCTGGTGATCCTGGACATCAAGATGCCCGGAATGGATGGAATCGAGGCCTTGGAGAAGATCATCAGCACCCAACGGGGCCTGCCGGTGATCATCCATTCCGCCTATTCCCACTACAAGGACAATTACCTGACCTGGAGTGCCACCAGCTACGTGGTAAAAAGTGGCGACCTTTCCGAATTGATCGAAAAAGCCCAAGAAATCTTGGCTTTAAAACAAGAGGAATAACATCATGTCCTTAAACAGCGAAAATATTCTTACTTTTGTGCTGGCCGGCGGTAAGGGCAGTCGGCTTTATCCCCTGACCCGTGACCGGAGCAAACCGGCGGTGCATTTTGCCGCCCGGTTTCGGATCATCGATTGGGTGCTTTCTAGTGCGGTCAACTCCGGGTTGCGGCACACCTATGTTTTGACCCAGTTCAAAAGCCTGTCCTTGGAAAAGCACCTGCGGATCGGTTGGAACTTCCTGGCCCACGAGCTGGGGGAGTTTATCCAGGCGGTCCCGGCGCAACAGCGGATCTCCGAACAATGGTACTCCGGCACCGCCGATGCGATCTTCCAAAACCTCCACCTCCTAGAAGACCACCGGCCCGACCATGTCTTTATCCTGAGCGGCGACCACATCTACAACATGGACTTCAATGAGATGTTCCGTAAGCACGTGGAAACCAACGCCGACCTGACCCTCTCGGTCCTGGAGTTGCCCAAGACCGAAGCCAGCGAGTTTGGGGTGCTCACCATGGAAGAGGATGGCCGGATCACCAGCTTCATCGAAAAGCCCCAACATCCTTCCCAGATTCCCGGAGCAGGGCCGGTCTGCCACATCAATATGGGGATTTACATCTTCAAGACCGCCGCCTTGGTTCGGGAGCTGGCCAAGGATGCCAGGGAAACCTCGGCCCACGACTTCGGCAAGAACATCATCCCCGGCATGTTGGTGGATGCCAACGTCCAGGGCTTCAACTTCGTCAAAAGCAAGTACGGCCAATACTGGCGGGACGTGGGGACCATTCGGTCCTACTATGATGCCAACATGGAGTTTTTGAACCTCCGGGGCGAAGATTCCCTGGTCAAGTCCAATTGGAAAATTCGGGGGGTGGGCGAGCAGATGCCCAGCGCTTATTTGGAAAAGGTGGAGATGGTTAATTCCACCATCGGTTCAGGCTCCATCATTGCTCCTTGCAAGATCACCAACAGCTTGATCGGCCGGAACGTGCAGATCGGCAAGGGGACGATGATCGAAAATTCGATCATCACCTCCAACTGCCGGATCGGCCAGGGCTGTACGATCAAAAATGCCATCCTGGACGACAAGGTGGTGATCGGGGACAACCGAGAGATCGGGGTGAACCTGGAAGAGGAAAAGAAGGTGTTCTTCATCTCCGATGGGATTGTGGTTTTGCCCAAGAACTTCGAGTACTGACCCCGCTTTATGGCCAAAAAGGATCGGTTCGACTCCACCCCGGAACACCAAAGGCTGATCCGCAACCGGGTCGGCTTGGTGGTGGTTCTGGGGCTGGTGACGGTGGCGCTTTTGTCCCTCAACTTCTATTACCGGGAGTTCCAGGACTGGAAGACCTTCGAGAACAACCTGGACCTGCTCCTTTTGATCAACCTCAATGCGGTCTTGTTGCTGCTGGCGATCTTTTTGATCCTGCGCAACCTGATCAAGTTGATCTACGAGCGCAAGCGCAAGAAACTGGGGTTTAAGCTCAAGTCCAAATTGACCTTGGGTTTCGTTTTGGTCAGCTCCCTGCCGATGGTGCTGTTCTTTTTTATCGTCAACGGGCTGTTGCGCAACAGCCTGGAAGGTTGGTTCCGGGGGGAATATGCCCGAGCCTTCGGCAACACCAACCAAGTGCTGGAGCAGTTCAGCGCCAAACGGGAAAGCTTCCTGCTCAACCTGGGCGGGGTGATTATCGAAGATTACCTGAACCCGGCCAACAAAACCCTCAAGACCTCTCCTCTGACCCGAGACCTGTGGTTCAAGAGAAATCTGGAACGTTTCCAGATCGACGGATTGGCTCTGTACGATGCCAACTTCGAGTTGGTCGGCCATTGGATCGGGGACCCAAAAAACGAGGACCTCTGGAAACCGTTGCCGCCGGTGGTGGGGCAGACCGAGGGGGTGAAGATGACCCCTTTGACCACCCAGCTGGACCGGGCCCAGATCAAACGGGTGCTGATCCCCTTTCGGGAAGGGGAGCAGCGGCGGGTACTGGAGGTGGCCGAGATCCTCAAGGGCACCTTTTACAGCGACCTGAAACGGCTGCACAAAAATCTCCAGGAACACGCCCAGCTCCAGGCGGTGGAAGACCCGCTTCGGACCTCCCTGAGCACCTACCTGCTGTTTTTTACGGTTTTGATCCTGTTTGGCGGGACTTGGTTTGGGTACTACCTTGCCCGGAGCATCGTCGAGCCGATCGAGATTTTGGTGGAAGGGACCCGAAGGATTGCCAAGGGCGACCTGGACTTTCAGATCAACCTGCAAGAGGAAGACGAGATCGGCCTTTTGCTTGAAAGCTTCAACGTGATGACCAAGGAGTTGCAACAAAACCGCAAGTCCCTGGCCGCTAGCCGAGAAGAGTTGGTGGAAACCAACCGGCAGCTGGAGGAGCGCAACATCTTTGTGGAATTGGTGGTCCAAAACATCCAAAACGGGATCTTTCTGATCGACAACTCCGGTTACATTAAGGGGATCAACCCTTATCTGGTCAGGCTTTACCAGATCAAGGCCGCCAAGGCGGTGGGCAAGCACTACAAGTCGGTGCTCTCCAAGGAGCAGACCGGGCTCTTGGAAGCGATGATCACCCAGTTGGAAAGTTCGGGGGACCAAGAGGTCAAGCAGGAAGTCCACCTGATGCAGGACAAAAAGGCGATTCACTTGGCCCTGGAGTTGTTTGCCCTGAGGACCCCCAAGGAAGAGCCGCTGGGCAAGCTTTTGGTGGTCAACGACCAAACCGAGATCGACCGCAGCACAAGGGCCCGGGCTTGGCAGGAAGTGGCCCGGCGCATCGCCCATGAGATCAAGAACCCCCTGACCCCGATCCAACTTTCCGCCCAAAGGATCCGGCGCAAGTACCTGGAAAATGTCAAGGAAGGGGAACTGCTCGACAGTTGCACCAACACCATCATCAAAGAGGTCAACCATCTCAAGAACATGGTCAATGAGTTTTCCAAGTTCGCCCGGCTGCCGGAGATCAACCCCACCTTGTGCAACCTCAACCACATCCTCAACGACGTGGTGGCCCTGTTCAAGCCGGGCTTGCCCAAAGGGGTGAAGATCACCTTCGACCCCAATTCGGAGGTCCCCGACACTCTGCTCGACCAAGAACAGCTCAAACGGGTTTTCACCAACCTGATCGACAACGCCATTGCCGCCCTCAAGGACGAACCTTCCGGGCTGATTCAGTTGCGCAGTCACTTTTCCAAACTGCTCAAGACCCTGGTCATTGAGATCGAAGACAACGGTTGCGGCATTCCCGAAGAGATGATCCCCCGGGTGTTCGACCCCTACGTCACCACCAAAAAGGAAGGGACGGGCTTGGGACTGGCGATCGTGCAGCAGATCATCTCAGATCATGGTGGATTTATTCGGTTGGAAAATATAGAAAAGGGAACCAAGTTCAGCATCGAATTGCCGGTTTGATCCGCACCCAATCCCGCACCGCCGTGCCCGAGCCAAAATAGACCAGATGTCCGAACAAATCCTGATCGTTGATGACGAAAGCTCCATCCTAGAAGCCCTCAAGGGGATCCTGGAGGACGAGGGTTACACCTGCACCCTTTGTTCCTCGGCCAACCAGGCCATTGAGCTGTTGGAGGAAGAGGCTTTGGACTATTACAGCGCCGCCTTGGTGGACATCTGGATGCCGGGGATGGACGGGTTGGAGCTGGTCGATTGGCTGCGGGAAAACGGATTTTTGATGCCGGTGGTGGTGATGAGCGGCCACGGCACCATTGAAACCGCCGTCAAGGCTACCAAAAAGGGGGCCTACGACTTCATCGAAAAACCCCTGTCTTTGGAGAAGGTGCTGCTGATCCTCAAGCACGCCTTGGGGGAAGTGGCGTTGCGCCGGGAAAACCAAGAACTCAAGCGGAGGGCGGAGTTTTCCGACACTGAAATCATCGGCCAATCCGCAGCCATCAAAGGGGTGCTCGAACAGATCGATCAGGCGGCCCCCAGCGATGGCTGGGTCCTGATCCGCGGGGAAAACGGCACCGGCAAGGAACTGGTGGCCAAACAGATCCACCTCAAAAGCCGCCGCAAGGACAAACCCTTTGTGGCCCTCAACTGTGCCGCCATTCCCGATGACCTGATCGAAACCGAGCTGTTTGGCCTGGAGAAGGGGGCCTTCAAAGGGGCCACCAAACGCAAGTTGGGCAAGTTCGACTTGGCCCACGGGGGAACCCTGTTTTTGGACGAGATCGGGGACATGAGCCTCAAGACCCAGGCCAAGATCCTGCGGGTTTTGCAGGAACAGAAGTTTGAGCGGGTCGGCGGCACCGAGACCCACCAGGTGGATGTTCGGGTGATCACCGCCTCCAACAAGGACCTGAACGAAGAGATTGCCAAGGGCAAATTCAGAGACGACCTCTACTACCGGCTCAACGTGATCCCCATCGAAGTCCCCCCCTTGCGGGACCGAGCCGAGGACATTCCGATCCTGATCAACTTTTTTATCGACCAATTCACCTATTCTGGCGACTTCGCCAAAAAGGAAATCGGCACCGAAGCCTTGGCCTCAATGAGCCGCTACCACTGGCCGGGGAACATCCGGGAGCTGAAAAACATTGTCGAGCGAATGGTGATCATGGTCAAGGAGCCGGTCATCGAAATCAAACACGTGCCGCCGGTGGTACGGCTCTCCAACGCCGAGGTGATGCAGGTGGGTGATTTGCCCAGCCAGTTGGAACCGGCCATGGCCAAATTTGAGGCCCAGTTTCTCCATTCCAGCCTCTTAAAAAACAGCTGGAACCTGGACCAAACCGCCGAGAAATTGGGGCTGGAGCGGCAGACCTTGATCGATAAAATCAAACAATACAGCATTATGGTCCCGAATCGGTGAGTTTTTGGCGCAAGATTTTACGGCCTTGAATTCTTCGGCAAAATCCACTATTATGGCCCTGCCGCAGCCATCCTGACTGCCTGAATTCGCCCTTTGCCGTCCCCTTTTTTGCCAGGGGCTTTTGGCGCAACGTGGCCCGGTTCTTTGCGACTCTTAAGCCCCGCAAGGGTTTGGGATCGACTTTGGAGTTGATTAGATGCTCAAAGGCCTTTTAAAAAGCAGCGAAGACAAGATCAAGGAAAAGGTTGAAGAACACTTGGCCGAGGGGCTGAAGCTCCTGGGCGACAAGTTCTACAACCGGGCCATGATGGCGTTTGACAAGGCCATGGAGCTGAACCCCGAAGAGGTTTACCCCAGGATCAAAAAAGAACTGGATGAAGCTGCCGCCACCGGACAACTCGAAGCCGCCCTCTCCTTGGGCATGAACCTGATCAAGTCCAACAACCAGGACTTTGAACTGGCCAACAAGCTGGGCAACTACGCTCGGGAACTCAAAAACTACACCCAAGCCGAAAGTCTTTACAAGTTGGCCCTTAAAGTCAAAAAAGACTACATGCCCGCCTTTTACAACCTTGCCGCCTCTATGGCGCGGGTCGAAAAGTACGACGATGCGGTGCAGTCCTCCTTGAGTTCCTTTGATGCCATCGACGACTTCATCTACCCGGACTACCAGGGGGAAGACAAGTTGATCGAACGGATGACCCAACAGATCACCGAGTCCATTGATTCCGTGCGGACCGCTCGGTTGCAGGAATTAACCATGGCCCAGGAAAAGAAAACTGCCCAAGGGATGGTGGTTGAGGCTTCCGACCTGGGCTTGCAGATCCGCCAGCTCAAGGACCTGCCCAAATCCGCCCAACCGGCAGACCTGATCGACGAGTTCAAAAAACAGATTGAGTTGGACCCGGACCACAGCAAAAACCACTTTTACAACTTGTCCATCTACGCCTTGATGACCGGTAAACTGGTGGACGCTGAAGAGGCGCTCAACCGCATTTCGATCAGCGACTTTGAATACTACGACCTGCTCAAGGCCATTTTGATCGCCAAAAAGGGGGACTTGGATTCGGCCATCAACCTGATCAGCAAAAACCTGGGGGAAAACGAATACAACCGGCTTTTGAACGTAAACCTGGGCCTGCTCTACCGCAGACAGGGGAAAAAGTTCCTGGCCGCCAAGTACCTGATCAAGACTGCCGCCTTGCTGGAAAAATCGGGCGGCATCTACTCCATGCGTGAGTTGGTCCGGTTGGCCCATGAAAGTTACGACGCAGGTTCGTTCAAAAAAGCGCTCAACTTCTACCAAATCGCTTCTTCCGAGATCCCCGAACCCAAACTCTGGGAACGGTTGGGGACCTTGTACATCGAGATGAAGAAGTATGACGATGCGATCAAGACCTTCCGGCAACTGCAAACCTATGAGCCGGACTCCCCGGTGGCGATCGAAAAGCTCAAGGAGATCCACGACTACTACGCCGAGAAGGGCAAACAACTGCTGGAAGAACGAAAGTTCAAGCCTGCTTCGGATTATTTCCACAAGGCCCTGGGGGTGTTGAGGTTGCCCGAGACGGTCAAGACGGCGGCCATTGTTTATGGCCAGCTCAAACAGTCCGACAAGGAAGAAGAGCTGCTTGATGAATACGCCGCCCTGGTCAAGGCCGCCAAGGACAAGGAAACCGAGGTGGAACGGCAGAAACTGATTGCCGAAGGCAAGGCCTGGATGGCCAAGAAAAACTACCCCAAGGCAATTGCCGCCTACGAGTCCGCCTTGCGGATGAAGGTGGACAAAAACGTCTTTTTGCAGCTCGCCGCCTTGTACAAAGGCCTCAAAAAGATGGAAGACCTCCACTCCCTTTTAGGCAGATGGGAAAAGATGGTGGAGTACGAAGAAAAGATGAAGCAGTATGAAAAGGAAAAGGTTCGGCAGCAAAACGCCTGACCCCCTTTGGACCGGCCAAAAGCCTGAAGCAACCGGGGCCGGTGTGCCGGTCCCCCCGGTACCCTACCTCCAAACCCAGACCTGCCCATGGCCCTGCCCAAAAAGCCCCAGGGTTTAAAAGCCCAGCTGCTCAGCCTGCTTTCGAGGGCCTCCGAAGAGGCTCGGCTGGCCATGGCCATCGAATTCACCAAGGCCTGCAACAAACTGGACCCGGCCATCAAGGCGGGGGTGCTTTCTACCCCCGGGGGGCTGGTGGTTTACGGCGGGCCGGATTCCCCGTTTAACCGGGTGTTTGGCTACGGAGCGGCAGGCAATCCCTTGGAGGATTTGGCCAGGGTGGAGTCCTTTTATTGGCCCAAACTGGTCCATTTTGACGTGGAATTGGCCCCCCAGGCGGCCTTTGAGGTGATGGAACTCTTAGAAGCCCGGCAGTACCGGCAGGTGGGGGTTCGCCAAATCTGGGCTTGCCCTTTGGAGCCCCTGGACCCGGCCTTTGAGCCGGAGGCGGCCTTTCAGGTTTTGGAGATTGACCCGTTGTACCACAAACTTTGGGTGGAGCTGATCGACCAAGCCTTTGGCCAACCCCTGGGGTTGGGGGCACCGGCCACATTCCAAGCCTTTACCCGGATGCCTTCGGTCAAGCTTTGTCTGGCTTTGGATGAGGGCAGGCCGGTGGGCGGGGCGGCCTTGTTTTTGCGAGGTAACACCGCCATCCTCTTTTGCGCCGGGGTCCTCTTGGAGGCAAGGCACAAGGGGGTCTATCGGCAGCTGATCCGGTCGAGGCTGGCCTTGGCTCAAGCTTGGGGGGCCAACCTCGCCTTGGCCGAAACCGGCCCCAGCAGCCCGGCCATTCCAACCTTACGGAGCCTGGGCTTCACCAAGGTCTGCGAATTGCCCCTTTATGGCCGGAGGAGCTAATGCAGGTATGTCAGGTGAGAGAATATTTATTTTAGGGTCAAGACTAGAACAGCGGGTTTTCTCTGATCAGTTTTAGAAGGATTTTGTTAACATCAACCTTCCGATTGTTATA
>MFNF01000035.1 GCA_001783715.1 Candidatus Lambdaproteobacteria bacterium RIFOXYD2_FULL_56_26
TTTCGCTATAACAATCGGAAGGTTGATGTTAACAAAATCCTTCTAAAACTGATCAGAGAAAACCCGCTGTTCTAGTCTTGACCCAACAAAAATTATCACCTTCCTGCCGTCCAAAGGCTCTAACGTCTAGATTGCGGTATTACTTTTCTTAACTGATTCAAAGTAAGCATAGGGTCGTGTTTGTGGATGATTCGATGGCAGTTCGAACACACTACAGCTAGCTCCTCCAGTTTAGTTGTCACCTCTCCATCGGCCTTAGATAATTGCAGCAAATGATGCACCTCGCAAAAATCTTTCCCTAACTCTCCGTAAAATTGCGAAAAGTCAAAGTTGCACACTTCACAGCGCAAAGCTCCTGTTTCTTTTAAAGTGATATCCTTTTTTTGTCGCACAATTTTTGAGTTGCGCTCTCGCCTTAAATGATTTTGTAATCTTGGGTTTCCTTCTTTTCCTGATGTCGAATTGTCCAGATCAGGTAGTTCGTCAATAATCCCCGTTTTAATCAACCTCAATGCGCCTGCGACAATTTTTCTGTCTTTTAAGTGCTGAGCATACCAAACGTTACTTTGACCAATCCCACCACCTCCCTGCTGCGCCCTTGGGATCAAGAAGTTTCTGGCACTTATGGGCAATAGAAAAACATTTTCAGCCTTTGCTTTAACATAATACTTAGAAACACCGTTTTCCTTGTGTTTGGTGGTGGGTTTGGGGTTTGTTTTTCTTTCACGATATACCGTTGCCTCTTTGTACCATCCAACTACAACGGTTCCGCCCTTATCTGGCCCGGCAGTCCATATGACTGTCACCCCGGTAATTGAACTGTCACTTTTCTTGGCACCTAGTTTTTCAATTTTTATTTGCTCTCCTGAAGGCTGAACAAATCCATATACCGTTCCTAGGGCTTTTGAAAAATTACATACTTCATGCCCAGTAGCCCCAGCATTGTAGCTTCCGCCCCGATTCAACGAGTCGCCCTCAATTCCATTATAATTTCTCATCCAACCAATATTGCAGAATAAAACTTTCATAAGCCTCCCAGTGAAAGCGTTCTTCATATCCTTCAGCACTGTAAACAAAATTGTTTCCCTGTGCAAGCAACAATTAAATTACTTCTACCTACAATGGGAAAACTCCTTGGCCATTTCTCCCAATCTCCCCGTTCATCGGAGCTCACCGCAACCACCCCACCCTCAAGCGCCGGGCCAAGTTTATTTTTTCCTCCAGTTGCCCCGCATCCAGGTGTGTCCGCTGAACACTCCGGCCAACTCTGAACTGCGGGGCAAGGTGCTTTACCCCCAAACCCAAACTTTGGAGAGGGAGTGAGCCCGAGCTACAGCCCCAGAGAGGTTGCTTTTCCGAATGGTCTTTGGTAGAGGTCTGAACCTGCCTGGGGAACCGGTAGGGGGCTGAGCCAATCTTGGGTTGCGGGGCAAAACCCCATTGTTGCAGGGACCTATCTTGGGTTGAGGGGACCGGTAGAGGTTTGAATCTGCTTTGGGTGCGGAGAAAAAACGCCGTCACCCAAGCCTAACCCGCCGCTTCTGCCAAACTGCCTGGGGTTGAAGGGGAAAATCCAGGGTTGCCGGAGCCTCTTTTGGGGTTGTTGGGCAAACCCAATGGTTGCCGGAACCTGACCGGGGGTGTAGGGACGGGCAGCGGTCCGAACCCGCCTTAGGGTTGCGGGGAAAAAGCTTGCCTATTGTCCGGTGTCTGTTCTGCTCCGGTCTTTATTCACTTTGCGGCGCTACCAGAATGCCAAAAACCAAAGCCATCCTGCGCATCCATTGTCCCGACCAGAAGGGGCTGGTGTTTGCGATCAGCAAATTTATTTTTGAACATTCCGGCAACATCACCTACCTGGACCAGTACACCGACCCGGACTTGCAGGCCTTTTTCGTGCGGATCGAGTGGGAGTTAGAGGAGTTTTCGCTGTCCAAGGAGCAAATTGCGGCCGAGTTTGCCCAGCAAATTGCGGTCCTCCACCAGATGCATTTTGAACTGGATTTTTCGGACCAGAGCCCCAGGGTGGCGATTTTTGTTTCCAAGGAGTCCCACTGCCTGTTTGACATATTGGCCCGATGCAGCTCCGGGGAGTTCCAGATCCAAGTCCCCTTGATCCTCTCCAATCACCTGGACCTGAAGCCTCTGGCCGACAAGTTCCAGATCCCCTTTCTCCATTTCCCGGTGGAAGAGCAAACCCAAGCGGTCCAGGAAGAGGCGATGTTGCAGGCCCTGGTTGAGGCTAAGGTGGACTTGGTGATCCTCGCCCGGTACATGCGGATCATCGGGTCCAAGCTGATTGAGCCCTTTCGGAACCGGATCATCAACATCCACCATTCCATGTTGCCCGCCTTTGCCGGTGGACGGCCCTACCACGCCGCCTTGGAGCGGGGGGTCAAAATGATCGGGGCAACCAGCCACTACGTGACCGAGGCGCTGGACCAAGGGCCGATCATTGAGCAGGAAACGGTGCACGTGAAGTACAACGAAAAGTTGCAGGACCTGATCCGCAAGGGAAAAGACCTGGAAAAAATCGTCCTTTCCCGGGCCATCTGGAATCACCTGCAACGCAAGATGATGGTGGTGGGGAACAAAACAGTCATCTTCAAATAGACCGAGAACCCCAAGCCCATCCCCGTTGGCCCTTGATTGGGGTGTTGTCGATTGATCGGTCTTGCCCTCCAAGGTCCCGGCGAGCGGCTTGATGGGCTGCATATCTCAACAAACAATTATCCTTTTGAGTTGACGGGATAAGGAAAAACTTTTGTCCAGCCCAGTTGTCAAGTCTATCGATAAGGGGGTACCCTACCCACGAATTCGATTTACACCCCTTCGAGGAGCCGCCATGTCTGCCCTGCTGCGAAACTTGGTCCTGTTGTCCGTTTTTGCTTTCTTGTTTGGTTGCAATAAAGTCAATCCGCCCCAAGAAGGTGCCGCGAATACCCCTGCCGAAGCTTCTGCCGTCAAGGCCCTGGAGGTTGAAGAGGCAAGCAAACAGCTGATCCGCAATTGGGCCGCCGAGCTGAACAAAAGCAACTTGGCTTACCTTGACCAAGTAATCCATCCCGACTTTGTGGACCACAACCCTTTCCCCGGCGTTCCTGCCACCAAGGCCGGATATATCGCCACCCTGACCAAAGCCCAAAGGGAATGGTTTCCGGGAATACAGATTGAGGTTCGAGACGTACTGGCCGGGGGGGACAAGGTGGCCTTTCGGGTTGGAGTCAAGGCCAAACATGTTGGGAACGTCATGGGCGCTCCGGGCACGGGCAAGGATTTGGCCTGGGAAGCCTTTGGGATCTACCGGGTCAAAGATGGGATGTTGATTGAACGGTGGGAACTGCTTGACTCCTTCAGCTTCATGTCCCAGTTGGGTTTGGCCAAAATGGCACAATGAGCCAAAGTTGTTGCTGATTCGCCATGAGGGGAGGATTCCATTGAAGGTGGTTTGGATAATAGCCGGTGTTTTGTTGCTTCTGGTCGGCACGGCTTGGGGGGAAGAGTCGGATGCGATGCCCTGGGCAGTGGAACAGGTCTCGACCCAAGAAATGTACCTACGTTGGGCAAAACACTCGCCCGAAGAGATTATCGCCCATGCACAAAAAGCGGTACGTTACATCCAAGAGAACGGGCCGTCGATTTTTGGGGAATTTAACGACCCGAACAGCGACCAGTGGTGGCCCGGTCGTCCTTTTTTTTCGCCAGTGATGGTCATGCGCTGCGATGAGCTGCGTTTGGCCACCCATCCCATCCCTAAGTTCTACCCCACCATGATCCAACCGGGTTTCATCAAAAAGTTCACCGACACCCGGGGGGAGCACACCTTTTTTTACCTTTGCGCAAAGCTGGCCAGCCAGTCCAAGGGGGCCTGGACCAAACAGTTGCACTTTTGGCCGGGGACCCAAGAGCCGGTCTGGATGGCGGTGTTGGGCCTGAACATTCCCGGAACCCCCTACCAAGTCCATGCCTTTTACATCACCCCCCAACCGGACCTGGAGAAGTTAAACCAGCGGTTGTATCAGAAGAAATAGGCCTGGAGCCCTGCCCTGGGCCGGGACTGGGGGGTCTGGAAGCCGAGAGAGGTAGGTGGCCTGGGGACCGGTTTAAAGGCTCAAAAAGCGGAGCTTTTTTTGCCCGCCCCTTCGGAGACCTCGACCGATGGCAGAAGGTTGTGGCTGAAGCTGAAATGCCTCACCCGGTCGATCAGGAAGGCCAACAAAAAGGCGACCGCCACCAGAACCACCGTTGCCCAGGGGCCAACCCAGGCCAGATTAAGGCCAAAAAACAGCCCAGCGGGGAGGATTGGCTTGAGCCCGCCCAGAGGAGCCCCCACCCGGTCCAGACCCACCCGAACCCGGTTTGCTTCCAGGTAGGCCCGGTGCATGGCCAGGACCCAAAATCCAAGACCTATCCAACCTAAAAACAAGAATGTAACGGCCATTTTTTACCTCTGGTTGGGGGTGCCTGTCGGCAGCCTGTCATTAGGGGTGGTGTTGACTGAAGTCCTTGTCGCTATTTTAGGGCATTTGTGATGGCCCCACAAGAAAGGGAAAAGCCCTAATCAACATCCCTTAGGAACCGGGAGGGCACATAGGTTCTTGTAAGTAGGGTCAAGCGGGGCGAGGCTCGGATTTTTGAGGGAAAGACCGGGAAAAACCGAGCCTTTGGGGAAGGGTTACGGTAGGTCTCTCTGCCTTCCCTCTTTTACGGGGCTGGCCAAGAAGGGGAAAAAATGGTAGCTTGGCGGGAGAAAAAACTCTTCCCCCAAAGGTCCATGAAATCTCTTTTAACACTCCTGCTGTGGGGCCTGTGGCTGCCGGGTTTAGCCTTCGGGCAGATCAACTTTTCCCTGGCCCAGGAAGACCAGATTGACTTGGCCAAACTGGAGATCAGCAAGGCGGACTTTTTGGCTTTCGCCCAAAAGGAGGTGGAAGAGAAAAAACCCGGTTTGGGGACCTATGGCATCGTGGAACTGGATGCCTGCCGCTACAAGGTCAACGGGCGACCCTTGGCGGAGTTGCGGACCTCGGAGGGAAAGCCGATCCTGCTGCTTTCAACCCCTTCTTGTGCCCAGTTGGTCATTGAAAAGGCGCTCAACCAAGGGACCGATTTTGCCGCCCAGAAGATGTCCGACTATGAGCGGCGCCGTTGTGTGGTGACCCTTTCGAGCCTCTTTCGGCCAATGATGGAGTACTACACCATCCACCATGAGCTGATGGCCCAGAGCTGCCCAACCTGTGAGGCCCAAGAGAAGCGGAGGCTCGACACCATCGGCCACTACAAGGGCAAGCTCGGCCAGTTTTGCGGGCCAGGGACCAAGGCGGTTGAGGGCTTTTTGTTGGACCTCTCCCGGACCCTGGACCAAGCGTTTGCCCAAAAGGTCCGGGCCCAAAAGCCTTGAGGATGGTTCCCCCTCCCTTTCCCCCTAGTGTTGGCCACAAAAAAAAAGCCCCTCCCCTGGAGAGGGGAGAGGCTTTTTGTAACTTTAACCCAAGGCCACAACCGAGGTTTTAAGTGTCGCTGCCGCCTCCGGGGATCCGTAGGGCCACTTGGTCGCCGACCTGCAAACGGCTCCATCGACGGGCGATTCTGGTATTCCACCGTTTGAGTTCGGCCAAGCTGACCTTGTAGGCCAGGGAGATGCTCCAGAGGGTTTCACCCGGCTGGACCTTGTGGTAGGTCATTGAGCCCACCTTCTGATCCGGGTCTTCTTGTTGGGCCACCACACGCCGTGCATGGGCAAAAACATGGGGCAGCACGTAGTCGTTGGGTACCGGCAGCATAATCTGCTGGTTGGCCCGCAAGGTGCGCCGTTTGGCGGAGATTTGGTTGAACGCCAGGATCTCGGAGATCGGCACCCCATACTGCTTGGAAATCCGCCACAAGGTATCTCCGGCTTGGACAGTGTGGTATTTCCAGAATTTGGCCCTGCTGTTGGCCAAATCAGCAAATTCTTCGCCTTGGACTTGGTAGGGCTTGGGAACGTTGATCTCGTAGGTCTCCAGGTGTGCCGGAGTCAGGCCTTTGGGGATGGAGGGATTCAAGGCCGCCAAGGTGGCTTCGTCAAAGCCGGTCACCTCTGCCACTTGGGCCAAGGTCACCCCCCCGGGAACGTCCAAGGGGAACCGCTCGGGCCGGGTTTCCGGCTGGGGAGCGGGATTAAATCCGTAGGCTTCCAGGCTGTTGAACAAGATTGCGGCGGCAAAAAAGGCCGGGACGTAGCCCCGGGTTTCCCTGGGCAGCTTGAGCGACCAATAGTCGGTGTCCAGGCCCTTGCGCTTGGCTTGTTTGACCGCCCGGCGAACCCTTCCGGCCCCGGAGTTGTAGGCAGCGAGCACCAGTTCCCATTCCCCGAATTCGGAATAAAGGTCCTTGAGGTGTTTGGCCGCCGCACGGGTGGATTTTTCAGGGTCAAACCGTTGGTCGTGCCACCAGCTGTTGGTCAGCCCGTACAACCTGCCGGTGTGGGACATAAATTGCCACATCCCCACGGCGTTGGCCCGGCTGCGGGCGTTGGGGTTGAAGTTGGATTCCACCACCGCCAAAAAGGCCAAGTTGCCGGGGATTCCCTCTTCCTTAAAAATCTTCTCGATCATCGGCAGGTAAACGGCGCTTCGCTCCACGGCCTGTTCAAACACGTCCCTTTTGCGGTTGGTGTACATGTGGATGAAGGCTTCAATCTTTTTGTTGGAATAGGTGGGGATGTCATCGGCCTTGATCGCCAACGAGGGAGCATCCTCGGGCTCCAGGGCCAGTTCCTGGTCGCCCAAATCGGCGTTTTCCGGGTCTTCCTTTTCCCCCGGTGCGGTGGGGGATTCTTGGGCTGCCAGTTCCTCTAGGCTCAATTCTTCCTGGGCCGGTTCCGTAGCTTCGGTTTGGTCTTCGGCCAAGCTTTGGGCCGGCACCTTGGCCTGGGGCCGGTCTTTGGCCCAAGCCACGGGAACCAGCGCAAAACAGGCGAGCAGGGGCAGGGCAATCCAAAAACGGTTTTTCATAGTTTTGGTTCCAAAGGTCTGGTTGAGCGATTCGCTACCGAACCATGAATGAACTAGGAGGCTGACAGATTTTTTGCATTCCAACAAGTTTTTTGGTCCCCCAGGATCAAGCACGGACCGTGCCAGAACCCATAAAACAAAGGCCAAAGCCCTTTACTTGGTCCCCGCTACCCGTTCCATCACCAAGACAAAAGCCAACCCCAAACCGGCCAACCCCAAGGCAATAAAAAACTGTTGGTCCACCTCGGGCAGGATGTTTTGGTCCCGGAGTACCATCAGTTTTCCGTGGATCCACTGGATTTCCAAAGTTTCCTTCCAGGGCCAGACTTTGCGCAGGCTCCCGGCCATCAGGCCGGTCAGGGCGGCCAAGGTCAGGGCTTCGTAGTGGTGTAGGAAGTAACTGAGCACCCGAGAAAAGCTGGTGATCCCAAGGAGCGCCCCGGCCCCAAAAGACAGGATGATCACCAAAGATTCCAGGCTGAAGGGGTCTTTGAGCGCCCCGGTGATGTATTCGTATTTGCCCAGGATCACCAGCAAAAAGGCTCCGCTGATCCCCGGCAGGATCATGGCACAAATGGCAATGACACCACACAAAAAGAGGAACCACCAATCCTGGGGGGTTTGGACCGGGATCAGCCCGACGATCAGGTAACCCGCCACCACCCCCAGGAACATGGAAACAAGGTTCCCAGGCCGTTGCCAGTGGAACTTTTGGCCCAAGATCACGGTGCTGGCCCCGATCATGCCAAAAAAAGTGGCCCAGGTGTAAACCGGTTGGTTCTCCAAGAGAAAGTGAACCAGCCGCACCGCCGAGACCAGAGCGGTCCCGATCCCCGCCACCAGCACCACCAGAAACTTGAGGTGCACATGGGCCAGGAAGCCTTTCAAGTCAAAACGGAGCAGCTTTTTGATCCCTACAAAATCGATGGACTTGATTGCGTCCACCAGCTCTGTGTAGATCCCGGCAATAAAAGCCACCGTCCCGCCCGAAACGCCAGGAATGATGTCCGCCGCCCCCATGGTAAACCCCTTGAGGTAAAGCACCGCCGCTTCCTTGAGGTTCTTGGGGCCGGGGCTGGAAAGAAAGGCTTGGATCAGGTTCATGGTGGATTACCGTAAGGTTGGCGGAAGTTCGGCGATAAAAGGGAGATTGCGGTAGAGCCCTTGGTAGTCCATACCGTAACCCACGACCCAGAGGTCGGGACAGTGAAAACCGACGTAGTCTGCCTGGAGCGGGGACTTGGCCTTGTCGAGCAGACAACAGGTCTTCAAGACCTCGGCCCCTTGTCGGTTGAGTTCGCCCATCAAGGCGATCAGGCTGCCGCCGCTGTCGAGGATGTCGTCAACCAAGAGCAGCCGTTTGCCTTTGGGGTCGAAGCCGAGGGTCACCTTCACCTCCCCTTGCCGGTCGCCTTGGTAGCTTTGCACCCGGACTAGGTGCAGGGGGAAGTCAAAATCCAGGTGCCGAATCAGGTCGGCCAAAAAGACCAAGGCCCCGTTCATCAGCCCCACCAGTTCCAAAGGCTGGCTGGACTCGGCAGCGGAGATTTCCTTGGCCAGCCGTTTGACTCGGCCGGCAATGGCTTGGGCGGAAAAAATTTGGTTGGTAAATTCGGTCATGGTCATCCTCTAGGCGAACTTGACCCAATGCTGCATTAGTGAAAGGATGGGTGTCAATCCACAGCTTTAGAGTGATTTGCCCCCAATAGGTGCCCATGCAATTTGAGCCGGTGATCGGGCTTGAGGTTCACGCCCAACTTTCGACCAACTCCAAGATGTTCTGCTCTTGTGCCAATCAGTTTGGCAGCGCCCCCAACGATCAGGTCTGCCCGGTCTGTCTGGGGCTCCCTGGGGCTTTGCCCAAGGCCAACCACAAGGCGATCGAATATGCCATCATGCTGGGTCTGGCCACCAACTGCCAGATTCGTTTTGACAGCGAGTTTGCCCGGAAGAACTACTTTTATCCCGACCTGCCCAAGGCCTACCAGATCAGCCAATTTGACAAGCCGATCTGCGAGCATGGCTGGGTGGAGATCGAGACCAAGGCGGGGACCAAACGGATCGGGATCACCCGGATCCACATGGAAGAGGATGCAGGCAAACTGGTCCATGAAGGCCAGGACCCCAACGCCTCCTACGTGGACCTCAACCGGGCCGGGGTGCCGCTTTTGGAGATCGTCTCCGAGCCGGACATCCGCAATTCCGAAGAAGCCAAGGCCTACATGGAAAAAATCCATGCCTATGTCACCTACTTGGGAATCTGCAACGGCGACATGGAAAAGGGCAACCTGCGCTGCGATGCCAACGTGTCGATCCGGCCGGTTGGCGAACCCAAGTTCGGCACTAGGACCGAAACCAAAAACCTCAACAGCTTTCGCAACGTTGCCTTGGCCATTGATTTTGAAATCGCCCGGCAAACCGATGCGGTCTTGGACGGGGCCAAAATCGTCCAGGAAACCCGGCTTTGGGACGGCAATCTGAACCAGTCTCGGAGCTTGCGGACCAAGGAAGACAGTCACGACTACCGGTACTTCCCTTGCCCCGACCTGCCGGTGGTCCGGTTCACCCCCGGCTTGGTGGAATCGCTCAAGGCCAAGCTGCCCGAGCTGCCCGACCAAAAGCGGGACCGGTTCATCCAAGAATACGGCCTCAGCCACTACGATGCCTCCCTGTTGACGGTCAACAAGGCGGTTTCCCATTACTTTGAGGAGGCCACGGCCCTGGGGGCCAACGCCAAGGCGGTGACCAACTGGATCAACGGCGACATGGCTAGGCTGTTCAACGAAACCAAAACCCAGATCGAAGATTCCAAGATCACCCCGGCAGCCTTGGCCAAGATGTTGGCCCGGATCGAAGACGGCACCATCAGCAGCAAAATCGCCAAGACCATTTTTGAAGGGATGTTCCAAACCGGCAAAGACCCGGACCAATTGATCGACGAACAGGGCTTACGCCAAGTTTCCGACGAAGGGGCGATCCGGGAGGCGGTCATGAAGGTGATCGCCGCCAACCCCGGCCAGTTGGCCGAATACCGCTCCGGCAAAGACCGGCTGTTCGGCTTTTTTGTTGGACAGGTGATGAAGGAAACCAAAGGCAAAGGCAACCCGGCGGTGATCAACCAATGGGTCAAGGAACTGCTCGACCAGGGCTGACCTTTTAACAATGTTTTACCCACAACCAACCGCCAATCTTGGCCCCAGGACATGTCCAGCAACCCAAAAGTCACCTACCTGAAGGACTACCGTCCTTTTAGCCACGAGGTCCTGTCCGTGGACCTGACCTTCGAGCTTTTTGAAGACAAGGTTTGGGTGCAAAACCGCATGTTGCTCAAG
This sequence comes from Candidatus Lambdaproteobacteria bacterium RIFOXYD2_FULL_56_26, assembly GCA_001783715.1. GTDB lineage: Bacteria > SAR324 > SAR324 > XYD2-FULL-50-16 > XYD2-FULL-50-16 > XYC1-FULL-56-13. The sequence goes on from MFNF01000035.1 coordinate 10,328, forward strand.
GCCAAGGCGGCGGAAAGCTCGCTCCGGTTGGACGGAGCGGACCTGAAGCTGTTGGAGATTCGCCTAGACGGCCAACCGTTCAACGAAGCAAACACCCAAAAGGCAGCCGAAAGTCTGACCCTGTTTGGCCTGCCAGACCGGTTTGAACTGTTGCTGCGCACCGAGATTTACCCGAAGGAAAACCGGAGTTTGGAAGGGCTCTACCAAAGCGGGAAACTCTTTTGCACCCAATGTGAGGCCCAAGGGTTCCGCAAGATCACCTACTTCCCCGACCGGCCGGACGTGATGACCTTGTTCCGCACCAAGATCATCGCCGACAAAGCCTTGTACCCAGTGCTGCTTTCCAACGGCAACGAGGTGGAGAGAGGGGGCCTGGAAGGGGGGCGGCATTTTGTCACTTGGCTTGATCCGTTCAAAAAGCCCTGTTACCTCTTTGCCTTGGTCGCCGGGAAAATGGTGGTTTTGCGGGACCATTTTTTGACCCAAAGCGGACGGACCTTGACCCTGGAGCTTTGGACCGAACCGGAAAACGCCCACAAGACCCACCACGGGATGGAAAGCCTCAAAAAGGCCATGGCCTGGGACGAACGGGTTTACGACCTGGAATACGACCTGGACATCTTTATGATCGTGGCGGTCAAGGACTTTAACATGGGGGCGATGGAGAACAAGGGGCTGAATCTCTTTAACGCCTCCTGCGCTCTGGCCGACCCCAGGACGGCCACGGATGCTGAATTTGAATATGTGCTGGGGGTGATCGGCCACGAATACTTCCACAACTGGACGGGCAACCGGGTCACCTGTCGGGACTGGTTCCAGTTGAGCCTCAAGGAAGGACTGACCATCTTTCGGGACCAAGCCTTCAGTGCCAACATGACCAGCCCGGCGGTCAAACGGATCGAGGAAGTCAAGCTGCTCAAGACCCACCAGTTCGCCGAGGACAGCGGCCCCATGGCCCACCCGGTGCGGCCCGAATCCTTCATTGAGATCAATAATTTTTACACCCTCACGGTGTACCACAAAGGTTCGGAACTGATCCGTATGATGTCCCTGGTGCTGGGGGAAGAAGGGTACTTTAGGGGCATCCGGGAATACTTCAAACGTCACGATGGCCAAGCGGCAACGGTGGAGGACTTTGTTGCCGCCTTGGAAGCGGGCAGCGGCAAGAGTCTGGAGCCCTTCAAGGCTTGGTACGGACAGGCGGGCACCCCCAGACTCAAGGCGGTCAGCCGGTTTGAGGGCAGCACCCTGGAATTGGAGCTGTCCCAAGAAACCCCACCCACCCACGGGCAAAGTGAGAAACACCCCTTGCCCATTCCGGTGCTGCTCAAGGGGTTTGGGGCCAAAGGGGAGGTCCTGGTTCCCGAAACCTTGGTGGTCTTGGACCAAAAACAGCAGTTGTACCGGTTTGAAGGGATGACGGAACGGCCAATCCTCTCGTTGCTCCGAGGCTTTTCTGCCCCGGTGAAGTTGGATTTTTCCCCGCCCAATTCCGACCGTTTGTTCCTGATGGCCCAGGACGACGACCCTTACAACGCCTTTGAGGCCGCCCAAGGGTTGTTGGGGGAAAAGTTGCTGGAGTTGACCGGCAGGTGGAAGGAAAACCTTCCTTTGGCAGGGGAAACGGGCCTAGAATCGGCGATTGGGGCGCTTCTGCGCTCCCCCAAGGACCCGGCCTTGGTGGCATTGGCCGTGGCTTTGCCCAGCGAGACCTACCTGTTGGAGCAGATGGAAACCATGGCGGTCGAAGCGGTTTATGCCGCCCGCCGTTTCCTCAAACATTCCTTAGGGCTGGGGCTGGAGCAGGATTGGCTCAAGCTTTACCATAAACTGAACGACCACGCACCCTACCGGTTCGAGGCGGTGGCGGTGGGAAGGCGGGCCTTAAAAAACCTGTGCCTTGATTTTCTGAGCGCCACCGACAAACCCGAACACCTTGAGCTTTGTTTGGCCCAACTGGCCCAGGCGGACAACATGACCGACCGCCTGGCGGTCTTGGGCATTTTGTGCCACCGCTTTGGGGACGAAAAACGGAGCGCCCTCAAAGAATTTTACCAAGAGTTTCACGAAGATGATCTGGTGCTGACCAAGTTTTTCTCCCTCCAGGCGGCCTCGCCGGAATTTGGGGTCAAGGAAGTGGGGGGGCTGTTGGAGCACCTGTCTTTTGACCGGAAAAACCCCAACCATTTGCGGGCGGTGATCGCCAGCTTTGCCCAGCGCAACCTGCTGCAATTCCACAAACCCGACGGTTCCGGGTACCGGTTCTTGGCCGATCAGGTCTTGAATCTGAACCACCAAAACCCTCAGATTGCCGCCCGGCTTTTGTTGCCCTTGGGGCGATTCCAGCGGTTTGGGCTGCCCCAAAAGGACTTGGCCAAGGCGGAGATGGTTCGGATCCTGGAGAGCCCCGGTTTGGCTCCAGACGTTTACGAAATCGCCGCCAAGAGTCTGGACAAGGAATAGGTTCCCCACCGCCGGTCCGGTCTTTCTGCTGGGGCTGGCGGCAGATTTTTTGTTGGAGGGCTTCCCGGAGGGCGAGCCCTCCCCCTTGTTTACAGCCCCGCTGCCGCTACCGGCAAGGTGAACCAGGCACTGGGGTTGCCCAGACTCACCTGGGATGAACCGTTGAGCCCCCAACAACGGACCGAACCATCGATCAACAGGCCACAACTGTGGTTTTGGCCCACCGCCACCTTGACCGATTGGGCCACCCCAAAAACCTGGACGGGCAAATTGGAGGCTGCGGTGGTGCCGTTGCCCAGTTGGCCGTAGAGGTTTTGCCCCCAACACCAGAGCGTCCCATCACTTTTGCGGGCACAGACATGGTTTTCCTGGGCCGCCACTTGGGTGACTCCGGTCAGGCCAGTCACGGTGACCGGGGCGGAGGCCGGGACATCGGTGTTATTGCCCACCCCACATTGCCCCAGGGCATTGGACCCCCAGCATTTGAGCGTCCCGTCCGTACCCAGGGCGTAGTAGGTGCCTTTGCCCGCTGCAATCTTGGCGACCCCGGCCAGAGCGGTGAGGTTGGTGGCCGCTCCAGTACTTGGATGGTATTCCTGGACGGTGCCGTCGGGAAGCCGCCCAATCAGAGCCAGGGGACTGCCCGGATAGGCGATTTCCACCGCCAAGGAAGAGGCCAGATAGTTGACCGGCAGGCTGTGGATCGTGCCTGCTTCACCGGGCAGGACCAGAGCCCCCCAACATTTAACCGTCCCGGCGGAAAACAGGGCACAGGTGGCGTTGTCCCTGGCCAGGAGCTGGAGGGCATTGGCCACTCCCGCCAAGGTGACCGGGGAATCAAGGGAATAGGGCTGACCGGTGGAGTCGGTGGTTTTTCCGTTGCCCAGCTGCCCAGAAGCCCCCTTGCCCCAACATTGCAGCCCCCCGGAAGTCTGTCTGGTGCAGCCGTGGTCCAAGCCCAGGGCCAGTTGGGCAACCGCTTCCACTCCGGGGGCCTGGATCAGAGGAACGGCGCTCCTTTGGGCCAGGGCACTTTTCCCCCAACACCGGAGCAACCCGGAACCGTAGGACACACAACTGAGGTCTCCGCCCAAGACCAGATCGGTCGGGGTTTGGGTATCGTAAACCGGGAGGCTGGAGGCGGTTTCCAGGGTCCCTCCCGAATTTTTTGCCACCCCCAAAAAGTGGCTGGCCCCCGCCGGGATGGCGGTGGCCGGGAGGCTGAAACTCAGGTTGCCCCCGGTCTTGGCCAGCAGGGTGAGGGCCGGTTGCCCCGCCAAGGGGGTGAAGGGACCGGAGCCCCAATAAAGTTGGTAGTGGGTCAGGTCCGATTCGTCCAGCGCCGGGGTGAGGGTCAAGGTCCCTTGGACCGTACCGGCACCGTGGTGTTGGTCCCAAAACTCCAGCCCCCTGGGGCTGTGCCGGGGCAGACTGGTGGGTTCAAGCAGCTTGGGCAGTAGTACCGGGGCCAGCTGGAGGGCCTTGTTGCCGCCGCCGGTTTGTCCGTGGCCGTTGGCTCCAAAACAAACCAACCGTTTGGAGGCCAGTTGGGCGCAGGTCAGCCCCCCTTTGGCTTTGATCCTAACCACCGAGGTCAAGCCGGGGACCAAGGTGGGCCGAGGCCGAGGCACCCCGTCCCCCATTCCGGCGGAACCAAAGGCATCACCGCCCCAACAGGCCACCCTGCCGTTGGTCAGCAGGGCGCATAGCTGGGAACTTCCCACCGCCAATTCCTGGACTGAGCCCAGCCCGTTGGCGGGGGCCGGTTGGGTTTGGTTGAGCAGGCCGTGGTCCGAAAGCAACCGGTTGGTGCCGCCATTGAGGCCCCAGCAGGAGACTGTCCCGCCCACCAATAAGGCACAGGCCCGGTCCTTTCCCGCCGCCACCTTGAGCACCCCGGTCAGCCCGGACACCGGCACCGGGCTGGGTCGGTCGGTGGTGCTGCCGTCTCCCAACTGGCCGTAGGTATTTTTTCCCCAACACTTGAGCGTAGAATCGCCCAGTCGGGCACAGCCAAATTGGTCCCCCAGGCTGAACTGGGTGACTCCCGAAAGTCCGGGGACCCAGGTGGGGGCAGGACGGTTTTGGAGGGTCCCGTCGCCAAGTTCGCCTACCCCTCCCTTTCCCCAACAGTACAGGTTGCCGTCGGTTTTGAGGGCACAATTGCTGTCCAGCGAACTGGCCAGTTGGGTGACTTGGGTGAGTCCAGAGGCCCAGCGAACCTGGTGGTTCGATTGGTAAGTCCCGTCGCCCAACTGCCCCTCGCCGTTGGAGCCGACACAAAGGACCTGCCCCGCCAAGGTGCGGATACACAGGTGGGAGGTTCCTACACCCACCTCGGCGGCCTCGGTAAACCTGCGGCTCAAAACCGGAACCTCCAGGTCCCCCTTGGAAAGAAAGCTGTCTTCAAGTTGATAGGCATGGTCGAGGCCCCAGCATTCCACCATGCCCCCCTCCAAGGCGGCACAGCCCGACTGTTCGGCCAGCCCAAAGTCGGCGATTTCCGGCTCCAGCGGGGTGAAAAAGGAGACGGCCAAAGGGGCGGAGAGGGCCACCCCAGCGGCGGAGCGGACCTCGGTGGTCAGTTCCAACCGGAAGGAGGCGGAAAACCCCAAGGGCTCGGTGGGGGTCAGGCGGGCGGTTTTGTTGGCGTAGCTCAAAGTGGCCGGGACCAGAACCCCGTTTTGGGTCAGCCGAAAGCTGCCGGAGTGGACCGTGCCGGGGTTGATCTCTTCGCTGAAGCTGGCGGTTGGGACCGTCAAAACGCTGAGCCCGGCGGCCCCTGGGAGGATCGACAAGGTTGCGGTGGGGGCACTTGGTGCCGTTGTGGCCGGGGGAGGGGCGGAGGCCGGAGTCCAGAGGTCTTCGATGGCCAAGGCGGTCGGGCCGGATTGAGTTCCCTCCGCTTGGTAACCCACGGCCAAGAAGTGGGTGGCCCCGGCGGGGATGGTGAGGTTAGGGCCCAGCAGGTCACTCAGGTCGGCCCCGGTTTTGGGCCGCTCCAGGAGCGGGGCGGCACCGTCCAAGGGAGTTGTGGCGCTGGAACCCCAGAGCAGCCGGTAGCCGGTCAAGGAGGACTCATCCCCAGGAATCTGCAAGGTGAAGGTGCCGCCCAACTCCCCTGGGTCCGGGTCGGAATCGGCAAACCAGATCCCCGCCGGCTCGGGCGGTGCGGTGGAAGAGGGGGCGGGAGCAGGCGGGTCGGAAGCAGCGGAGCTGGAGGCGGAACCCCGGCAACCGATCATCAGGGCGACCAAAGCCCAAAGCAGGATTTCCCAAATCCGCATTTTGCCGAATCCCAGAATTTTTTTGCCGAACTGGGGCGGTAGTTTTGCCCATTTGTTGTTGTTTAACAGCAACTTTTGTTTCAGGTAACAAAAGTTGCGGCCAAATTCGGTCAAAATCGCAGGAAAAATTCAGTCCAAAAAGAAACAGAATTTAGGCAACCCAATGTTTTTAAATCAACTCACCAAATCTAGGGTCAACTCCTGGGGTTGGGCCGGGCCGGAGGTTTGGGGCAATCCCAGGTGGCCCAGCAGTTCGTCGAAAATCGGTTCTGCTTGGTAGTCCCGAGCCCGGACCAAGGCTTGGGCTTGGAGCGTTTTGAGCCCCTCGGGCTGGGCCAGTAGGGACAAAATCTTTTGGGCCAGATCCAGAGGACTGTCGGCCAAGACCCCACCACCGGCAGACAGGATATCCCTTGGCCCCTTGGTGTCGTAGGCTGCCACCGGTAAGCCGCAACTTAACGCTTCCAAGACCACACAACCGAAGGTGTCAAAACGGGAAGGCAATACCAGCAGGCTGGCGGCGGAATAAAGCTCCGGCAGCTCCTTGTTCTCCACCCAGCCCAAAAACTGGGCCTTGGGCATGGCCGCCTTGAGCTCTTCCTGGGCCGGGCCTACCCCAGCGATGACCATTTGGGCTTGTGGGTATTGGGCCAGCAGGGTTTGGTAGATCACCGGCAGGTCCAGCACCCCTTTTTCCTTGGAAAGTCGTCCGGCAAACAGCAGCACCGGCACCTGGGGGTCCAATTGGGGGAACCGTTTGGCCCTGGCTCCGGGGACCGCAACAAACCGCTCCTCGACCCAATGGGCGGTCAAATGCACTTTTTGGGGGTCGATTTCCATCAGGCTCGAAGTCAGCCAGGCTTGGTGCTCCCGGTTGAGTGCAAAGACCCCGTCAAACTGGGAATAAAGCGCCCGAAGCAAACGGCGAATCCGGTCGAGCCCGTGTTGGTCGAGTCCCAAGCTCCGTTTGGCGAAGTCCAGCCAGTCGGTGTGCATGTAAAAATAGGCGGGGACCTTAAAGGCCTCCTTGAGGAACAGGGCCACCGGGCCCATCAAAAGCTCAGTGGAACACAAGACCCGGTCATAACCTCCTTCCTTAAAAAGTTTGTGTACCTCCATCAGGTCGGGAAACCGGAACTTTTGGCCCCCAAACTGGGGCAGGTCGAACTCGCTGACCGGCCGGACCACTTTCAGATTGGGCCCCGGCTCCAGTTGGCCGTCACAAACCAAAAAATCGATCGGCAGGCCTCTGCGGCGCACCTCCTCGATACAGGCCAGCAACACTTGGCCCACCCCGTTTTTCTCCCCAAAGGTGTCGGTCAGCCACAAGACCCGTTTGGGGTGCGCCAGTTCCGGGAAACCTTGGGCCACCTGGTTGAGGAAGGACCGGTTTTGGAACAGCGCCCGACTGCTGCCCAAAAGGGACCCGGCCACCACCAAGGCCGCTAGGGCGGGGAAGGAGAGTTGGTCAAACAAGCCCGAAAGGTTCACCTCGGTCATGTTACGCCCCGAGGCAGGTTCGCCGCCCAGGAAACTCCGCAACCGGCTGGGGACCTCAAACCGGAGTACCAAATCTTCGGGGCTCAGTTGGGCCAATTTTTCCAGGTCCACCGGCCCTTTCATGTGGGCCTTGACCCGGTTGACCAGGATCTGCTGCAAACTGCCGAACAGGCCGGGCAGCACTTGGTGAAGGCTTTGCAGGAAGGCCTCCTGGCCCTGCTGTTTGGCCTTGGCCAGCCGGTCGATCCAATCCATCGCCGGGCGGTAGTCTCGGCTGACCGCCTGGCGGATCCAAAAGCCGGGTCGTTTGCCGAACAGCGATTGGTGGAAGGTGTTAAAAAACCTCATGGTGTACTTGTGCCTTTTGAGCTCCATCATCAGGTTGCCCAAGGCCAGACAGGCCAGCTTGTCCGCCGTTTCCCCCCGGTGCAGTAACAACCGCAACAGCCCCGGGTCCTCGATGTTCCGGGCCACCTGGGCAAAGTAGTCGAGCAGGGTCAGGTGCAGTTTCTCTTCTTCGGCCAAACTCCCATAAGGCTTGGTACGCCCGGCCCGCAACGCCTCCAGGGCCAGCTTACTCAAGGGTTCGGTCTTCCTTCGTTCTGCCAGATTGGGTACGTTCAGGTAAGTCCCGCTGGCTCCGGCAAACACCCCGATATGGTCGTCCGAGCCGCCGGTGAAGGTTTTGGTGAAGGGGTCCTTGTTGTAGTCAAAAGGGTCCAGGCCGTGTTTTTTGGCCCAGCCCAAGATTTTTTCCTGGCTCATCCCTTGGACAAACCGCACCGCCAAGAGGTTCTGCCAGTTGTCCCGCTGCCCGTTGAGCACCTCAAAACGAGTGAACAGCAAGGCGAATTTTTCCAACAGCTCGACCGGCGGCTGGTTGCTTTCCTGGTAAAAATAAAGCGGGTGGGGCAGGACCGTCGGCAGGTCTTGTTGGTGAGCGTAGGCGGCAAACTTGTAGATGTTTTTTTTCAGCCGCAACAGTTCGGTTTCTTGGGCCTGGGTGAAGCCGTACACCAAGACGTGGACCTTCAGGTCCCACTCGGGGAAGGTGCAGGTAAACTCCGCCCCCACCAGGATGTCCCGGCCCTGGGCGATTTGTTGCCAGCAGCTCTTGGCGTTGTTGTGGTTGGTGATGGTCAAAGGGTTGCAACCTTGGGCGGCCAAGGTGGAGAGCAGGGTTTCGGTTTTCAGCCAAGTTTCGGGCAACCGCAAGATCCGGCCCCAAAGTTCGTCCGGCTCGGAGCTGTTGTAATCGTGGCAGTGAAGGTCAACCTTGAGGGTATCCTGGAGGTCAACCCCTTGAGCCTGTTCTTCCAAAAAGGCGGCCAGGGATTTTGCGTTTTGGACTCGGAAGTTGACGTTCATGAGACCTTTGGTTGCGAAGATTGGCTTTGGAAGGGGGCGGAGGGGCCTATTCGTTCGAGCCGCAAAACCCCCTGGGTGCCCTCAAGGGCGATACGGACCTTAGAGACCCCCCACTTGGGGCCTTCCACGATGTTTTGGGGCAGGACCAAAAAGACCCTGGCCGCACGGACCGCTGGTCCGGGGCGCTGCTCCCATTGCACCTCGATTTGGTCGAAAGAGACTTTGAGTCCATAAGACAGGGTCCCAAAATCGGTGGGAGCTTCGGTTACGGTGAGGGTTTGTTCGCCGGTAAACCACTGGGGCCGGAGCCCCAAACCGAGCAGCAGTTCCCCCTGTTGTTCCTTGACACAAAGGTTCCGGCAGAGGTTCACAAACTCCGCCGCCGCCCAGCCGTGGTCCCCGTCGCCCATACATCCCCCTTGGGTCCGGGGATGGATGGCCTCGGGCCAAACATGGGTGGGGCCGCCCTTTTCGAGCAGTGCTTCCAAAATTACCCAGACCCGTTCGTCCCCTCGGGCCAGAAACGCTTGGGCCAACTGGGCACTGAGGTAGGCATTCAGTCCGGTGTGGATGATCTTTTGGTAAAACAGCCCTTGCCTCAGGTTGTTTTCCCACAGGTAGTCCAAGGTCGGTCCGACCCAAGGTTCAAAGGGGCTGACCAGATCAAGGGGGTAAAGGGCTACCAGATTTCCGATCGCCGCCGTATCCAAGGGGCGGTAGGGGGAACAGGGCAGACCTTTTTGGGGAGTCTCACTGACCGCAATGGCGATGATCTGGGAGAGCCGTTCCTGGTACAAGGTGGCCTCTTCTTTGAGCAGCCCTTCCTCTTTGGTTTTTCCCAACCACTGGGCCGCTCTGGCCAAGGCTTTGAGCCCGGCAAGGGCCCAGAAGTTGTCCCAAAAGTAATGGTCGTTGGGGCCAAAGTGCTCGGCCGAGATCCCTGCGGGCAACATTCCCGCATGGGGCGCTTGACCCTCGTTGGTGAGGTTGCGGGTTTTTTCGATCCACAGAGCCCCTTTGTACAGCGCCGCAAAGTTGGCCTTGAGCCCCTCTTTGTCTCCCTTGCGCAGGAAATGCCGGACCAAGGTGAGCAGCGCTTGCCCGGCTCCGTCCCACTCACCGTCCTGGCTACGGAAAAAACCTTCTTTGGTTTGCAACTGTAAATACCCCGGAACCTTGGCCGCCACCTCGACGGTCCAGCCCAGGTTTTCAAAGGCCAGCGCCAAAAACGCCGAGTCCCGGAGCCAGTGGAAGTGGTAAAAAAAGGTCCCGGCGGTGAAGCGATCTTGGTCGTCAAAGACGTGCAGGTGATTTTTGACCGCCTCAAAAGCGGTTTGCAGCGCCGGTTCGGGGAATTGGAGCTGCAACCCTCGCAACAGATTTTGCCGCCAAAACCCTTCGGAAGCGGAGCGGGCCTTTTCCAAGGTGGGCAAGTCCAGGTGGGCAAACCTCCGCTCCGGCCCCAGGTCCCGTTTGGCTACCGGCGCTACGGCGCAGATCTCTTTTTCCTCCCCTGGCTCCAGGACCAGATCAAACTCCGCTTGGCCCATCAGGAGCCCGGTTTTCGAGCGGAGCTGTCCGATTTGCGGCAAGTCCCCTTGTTGCAACAAAGGATCGATCCGCTCTCCGGTGCTGGCCAAGATCCGGTCCGGTTCGTTCAGCACCAAGAGTGCCGGACGGCGGTTGATCCGCCAAAGCCGGTTCTTGTATTTGATCTTGTTGATGTGCCCAATGGTCAACGGGTTGTAGGGACGAAGGGCAAAACCCAAGGTCAAGGTGATCGGGTCGGTCCCCTGGTTCTTGACCCTTTGGGTGAGCGCCACCATCTCCTCTCCGTGGGTCAAAAGCGCCTGGGCCTCAAATTCCCAAAGCAGATCCGGGTTGGTGCGGTACTCGGTGATCACCGTCGGTTGGTTTTCTCCTTTGAGCCGTTGGACCGCCTGCTTTTCCAGCCGTGGGGGAACAAAGGATTGGCCCTGCCGTTTGAGAAAGGGCAACAACGACCAGCCAAAGGGTTCCAAGGTGACCATGCCCACCGGGTCCACCATCGCCTCTTGACGACTGCCCCGGATGCCGATGCTGGTCCAGTTGCGCCGGGTCAGGTTGCCCATCACCAAGTTGACCCCGGTGGGGACAAACTCGGCCCCTTCGGGGTCCTGCTGCCGTTCGACCCAATAGGGCCAGACCCAGTGGGGGTTGGATTGGATCGAAAGGGTGTTGTTCAGCCCCGAAAGAACCAGAGACAGGCCCTGTTCAAACAATTCGGGCGGGAAAAAAACCGAGCTAGGTCTGCCCAGGTGCGCTAAGCCGTCCAAGAAGCGGATCAGGTACTCCTTGCCCGAGGAACGTAAGTACCAGCGGACCAACCGGTCCAGGGGAAACAGAGCAATCAGCCGTTTTTTCAGTTCCATCTTTCTCCATGAAGAGGACTTCAGGGTAACCGCCCTGGAAAAAGAAGAAGTTAAATCCGGTTCCGTTTCTTGTAAAATCTCCTGCACCAGTACAAACAAAGGACATTTTGCTTGCCTTAGGGGTAGCCTCCAAGGTCCGAAGAGGAGCTTTAGCAGGCTTCGGGGTGAGGAAAAAGGAGGTGAACCCACAAGGGACACAGGTGCAGGCGGTTTGGCTCCATTTGCCCTCACCGGCCTGTACGGAACTGCTTGACGATCTCAAACGAACCCATTAGCCTTAAAAACACTTCAAGTCGGGCGGGAATAGCTCAGTTGGTAGAGCATCAGCTTCCCAAGCTGAGGGTCGCGAGTTCGAATCTCGTTTCCCGCTCCATGACTTCAAAGGGTTGGAAGAATCTTTCCCCCTCCCCAAATCCCTTGGTTGCAGATTAGTAACAACGGGTCAGACCTCAACCAAAGTCGCAAAAGACTGTCTTTGCATCTTGGTTTTGAGCATCTCCTCTGCAAGGCTTCCGAAAGCCTTGCGCCGGTGTACAGGAGAAAAATGACGATCTCCCTTGTCGGTGCAAAGCTGGAACTGGTTTGGTGAGAATCAACCTCTACAGAAAGAAGAGCTAAGCTTTCCTCATTCCCTGGAAGTCGATCCAGAACCATACCGCCTTTCTTAGGCAGTTTCAGCCCTTTCTTGACCGGATTCTCTCCAGTAAAGACTTGGACTTCTTCAATCAAACAGTTAAAGACCTTTTTGACCAATATGAGACCGTTGCACAGGTTCGATTCCAGATTTCCTGCTCCAGGACCGATGGTTTTTCTCGGGCAAACCGGTCTTGTT
>MFNF01000036.1 GCA_001783715.1 Candidatus Lambdaproteobacteria bacterium RIFOXYD2_FULL_56_26
GGGCTTGCCACCGGTTTGTAATCGCTGTTCCATTTACCATATTTTTCAGGTAGTAGCCGCCATTGCCCCCCGCTGCGGGCCAGCCACAAAACTCCTTCTAAGAAACCATCGACAGTCCGCTTCGTGGCCTGCGTGGGCACGAGGGTCCGGGGACAAAACCGCATACATCTTTTCCCACTGGTTCTCGGCAAAGGCTCTCGTCCAAGAAAACCTCCCTAGCAGCTATGACATTGGCTCTATGCAGGATATGACCTTACAATGTTAACAGAACCTAGTAGGAGCATCCTTTACCCAGCCGGATGTTTTTCCTCTTGAGCAAAGGCGAATTTGGCATATTCGGAAGGAGAAACTCCCACCATTGCTTTAAAGTCTCGGATAAAATGAGACTGATCGTAATAGCCGAGTGCTAATGCGATTTCGGTGAATGTAGCCTCCCTTTGGAAACCAAGAGTTTGAGCCGCTTCCATCAAACGAAAACGCTGGATCACCCACTTGGGGCTTACCCCAACGTAAGTTTTGAACATCCGCTCCAGTTTTCTCAGACCCATTCCTGAAAAATGGCAGACCTGTTCCGCCCGGATTACCTCTCGGCTGAGGGCAATACGCTCGACCATATCCCGAACCTGCACGGCTAACCTATCCTCACCTTTCAGGCGGTCTTTTAAGAACTGCTCAATCATTTGGATACAACTGTTTTGGTCCGGCTCTCGGGAGATCTCGTTTCCCAAAGCTTCTCCTGGAACACCAAACATTGAGCTTAAGGTTACCCTTTGGTTGGTCAAGGTAGAAACAGAAACACCCCAAAAGGGGTGAAACATTCCTGGCCGAAACTTGACCCCGATGGTCCTGCCTGTGCCCTTGAGTTCTCGGCAAAATTTGGTTTTTATCACCCCATAAATTTCAGCGGTCTGGTTTTCAAAGACCAAATGGACCGAAGGGTGAGGCAACGTCTCGGCCACATAAAATGCACTCCGCTGAAACTCCCATTGGACTGTCCAATAATACTCCACAAATGGAGCCAATTCGGTTGAAGGCACTACTTGGGCCAGCTGAAAATTTCTTAACCCTTCATTTGGATTAAGAATCCCTTTGGAAGATCGAACTTTGTTATTTTCCACCAAAACCTTTTGCCTGTCGTTTTTTTACAAGACCCAGGGCACCTACCCATTTAAAATCTGACCAAAACCCAGGACCCCCTATGCAGGAGCAACCATGAAAATTCAGCCCTTATCCACTTCCTTGTGGATCGCCGCCCCTCCTTCTAAAGTATGGCAGGGATTAACCGACCCGGAATTGGTCCAACAATACCTTTTTGGTACCAGGATGGAGACGAGCCTCAAACCGGGCGAACCTATCTTTTTCCGAGGTACTTGGGAAGGAAAAGTTTACGAAGACAAAGGTACGATTTTGGCGGCAGTTCCACTAAAACGCTTTGCCTATACCTACTGGAGTTCTTTTTCTAACCTCCCTGATGCGCCTGAATACTATAAAACCATCACCTTTGAGCTTAGTCCTGAAGGAACGGGTACCCAGCTGAAGGTTGCCCAACAAGCTGGCCCAGGTCAGAACGAACCAGATGAATCCGGTTCTCATTGGGAGTCGGTCTTAACAGCGCTGAAACATCTGGTGGAAGGGACTTGACCGCCGCCCTCAACCGAGTCGTTGCTTACCCCCAGAGGGGCGGATTCTGAAATTCCTCTGCAACTGGACCAACGACCGATCAGCCTGCTTCCCCCAAGAACCCCGCCAACAGCGGCAATTGGGGTAGGGGGCCGGAGAGGAGTTTTTGGATTTCGTTGATCGCTGGGAGCAGGGATTCCAGGAAGCCCGGTTTGCCTTTGACTTGGCCCAAGTACCCGTAGCTGCCCAAAGAGCGGAGGCGGCGCAGCAGGAGGACCCGGTAGAAGTTGGCGGCAAACTGTTCTTTGGTCTCGTCAGGTCCGGCCAGCTTTTGGTAGCCGTGGAACAGCAGCAGGCCCCGCTGTTTGTCGCTCAAGCCCGCTCTGGAGGCGTAGAGCATACTGGCGAGGTCGTAGTACTTGTTGCCCAACATGGCGGACTGGTAGTCGAGGAAATAAATCTTCTCCCCCACCCACATAAAGTTCCGAGCCTGGAAGTCTCGATAAACAAAACGGTCCACCGGCAAGGCGGCGACCGGGTCGATCAACTCCCGTTCCAGTTCCTCCCGCAGTTCCTTGGAGTAGCGGTCTTGGTGGTCAAAGAGCCGTACAAAGTGGGCCTCAAAATAATCCAGGTCGCCCAAAAGTTGGGTCCGGTCCATCTTGCGGGTTTCCAGGTGCCGGAAAAGCAACCTTGCCAGCCCCACCTGCATCTTGGGCAGGTATCCCAAAACCTGGAGATAAGCCCCAATAGCCTTGGCCCCGGTGTCGTCCCACAAGGTCAGCTGTTGGGCCAAGGTCGTCGGCCCCAGGTCTTCAAGCAGGTAGGCCTTCCGGTCTGCCGCCACCGCCAGCACCTTGGGTACCGGCAGCTCCAGCCGGGCCATGGCTTCGGTGACCAGCAAAAAAGATTCGTTCTCCTCCAGGTCCAGGTGCCAAACCCCGATCACCGGCTCTTGGCCCGGCGCTTCCAGCCGCTTGATCACCCGGTCGGAGCCGTCCCCTTGCAGGTTGGCGATGTGGGGGGAGCAACCAAAATATTCTTGGCCCAAGGCCAGCAGGGCGGGGTCGGCTTGGTTCATCGGTGGTATTCTCCTAAGAGGACTTTAGCCCCAACAGGGCAACAGGGTACAAACAATTTCCGTTACTGCTCCCCAACCGCCGTGGGTTCCGGCGGTTTTTGCCAAGCCGGTTCCTGGAGCCACTCCTGGGGGTCGCTGGCCCGTTTGCGGTATCTGGTTTCAAAATAAAAAAGGTAGCCCGAGGTCGGTCCGGCCACGTAGGTCACCGGCCCCAAGGTCGCCCCCGCAGCGATGGATTGTCCGACCTTGACCTTGAGGTGCTCCAGGTTGCCGTACACCGTAAAACTGCCCCGTCCGTGGTCGAGGATCACCATTTCCCCAAAACCCTGGAAGGCCCCGGCAAAAACCACCGTCCCCGCAAGCACCGCCTGAGCCATAGCTCCCTCTTCGGTTTGGACCACCACCCCCTTATGGTACAACTCGCCCATCAGGCTGCCCCCAAAGGGTTGGACTACTTGGCCAAAAACCGGGCTGGGCAGGGAGCCCTTGAGCTGGCCCAGGCTGGGGTTTGGGCTGCCCGGCTGGGGCGGGGCTGGGACGGGGGACGGGGCCGGTTGGCTGGCCAAGGCTTCCAGCCGGGCCAGTTGGGTCTTGATCTCTTGGAGATTTTTCTGGTGTCTTTTTTGGTCTTTCCTTTGTTGCCGAAGGTAGGCTTCCAATTGGGCCAATTCAACGGCCAAGGAATCGGAATGGAGGGTCTTTTCCCGCTCCAACCGCTCCAGCTCCGCCAGCTTGTCCTTACGCTCCCCTTGGGCCTTTTTTTGTTCCTTCAGGTCCGCCGCCAACCGGGCCACCCGCTTTGCATCCACCAGACTCAACCGGCGCAGGAGTTCCTGGTTGCGGAAGTAGTTTTTAGAGCCGCTCACCCCCGGAAAGAGGGTCAGGTGCCTGACCTTGTGGACCGTAAACAGGCCCAGCAGTTGTTGGTCCAGCCATTCTTGGTCGCCGTTGAGCCGAACCTGCCTAACCCGGATTTCCCGATCCACCTTGGCCACCTGGGCGGCGGTTTTTTGCAACCGGCTCCTCACCTTGCCCAACTGTCGGGCCTTGACCTCCAAGCTTTTGTCAAGTGCCTTGAGGGTTTCAAGCAGCCCCCATTCCTGGGCCTTGGATTTTTCCAACAGTCCCTTGAAGTCCGCCTCTTCGGCCAGGAGGCGCTGCTTTTGGCTGAGAAAATCCTGGGCCACCGGCACCTGGGGCAGCAGCAACAACCCCAACAACAAAAAGGGCCAACCAAACCGAGCGCCCATGGTTACCGGTCC
Organism: Candidatus Lambdaproteobacteria bacterium RIFOXYD2_FULL_56_26; assembly: GCA_001783715.1. Classification (GTDB taxonomy): domain Bacteria; phylum SAR324; class SAR324; order XYD2-FULL-50-16; family XYD2-FULL-50-16; genus XYC1-FULL-56-13. The sequence goes on from MFNF01000036.1 coordinate 3,964, forward strand.
AGGGCTCTTAAGGTCTGCCGGGCCGCCCAACCGGCGGAGAGGACCCCGATCCCGGTCAGCGCCAAGACAAAAAAGACGCTCTGGAAAAACCCGAAATAACAGACCTCTTGGGCCACAAAACTCAACGCCGGGATCATCCCAATCCCGGCCACCAAAAACCGGTAGATCGGGTAAACCAGTCCCAAGGCGAGCAGGGCCGAAAACCCGCCCAAAAGTCCGCCTTCCACCCAAAAGGGAGCCTGGATAAAGGACTTGGTGGCCCCCAGGAGGCTCAAGACCTCAATCTCCTTGATCCGAATCCGTACCGCCAGTTGGATGGTGTTTTTGATGACCAGCAACACCGTAAAAAGCAACAGCCCCACCAGGACCCAGCCGACAAAACTGGTCAGCCCAAAAAAGCTGAACACTTGGTCCTTGGTTTCCTTGCCCGTAAACACCCCGGTCACCGAAGGCAGCTGCTCCAAAGCCTGTTGTTCCTCGTCGGTCAAGGCGGTGGCCCGGTTGAGGGAAAAGTCGATCACCCAAGGGAGCCGTTTGGTCTCCAACTGCTCCAAAATCGGCCTTGCTTCCAAAAAGGATTGGAGCAGTTCTTCCCTGGCCTCTTCGGGAGAAACCAGGTTGATCTCCCCCACCTGGGGGAGCCGTTCCAGCGCCGCTTGGACGGCCTGCCGGTCGGCTTCGGGATGGTTTTGGGCCAGGAAGACCGAATAGTGGCCTTGCTGGAAAAACCTGTGGGTCAGGTCCACCAGATTTTGGTAAAACAGAAAAAAGGTGCCCAAGATCACCAGCGAAAAGGTGGTGGTCAAAAGGCCGGTGACCGTTGTGGCGGTATGGGTTTTGAGGTTGTCCCGGACTTGGGCCAACAAAACGTTTCCCCTCATCGCTGGACCTCCAAAATCTTGGCATCCCGGATCAGTAGGGTCCTTCTGGGGTGGCGTTTGATCAGGTCCAGGTTGTGGGTGGCCAGAATCACCGTGGTGCCCCCTTGGTTGAGCTTGGCCAAGGTGGTGCCGATTTTTTCGGCCATAGGCTGGTCCAGGTTGGCGGTAGGTTCATCGGCCAGGATCACCTGGGGCTGGTGGATCGCTGCCCGAGCTATGGCCACCAGTTGCTGCTCTCCCCCCGAAAGGCTGCCCACCTTTTGGTCGAGGATCGAACCCATCCCGATTTGTTCCTTCAAGTCCCAGACCCGCTTGTAGGTTTCTTCCAAGCTGAAACCGGCGATCAAAAGGGGCAGGGCGATGTTTTCGGCGGCGGTTTTGTGTTCAAGCAGCTTGTAGTCCTGGAAGACCATCCCGAACTGGCGGCGGTGCAAAGGCAGGGCGGCCCGTTTGAGCTTTGTCACTTCCTGGCCCTGGAACAGGACCTCCCCTCGGTCCGGCTTTTCGAGGCCCAGCAACATTTTGAACAAGGTGGTTTTTCCTGCCCCCGAAGCCCCAGTGAGGTAAACAAATTCCCCTGGTTCCAGGCTGAGGTTGACCCCGTTGAAGACCGGGGTTTTTTTCAGGTAGCTTTTGAGGACCCCCACAAGGCGGATCTGGACGGTAGCGAGGGCCATAACAGGACCTTAAGGGGTTAAAACCGGTTGTCTCCCTTATAACCCTTTCTGCTCGCCCAAGCAAGGAGGATGGGCCTGGGTCAGCTGTCGTCGCCCAGCTTGAGGATGGCCAAAAAGGCCTCTTGGGGCACGTCCACGTTGCCCAGCTGCTTCATCCGTTTTTTGCCCTTCTTTTGTTTTTCCAAGAGCTTTCGTTTGCGGCTGATGTCCCCGCCGTAACATTTGGCGGTTACGTTTTTGCGCAGCGCCCCGATGGACTCCCGAGCGATGATCTTGGCCCCGATCGCCGCTTGGATGGCGATTTCAAACATCTGCCGGGGGATCAGCTCCTTCAGCTTTTTAACCAACTCCCGACCCCTAAAATAAGCCTTTTCCCGGTGGATCACCACCGAAAGTGCGTCCACCACTTCGCCGTTGAGCAGGATGTCCATCTTGACCAAACTGGCGGTCCGGTAGTCCAGGAATTCATAGTCAAAGCTGGCGTAACCTTGGGTGATCGACTTGAGTTGGTCGTAAAAGTTGTAAACAATTTCGTTGAGCGGCATCTCGAACTTGAGGCTGACCCGCTTTTCGCCGATGTAGTCCATGGACCGCTGTATCCCCCGCCGCTCCAAGGCCAGCTTCATCACCGTGCCGATGTATTCGGAAGGCAGGATGATGTTGCCCAGAATAAAGGGCTCCTCAATGTGGTCGATCAAGGTCGGATCGGGAAGTTCGGCCGGGTTCTCGATCTTGAGCATCTGCCCCTTGACCGTGTGGACATGGTAAACCACGGTTGGGGAGGTGATCAACAGGCTCAGGTCAAATTCCCGTTCTAGCCGCTCCTGGACAATTTCCATGTGCAACAGACCCAAAAACCCGCACCGGTAGCCGAAGCCCAGGGCGATGGAGGTTTCCGGCTCGTAGGTGATCGCCGAATCGTTGAGGATCAGTTTGCCCAAGGCCTCCTTGAGGTCCTCATAATCATTGCTGTCCACCGGGTAGATACCGGCAAAAACCATCGGCTTCGCTTCATGGTACCCCTGCAAAAGGGTCTTGGCCGGGTAGTCACGGGTGGTGATGGTGTCGCCGATCTTTACGTCTTTGATATTTTTGATGCTGGCGTGCAGGTAACCCACCTCTCCGGCGTGCAGAGCGTCCACCTCAGTCTTGAAGGGGGTAAACTTGCCCAGGCCGGTGACCAGATACTCCTTGCCGGTGACCATAAACTTGATCACCTCGTTTTTGGGCAACACCCCTTGCATCACTCGAAACAACGCTACGATCCCCAGGTAAGGGTCAAACCAGGAGTCAAAGATCAGGGCCTGCAAGGGTTTTTCCAGGTCACCGGTCGGGGCCGGGACCTTTTTGACGATCTGTTCCAAAATCTCCCGAATCCCGATCCCAGCCTTGGCGCTAGCCCGGACGGCCTCGCTGGCATCAAGGCCGATCACCTCTTCGATCTCCAAGGCCACCTTGTCCGGGTCGGCGGCGGGCAAGTCGATCTTGTTTAAAACCGGCAGAATCTCCAGGTTGTGGTCCAAGGCCAGATAAACGTTGGCCAAGGTCTGGGCCTCGACCCCTTGGGCCGCATCCACCACCAACAACGCTCCTTCACAGGCGGCGATGCTCCGGCTCACCTCATAGGTAAAGTCCACATGGCCGGGGGTGTCGATCAGGTTGAGCTGGTAGTTTTTTCCATCCAAGGCCTTGTAGTTGAGCGCCACCGACTGAGCCTTGATGGTGATACCTCGCTCCCGTTCGATGTCCATGTTGTCCAGAAACTGGGCCTGTTTCTGTCGGTCTTCAATGGCACCGGTAAAATCCAGGATCCGGTCCGCCAAGGTGGACTTGCCGTGGTCGATGTGGGCGATGATACAAAAATTGCGAATCCGACTTTGCTGCTCTTTGGTAAAGGCCATAGGTTTACTTGGTTTCAATGCTCATCGCAACTTTGCCGGTACGGACCGACTCCAGGACAGTGACCTGCTTTAACTCTTCAAAAACTGCGTCCACCTTCGCCTCGGTGCCCGAGAATTCCAAGACCAGATCTTCCCCGGACCAGTGGAGCATCCGGGCAGAAAAACGTTCGACGATGTGGTTGATCTGCCGGGCCGACTCCTTGTCGTAGTGGACCTTGACCAGCGCTAATTCCCGCATCACCGCATGTTGGACGTTTTTGGCCCCACCTTGGGTCAGTTCCAAATCGCTCGCTTCTTCCTGGTCCAGGACGTGGAAGGTTTTGAGCACGTTGATCAGCTTTTGGGTTTGTTTGCGAACCTGCTCCAGCTCCGCTTCCGCCCCGACCACCACGATGGTAAAGCGGCTGACCCCCGGTTGGTGGGTGTGCCCCACGGTCAGGGACTCCACGTTAAAGCCCCGGCGGGAAAAAAGCGCACTGATCCTGGTCAGGACCCCAGGCTTGTCCTCCACCTCCAGGGCGATGACGTGCCTGCCTTCAATCTTCGATTTCATGAGGCCTTTTCGGCGAGGTTGATGGCCGAGCGCAGGTGGATTCTTTCCAGGTCAAAACAAATCAGGTTGGGCCTTCTGGAATGGATGGCCTCAAACAGAGCTTCGGCGATTTCTTCCCGCCGAACCACCAGCCGCCCTTCCCCGCCCATGGCCTTGGCCAGCAGGGGGAAATCCACTTCCTTGTTGAAGTCGTGGGCGATGTGCCTTTTGCCGTAGGAACTGTCCTGCAATTCTTTGATCATGCCCAACCGAAAGTCGTTGAACACAATGACCGTCAAGGGGACGTGGTGCTCCACGGCAACGATGAACTCTTGCATGTTCATCATAAACGAACCGTCCCCGGTCAGGTTGACCACCGGGCTTTGGGGGTCGGCGAACCAAGCGCCGATCGCCGCAGGCAGGCCAAACCCCATGGTCCCCAATCCACCCGAAGTGATCAGGGGCAGGTGCTTGGGGTTGGTCATGTGGTGGTTCGCCCACATCTGGTGTCGGCCTACGTCCGTGGTGACGTGCATCTTCAGGTCGATCTTGGAGAGCTCCTGACAGACCCATTCCATCACTTCTGCCGCATCCGCCTTGGGCAGCATGGTCTTGGTTTTTTGGTGTTCCCCGTGGATCCAGGGCGTTACCCCTACCCGGATCGGCTTGTCCTCTATCCTGAGCAACATGTCCCGCAGGGTTTCCTTGACATCTCCCACAATGGGGATGTCGATTTCGATGGTTTTGCCGATTTCCGCCGGGTCTATGTCCAACTGGATCAACTTGGCATCCTTGCCGAACAGGTCGGCCCGGAGCAGGCTCCGGTTGGAAAGCTTGGCTCCGGCAATCAGGATCAGGTCCGCTTCCTTGTTGACCAGCCGGTTGGCCAGCCCGTTGCCGTGGGTGCCGATCATGCCCAGGTACAAAGGGTCATCGAAGGAGAGTACCCCAGTGGCCATCAAGGTACGTACCACGGGGATCTGGAGCTTGCGGATCAAAGCGTTGATTTCCGACATCGCCCCCGCCGACTCCACACCGGCACCTACCAACAACAAGGGCCGTTCGGCTTTTTCAATCGCCTTGAGGGCCTTTTTGATCTGGCCGATGTTGCCCTTGGTGGTCGGGTTGTAGCCCGGCAAGGAACAGGTTTCGCTCAGGTCATAGGGGTAGGGTTCGTCCAGGAGGTCTTTGGGCAGGTCCAACAACACCGGACCTTTGCGCCCGGAATTGGCGATGTAGAAAGCGGCATCCACCGCCTTGACCAATTCGGATTCTTTTTTTACCAGCTCGTTGTGCTTGGTCACCGGCATGGTGATGTTGAAGGCATCCACCTCTTGGAAGGCATCGGTGCCGATCATCCCCCTGGGGATCTGGCCGGTCAGTGCAACCACGGGGATGGAGTCCAAAAGGGCATCGGCCAGCCCGGTGACCAGGTTGGTCACCCCAGGGCCACTGGTCGCCAGGCAAACCCCCGGACGGCCCTTGACCTTGGCATAACCTTCGGCCATGTGGACCGAACCCTGTTCATGCCGGACGAGGATGTGTTGGATCGAAGAGTTTCGCAACTCATCGTAGATTGGCAGGTTGGCTCCACCGGGGTAGCCGAAGATCACCTCGACACCCCGGTCTTCCAGAAGCGTGACCAGTGCCTTGGCACCGGTCATCACTTCCTTGTGGCCTTTTGGAGACTGGCTCATCGGGAGCTTACTCCTCGTCGAAGTCGTCCGTATCTTGGTCCCGAACGATTTGGGCGACCTCCACCGGTTTCACCGGTTCGTCCACCTCACCGGGGCTGACGTAGCTGAAGGCCTTGTTCCTTGGGAAGCCGGTCCCCGCAGGGATCAACCGTCCGATGATCACGTTTTCCTTCAACCCTTTGAAGGTGTCCAGTTTAGCATGGATCGCCGCTTCGGTCAAAACCTTGGTGGTTTCCTGGAAGGAAGCCGCCGAGATAAACGAATCGGTCGAAAGAGCCGCCTTGGTGATCCCCAGCAAGAGGGGCTCAAACTTGGCAGGCCGCAAGCCTTCAGCCAGCAACTTCTCGTTGGCCTTGTCCAGTTGGGACTTGGAAACCGCTTCGCCGACCAAGAAGTGTGCGTCTCCAGGCTCAACGATCTTGACCTTGCGCAACATCTGGCGAGTGATCGTTTCGATGTGCTTGTCGTTGATCTTGACCCCTTGGAGCCGGTAAACTTCCTGGACTTCGTCCACCAAGAACTTCTGCAAGGCGTTGACACCCTTGACCCGCAAGATGTCGTGGGGGTTTGCGGAACCGTCGGTCAAAGGCTCGCCGGTGCGAACGTAGTCCCCTTCGACCACGATCACGTGCTTGCCCTTGGGTACCAAGTATTCCTTCGACTCGCCCACTTCCGGCTTGATAATGATCCGCCGCTTGCGCCGCAGGTCTTCCCCAAATTCCACCAGACCATCGATGTCCGAAATCTGGCTGGGGTCCTTGGGGCTCCTGGCTTCAAACAATTCCGCCACCCGAGGCAAACCACCGGTGATGTCCTTGTTTTTGGTCGTTTCCCGAGGCACCCTGGCGAGCACGTCCCCGGCCAAGACTTCATCACCTTCGTTGATCATCAACTCGGCCTTGTTGGGCAGGTAGAACCCGGGGTGCATCCTTCCGTCTTCCCGTTTTGCGTCCTTGCCGGTTTTGACGGCTTTGAGCAAAAGCCGTGGCTTGAGGTTGTGGTCCGGCGCTTCGGTGATCACCTTGCGTTCGTAACCGGTGTCCTCTGCCCGTTGGACTTTCAGGGACTTGCCTTCTTCAATGTCCTCGAATTTGATCTTCCCGTTGACATCGCAGATGATCGGCATGGAGAAGGGATCCCATTCGGCGATTTTGTCGCCCTTTTTGATCTTGGAGCCATCGTCAAAGAAGATGGTGGCACCGACCGGCAACAAGTGGCGGTCCACTTCCCGGCCCACGTCGTCGATGATGTAGATGTCCGATTTTCGAGACTGCAAGATCCGTTTGCCTTCCCGGTTGATTACGGTGCGGGCATCCGAGTAGTGCAGGGTCCCTTCGTTCCGAGCTTCCCAGAAAGTGGCTTCCACCTTTCTCGAAGCAGTACCCCCGATGTGGAAGGTCCGCATGGTCAGCTGGGTTCCAGGCTCACCGATGGACTGGGCGGCGATTACGCCGACCGCTTCCCCAACGCTTACCAAAGCCCCTCTGGCCAAATCCCGACCATAACAAAGGGCGCAAATCCCTTCCTTGTTTTCGCAGGTCAACACGCTCCGAATGATCACCCGGTCGATACCCACCTTTTCGAGCAGGTCCACGTTCTTCTCAGTGATCATCTCACCGGCGGGAATCAGGACCTGACCATTGTAGGGGTCAACCACGTCTTCGAGGCCAATCCGGCCCAGGATCCGTTCAGAGAGCTTGACGATGATCTCGCCGTTTTCCATCAAAGGTTCCATCAGAATCCCTTCGGTGGTGCCACAGTCATGGCCGGTGATCACACTGTCTTGGGCCACGTCCACCAAGCGCCGAGTCAAGTACCCGGAGTTGGCGGTCTTGAGCGCCGTGTCCGCCAAACCTTTCCGAGCCCCGTGGGTAGAGGTAAAGTACTGGGCCACATTCAGCCCTTCCCGGAAGTTTGCAGTAATCGGGGTTTCGATGATCTCCCCGGTCGGCTTGGCCATCAAGCCCCGCATCCCGCCCAACTGGCGGCTTTGGTGCTCCGAACCCCGTGCGCCCGAATCGGCCATCACAAAAATGGCGTTGGGTACCAGGAGGCCGTTTTCGTCGGGAGTCTCAGCCGACATGGCGTGTTTCATCGCTTCGCCGACTTCGTTGGTGATCTTCGACCAGATGTCGATGACCTTGTTGTAACGTTCCCCATCGGTAATGATCCCGTTCTCGTGCTGACCTTGGATCTCCTCAACTTCCTTGAAGCCTTTGTTGATCAACTTGTCTTTGGAAGCAGGAATCACCATGTCTTTCATGCAGATCGAGAAACCGGCCTTGGCGGCATGGGTAAAGCCCATTTCCTTCAGCCAGTCGAGCATCTGCACGGTCTTGACGTTCCCTGCGACCCGGTAGCTGTGGTCGATCAAGGCTTCAAGGTCTTTTTTCTTGAACAGCTTGTTGACCACTGCAAAGTCGATTTCGCTGGGGATACCTTCGTAAAGCAAGACCCGACCGGTAGTGGTGTCCCAAATCTTTCCGCCCATCCGCACCTTGATTTGGGCTTGCAAAAAGACCAACCGGTGGTTGTAGGCAGCCACCACTTCTTCAGGAGAGGCAAACACTTTGCCTTCCCCTTTGGAACCGGGGCAGGAACGGGTCATCCAGTAAACCCCCAAGACCATGTCCTGGGTAGGGGTCATGGCAGGTTTACCGGTCGCCGGGGAAAGGATGTTGTTGGTGGCCATCATCAAAATTTTGGCCTCCATTTGCGCTTCCACCGTCAAGGGCAAATGCACCGCCATCTGGTCACCGTCAAAGTCGGCGTTGAAGGCGGAACAAACCAAGGGGTGCAGGGTCACGGCCTTGCCTTCGATCAACTTGGGCATAAAGGCTTGGATCCCCAACCGGTGCAAAGTAGGTGCCCGGTTGAGCAGAATCGGGTGGTCAACGATCACCGAATCCAAAGCGGGCCAGATTTCCGGGTCGTTGTTCTCGACCATCTTCTTGGCTACCTTGATGGTAGCGGCCTTGCCGTGTTCGATCAGGTAATTAAAGATAAAGGGCTTAAAAAGCTCCAAGGCCATCTGCTTGGGCAGACCGCACTGGTTGAGCTTCAAGTCCGGGCCAACCACGATTACCGTCCGGCCCGAGTAGTCCACCCGTTTCCCCAAGAGGTTTTGCCGGAACCGGCCATTTTTCCCTTTGAGACTGTCGGACAAGGACTTCAGCGGCCGCTTGTTGGTGCCCAAAATTGGCCGACCTCTCCTACCGTTGTCAAACAGAGCGTCCACCGCTTCTTGCAGCATCCGTTTTTCGTTTTTGACGATGATGTCCGGGGCGTTGAGGTCCATCAAGCGCTTGAGCCGGTTGTTCCGGTGGATCACCCGGCGGTACAGGTCGTTCAGGTCACTGGTAGCAAACCGACCCCCTTCGAGGGGAACCAAGGGGCGCAACTCGGGGCTGATGACCGGGATGGTTTCTAAAATCATGTTGGCCGGGTTGACGTTGGATTCCTTGAAGGCTTCCACAATCTTGAGCCGTTTGATGATCTTCTTGCGCTTTGCTTCGCTGGTCGCTTCCCGCAACTCGGCCCGCAATTCATCGGAGATGGTAACTACGTCCATCTCTTCCAAAATTTCCTTGATCGCCTCGGCCCCCATGGCGGCCCGGAAATCAACATATTGTTCGCTCAGTTCCCGTTGCTGGTTTTCGTCCACCACGGTCAACCGGGCTACATCGGCACCGCCTTGGTCCAGAACGATGTAAGCGTCAAAGTACAACACCCGTTCCAGGTCCCGCAGGGTCATGTCCAGGATGTTGGCCAACCGAGAGGGCAGGCCCTTCAAAAACCAAACGTGGCTGACCGGGCAGGCCAATTTGATGTGGCCCAGCCGTTCCCGGCGGACCTTGGATTGGATCACCTCGACACCACACTTCTCGCAGGTGATGCCCCGGTGTTTCATCCGTTTGTATTTGCCGCAGATACACTCGTAGTCGTTGACCGGCCCGAAGATCTTTCCGCAGAAAAGACCATCCCGTTCCGGCTTAAAGGTCCGGTAGTTGATGGTTTCCGAGGTTTTGATCTCGCCGTGGCTCCAGGAGTGGATTTGCTCCGAAGTGGCCAGGGAGATCTGGACGGCGTAGTATTCCAAAGGATCTACGGTTTCGTTGTAGGCGAGTTGGTTCAAAACTACCTCCTAGTCGGGGTCCATGATGTTGAGATCAGTCCAAAGCCTTCGTGGCTATTCTTCTTGCTCGAAAAATCCGCCGTCACGGATCAACTGGAAATCAAGGCACAAGGACTTGAGTTCGTTGATCAGGACCTTGAAGGATTCGGGGATGCCGGTCTTAATGTCGTGGTTCCCCTTCACGATGGATTCGTAAATTTTATTCCGACCTTGGATGTCGTCGGACTTGACGGTCAACAATTCCCGCAAGGTGTAGGCGGCACCGTAAGCTTCCAGCGCCCAAACCTCCATCTCCCCGAACCTTTGACCCCCAAACTGGGCTTTACCGCCCAAAGGCTGCTGGGTCACCAAAGAGTAGGGTCCGATGGACCGGGCATGCAACTTGTCGTCAACCAAGTGGTGCAGCTTAAGCATGTACAGGTAACCGACGGTGATCCGTTGGTCGAACTTTTCTCCGGTCCGACCGTCAAACAACACCATCTGCCCCGAATGCTCCAGGCCCACCATGTCAAAGAGCCTTGAAATGTCTTCTTCGGTGGTTCCGTCAAAGACCGGCGAAGAGAAGTAGAAGCCGTCCCGCAGTTTGTCCGCAAAACGCATCACCTCTTCGTCGCTCAAGGATTCAATGTGCTCCTTGACGTACTTTTTGGAGTACACCGAAGCGATCCATTTTTTGACCTTGTTGACCGGATGGGCCGCCTGCAGCATCGTATCCAGCTTATCTCCCAAGGCGTGGGCCGCAAGACCCAGGTGGGTTTCCAACACCTGTCCGACGTTCATCCTCGAAGGTACGCCCAAGGGGTTGAGGACGATGTCGATGGAAGAACCGTCTTGCCGGTAGGGCATCTCTTCGATCGGGATTACCCGAGAGATCACCCCTTTGTTCCCGTGCCGACCAGCCATCTTGTCCCCGACGCTCAAGCGCCGCTTCATGGCGACATAAATCTTGATCGCCCGAATTACCCCAGGTTGCAGATCGTCGGTGCGGAATTCCCGCTCTTTTTTCGACTCGAAGACATGATGCAAAAGCTCCATCTGGGTGACGGCGTTTTTGGTCATCTTGCCCAAGGTCACCTTGAGGTCCTTGTCGGCCACGGAGATTTCCGGCCATGCCTCGTGGGGCATTTCCATCAACTCCTCTTCGGTCAACTTGTGGCCCTTTTTGAAGAGCTTGGCCCCGGTAGAGGGCAGCACCACATCGCCGGCCAAAGGTTTCCCGGCCAACAAAGGCAGGATGTTGTTGCACAGGTTGGTCTTGACGATCCTCACCTCATCGGCAAAGTCCTCTTCCAACCGTTGGTGTGCGATTGCTTCAATGGCCAAGGTCCGTTCGTCCTTCTCCACCCCGCGGCGGTTGAAGACCTTTACGTCGATCACCACCCCTTCGATCCCTTGGGGGACCCGCAGAGAAGTGTCCCGAACGTCGCCGGCCTTTTCCCCGAAAATCGCCCGCAAGAGTTTTTCTTCCGGGTTCAGTTGGGTTTCCCCTTTGGGGGTCGTCTTCCCGACCAGGATGTCGCTGGACTTGACGTAAGAACCGATCCGAATGATCCCCGATTCATCCAGGTTGCGCAGCGAAAACTCGCTGACGTTGGGGATGTCCCGGGTGATCATTTCCTTGCCCAGCTTGGTATCCCGAGCCAAGACTTCCAACTCTTCGATGTGCACCGAAGTGAAGCGGTCTTGGTGCAAAACCCGCTCGGAGACCAAGATCGAGTCTTCGTAGTTGTAACCGTTCCAAGGCATGAAAGCGATCAGCATGTTCTGGCCCAGCGCCAACTCCCCGGATTCGCAGGAGCCGCCGTCAGCAAGAATCTGGCCCACCTCCACCCGGTCCCCGACCCGAATCAGGGGCCGTTGGTTCACACAGGTGTTTTGGTTGGACCGCTGGTACTTCCTCAAGTGGTAAATGTCCACGTTCGGTTCGATGCTGGTTTCCTCGCTGGTCAAGTCCACGTCGGCCATGACCACGATCCTTTCCGCATCCACCCGGTCCACTACCCCGGCCCGTTTGGTGACGATACAAGAGCCCGAATCGTGGGCCACTTGGTATTCCATCCCGGTTCCTACGTAGGGAGCCTCGGGGCGCACCACCGGCACCGCCTGACGTTGCATGTTCGAGCCCATCAAAGCCCGGTTTGCGTCGTCGTGCTCCAAAAAGGGAATCAAGCTTGCGGCAATGGAGACCAGCTGTTTGGGACTGACATCCATAAAGTCCACATCTTCTTTGCGGACGTTTTTGGATTCCCCGCCGATCCTGGCCTGGACGTAATCGGCAACTAGTTTTCCGGTCTTTTCGTCCACATGGGTGTTCGCCTGGGCGATTTTGTAGTTCCCTTCGTCAATCGCCGAAAGATACACGATCTCGTTGGTCACCTTGGTTTCCACCACCTTGCGGTAGGGAGTCTCGATGAACCCGAATTCGTTGAGTCTAGCGTAGGTTGCCACCGAGCTGATCAAACCGATGTTCGGACCTTCAGGGGTCTCGACCGGACAGATCCTACCGTAGTGGCTGGTGTGTACGTCCCGAACCTCAAAACCGGCCCGTTCCCGGGTCAAGCCGCCTGGCCCCAAAGCGGACAACCGCCGTTTGTGGGTGATTTCCGAAAGCGGGTTGGTCTGGTCCATGAACTGCGAGAGTTGGCTGGAGCCAAAAAACTCGTTGATCACGGCACTGACCGGTTTACTGTTGATGATGTCGTGCAGCATCATGGTCTCGGTTTCCTGGAGGCTCATGCGCTCCTTGATCGCCCGTTCCATGCGCACCAAGCCGATCCGCACCTGGTTTTCCAGAAGCTCGCCGACCGAGCGAACCCGCCGGTTGCCCAAGTGATCGATGTCGTCCACGTCTCCGCCGGCCCCGTCTTTGAGCCGCAAGAGATAGCCCACTACGGCCATGATGTCCGCCTTGGTCAAAACCGTGGTTTCCAACGGTTCTTCCAGATGCAACTTCTTGTTGATCTTCATCCGCCCAACGTTGGAGAGGTCGTACCGCTCGGCGTTGAAGAACATATTCTGCAAAAGGTTTTTGGCGACTTCCAAGGTCGGCGGGTCGCCGGGCTTCATCTTTTTGTAGATCTCGATCATCGCCTCTTGGGCGCTGGTGATCTTGTCGGCGGCCAAGGTGTTTCTGAAGCTGGCCCCGATGGTTTTGTTGCCCATAAACAACAGGTCCACCTCTTGGATCTTGTTTTCCAACAGGCTTTCCAAAATCTCTTCGGTCAAAGGCATGTTGCATTCGAGCAACACCGTCCCGTCCTTGGCCTTCACGTCCTTGAGGGCGTAGCGGCCCAGGATGTCGTCCAAAGCAGAGGGGATTTCTTCGATGCCCAGTTCCTGCATCTTGCGGATGGTGGCCCGAGAAATCTTTTTGCCTTTGGCCAGGATCACCTTCTTGGCATCCTTGGGGTCAACGATGTCCTCAATCACCCTTTGGTTTTGGGCGCTGACGGAATCAAAAAACTTGGTGTAAACCCGTTTGTCCGGGTCTTTGCCGATTGCCGCCTTGAGGTTGATCCGCTCGACCGGGTAAAACTGACCCAAAAGTTCGGTAGTAGAGGCACCCAAAGCCTTGAGCAGGATGGTGGCCAAGAACTTCCTGCGCCGGTCGATCCTGACGTACAAAAGGTCTTTGGCATCAAATTCGAAGTCAACCCAAGAACCCCGTTGGGGGATGATGCTGGCCGAGTAAAGCAATTTGCCCGAGCTGTGGCTCTTGCCCTTGTCGTGGCTGAAAAAGACCCCGGAGGACTTGTGCAACTGGCTGACGATCACCCGCTCGGTGCCGTTGATGATGAAGGAGCCGGTGTCGGTCATCAAGGGGAACTCACCGAGGTAAATCTCCTGTTCCTTGATGTCGTGGATCCTTCTTTGGTCGCTTTTTTCGTCCATCTCCCAGATGATCAACCGCAACGAAACCCGAATTGGGGCTGCGAAGGTGACCCCGCGGATCTTGCATTCATTTTCGTCGTACTTGGGCTCGCCCAACCGGTAGGAGACGTACTCCAAGGTGCAGGTGCCGCCGAAGTCGGAGATCGGGAATACGGACTTAAATACCGCTTCGAGACCTTGGCCCTGCCGTTGTTCCGGGGCAATGTCCTTTTGGAGGAACCAAGCGTATGAGTCCTTTTGGATCTGCAGCAGTTCGGGTGGGTTTAAAACCGACTCGATCTTACCAAAATCGACACGAAGCCGTTGGGTTTGTGGGATTTTCGTCATTTTCTCGCCATTGGGAAATGGTTTGTTTGCCGCAGGTGACAAGCCCTGGGATTCCTTGCAAGCGCAACTGTTCCTAAGCTCACTGGACCTTTATGAAAGCGTCTAGATCTTTGCGATCGATGGATTTTTTGCTTTGTCTGGTCGCGCAAGGACCTAGGCTTCCGCAAAGGCGCGGACTGAGGGAGGGTCGTTTCATGGTTGCGCAATAGAAAAAGGCCAATAGGAAATGGAATCTTTACCTGATATGCTTTTGCCGATAACCCGTCAACTTTTTTTTGGCCGCCGAGAAAGATTTTATCCAAATCGGGCGGGTTTGAGCCGATCGGGACGGAGTCGATCCCGTTCATCAAAAAGTCGCTGGCCGGTAAAATGAACGGAAGCCAAAATCCCAAACCCCGATCCGGCGGCGATCATAAAAATGATCAGCACTTGGTACTTTGCCGCTTCCAACGGGTCGCCTCCCGCCAAGATTTGGCCGGTCATCATCCCCGGTAGGCTGACCAACCCGGCGGCGGCCATGGTGTTGATGATCGGGGTCAGGCCCACCCGCACCGCCTCCCGCTTGACTCCCCCGATTGCCTGGGCCGCCGTCTGGCCCAACAAAAGCCGAGCCTCGATCTGCCCCTTCTCCTTGAAGGCCGCAAAGGTAACGTGGTTGATCCCCAGGCTGACCCCATTCATGGTGTTCCCCAGCAACATCCCAACCATAGGAATGGCATACTGGGGCTCCCACCAAGGGTCGTTTTGCAGGATCACCACCAGGGCAAAAAAGGTGACCGTAAAGCTAGAGATAAACATCGCCCCCGCCCCGATCCCCAGCCCCCAGAGCCCCACGAAGGGCCGTTTTTGTCGGGCCCAAACCTCATGGGAAGCGGCCCCCAACATCCCCAAGGCCACCAGGGCCACCCAAAAGGGATTTTGCACCGCAAACAGGCTCTTGAGGACCAAGCCGATCAGGCCCAATTGCACCAGGGTTCGAGCTGCGGAAACCAAGATGGAACGGGTCAGACCCAAGCCCATCCTCCGGCTGGTCGCAGCCAAACCGAGGACCAGCAAGGCGGCCCAGACTAGGTCCCAACTGTTGAGGTGGATCATCGGAGAGACAAGGATTTGTGGGCCACTTTGTACCGGCGCTTGGCCAAACGGTCCAGCTGGGAGGCATCGTGACTGGTCATCAACACCGCCGCACCGCTTTGGGCCAGTAGCTCTGCCAGCAGCCCCTCAAAGCGCTTGACGTTGTCCGGGTCCAGGGCTGCGGTAGGTTCATCCAGCAAAAAAACCTGTGGCTGGTTTTGGAGGATTCGGGCGAAGGCAAACCTTTGGCGCTCTCCGGTCGAAAGAGCGGTCACCGGACTTTTTGCCAACCCCGGGGTCAACCCCAAGGCCTCCAAGGTTGCTGGGTCCAAGTCCGTGAAGTGTTCCGCCACCAGGTCCAGCCACCAGGAGCTTTCCGCCGGAAGATAAGCCACCTTCTTGCGCCAAGCCCAAGGCGCAAAGGACTCCATCCCCCGGTCTTCCAAGAAGACCTGACCCCGGTGGGGGTCCAGGTCCGCCAAACTACGTAAAAACAGAGACTTTCCCGCTCCCGAGGCCCCTTCCAGCCCCACGATCTCGCCTGGGTACAGTTCCAACGAAAAAGGTTGGTAATCCAAAAACTGCAACCCCACTACGGCCAGAAGCGGTTTGTCCATCAAGCAGGCTGGGTCGGGAAGACCATCAGGTAGATCACCACCCCGGTCACCGAAACATACAGCCAGATTGGAAAGGTCCAATGGGCCAGCTTTTTGTGGCGCTCCCAGTTTTCCTGGAAGGCCGCCCGCAAAGTCAACAGGATCAAAGGCACCTGAACCGCCGCCAGGACCACGTGGGGGATCAACAAGGCAAAGTAAAGCACCCGGATCATCCCTTCGCCCTCAAAAGCCACATGGCCCACCTGGGCATGGTAGATCAGGTACAACACCAAAAAGGCAGCGGAAACAAAAAAACCAAGCATCATCGCCATCTTGTGGACTTGCTTGTTGTGGCCCAACTTGATCCCCAAAGCCCCAACCAACAAAAAGATCGTTGCCGAGCCGTTTAAGCCCGCAATCCAGCCTGGAAGTTCGGTCACCCAAGTACTTTCACCCATGTTCTCTCTCTCTTTTGCAAAAAGGTTTTTGTTCCAACCGACACATTCTCTTTGGCCCATGGAGGCTTGTCAAGCGAAGGCTCTTGATCATTCCAGTAGATATTTCGGCTTAACATTCAACCCCGGTCCGGCAGATTTGTTTTTTGGTCCTGCAGAAGATGAAGAGGCGGGGGAGGTTCTGCAGAGCCCAACAGAGTTTGGGACAAGAGGGAAACATTGCATTGCCGCTGAGAAGCACCGCAAGAAAAAGGGCAATAGCAGGGCCTAGGGCAAAAAAGCGGTAACGGCTGGGGGAAGAGGGCTGAAAGTTTGAGTGGAGAGGGAGGGGTAAAAAAGGCAAATCTGCGGACAAAAAAAGGAGCCTTGGGGGCTCCCTTTTTAAGCTGTGCTCCAACGGTCCACCGGCTCTCGCCCAGGGGCGGGGTCCGGGGGACCCAAGGAG
>MFNF01000037.1 GCA_001783715.1 Candidatus Lambdaproteobacteria bacterium RIFOXYD2_FULL_56_26
CCTCGACGACTACCGCAAAGGCAACCGAGACCTCACCCAACCCCAAGGCCCACCCCCCCAACACCTCAACTTTATTTGAGTTGAGCGGTCCGGGCAACACCCCCAAAAAAAGGCAAAGGCCCAAGCTGGAGTCTAGTGGATGGAGGCAAAGCAGAGAAGAGTCCTGGGGATTTGTGGCAGCTTGAGACAAGGTTCCGCCAATCGTCTTTTTTTGGAGGCATTGGCCCAGGTTGCACCCCAGGAGATTAAATTTCAGCTTTTTGGAGGCCTGGGGGAACTGCCGTTTTTTAACCCCGACCTGGACCCCGAGGGCGGAAGCCCTCCGGTAGAAGTCCAGGAGTTGCGTCGCCAGTTGGCTGAAGCAGATGCCGTGGTGATCGCCACCCCCGAAATCGTCCATGGCCCCCCAGGACTGCTCAAAAATGCCATCGACTGGGCGGTGTCCAGCGGTAGTTTTTCAGCCAAGCCGGTGGTGTTGGTCACCGTCTCTGCCGGTCCGGGGGAACAGGCCCAGGCTATTTTGAGCCATACCTTGGAGGTTTTGGAGGCCAAGGTGGTCCACCGGCTGTCCCTGCATTCGGGCAAGGTCCGCCGGAGCCTGGACCAGAACCATCGCTCTTTGACCGACGAACTGACCCGGTCCTTGGAACAGCTTTGGGTTGCCCTGGCGGAAGCTTGGGTGCCCCTAGAGTCTTAGCATCCGGCCCCTTTAACCTCTCTGGACCTTTTTCCCATGGCTGAACCTACCCAAAAAGAATCGGCCATCCTGATTTGGCGGAACACCGAAGACAAAACCCTGTGGCAGCTCCGGGACAACAACCCGGCGATTGAATACCCCAACCATTGGGGTCTGTTTGGTGGCGGGGTTGAGGCCAACGAAAGCCCGACCGAAGCGATGCTCCGGGAGCTGAAGGAAGAGCTTGGGTTGGTGCCCCAACTGCTCTGGGATTTGGGCGACTTTACCCACCCCAGGTGGTACCTGCACTGCTTTTTGGTGGAAGAGCCCCTCAACCTCAAAGGGGTCGAGTTGAACGAAGGGGCCGACTTCGGGCTTTTTACCGATGAAGAGGTGTTGTCCGGCAGCCTCACCTCCCCCAGGTTTGGCAACCCCTTTCCCCTCTGCCCCCCGTTGCTGGAAATCTTCATCAAACTCAAGGACCGCCAGTTTTTACGGTTTCCTCCGCCAGCGGTACAAATCAGCGCCGAATAGACCGGGTGATCCCCTCCTAAGCTTCCGGCATTTTGTAGCCGGGCCTTGCCTTGCCTTGTGTTGTATCCGACTTTTTGTGCTTTTCCCGACGTTTCTTGTTTGGAAACAAACAGGGGTGGTGTTGGGCATCATTTTTTAAAAACAATAAAAACAACAAAGTAAAACAATCCGACTGGACGGGCACGAGGAATGGAAGCTAGATTTTTATCCGATCGGTAAAAAAATACCACTCGGGATTTTGTCACTGGAACCTCAGGGGATCCAACAAAACGTCCGTTCCAAAAAAGGTTGGGCTATGGAAGCAGGCATTGTTGCACAGACTCTTTTGCACGAGTTGGGGCAATCTGCGGTTGGCGTGGAAGAGTTGGGCCTGCTTCGGTTGGTTCGGACTCACAAAAACCTAAAAACGGCGGCCCAGGAGTTGGGCTGGTCCTACAAAAAGGCTTGGTTGGTTTTAGAGAGGGTCAACAACCTTTCCAAAGAACCGATGGTGGTCACCTACCGGGGAGGGACCTCCAAAGGCCAAACCGTACTGACGGAAGCAGGAGAAGCTTTGCTGGCTAGGGTAGAGGGACTTTCAACTTTGTTTTATAAGATGATCCAGCGTTACGGCAACCACCCCACCCAGATTGGGCGGCACTTCCAAGCATTCCAAATGAAGATCAGTACCAGGAACCAGTTTTTCGGCAAGGTTACCGCCATCGCAGAAGGCCCGGTTTTTTGCAATGTGGAATTGACCCTGTCGGGGGGGGCCAAGGTGGTCGCTTCCATCACCCACGGAGCCCTGGAGGACCTGGAGTTGACGGTAGGAAAAGAGGCTTACGCCCTAATCAAGGCCTCCCAAGTGATCTTGGCCGAGCCCGCCGAGGGGTTGAAGATTAGCACCCGAAACCTCTTTTTGGGCAAGGTCGTGGAGGTCTTTGAGGGGCAAGTGCATGACGAGATTGTTCTGGAGATTGAGGGAGGGAACTTGATCACCGCCTCAATCACCAAGAGTTCCACCCAGACTATAGGGGCCAAGCCGGGGGCCAAGATGTTGGCAATCTTTGAGGCCAGTTCTGTGATTTTAATGATCCTATAACCTTTCACTTACCAGAAGACCATGAAATTTCGATTCCAGCGGTTATTTTTTTCCGCCTTAGCCGCCCTCTCTTTGGGCTTTGGCCCAGCTTTGGCGTGGGCAGAGGATTACAACTTTAAGGTGACCGGCAAGGTCTGCGCCTACTACGGCCAGTACAACCCCGGGGTCGAGGGGGAGAGTGCGAGGCTGACCGAGTTCAACGAGGCCAAACTGGCCGGGTCGGTCGAACGGGGACCGGTCAGTGCCTACTTTGAGATCGAATCCCGGCAAGACCAACTGGCCTACGCCTACCAGCGGCGCTTGGACTACAAGTTGGCAGACCTCAAGCTCTCGATCGGAACCCAGGTGCCCAAGGAGTCCTACGCCTTTGCCGCCGGTGACGGGACGGGGACCAGCGAAAGCTCGCTCTACGGCTTTTACAAGGGGCTTTTGCTCAAGACCGAACTGGACGGCCTGCGCCTGGAGTACAAGTTCGACAAGATCAAACTGGGCCTGACCAGTTACGAGGCGGATGCACTCAACACCACCAGTTCCTACCTGGTGACCAGCGGCAACGGCACGGTGAGCGGCACCAAGTCCACCACCCCTACCTCCAGCGAAGGGACCTTAAAGACCCAAAAGCCGGACTCCGCCACCCAGGCGGGGGGCCTTGGGGAGCTGGGGGCTCTGGAGTTTCGCCTCTCCTGGGTCAACTCGGTGACCGACGACCACAAAAGCGGTACCACCAAGCTCAACCACAGCGCCAACCTGGTGGGCCTGAGTCTTTCTCTGGACGGTGCCTCCAAGTTGATCTCGCAAGATGCGACCTTCAAAAAGAAGTATGCGGCCAACGCCCTCCAGCTGGTTTATACCTTTGAGAGCGGGCCAGCCCTGACCCTCACCCTGGGCATCGAAACCTACCAGGACGAAAAAACGCCGCCACCAAGGCCAACGACACCCGCACCAGCACCACCAACCTGGTCTATTGGCACCCGATTAACAAAGACGCTGACCTGAGGGTCCTCTACGGCACCCAGGCGGTGAAGTCCGAAGCGGTCGGCGGTGCCAACACCACCGCCACCTTCGCCGGGGCGGGCCTCTTCGCCAAGTTCTAGGGCAACCGGACCTGGCCCTTCCAAGGGGCAGAGGTCCGGGTTTTGCGGGCTAGGTTGCTGAGCTGCGACCTGGGCAACCGGTTTTCCCGGCCCCTGCTCCTTGATTAGGGGGGCAACCCAGGCAGGAAGTCCTTTGTTCTTGGGGATTCCTTGGCTTCAAGCACCCTGGAAGAAGCCACAAAGATCACGGCGAAAGACCTGAACCCTTCAAGTTTAAGGCCGATTGAGAAAAAGGAAAAACAACAATCAACCTAAAAGGAAAGGAGAAAGAGTGAAATCGAACCTCCCAAAAACCAGAGTAACCAAGGTTTTAACCGGATTTTTGGGGCAACTGTTGCTGTTGCTCTCCTGGGGGCAGTTGGCTGGGGCCGAACAGTTGACCCTTGCGGCCGCAGCAGACCTGAAGTTTGCGATGGACGAGGTCCTGGCGGACTTTCGGAAGGAAAATGCCTCGGATTCCATCGAGGTGGTGTACGGCTCTTCCGGGAAATTTTACGCCCAGATCCGGGAGGGAGCTCCTTACGACCTCTTTTTCTCTGCCGACATCTCCTACCCAAACAAATTGGTTGCAGATGGGTACGGTGCTTCAGAGGTGCGGCCTTATGCGATCGGGCGTATCGTGTTGTGGAGTCAGACTCGGTTTTTCCCTAAGGTTGATCTGGGCACTCTCCGGGAACGGGGATTGGTCCACCTTGCCATCGCCAACCCCAAACACGCCCCTTACGGCAAGCGGGCGCAGGAGGCCTTGGTTTCATTGGGGCTTTGGGAAGAGCTGGAGAAAAAATTGGTTTTCGGCGAGAATGTAGCCCACACGGCGCAGATGGTTCAATCAGGGAATGCCCAGGTCGGGATCATCGCCTTGTCTTTGGCCCTGAGCCCGGCCTTGTCGCAGGAAGGGACGAGCTACCTGCTCCCGGAATCTTTGCATGAACCCTTGGTGCAGGGGTACCTGCTCACCAAACGAGCCTCTGGCAATGCCTTGGCCAAGCGTTTTGCCCTCTTTGTGGAACAACCTTCGACTCGCAAGACTCTGATTCGGTACGGTTTTATTCTGCCGGGCGAGAACGCCGACCCCGCCAACCGGCCAGGGCAATCCGAGCAATGAACGGGAGCGCCCTCTGCGGTGGTGAGATCAACCTGAAGACCAGCCTGTCTTGTTTTGGTCCGGCAGACCCCGTTGGTTCTGACTTTTAAAACCTCATGGACGTAACTTGGATGTTAACAAACGATGACTTGCAGGCCCTGGGGCTGACCTTGCGGCTGGCCTCGGTGGTGACCTTGATCCTCCTCTGCCTGGGGACACCGATTGCTTGGTGGCTCACTCGGACCAAAAGTTGGTGGAAAGGCCCCCTGGGAGCCATTGTGGCCCTGCCATTGGTGCTGCCTCCCTCGGTCTTGGGGTTTTATCTCTTGCTCTTGATGGGGCCAAACGGTCCCTTCGGTAAGCTTACCCTGGCGCTGGGGTTTGGGGTGCTCCCTTTTACCTTCTGGGGGCTGGTGATCGGCTCGGTCTTTTACTCCTTTCCTTTTATGGTGCAGCCCCTGCAAACCGCCTTTGAGGCGGTGGGGAAGCGACCCTTGGAGGTGGCGGCTACCTTGAGGGCAACTCCCTTGGATTCCTTTTTTACCGTTGTGCTGCCTCTGGCCTTACCTGGGTTTGTGACCGCTTCGATTTTGACTTTCGCCCACACCGTTGGAGAATTTGGGGTGGTGCTGATGATTGGAGGCAGTCTCCCCGGAAAGACCAGGGTGGCCTCCGTCCAAATTTATGACCACATGGAAGCCTTTGAATACGCCGATGCCCATCGCATGGCGGCAGTGTTGCTGATTTTCTCCTTTTTGGTGTTGCTGCTGCTCTACACCTGGAAGCCAAGGCTGGAAAGGTCGGTCTTATGAATGAGATCCAGGCTCGATTTAAGCTGGCCCGGCCAGGGTTTCAGTTGGAGGTGGACCTCCAGTTGCCCGCCGTTGGGGTGACAGTTCTTTTTGGGCCTTCCGGCTGCGGAAAAACCACGCTGCTTCGCTGCATCGCCGGGCTGGAGAAGACCTCCCAAGGGCGCTTGGTGGTGAACGGCAGCGTTTGGCAGGACCAAAGTCAATGGGTCCCTGTCCACAAAAGGCCCTTGGGCTATGTGTTCCAGGAGGCCAGCCTCTTCCCGCATCTCACGGTTTGGGGGAATCTGCAATTTGGCCGGAAAAGGGAGCCAAAGGCAAAAACCTCCGACCTGGACCAGATCATCCACCTGCTGGGGATTGGTCCCCTCTTGGAGCGAAAGCCGGAGCGCCTTTCCGGTGGGGAGCGCCAGCGGGTGGCGATTGCCAGAGCGCTTGCAGTCAACCCGAAGCTGCTGATCATGGATGAACCGTTGGCGGCGTTGGACCACCAGCGGAAACAGGAAATCCTGCCCTACCTGGACCGTTTGCACGATGAACTTTCAATCCCGGTCCTTTATGTCACCCACTCCCCAGATGAAATGACCCGGCTCGCCGACTACCTGGTCCTGATGTCCAGGGGGATGGTTTTGGCCAGCGGCCCGGTCCGAGAGTTGCTGACCCGCCTCGACCTCCCTTGGGCCCAGTCCGAGGAAGCGGAAGCGATTGTGGATGCCACCGTGGCCGGGCACGATGAGGAATATTACCTGACCTTTTTTGATTTTGCGGGAGGTCGGATTACCGTCACCAAGCGGCAAGCCCAGTTGGGGCAAAAGGTTCGCTTGAGGATATTGGCCAAGGATGTTTCCTTGTCCTTGCGGCCTTTGGAGGATTCCAGCCAGCTCAACTGTTTGCCCGCCAGGGTGGTGGAGTTGGAGGGGGTGGCTAATCCGGGTAAAGTGACTTTGAAACTTGATCTGCAAGGGGTAATGCTGCTGGCCCGGGTGACCAAAAAATCGGTGGCCTTGCTGGACCTGCGGCCCGGTTCGCCGGTGTTTGTGTTGGTCAAAACCGTTTCGTTTGTTGATTGACCCCGCCCGCTCTTGGGGCTTGCTCCCGCCGGGAGCATATGAGTTCCAAGGTTCTTGATTTCTCGTTCTAATTGGCACAAAATGTCAAAGGGGGGCAAAGTAGAGTCACTTTGTTTACCGGCCTTGTGGACCCTTTGTGGTTCGGGGGGCAAACCTCTTTTTTCAGACCTTGTTGACCACTGATGAAACGAACGCCTTTGTTTTCTTCTTCAAAAAACAAACCTGTTTTCCCCTTTGGGGTGAGGCATCTCTTACCGCTGGGGGTGTTGGTTTTGTGCCTCGGGGCGACTTTGTGGGCTTGGGGAGCGGTCAAAGAGAGCCTGGAAAAACAAGCGAACCTCCTTTACGCTCAAAAAACCAACCGGCTCAAACAGGAGTTGGTCTCTCGGCTCAAGGACCATGAACAGGTTTTGTTGGGAGGGCTCGGTCTGTTTGCCGCCTCTCGTGAAATCAGCCGGGCGGAATGGCAGAAGTACGTTGCCGCCATCCGGCTGGACCAAAACTACCCGGGTATTTTGGGGGTTGGCTATGCGGTTTGGTTGAAACCCTCCGAGTTGGCCCGGCACCAGCAAAAAGTCCAAGCCGAAGGTTTTAGCGACTACCAGCTCCATCCCCTAGGAGAGCGGGAAAACTACACCTCCATCATCTACCTGGAGCCCTTCCATTGGCGCAACCAACGGGCCTTTGGCTACGACATGTACAGCGAGCCGACCAGACGGGCGGCGATGGACCGGGCCAAGGACCAAGGGGGCACCAGTCTTTCGGGAAAAATCACCTTGGTCCAAGAGACGGAAAAGGCGAAACAACAAGGATTTTTACTGTATTTGCCTTTGTACAAAAAAGGGCTGCCCACTGACACAATTGCGGAGCGGCACAGGGCCATCCAAGGCTTCGTTTACAGTCCGATTCGGATGAATGACTTTGTGTTGGGAGTGTTTGGCCGTTTGCCAACCGATCTTTCCTTCCATATTTTTGACGGTAGTTCGGCCAACCCGAGCCAAACTCTGTTTGACAGTGGCTCGGTCAACCCCACTTCCCTGCCTTTAGACTACCGGCCCAGGTACCAAAGTGAGGCAGTAGTCCACCTGTTTGGGCACAGTTGGACCTATGCCTTTTCCACCTTGCCGGAGTTTGAAGAAAATCTGTCCGCTTATGTTGCCCACATGACCCTGGTGGGGGGACTGTTGGTGAGTCTGTTGCTGACCTGGATCATTTTAAACTTGCAAGCCAACCGGGAAAGGGCGTTGGCCCTGGCTGAACAGATGACCTTGGACCTGCGGACCAGCGAAGAAGGGCTCAAACAAAGCCAGCGGCACATTGAAGCGCTGTTTAATACCGCTCCAGTGGGGGTCTTGGAACTGGACCGCTCGGGGGTGTGTATCCTGGTCAACCCTTGGTGGGAAACCATCACCGGGACCAGACAGGTAGAGGCTTTGGGGCAAGGGTGGCTCAAGGTGTTTGGCCAAACCGACCCGACCGACCTGACCCGAGAGTGGGAAAAGGCGGTCCAGGGCGAAACCCTCAGGGTGAGCGAATTCAAGCTGACCCGGCCCAACGGTTCCGAGGTTTGGGTGATCCTGCGGGTCAGCGGTTTGTTCTCGGAGGCCGGGGAACTCAACGGGTTTATCGCCAGCTTGAGCGACATCACCGACCGCAAACGGGTCGAAGAAGAGCAGGCCACCGTTGGGGCCTACACTAGGAGCTTGATTGAATCCAGTTTGGACCCATTTTTGACCATCACTCCAGAGGGGACCATCAGCGATGTCAATGAGGCGACCGTCCGGGTCACCGGCATAGCCCGAGAAAAACTGATCGGCACTCAGTTTTGTTTGTATTTTACCGACCCGGAAAAGGCCCAAAAAGGGTACAGTTTCGTCTTTGAACGAGGGGAGGTGCGGGACTATAGGTTGGACATCTTGGGTCAAAATGGGCAGGTGACTCCGGTAATCTTTAATGGTTCGGTTTACAAAAGCCTCAAAGGCGGGGTGGGTGGAGTGTTTGCCGCCGCCAGGGACATCAGCCAGTTGGTCCAAACCGAAAAAGAGCTTCAGGAGGCTAAGTTGATTGCCGAGGCGGCTTCGGAGGCAAAGGGAAGTTTCTTGGCCAACATGAGCCACGAGATTCGGACCCCGTTGAATGCCATTTTGGGCATGACCCAGTTGGCCTTTGAGGCAGAACGGGATGAATCCCAAAAAGAGCTTTTGACCACCGTGGTGGATTCGGCCAATTCGCTGTTGGCGATCATCAACGACATTCTGGACTTCTCCAAGATCGAGTCGGGGAAGTTGAGCCTGGAACACTTGGATTTTTCTTTGGCCCAAGAAACCCGGAGTCTGTTCAAGGGTCTGGAATTTACCGCCCAGGCCAAGGGCCTAGAGCTTACTTACAAGGCTCATCCCAACGTACCCGACTCTCTTTGTGGCGACCCGTTGAGGATCAGGCAAGTGCTGACCAATTTGGTGGGCAACGCCATCAAGTTCACCCCCTCGGGGAGGATTGAGGTGCTGGTGGAGATGTTAAGGCAGTCTGAAGAAGGGCTGAGGCTCCAGTTTTCCGTCTCCGACACCGGAATCGGGATCAAGGAAAGCCAGTTGGACGGTATCTTTGAAAGCTTCAACCAAGCGCAGGTCTCGACCACCAGGGTCTTTGGCGGTACCGGCCTGGGGTTAACCATCTGCCGACAAATCGCTCGGATGATGAAGGGGGAAGTTTGGGCCACCAGCGTTCTGGGGCAGGGCAGTACTTTTTATTTCACCTGTCTGTTGGAACCGGCCAGAGGCGAGGTTTTTGCCGCTGAACCCCACCAAGTGGAGCCGCCGGACTTGTCGGGCCTGAAATTGCTGGTGGTTGAGGATAACCCGGTCAACCGAAAGCTGATGTCCAAGGTGTTGCAGGGGCTGGGTATAAAACTGCACATGGTGAGCAATGGCCGAGAGGCCTTGGACTTGCTGGTGGAAACAAGGGTAGATCTGGTCTTGATGGATTTGCAGATGCCGGTCATGGACGGGATTGAGGCCACCTTGGCCATCCGGGGTCCCAAAAGCCCGGTGCTGGACCCCCAGGTGCCAGTGATTGCCCTGACCGCCGATGTTTTTTTGGAAGACAAAAAACGTTGTCTGGCGGCGGGGATGAACGATTTTCTCTCGAAACCCTTCCAAAAAGCGGAGCTGTTCCGGCTGTTGTCAAAAATCAAAAACCAAAAGCAGCACGCTCCGGTGGGGCGAGAGGCATAGGTTTAAGGCCAAGTAAAGCGGTAGGAAACAACCTAGGAGGCAACTATGGGCAAGCTGATATTGGCATTGGACCAAGGGACCAGCAGCAGTCGGGCGCTTTTGGTGGACTCGGCGGGCCAAGTGGTCGGCACCGCTTCGGTGCCGCTGGCCTGTGTTTATCCCCAGCTGGGTTGGGTGGAACAGGACCCGAGAGAGATCTGGTCCAGTCAAAAGCTGGCGCTCGACCAAGTGTTGGCCCAGGCGGGGGTGGAGCTTTGTGAGGTTGCCGCCATCGGGATCACCAACCAACGGGAGACGACTTTAGCCTGGAACAAAGAAACCGGCGAGCCGGTGGGCAGCGCCATCGTCTGGCAATGCCGCCGGACCGCCGCCGCCTGTACCGCCCTCAAGGCCAGGGGGTTGGAGCCGCTGTTCCGGGAGCGGACCGGGTTGGTCCTGGACCCCTACTTCTCCGGGACCAAAATGGCCTGGATCCTGGAACACCGCCCTTTGGCTCGGCTCTTGGCGGAGCAAGACAAACTGGCCTTCGGGACGGTGGACAGCTGGCTGATTTGGCATCTGACTGGCGGCAAGGTCCATGGCACCGACCTTTCCAATGCCTCAAGGACCCTGCTGCTCAACCTCAAGGAATGCCGGTGGGACGAAGAGCTGCTGGGCCATTTGGGCATCCCGGCTTCCACCTTGCCCCGGCTCTTCCCCAGTTCCGGCCTAGTAGGCTGGACCGACCCCAAATGGGGGGCAGAGGTTCCCATCGCCGGGGTGGCCGGAGACCAACAGGCCGCCTTGTTTGGCCAAGCCTGCTTTGAGGTGGGTGCGGCCAAAAACACTTACGGCACCGGTTGTTTTTTGTTGATGAACATTGGCCCCAGCCCGGTGGCCTCCAAGTCGGGGTTGCTTTGCACCTTGGCTTGGGCGATTGGGGACCAAGTGACCTATGCCTTGGAAGGCTCGGTTTTTGTGGCCGGGGCGTTGGTGCAATGGCTACGGGACAACCTGGGGCTGTTTGAACAGGCTGGCCAAACCGAAGCCATGGCCATGGCGGTCAAAGACAACGGTGGGGTTTATCTGGTCCCGGCCTTTGTTGGGCTTGGGGCCCCCCATTGGGACCCTTATGCCCGCGGGCTGATCCACGGCCTGACTCGGGAGAGCAACAAAAACCACTTGGTCCGGGCGGGGTTGGAGGCGATCGGTTTCCAGGTGTACGACCTGATCCAGGCGATGGAGCAGGACCGGGGGGTGAAGGTGCAAAACCTGAAAATCGATGGGGGAGCGGCGGTCAACGGGTTTTTGTGCCAATTTCAGGCAGACCTTTTGCAGACCGAAGTGAGCCGCCCCACCCAAGTGGAGACCACCGCCTTGGGGGCCGCCTTTTTGGCCGGGCTGGCGGTTGGGGTCTTCCGGGACTTGGAGCAGATCAAATCCTTGTGGCAGGAAGACCGTGTCTTTTATCCCCGACAAAGCCCCGAAGTCATGGAGACCTTACGGTTAGGCTGGAACAAGGCGGTTGCCGCCGCCAAAGGATGGGCCGAACCTTGAACAAATCCAGGCGAGGCAAGGAGGAAGGGGCGGCAGGTTACAAAAGATTACAACTTGGCCCCTTAAAAAAAACCGGGGTTTGTGAGACCGTAAGATTGCGGCAAGGGCCGCCGGGCCACCGGCTGCCGCCTCAATCCAAACCTTAGAGACCGCTTCCTGCGGACAAACGATGTTGCTCCGAGCCAAACCGATATTCTTGCGCAAGGGAAGTGTTTGGCTCCTGGGTGCCCTGTTCCTGGCCTCCTGCACCCCCCACGAAGCCCACCAGATCCCCCGCTTCGAGGCCCCCAAAGACCAGTTTGTCGGCGAAGGCAAGACCAAGACCTACCAGGACCCGGGGAAATGGTGGGAAGGGCTGGGGTCCAAGGAACTCAACCTGTACCTGGAACAGGTCCTGGGAAAAAGCCCCAACCTCAAAGCCAGCGAGGCGAGGGTTGAACAGCGGTTGGCGCTGGAAAAAAAGACTTGGGCGACCTTGCTGCCCAGCCTTAGTTTGGAGGGCACCCGTTCCAAGACCTTGACCCAGTCCACCGGGGTGGACCTGGAAACCAACGGTTTTTCGGTGGCCCTCAAGGCGAGCTACGAACTGGACCTGTTTGGTCGCAACGTAGCGGCCTTGAAGGCGGCGGAGCTGGACCTGCTGGCGGCTTTGGAAGACCACAAACTCCAGCTCAACCAAGAGGCGCTGGCCGCCACCAAGGGATGGCTGGCCTTAGCCGAAACCCGTGCCCTGTTGGCCCTCTCCGAAGAAACCCTGGTCACCGACCAAGCCAACTTTGCCTTGATCCAACGGGCCTTGGACCTCGGCACCGCCAAGGCCAGCGAGGTGCTGTTGGCCCAGGACCAGTGGCTGACCACCAAGCTCAACCAATTGCAATTGAGGACCCAACTGCAAGCCCAAGAGCGGGCCCTGAAGGTGCGGGCCGGGGTTTACCCGACCATCGGAGGGCTGGCCCCGGCCTTCCCAGACCCCAAAGCCCTGGCTCCGCTGGGTCCGGGGTTGCCTTCCGAGTTGGTCAAACGCAGGCCGGACCTCAGAAAGGCCATCTTGAGCCTCAAGGCCCAGGACCAAAGGATCGGGCAGGCTGTAGCCGACCGTTTCCCCCGGCTCAGCCTCACCGCCTCGACTGGCTACCAGAGCAGCGATCTTTCCAAGCTTACCGATCCGGGCAATGCGGTCTGGAACTTGGCCGCCAACCTGACCTTGCCGATTTTCGACGGCGGCGGCAGAAGGGCGGAGGTCAAACGGCAGGAGGCAATTTTTAAGGAACAACTGGCCTTGTACGGTGCCTTGAGCCTGACCGCCTTTTCGGAGGTGGAAGACGGATTGTTCCGGCTTAAAACCGCCGAAGAACGGGTTTCTTTTGCCCAGGCCCAGGCCAAAAACGGAATGGAACGGTTGGGGTTGACCCGGAACAATTTTTTGGCCGGGGTCGAGCTTTGGAGTCAGGTGATCCAAGCCCAGGCCCAGGCCTTCAGCGCCAGAAAACTCTGGATCGCCGAACAGCGGGCCGAATTGGAAGCGAGGTTGGATCTGACGGTCGCCCTGGGTGGGGATTGGACCACAAATTACCTTCGTGCCTTGGGGCCGGAGTTGGATGAGAAGCTCAAGGAGGCTCCATGAAGTTGAACAAAAAGGTCTGGTTGCCCGCCTTGGTTTTGGTGGGGGCTTTGGGGCTGGGGGCCGGGTTTGTGTTAGCCAAACGGCCACCCAAACAGCTGGCCAAACCTCCCTCCAAGGTCCCGTTGGTGCGGGTCTTGGTGCTCAACCCCCAAAAGGTTCAGGCCAAGGTGGAAGCCTACGCCGCCACCGAAGCGGCCAAGGAATTGACCCTCAGCCCCAGGGTGGCGGGAAGAGTCAGTGCGGTGGCTCCGGGGATGGTGCCGGGCGGGTATGTGGCGGAAGGGGCGCTGCTGTTCGAGCTGGACCCCCAAGACCTGAAACTCAAGCTCGACCAAGCCAAAGCGGTTTTGGCCAAGGCGGAATACGACCTGGACACCGCCAAGGCCCAACAGAAGTCGGCCCAAGAAGGGATTGCGGCCTACAACCGGGTGGCTCGGGGCAAACAGAGCAAGGCCAGCCCGCTGGCCCTCTTCGCCCCGCAGATCAAAAACGCCCAGGCTGGTCTGGCCAGCGCCCAGGCCAGCGTTGCCCAAGCGGAATTGGACCTGAGCCGCACCAAAGTGCTGGCCCCGTTCAGCGGCTATGTGCGCTCTACTACCTTGGCGGAAGGGCAGAACCTCAGCACCGCCTCCCAGGTGGCTACGATCTTTGCGGCCACCCCGATCCGGCTCAAGGTTTCCCTGACCTTGAGCGACCTGGGTTGGCTTCAGTCCAAGGCCGAAGACGGCCAAGGGTCTCCGGTCCTCTTGTCCAAAGCCATCGGCCCCCAAACCCACCACTGGAAAGGAGTGGTGGCCCGCCGATTGCCCGAGATAGACGCAATGGGTAGGCTGGCCCAGGTGATGGTCGAGGTGGAGGAGCCCCATTCGGACCTGGGCTTTGTTTTGCCCATGGGCTTGGTGGTCAAGGTGGAGATTGAAGGCAAGGAGCTGGAAGAGGTCTATGAACTGCCGCTCTACGCCCTCAAGGCGGAGGACCAGGCTTGGTTCGTCAACCCCCAGGGGCAGCTCGAAACCCGCAGCTTGGCGGTCATCCGCCGGGAAGGCAATCTGGCTTTGGTCCGAGAAGGGATCATTCCGGGGGACCGGTTGGTCCTCACGCCCTTGGAAGCGCCGGTGGACGGGATGGAACTGGAGGTTTTTTTGGAGCCTTCCCCCGCCGAAGGACCGGCCCGGAAAGGACAACCCCAAACCCTGCCCAGTTCGTGAGGTCCCGGTCATGAGTCCCATCGCCTTTATGGCCAAAAACCCGGTGGCCGCCAACATCTTGATGTTGGCCTTGCTGGTCGGCGGCGGTTTGATGATGTCCAATATCCGCCAAGAGGTTTTCCCGGACATCGCCTTGGATGTGGTCAGCGCCACGGTGGTTTACCCCGGTGCCGGTCCTAGCGAGGTGGAGAGCGCCTTGTGCCTGCCCATGGAAGAGGCGGTTTCGACCGTAACCGGCCTGGACAATCTCAACTGTACTGCCCAAGAAGGGTTTGCCAGTCTGACCTTGGAACTGGAAAAAGGCACCGACCTGGGCCAGACCTTGCAAGATGTACGTTCTAATTTGGCGGTCATCCAAGAATGGCCCAAAGATGCCGAGGTCCCCCAAGTCTCCCAGGTGATGCGCAAGCGGAGAATCTTGTCCCTCGCCCTTTCGGGTCCCTTGGAGCCCAAATCCCTGTTTGACGTGGCCCGGAGGATCGAGACCAAGCTGTTGGCCGTTGAGGGGGTCAGTGAAGTCTCCTTCAAAGGGGTTCGGTCCACCGAACTGGTGATCGAGGTGGAGCCCCAGGACCTGAGCCAACACGGCCTGAGCCTACGCAAGCTGGCGAGCATCATTGCCGCAGAAAGCAAGGACCTGCCCGCCGGGGCGCTCAAAACCGAGCAGGGAGAGCTGTTGCTCCGCAGTCTGGCCAAACGGACCGACCCGTTGCAGTACGCCGAACTGGTCGCCGAAAGCAGGCCCGACGGAGGGGTGACCAAGTTGGGCCAGATCGCCAAGATCGAAGAGCGGCCCAAGGAGTCCGAGGACTTTTCCGAACTGGACGGAGAGCCGACGGTTTTTTTGGAGATCTACCAAAAGGAAGACTTCACCCCCAACCAAGTCTCCGAGTCCGTGGCCCGGTTTGTGGCCCAAGCCAAGCTGCCCCCGAGCCTCAAGCTGGTGGTTTGGGACGACCGGTCCGACGTGTTCAACGACCGGTTTAAGCTGATGGTGCAAAACGGCATCCAGGGGTTGGTGCTGGTGTTTGTGATCTTGGCGTTGTTTTTGGAAATCCACTTGGCCTTTTGGGTGATGTTGGGGATCCCCATTTCCTTTGTCGCCTCCTTTTTGATTCTCTCCCTGACCGGAGTGACGATCAACATGATCTCCCTGTTTGGGTACATTTTGGTCCTGGGGATCGTGGTGGACGATGCCATTGTGATCGGCGAATCGGTTTACAGCCGGATCGAAAAGGGGGAAAGCCGTTTGTCGGCGGCCATTGCCGGGGCGATGGAGATGGGGCCGCCGGTTTTCTTTTCCATGCTTACCACGGTGGTGGCCTTTGCCCCCTTGGTTTACATCGGCGGCAACATGGGCCGGTTCATGTACGCCATTCCGGTGATCGTGATTTCGGTTTTGACCGTTTCCCTGGTCGAGTCCCTGTTTGTTTTGCCTTCCCATTTGGCCCACCCGGCCAAGCCGTTTCGATTTGTCTTGTTCCGGTGGATCGAATCCCTGCGGGGTAAGTGCGACGGTGGCCTGACCCGGTTGATCGAAGGCAGGTACAAACGTTCTTTGGCCTGGGCCTTGGAGAACCGGTATCTGGTATTGTCCATCGGCATCGCCAGCCTGATCCTGACCGGTGCCCTGGTCATGGGCGGCCAACTGCCAACCCAGTTTTTCCCTAGCATCGAAGACGATGAGGTGACGCTGAACGCCGAATTGCCTGCCGGGTACCCGGCGGAAAAAAGCCGGTTGGTGTTGCGACAGATTCTGGCCACTGGGATCAAGGTGGTGGAGGAGGGGGACCATAAAAAGGGGCTCAAAAGCTCCAGCCTGCTGCACCACTACGTCAACTTTGAAAGCCAGTCCGCCGAGTCCGGGTCTTTGGCGACGATCAAGTTGCGGCTCAAACCCGCCGACCAACGGTCCATGTCCAGCTTTGAGATCGGCCAGCGGTGGCGCAAGGCGGTGGCGAGGCTCCCCGAGGTGAGTACGGTACGTCTGACCAGCCGGGGCATGAACTTCGGAGACGACCTGAACCTGCAACTGGCCCACAGCGACACCAAGACTCTGTTGGCGGCGGTTGAACATGCCAAGAACTGGGCCGGACGGATCGACGGCGTGGTGGACCTGAGCGACAGCGAAAAGCTGGGCAAACGGGAGCTGCGTTTTACCCTCACCCCGGAGGCCCAAGCCTTGGGGCTGACCGCCCAGGAATTTGCCGCCGACCTGCGGGCCGCCTTTTCGGGGGTCCTGGTCAGTCGATTGGAAAAGGAGAAACAACAAATCGAGGTGTGGGTCCGGTACCCCAAAGAGGTTCGCTCCAACCTGTCCAACCTGGAGAACCTGCGGATGCTCTCCCCCAAAGGTGGGGAATATGCCCTGGGCCAAGCGGCAGTGCTGAGTGCCGCCCAAGAGCCGGTTTCGATCACTAGGCAAAACCAGGAGCGGATCATTACTGTTTCGGGCAAAATCGAGCAGCGGATCAAAAATCCCGAAACCATCACCCAAGCGGTCCAAGCCGAGCTGGTCCCGGAGCTCAAAGCCCTTTACCCCGGCTTGAGCACCTTTGCGGGCGGAGCCCAAAAGGACCGGGCGCAAAGCCTGGACAGCCTGGGCTGGGGCTTTTTGGCGGCGTTGGTTTTTATTTATTGCCTGTTGGCGATCTTTTTTAAAAGCTACACCCAGCCGATGATGGTGATGTCGGCGATTCCCTTTGGCATCGCTGGTGCCGCCCTGGGCCATTTGATCCTGGGCCACCCCTTGAGCTTTATGAGTTTGTTTGGCTTGGTGGGTTTGACCGGGGTGGTGGTCAACGATTCATTGGTTTTGATCGACTCGGTCAACCGTCACCCCAAGGTGCAAACTGAGCCGATTGCCGGGCTGATTGAGGCGGCCCAGGACCGGGTGCGGCCGATTTTGATGACTTCGGTGACCACCTTTGGCGGCTTGATGCCGTTGTTGGCCGAGACCAGCAGACAGGCCCAATTCCTGATCCCTATGGCCATCAGCCTGGGGGTAGGGATCCTGTTTGCCACCTTTATCACCCTCTTTTTGGTGCCCTGCCTCTTTTTGATTCGCAAGGACATTTTGGGGCGTTAGTGGGGGTGCGAGAGGGGGGCTAGTGGGTCGAGGCGGCGCATTGGTTTTTGCCCAGGTCCAGTTCCTTGAGCTCCGCCTCGCTTTTTTCCCCCTGCCCCAGGTTGAGGGTACGGATCACGGAATATTCCTCCGGTTGCGGTCGCACGCGCCCTTGGATGTAAGCCAAGAACTCGTCTTCTTTCATGGGCAAAAAGATCTCAGGGTTGAGGGCTTTGACCTCTCCCAAACTTCGGGCAAACAGCCCTTGGGGATTCCGTTCCGTCCAGTCGGAGAAATGGCCGGGCAAAAGGATTTGAGAATCTGGCCAAGCTTTGATTTTTGTCTCCAAGGTCACAAACTCTTCTTTGGCCCAAGGCTCCCACATCCCGCCCAGGTCGGGCCTGCCCAGGGAGTGGATCAGCAGCGCATCTCCGGTCAAAAGGAAGGTCCCGGCGATTTGGTAGCTGGTGCTGCCTGGGGTGTGTCCGGGGGTATGAATGGCGGTGACGGCCAGATTTTTGGAAAGTTCCCAGTTCTGGTGGTCCGTGACCGGACCGATCTTGTAGTCGGCTCCGGCAAAGTCCCCCGGGTGGCCCCAAAGCTTGGCCCCGGTAGCCGCCGCCAAGGCCTTGCCGCCGGAAACGTAGTCCGCCTGGAGATGGGTCTCAAAGAGGTTGGTGATCACTACTCCTTTGGACTTGGCCAGAGTAAGGTAAGGCTCTAAAACTCGGGCGGGGTCAAAAACCCACATTTGGGCGTGGCCAACCAGGGCGTAGCTCAAGCTGCCTTTGCCGGGCCGTTGGAATTGATACAGTTCAAACTCCTGGTCCAAGTGGACCAGCTTGTGCACCAAGAGGTCCCCCCAGGTGGTGATTCCCCCAGCCAGGGAGGCTACATTGCTGAACCCCGCTTTGACCAACACCTCGGCCACATATCTCGCCGACCCGTCCTTGGCACAAACGATCCGCACCGGCTGGTCCTTTTGCGCCGCCACTTTGCCCAGGCTCTCCGCTTCCTCTTCAATAAAATCGATGTACGAAAGGTTTTGCACCCAAAGCCCCGGTGCCTCCACCTTGGAGCGGGCAAAGTCCTTGTCGTTACGTACATCCAGCAACAGAAATTTGGGCACCGAGCCAAAGGCCCAATCCCAAAGCTCCTGGGCAGTATAACTTTTGAGTTCCATGGTTGCTCCGGTTTGGTAATATGCTGAGATTAGAATGTTCTCACCCAAAGAGACAATCAACTTTGTGACAAATCAGGCCTGTCCAGGCTGGAAGGTGCAAGAGGGTCTTTGATTCGCAAGCTAAGGGGGAAACAAGGAACTTGTGCCCTCCCTAGCCCAAGGCGGGGTCGGGAGGGCAAGAGCAAGAAGGTGGGGTGCCGCTAAAAATTGTAGGATACCAACGCCATGCTGGAGCCAATCAAACTGATGGTAATGTTCAGCCGGTTGGACCCGTCTCGGACCCCGGTGCTTTGGCCACTACCGGAGGTGAAGTCGAAGCCGAGGCACCATTGTCGGAATACCAAACGGCCACAACCGAGTCCGACCCCCAGGGGCCAACCCAAAAACCTGGGTTGGTTTTGGCTGCCACCGGCGAAGGGAAGTCATTAGCAACCTGAAGTCACTCCCCCACAAAGGCGGGAATAAACGCCTTGATGAGGGTTCCCGAATGTTGGGGGTCATCTTTTTTGCTTTTGGACTCCACCACGATTTCGCCGCCGTACTTTTTGACGAAAAACTGGGCCAGCTTCATCCCCCAGCCGGTCCCCGCTTCGTTGGCCGTCCCTAGGCGGCTGGTCTTTTTGGAGAGGTCAAAGAGGTCGGACTGCATGGTTTTGGACATGCCGATCCCCTGGTCTCTGACCGCCACACAGATGTTGTTGGTCTCCTTTTTGGCGGAAAGCCAGATCGCCGAACCTCGTTCGGAAAATTTGATGGCGTTGGTCAAAAAATTGGCGATCACCGAATGTTCAAGGGTCACCCTCTCTGCCTTCACAAAAAGATCGTGCGCAGATTCCACGTGCAAGGTCAGGTTTTTTGCGGACAGACGGTTTTGGAAACTGGTTTTGAGGCTTTCGAGCACCTCCTCCAGCGAAACTTTGGAAACCGGCAGTTCGGAGGTTTCGTCAAAGTGGTGCAGGTGCTGGACAATGCCGATCAGGTCCTTGCCGACGTTTGCGGATTTTACCAGCAGCCCCAGGTGTTGGGCGACAAATTCCGGCCCCAAGTCCACCAGCCCCAGGATGTTGTTGATCGGCGTGGCTAGGTCATGGCACAAGACCTGGGTGATCATGCGGCGGCTGACGATTTCCTTGCGTAGCTGCGCTTCCAGATCCTTTTGTTCCGAGATGTTCCGTGAGATGCCCTCGACGATCTGGGGTACTCCCTGGTCGTTGAAACGAATACAGGCATCCGTGGAAGCCCAGACTTGGGAGCCGTCCTTGTGCTTGAGGATCGCCTCTACCCGGGCGATTTTCCCCTGGTTGGCGATAAACTGCTCCACGATCTTGGCCCGTTCCTCGGGATTAAAGTAAAAGTCGGCCATTTTTTTGCCGATCATCTCTTCGGGGAGGTAACCCAGGTGGATTTTGCAAGAGGGGGAGATGGTCAGAATCGTTCCAGCCATGTCGGTTTGGTAATAAACATCCGTCAGACAGTACAAAAAATCGTTGAAACACTGCTTTGACTTGGCGCACTCCACAATGGAGGGTAGGAAGGGGGAATGGTCAAACAGTCTTGATTCCATGACGAACTGAGGGAGGGAGATCCGTTTTTTGGCGTTGCCCACAAAGGGAGTTCAAGCTTGCATTTGGAAGATGGCATTTGAACGGACTTTGGTTTTTGGCAGGCAGGTCGATGCGTAGTTCTCATTTCACCCAGAAGCGGCTAATTCTACAACGTGTTTTCCTAGATGACAAACCTAAATTTCCCCAGCCCAGGAAAGCCCAACCCCAGGTGGCCCCAAAGCGGCGGCAATGCAACGCTGGGCTGGAACAACTCTTTTTTGGGGCGGTTAAAACGTCAGTGCCAAGGAACTGAGGTTGCCCCCAGTTGAAAGAGTCCTTGTTTGCTCATAGAGTTCAAACAGGAGGACTGAAAATGAACACAAGAATCGAAAGAAGAAGT
>MFNF01000038.1 GCA_001783715.1 Candidatus Lambdaproteobacteria bacterium RIFOXYD2_FULL_56_26
GTTCCGTTTGTCCAAAAACTTTTTGAACTCCACCGAATTCACAAAGTCCTCCAGTTGGATCTCAAAGCGCCGGACCTGCTCTTCAAAGATCTCCCGGCCCAATTTCTGGGCTTCCTTGTACTCTCGTTTGCGCAAGCCCTGGCGAATCTGGCTCAACGCCCGGTTGGTCCTGGCGTAGCCCAGCCAAGCTTGGGCGGGTTGCTGGTGCTCCTCGGTGAGGATGGTCACTTGGTCGCCGTGGTGCAGTTTGTGTTGGATCGGGAAGACCTTGCCATCGATCTTGGCCCCGGTACATTGGTTGCCCAGGTCCGAATGGACGAAGTAGGCGAAGTCGAGCACCGTTGATCCCGCCGGAAGTTTGATGATCCGGCCCTTGGGAGTGAAGGCATAAACCAGGTCCGAATAAAGCTCCCGAGTAAAAATCTCCAAGGATTCCTTCGGGTCCGAGGCAATGGTCAGGCTTTTGGAAAGGTCATTGAGCCAGTAGAGGCTGTTGGCGGACTTTTCGTTTTTGTTGGGCAAGGTGGCTTTGTAGGCCCAATGGGCGGCCACCCCCATTTCGGCAATTTTGTGCATCTCCTGGGTGCGAATCTGCACCTCAAACCCGACTCCGTCCTCATTGTGGACCATGGTGTGCAGGGATTGGTAGCCGTTGGCCTTGGGGTAGGTGATGTAGTCCTTGAACCGCCCCTCGACCAACCGAAACCGCTCGTGCACCAGCCCCAACACTTGGTAGGCCTTGTCCTTGTCTTCTACGATCACCCGCAGGCCCAACAGATCGTGGACATCCTCATAGCGAATTTTGTACTTCAGCGCCTTGAGGTGGATGGAATAACAATGTTTGATCCGCCGGAAGATCTCCGCCTTGATCCCCTGGGCCTCAATGATCTCCTTAAGCTGTCCTTGGACTTGGTCGAGCAGGGTCTGGTGCAGCTCTTTTTTCCCGGCCAACATGGACTGGACCTCGGCAAACTCCTTGGGGTTGAGCAGGGCAAAACAATGGTCTTCCAGCTCAACCTTGATGTGGTTGAGCCCCAACCGCTCGGCCAGGGGAGCAAAGATTTCCAAGGTCTCCGAAGCAAAGCGCCTCGTCTTTTGCCCCCGCAGGCTCGACCAGTGGCGCAGCCGGACCAGCCGGACCGCCAGTTTTACAAAGATCACCCTGGGGTCTTTGGTGGCCGCATCCACCAGACTTTTCATGGCCAAGGCCAACTCTTCCTTGGTTTCCCGGTCTCCCATCAGGCCGGGGAGTTCGTCCAAGGCCTGGATGATCTTGGCGGTCGGCTCGCCGATTTGCAGGCCCAAGGTCTCCAGGTTGGTCCGTTTGTCCTTGATCGTTGAATACAAGAGCCCAGCGACGATCGACTCCACATCCAGGCGCAATTGGACCAATATCTGAGCCACCTCCAGGTGCTCGGTCACCGAGCTGGCCCAAACCAAGCCCGGCTGGGCCAGAAGTCTGGCAGAGAGGATGTAGGCTTTTTGGAGGGGGGTTACGTCGGCATCGGGATGGTAGGACTTGTATTCGGAGATGATCTGTTCAATGCGGATCATTTTTTTTGCCTAGCCCGGGGATTGCCAAGTCTGTGAGCAACCTCTCCACCACGGGGTCTTGACGGTTGCCGGTCAAAGAGAAAATCACCTCTTCGGTGGAAACTTCCTTGAGCCGACCCAGGTCAACCGAGTGGGAGATCAAGAGGGACATAAACCTCAAGGTTGCTTCTTCCAAATCATCGTTGAGGATAACATGGTCGTAACGGTCTTGGAAGGTTAATTCACGTTCCGCATTGGTCATCCGTTTGGTCAGGCTTTGGGGGGTTTCGGTGCCTCTGCTGTGGAGCCGTTTTTTTAATTCTTCCAAACCTGGGGGGCAAATGAAGAGGTAATAGGCCTCAAACCCGTGGAGCCCCTGGAGCTGCATCGCCCCTTGGACATCTATGTCCAACAGGACCGACATCCCTTTGGCTTGGGCTTCTTGGATTCGTTTTTTGGAGGTACCGTAAAAGTTCCCGTGCACCTCGGCCCACTCCAAGAATTCCCCTTGGGCGACCGAATGGAGGAACTGTTCTTTGGTGCAAAAGTGGTAGTCCACCCCCTCGGTTTCCCCGGTTCGGGGCAGGCGGGTGGTGGTGGAAAGGGAGAGGGTCAGGAAGGTCAGCCGAGCCAAAGCCCGTTTGACCAGGGTCGTCTTACCGCTACCGCTGGGGGCTGAAAGCACAAAAAGAGCCGGGCGAATCAGTCCCATGGAGCCGGGGGATAAAACGGTTTTAAACCGAAACCACCTCAATGGCGTGATTGAGCGAGACCCGAAGAGTGCTTTGGATGAACTTTAACGTCCCCGTAGAAGAGCTGGCACAACCGTGGCAGGCCCCCTCGTAGTGGATGTAAACCTTTTCGCCATCAATTTTGTTGACCGCCAAACCGCCGCCGTCCGAAGCCAGGGCAGGGCGAATCCGTTGGTCCAAGACCTCTTCGATCTTGGCGCTCCATTGGTCCGCCGGGTAGTCAGCCAAAAAGACTTCGCTTTTGTCTGCCCGCAGAGCCGCAGTCAAAGCGTCCATCCCGCCAACTACAAACGCCAGCTCGTCAAAACCATTGTCCCTCAGCAACTTGACCGAAAGGGCCGTTTTCTCGTCATCCCCGTATCCATACAGGACCAGGGGCGCAAAAGGCGGCAGTTGCATCAGGTTGTCTTCCAAGAACTCGGCAGGCAGGTTGTTGGCCCCGGCCAAGTGTCCGGCCCGATAGTCCTCGGAACTGCGGATGTCCAAAATCAGCGGAGCCGGATTGGAGCGCCGCTGGACCAGACATTCCTGGGCAGACAAGGCGAACTCCTTGGATTCAAATTGGTTTTTGTTGACGAACTTCATCACGGCCCCCAAAGAGACAGTTATTGCGCCGTCACCTTGTTGCTGCGGATGCAGCTGGTGCAAACGGTGAGCTTCTGGCTATTACCGTTGCTCTTTTGCACCCGAACGGTCTGTATGTTGGGTGACCATCGTTTTTTGGTTTTGTTGTGGGCATGGCTGACGTTGTACCCAACTTGGGTCCCTTTCCCACAGATCTGACAAAGTGCCATCTTGCTGCCTAAAAATAAGGTTGTTTCGGTAAACACTCGAATCTTTCTTGTTAGACACTTTGGCCGACTGTGGCAACTGTTTTCTGTCCCAGCCCACCAAAAGCCGCCCTTCTTGTCGCCGCACGGAGCAGGGTCCCGGCGACCGGTGCTATCCCGCTGTTCAAGCCTACACCCTTCGCCACCGTTTGGGCAAGCAAAGGCCAAAACTAAGGCCAAGTACCAGTGGCGGAGGCAAACTTTCCAAGCAATGGGGGGCAAAGGGGAATCGGACGGGCCAAGCTTTGGGGGCTGAGGGGGCTTTAGGCTCAACCCGTCCGAACTGGAAACCCGGCCACCAAGAACAAACCCGAGGGCCGGGTCATTGAATCGGACGGGTCGAGCTTGGGGGCTGAGGGGGCACAGTAAACCCAACCCGTCCGAACTGTTCGAGGTTTTGGCCGGGGAATTTCCTCCCCAAAACCGACAACCTCTTCCACGCCCCAAAGGGCGCTGCATTCTTTCCTGGTCGCCCAAGCTCCGGCAACCGGACCTCCCGGTAAAATATCTAGGGAAGATGCCTTAGACTAAACCGCCCATTTCCCTATGGCAAGTTTTTTTTTATTCCTCTCTTTTGGAAAAGCTCCCCAAGCCCCCTGCACCCTGTGCCCCCCTGGGGGTACCACCGGCGCTAACCCTTGATTTTCCGGGGCCAACGGGGCAACCTCAACCAAAAAGGGAGAACCAAAATGAATGTTTCCATGCCCCAAAGGTTTGTTTTTTTGGCTCGGCTGTTTCTTTTGTCCAGCCCCCTCCTGGGGCTCTTGTGGCCGGGACCGCTGGAGGCCTTGGTAGCCGGATCGCTGCTGCCGACCTTGGTGCATCTGGTCACCTTGGGTTTTTTTGTGCCCCTGGTTTTGGCCTATGCCTACCAACAAGGGATGGCTTGGCCCAAACTGACCCCCGTCATATTCGCTTTGTGGGCCTTGGGCTTGCTGGCCTTTTTGGCGGGTATTTTGGGGCAAAACCGTTGGGCCTTTTACCTGGGCGGTCATTATGCCGCCCCCGGAGCGCTCTACCTCTTTTGCGCCCAAGCGGCCAAAACCGCCTGGTCCCGCCGCTCCCAAGGCGGGTTGATAGGGCTGGGCTGGTCGGTCCTGGGTTTGTTTGTGGTGGCGAATCTGGGGGGGATGTTGGTGCTGGACCGGTTTTACGGCGGGAAGTATGCCTTTTACTCCCCCCATGCCGTCTTGGCCCATGGGCTGGCCGCCTTTGGGCTGTTTGTCCTGCCCTACCTGTCCTTTCGTCTGTCCCCCCAAGAGAGCAGCGCCCTGACCTTGGGGCTGGGGATTCTGCCCTTGGGGCTCTACCTGTATGGTTGGCTGGGTGAGAAACCGGAACTGTACCCCTTGGCCATGTTGGCCTTTGTACCGCCCTTTTTGAGGCTGGCCCTAGCCCTGGATTGGCGTTCCAAGACCCAAAAGCTGTACAAGACCGGTTGGCTGCTGGCCGCTTTGGGTTTGGTGACCGGAGCCTTGGGCCAAGGCTTGGCGCTTGGGGAGCCCCAGGGGTTGATGGGGTTTGGGTTGTTTTTGGTTTATGGTCTGTTGGTCCCCGGCTTTGTGACCACCGCTGGGCTGGACCAAGAGGTAAAAAAGCCGGAGGTTTACGGCATGGTCGCCCTGCTGTTGGGCTGGGCGCTGGGAATGGGTTTTTTCTGGGACCTGCCCCTCAAGCCCGGGTTTGCCGCCTACCTTTTGCTGGGCTTGGTCTGGCTCAAGCCCTGGGTCATCCGGCCAGCTCTTCGAGCACCCTGAGCACCTCCGGCAGGAGCTGCTTTTTCCGGGACAAGACCGAAGGCAGGTCAAACTTACCAGGGCCGAGCTTTTTGTACCGGAGCCCCTTTTCAAACCCCGCCTGTTCGGTGCAGAGCAGCACACTGTTCTCGTTGATGATATCGGTGACCAAAAGCATGGTCAGCCCCAAGCCTTTTTCGACACGAATCTTCTCCAATTCCGTCTTGAGCGGTCCTTCTGCGTCCGGCAGGTCTTCT
Source organism: Candidatus Lambdaproteobacteria bacterium RIFOXYD2_FULL_56_26 (assembly GCA_001783715.1). Classification (GTDB taxonomy): domain Bacteria; phylum SAR324; class SAR324; order XYD2-FULL-50-16; family XYD2-FULL-50-16; genus XYC1-FULL-56-13. Next base: position 5,109 of record MFNF01000038.1, read on the forward strand.
ATGGTCACTACCTCGACCTGCCCGATCCCCACCTCAAAGCCATATTCCTTGAAGACCTTAAAGTCGGTATTGATCACCTCCAAGGGGCTGCGGGCCTTGAGGGCATCGGTGACCGAGAAGAGTTCGATGCCTAAGGATTGGTAGTCCAATCCAGCCAGGGCGGCAAGCTCGTCGATCGCCCGCTTGTCGTCCACGGTGGCGGTCGGAGATTTGAGGATCACCGTATCGGTCAAAACGCCGCACAACAGCAGGGAAGCGGTGGCCTTGTTCAGGGGTTGACCGTTGATCTTGTACTGTTGGTAAACCAAGGTGCAGGTACTGCCCACCGGCTTGGCAAAAAAGTGCACCGGGTTTTTGGTTTTGATGGTCCCCAAACGGTGGTGGTCCACGATCTCGACGATCTCGGCCCCTTCAGCCCCGTCCACTGCCTGGGACATCTCGTTGTGGTCCATCAGGATCAAAAACTTGGGCTCTTTTTTGACCAAGTCGCTTTTGGCCAGAATCCCTTCGAGCCGCCCCTGTCCATCAACCACCGCCAGACTTTTGAGGCCTCCTTGGTCCATCTTTTCTTGGGCTTGCTCCAAGGTGTCGGTCCGGCTCAAGCTGGGGGCCTCGCTCATCAATGCCGAAGCGGGCACCGCCAGGGCGACCCGGCGTAGGGTGTCGGCAGTGTCGTCTTCGGAGAGATAGACCCAGCCCTTGTAGCCTTCCAGGTGTTCGGCCAGTTCCTTGGAATCCGCCCCGGTCAGGATCATCACCGGAATCTGTTTGGCAATGGCAATGCCGATCAGGTCGGGCCGATTGCCCACCACCAGCACACAGGTCTGGGTTTCCATCTCCTGGAGCCGTTCTTCAAACCGCTCGGCCGACATAGCCCCGGCAATCAAGGTGCCGGTAAACTCCTGGGCTTCCCCGGCTTGGATCCGCTTGCCCCGGAGCACTTGGTCCAGGTTGTCGGGCCTGATCTGGTAGGTCGGCTTTTCTTCGGTTGCCCCGCTCAAAAAGAAATGGGTCAGGTCCAGCAGGGTGATCATCCCCAACAGCTTGTTTTGTTTGTCCACCACCGGGGTGGAACGGACCTTCAAGGACTCCGCCGCCTGCATCACCTGCATCAAGGGGGTTTCGGGTCTGACCTTGGCCACCCCTTGGGTCATCACGTCTTCCACCTTGGGGTAGATGTCCTTGACGAACTTGGGCGGGGTGATACCAAATTTCTCGAAAATGTACCTGGTCTGTTTGTTCAGACTCCCACACCGAGCGGCGACATATCGGTGGGTCGGGTCCAGGGATTCTTTGAGGGCGGCGTAGGCAAAGGCTGAACAAACCGAATCGGTGTCTGGATTTTTGTGGCCGATGACCAAAACTTCTTTCATGGGAGGGTGGCAAAAGTTTTTTCGGTTCCCGTTGGGGTCGTGAACCGGTATAGTCAAAGATTTTCCAAAGTCGATCAAGGGGGAAGTTTGGGCCGAACCAAAAGCCCGTCCCAAACTCAAAGTTTTGGGGCTTGTTCTAGGGTGTGAGGGCTTTGATCCGCAACTCCAGTTGTTCGAGTCGCAGTTTCAAAGGGCCTCTTACAGGAACCGGCGTTTGGGCCTCTGGGGCTTTGGCCTTTTCCAACTCCAAAACTCGCTGTTCCAAAGCGACCGTCCGGCGCAGTAAAAAAGCCATCCACCGTTCCCCTTTTTGCAAAGGTGCCACCCCTACCTCCAAGTGGTCCAGAGCACGAACCTGGGCTTCCAGGTGGTCCAACTTGACCCCCAGCCCGGCCGCTACTTTGGCCCCCGGTCCCTGTCCACCACAAGGCCCGGCCATTCCGGGGCAAGATACGGTTTGACTCAGTCCAGCTGGCGGCAACCCTAAGCTTAAACCCAACAACAGGGCCAACAACAGTTTCAGTTTCATTTTTCCTCCCAGGTTTGTGTTTCTCCGTGCCCTGGCCGAAGTATAACAGAGAGTCTTGTTTTCACCTAGTGCTTAAAACTCTCAGCCCAATTGACGGGAGAACTGGTAACGTTCCTGGGCTTCCTTGTCGTAAAAATGGTAGCTCGCTTCGGTTTGGGTAAACCTCGCCCAAACAAAACCATGGTCCAACAAATAAAATTCCTTGCCCGGGTGGTGTCGCTCTTTGGTTTCGTTCAGGTTGGTCCCACCGGCACCGGAGGTGATCTGGTCCAAATTTTCCAACCGGATGTGTTCCAGAAAATGGTGGTGCCCTGAAAGATAGGCTTGTACTCCGCTTTTGGCGATCACCCATTGTTCCAGGCCAAGCATCCCCCCGTGCCTGCCCGTGGACACCATGGGGTGGTGGCCAAAGGCGATCCGCCAAGGTTTTTGGGTCTTTTTGAACAGGGAAAAAATGGAACACAAGGAACAGGTGGTGTTGAGCCCATAAAAGGCCACCGGCCCTGCTTCAAAAAAGTAGGTGGAACCAGGCATCCGCCATCGGGCGAGGGCCTGAGTCAGGTCGATCTGGGCCCGCCAGTTGCCCTTAAAATCATGGTTGCCCAAAACAGCGTAAAAGGGCCGGTCCAGCCGGTACATCAGCTCGAATTTGCTGTTGATTTGGGGGTCTTCCAGGTCCTTGATCCCCTGTTGGATAAAGTTGTCCCCCAAGAGCAGCACCAAATCGCAGCCCTGTGCCGCCGCCACCACTTCCATCGCCCTGGCCACTTGGGCCTGCTTTTCATCCCCCGAGCCCTGGTCGCCGACAATCAAAACCCTCAGTTCCGCCGCCTCGGGGAGCGCCGGGGGCGGCTGGTAGCCCTTGGGGCTGGGGTTCAGGCAGGCCTTGGTGGAAAGCTCCCGCCAGAGCCCCGCCAACAGCAGCGCCCCCAGCAGGGACAGCAACAAGGGCCAGCTCAAGCGCCCTCCGTCTTCTTTTCGGCAAACTGCAGGTCGTACAAGCGTTTGTACTCCCCGTCTTTGGCCAGCAACTCGCCGTGGCTGCCCGACTCTACCACCTGCCCTTCCCGGAGCACATGGATCACCGTTGCATGTTGGATCGTTGAAAGCCGGTGGGCAATCACCAGACTGGTCCGGTCCTTCATCAGGTTTTCAATCGCTTCTTGGACCTCCATCTCCGATTCGGTGTCCAAGGCGCTGGTCGCCTCGTCCAGGATCAGGATGGTGGCATCCTTGATCAAGGCCCGGCTGATCGAAAGCCGCTGCCGTTGCCCGCCCGAAAGCTTCACGCCCTTTTCCCCGATTTCCTCGTCAAACCGTTTGGGCAGGCGGTCGATAAACTCATAGGCATGTCCGGCCTTGCTGGCGGCGATCACCTCGGTCATGCCCGAATCCTGCTTGCCGTATGAAATGTTGTTTCTCACCAAATCGTTGAACAACACAATCTCTTGGGTCACCACCGCAATCTGCCGCCTCAGGCTGGCCAGCTTCACGTCCCGGCAGTTGACCCCGTCAATGCGGATCGAGCCTTGCTCAGGCCTGAGGTCGTAAAACCGGGGGATCAGGTTGGCCAAGGTGGACTTCCCCGAACCGGAGGCACCAACCAGAGCGGTGATGCTGCCCTTGGGCAAGGTCAGGTTGATGTCCTTGAGGACGATCTTGTCCCCGTAACCAAAGGCTTCGATCTGGATGGTGATTTCCTTTTGCAACGGTGCCAATTCCACCGCATCCGGCCCGTCCTTGATCGGTTCCGGCTCTTCGAGCACTTCAAAGATCCGGGTTGCGGAACTGTGCCCCTCTTGGAGCTTGAGGATAAAGCCGTTAAACTTTTTGATCGGCTCGTAGAGCATAAAAAAGGTAATCAAAAAGCTGGCAAAATCGCCACCGGTGATCTCCTTGTGGATGATCAAATAGCCGCCGTAGGTCAGGATGGCAGCACCAAAACAGCCGCCCATCAACTCGAGGATCGGGTAGGAATAAGAATCGATACGGATCGAGCGCATGAAATAATGGTGCAGCCGGTCGTTTTCCTTGTTGAACCGGTCCATCTCGTACCGTTCCATGGTAAAGGCCTTGACCACCCGAATCCCGGCAATGGCTTCGGACAAAAGCCGGGTCAGGTCGCTGAACTTTTGTAGCCTTTTGGTGGTCAGTTCGTTGTTTTTCCGTCCAAACTTGCGGATCAGGACGTAGGCGAAGGGGATCAACCCCAAGGTCAGGATCGAAAGCTGCCAGCTCCGGTGGAACATCAGCCACAACAGCAGCAGGATCTGGGGCAGGTCCCGCAAAGGCCCGGCAATGGCTACGTTGATCGCTTCGTTCAGACAGTTGAGGTCGGTGGTGAAGCGGCTGATCAAGTCGCCGGTGGTGTTTTTGTTGTAAAAGGAAAGGGGCAGTTTGATGATCTTTGCAAACAGCTGGTCCCTCAAGTCCCGGATCAACTTGAGCCCCAAACTGGTCATCAAAAAATTCTGGCCGAAAAAAGACAAGCCCTTGAACGCAAAAATCAGCACGATCCCCAGGCCGACCCCAAAAAATTGCCACAAGGTCGGGACCTTGCCCGAGCCCAGAGCGTCCACGATGTCCTTCATGTACATCGCCGGAGCTACGCTGAACAAGGCAAAGGCCACCATCATCACCACCCCGGCCCCAAGCTGGAGTTTGCGCCTTAAAATCAGGGAAAGGATCGCTTTGGTTACCAACCTAACCGGCTTTTTGAAGGTTCAGTCCCAAGCCCAAGGGGCCGAGCGAGGAAGGGGAAACCGGCTCTGCCGCCGTCTGCCCCGTCTGGGGACAGAGGGATTCAGGTTTCAAATTTTTCGTTGGTCCGGGTGTGGCGGCTGGCGGTCATAGTTTCGGCGCGTAAGGGTTTAACCTCTTCCTGGTGGCCATACTGGTCTTTGATCAACTTGAGGTAGCCCTTGACCACCTTCACAAAACTGGGGAACGACACCGCCTTGCTCACCCCGTCCTTGCGCTGGTCCAACCGATAGGGCACTTCGGCAAACAAGTAACCGGAGTTGAGCAGTCGGATCAGGATGTCGGTTTGGAAAAAGAAGCTGCCGCTCCGGTAAGGGAGGTCGGTCAAGATCGAACGGCGGTACAAGATAGTGCCGTTGGTGTAGTTGAGGTTGGTCTTGAAGGTCAGGTTGATCACGGTCCGGTACACCACCGAAAGCACCCGGCGGAACAGGGAACGGACCTTTTTGTTGAACACGAAAGGGATCACGATGTCCACATGGTCCAAGAGTGCGGCGTACCGCAGGATCTCCCAAGGGTCGTTTTCGTTGTCTCCGGGCATCACCACCACCACGTCCTTTTGGGCATGGTCCACGCCGTCCCAGAAGCTGGCACCGAAGCCCCAGGGCTTTTCGTGGTTGAGCAGGGACACCGGCGCTCCGGTGGCCCGGATCGCTTCGACCTTGGCCTGGGTGGCATCCCGACTGCCATCGTTGATCACTAGGACTTCGCCGTCAATCCCGTAGTCGGCGAGTGCCCTCAGGGAGTTGGATACGGCTTTTTCGATGTTTCGCTCCTCGTTGAGGGCGGGCATGATGATGGTGATCCCCAATGGTGGCTCCCTGGATGGTGTTAGTCTGAAAATTTTTACTCTACAACGGTCCGCAAAAAATTCACGCCCCTACATTTGGTTGCCCCTCAAAAGCCCAACAGCTTTTTGTAAAGCTCCAGCACCAAGGCGGCATTCAACAACAACCTACCTTTGACCCGATATTTCCCCTGCCCTTCTTCCAACTGTCCCATGGCAACCAAACGGTCGATCCGGTTTTTGACCATCGATTCAGGTTGGTACTTCTCTGTCCCCGCCCCTACCCCTTGGTAAACCTCGATCAGCAATCGAATCCTGCGGGCCGTTTCAGAGAGGTTAAAAAAATGGAAGTAGCCATAACCCAATCCGTTGTAAACCACAACCAAGTAGGCCAACACCGGCAGCCACCCTTCGAGGCGCAGCGGCCAAAGCAGAAAGATTCCCAACCCCAGGGAAGGGAAATTGCCCGACAGGATCACCAGCAAAACCAACTTTTGCCCGGAAACCTTGGGCCAAGCCCGGACCGCCAGAGCGTGGGTCAGCAACAAACCCAAGAGGTACAGCAACGGCAGGGCCAACAGGGTCAATTTGATCTCCATCAGCCCTGGCCCCGTTGGAGGCCCAAGAACCGGCGGTAGGTCAAAAAGACCACCGCCAACAACCGGCCAAAACTGCTCAACTCCAGACCCTTTTCACCGGACCGAACCAACCCGTCCTCTCCCAGCAGCTCGACCCTCGAACCGATCAACTCCCCTTGGGCAAACAGGCCTTCGATCTCCGGTACGCTGAGCCCCCCCTTACTGGCGTGGACTCCGATCAGGATCCGAAAGCTGGGGATGGTACTGGCAATGGCCGGGTAGGTTTGGATGTAAACCACCGCCAAGGCAAGATGGACAAAAAAGGCCAGGGCCAAATCCAAGGTCCCCCAAAAGGGGTAAAACCGGTTGATCCCCAGGAACAACAAACCGGGGGCCACCAAAAAAGCCAACACCAATGGCCTGATTTCTCCTTTGGGGCGGCACAACCGCCACCAGAGCAGATGGAGAATCCAAAAGGTGGCGAACACAAAAAAACCAAAACCAATCTGTGCAAAGGTCATTGGACCCAATCCAAAAGGGTTGTCCCACTGCCGGGGTTTTTGTCGCCCCGGCCAAAACCACTCCAGCCCGACGGGCCGCTACCGGCCCAGGGATTCCATCTCGCCGGGTTCCAGGTTGTAGGTATTCTTGACTAGGTACAAGGGGCGGTTGGTCACCTCGTCGTGGATGTTGCCGATGTAAAGGGCGATAAACCCCAAGCACATCAGCACCACCCCGTTGAGCAACATGTTGGCCAATACGATGATCGCCGAAGGAGTGACGTTCAAGGCCGTGATTTTGAAAATAAAATCAAACAAGGCCAGGGCCAACAAGGGAGTAGAAACCCCGGTGATAACCAACCCCAGGTAAGCGGCCAATTTCAGCGGAAAAACGGAAAAACTGGTGATCGAGTTGATCGCCAAGTCGATCAACTTGCGGTACGAATAACCTGCGACCCCTTCATCCCTCGGGTCGGCGACAAACTCCACATAAACCTTCTTGTACCCCATCCAATCGATCATGCCCCGGTACATCCGGCTTCGCTCGGTCATGCAGTTGAACCGCTTGACGATTTTTTTGTCGATCAGCCGGTAATCGGTGGTTTTGTTGACCATCTCCACCTTGCTGATCCGGGCCATCAGCCAATAAAAGAGCGTAGAACCCAGTTTCCGCAAAAAGGCTTGTTTGATCGACTGGATCCGAATGGTGGCGACGATCTCGGCCCCTTGTTCCCATTGGGCAACCAGGCTGGGGATCAAATCTGGAGGGTGTTGCAGGTCGGCATCCAAGGTGATGACTGCGTCCCCTTTGGCGTGGTGGACCCCAGCGGAGAGCGCAATTTCCTTGCCAAAATTGCGAGAGAAATCAATTACTTTAACCCGAGGATCTTGCTCGGAAAGCTTGATCAATTCAAGCAGGCTGTTGTCGGGACTGCCGTCGTTGACAAACAAAAACTCCCATTGGTAGTCGGGAAGCCCTTGGACCACTTCTTGGACCTTGGCATAAAACCTCGCCAGGTTTCGCTCTTCCCGAAAAACAGGAACCACTAGGGAAATCAAACTCATAAACAGGCCACTGGGGTGAATGAAAAATGGACCCCGTAAATGTACCTGTTGCCGTGAATTTGATCAACCTCCAAGCGGGGCCCCAAAGGGAAAGCCCAAAAAGGACCGCCCTTTCCGGTGGAGACGGCAGGTCCTCTAAAGGCGCTCTAGGGTGATTCCAAACTCTTCTTTGATGGTCTGTCTCAAGTCCTGGTCATGTTCTAGGCCGACATAACGGATCTCGGTCAAAACCCGGTCGATCACCACATTGAGGTCATCCAGGTCGTAACTGGCCATGATCCTCGATTCCAGCCCGGAACGTTTGAGGTTGTCCAAGACGGTGTTCCTGATCCGCCCCTTGACCAACTCCAAATCTTCAGACCCGATCTTTCGCAGGAAGTACGACTCAATCTCCGCTTGGTTCTTGCCTAAAATGGCCAATTTCATCCAAACGGTATAGAGGTTCTCCTTGCGCTCCTTTTTGTCGGTCTGGGAATAACTGACCTGATCGGTAAAAAGGAAGAGCATCAAAAAAGCCATCACCAAATGCAAGGCTATGGACTTTCGTTTCATATGGTTCCTCTGTGGAGGTTCTTTGACCCTGATGTTTCTCTTACGGCAGAACCGGCAAAAAACTTGAGCCCCTTTTGGGTCCCAAGAAGGTTTTCCCGGAATGGATGCAATCTGCCTTGTTTCTTCATCGGCAGGGGGAAAAAAATCTTGAGCCCCAAGATTTACTTTTTACAGAAGTCACTGTTTTATAACTAACATTGAGGTAAAATGCACAACCACTCTCACAACCATGACCACCCAGCCGACGTTTCTAAAAAAATCGGCCTCGTCTTAGCGCTGAACCTGGGGTTTGCCTTGGTCGAGCTGGTCGGCGGCCTTTGGACCGGGAGCCTTTATATCCTGGCCGATGCCCTGCACGATGCCGGGGACGCTTTGGCCTTGGCCATGAGCCTATTTCTGGAGAAAAAGGCCGCCCAACCTCGGGACCAACGGTATTCCTATGGCTACCGGCGTTTTTCTTTGCTCGGAGCCTTGGTAAACAGCGTTATTTTGACCGCCGGTGCACTTTGGGTGATCCGCACCGCCATCGAGCACCTCCAAGAACCGACCAGCCCCTACGCTCCGGGCATGATCGCCTTGGGTTTTTTGGGGCTCCTGGTCAACGGGATCGGGTATTTTAAGCTCAAAGGCAGCCAAAACCTCAACCAAAAAATGGTCTCCCTGCACCTTTTGGAGGACTTTGCCGGTTGGGCGATCCTGCTCTTGGTGGCGGTGGTGTTGCTGTTTTGGGACCTTCCCTACCTGGACCCGGTGTTTTCGATTCTCTTTTCCTGTTACCTGTTGTTGGAGGTGGCCAAAAACCTCCGTGCCGCCTTCCGCATCCTGTTGATGTCCACCCCTAAGGAAATCGACCTGGCCGAGCTGGAATCCGAACTTTGCAGGCACCCTGAGGTACTGGGCCTGCACGACACCCACCTGTGGTCCATGGACGGGAACTACCACATTTTGACCTGCCACCTCCAAGTCAAACCGGAGCTGACCTTGGCCCAAGGGCAGGTTTTAAAAATGGAAATCAAGGAAATGTTGGAGAAACGGGGGATCGGACATGCGACCTTGGAGTTGGAGACCCAAGGAGAGGTCTGTGGACAAGAAAACTGTGGCCCTCGCCCTTAAAGAATAAACCGAGAAATAACTTCGGAAAGGGGCTGTTTGGCGATCGGTTTGATCAGGCAGCCATCGGCCCCCAGAGCCAACGCTTCGTCCACCCGGTGCTGCTCTGCGGCGGCGGTCACCATCACAACCGGGATCAATTTCAAGGTGGCATCCGCCTTGAGGTTCTGCAAAAGCTCAATCCCCCCCATTACCGGCATGGTCAGGTCCAGCAGGATCAGGCTGACTTCTTCCTGGGCTAAGATCTTCAAGGCCTCTACCCCGTTGCCTGCTTCCAGTACTTTTTTTACCGAAAGTTGTTCTAGGACCTTGGTCAAAAACTTTCTGGTAATCGGGTGGTCGTCCACCACCAAAACCTGTTTGTCCTTCATATTGCCTTCACTCTATCGGTCTGGTCGTTTCCGCCTTTCATGGTTTCTACCTTCTTTCTGGTCCAAAGCCAAGGACTTTAGTCCCCTTGTTGTTCAGCTTGGTGAAGCGGCGGCCTTCAAGGTGAATGTGAAGCTACTTCCCTGGTCCAATTTACTTTTTATCTCCAATTTTCCGCCACACAAGCCCACAAACTCTTGGCACAAAACGATCCCAAGTCCACTGCCGACTTCGTTGTGGGTCCCCAGCTTCGAACCCATCCGTTCCCCCCGTTTGAGCCCGGCCAAGTGCGCCTCGTCCATGCCGACCCCGGAGTCGGAAACGGTGATCGACAAAAGCCCGGCGGCGGTGGGTCGAGCGGAAATCATCACCTCGCCGCCAGGGTTGCTGAATTTGATCGCATTGCCGATCAGGTTGCGCAAAACCGTCTGCAACAGGTTGGAGTCCGCCCATACCAGCCAGGAGCCTTTAATCTCCCGGACCAGCAGGACTTTTTTGTGGTCCGCACCGCTTTGCAGCAGTTGGACGATCTGCTCCACCTCCCCTTCCAACGACAGCCATTTGGGGTTGGACCGCAACGCTCCTTCTTGCCTACGTCCCCAATCCAACAGGTTCAACAACAGGCTGAAGGCCAAACTGGCGGTGTGGTACAAGGAGAGGTGCGCTTGGGTTTGGGTTTCCTTGTCCAGGTCTTCGTGGACCAACAGGTTGAGGGTGGTCAGCAGGGAGTTGAAGGGGCTTTTGAGGTCATGGGCAATCAGGCCCAACACCCGGTCCTTTTCCTTGACCGTTGCCGCCAGATTCACCTGAGCGGAGCGCTTCTCCACTTCGGTGTACAACAGAAACCGGGCGCTCAGCCAACCTAAAAAAAGGAGCCAAACCATCTTGCCCCAACTTCGGTTTTCCCCCAACAGTGCTTGGTGTTCCAGAAAAAAGCCCACCGAAGGTTCCAGCAGGACCGTCCAGTTCTGCCCGCCCATCCGTACCCCAAAGGTTTGGGCCAAGTTCAACTCGGTCCCCTTGGCCACCGGAGTGGAGTACAAGGTTTGCTCGCCTTGGGATATCTCCACATGGACCTGCTCGAACTGGGGGCCCATGCTGGTGCGGACGTACCGATCCAGGTCCACCAGACTGACCAGAAAACCGTTTCCCTGCAAAGGCAGTACACACAAAAAGCCTACCGCCCCCTCACCCAGCCCCGGTATTGTTCCAATCGGCCCCAGTTGCATTTGGTGGCTTTCATTGGACTGCTCCAAGGCCCGTTGGTTCTCTGGAGCCTCCAAAAGCCCTTTGGACAGGTCCCAGCCCAGGGGAAAGCTGTAGGAGGCCTGGATTTTCCCGGTTTTAACGTTGGGTTGGACCCAGAAAAAGGCCGACAAGGCGGGGTAACTGTTGGTGAGGTCCTGGGTCAGAAAAAAACTGTTCCAACGGCTCTGGGTCACCGGGGTTTCCGCTTCCAAAAAAGCTTTGGCCCCTTGGTTCAACAAAACCAAATGGAACAGTTCTCCTTCGAGGGCCGAGAGAACCAGCCTGGCACGGTCCTTAAAATGGGCCTCGGCCAAGAGCTTCCGCTCCTGCTCCAAATGGCGAAAAAATAAGCCCAGCACCAATGCGCCCAGACAAACCAAGCCCACCAGGAGCCCCTCCACCTTCCAGCTGAAACGCCTGTCCCCAACCAAGGGAAACGAAATCTGCAACATCAGCCCCCTCCCGGACTTTTGTTTTGGGCCACCGCTCGAAGGGAGTCGGTCGCCTTCCTCTTACTGCTCCAAAGGTGCAAACCGAAAATTCGGGTCCAGGACCTTTTGTATGTCCTGCAACCACCGGCGCACCACTACCGGAGATCCCTTGCCCCTCCTGATGTCCGGGTAACGGTTGTAGTAGTCGGTCACATCGGTCAAGGTCATGCCTCCACTGGAGGCGAACTTGATCTGCACAATCAGCCTGGAAACCGGTGCGGTTTCCACCTCCCGCTCATTGACGTACAGCAGAAAACCGTCAGGTCCGTCCGCTTCGGCAAACAATTCTATTTTGTCGGTTACAATGGCGCAAACCACTCCGGGATAACGATTTTTGCACTTGTCCGACCGAAAACTGTCGTGTTCCAGCAGCCGGTAGAGCTGGTCGATCGGCTTGGGTGGCTCCGGCTTAGCCTTTGCCCACACCAAGGACGGCAACAACAACCAAAGCCCCAAGAACAACCATCCTTGCCTGTTCATCCCACTTTTTACGAAAACAAAGTTTTTCCAATTTCCTACACTTTCCCCAGCCTCCCAAATCCAACCGGCACCGTCAATCAAAGGGAATTTTTCTGGCCCCCTGGCCAACAAAAACTACGGATTGGCATTTGGTGTTTACAATGGTAGCTTGGGGGCCAAACGGTCTTGAATCGGACTTTCCTTAACCCTCAAAACCTTCTGGAGCCCCGCATGACCTCCAAGTTGATGTGTCGCTTCGTTTTGTCCCTAGCCTTGCTGACGGCCCCTTGGACCGCCGCCTTGGCTTCGGAGGAAACCACCTTGACCCCAACCATGTGGTACTCCCTGGCGGCGACCCACACCACCAGCACCACTTCCAACCTCACGGCGAGCAGCAAACAGTCGGTCAACGAACGGAAGGTGGAAAGCTACGGCTTGGCCGGATTTGAAGCCACCCAAAAGGTGGGAGAGTACGAAACCAAAGGGGTTGTGGCCTTTGAAGGTTACGATGGGTTCTTGGGGCTCTACCAACTCTACGCCTCCCTGGCCAAGGAAGGAACAATTTACAAGATCGGGATCTTTGACCCCAGCGACATCTCCCTAGGCTTTGAGTACATGCCGCTCAAAGGGGAAATCAACTTTTTTGGTCTGTTGGCCATCCAAGACTCGTATGTAGGCATCGAATGGGAGAATATCGGGGTTTCCCTGATCTATGGAGCCAAGGTCGCCAAGCACCAAGTGGAGGACCCCAGCGGGGACGCTGCAGACGCAGTTGACCAGAGCACCTACGGGGGATACTACCGGGGCGATTTTGACTGGCTGTCCTTGGGTGCCGACTGGGTGCGCATCGACCACCGGATCGACCTCGCCAAGTCTCCGAGCGCCCAAGCCCTGGCGGAAGGCAACTATTACGAACAAATGACCGGTCTGGGGCTGCAATTCAAGGCCGACTGGGCTTCGGTAGCCCTCCAGAACCAACAGATCCGTACCCACATTGATTCCAAAACCACCGACCAACTGGAAACCACCAGCAACGTAAACCTTGACCTTCCGCTGGGCAAAGACCAGGGCCTAGCCCTCTCCGCCTCCCAACAAAGCACCCGTGACGATAGCGCCAATCCAACGCAATTGAGCCGCAACGAGTTTGGTTACGCAAAAAGTTTTGGGAAGCTGCAGGTGGCAAGTATGCTGTTCAGCCAGAAGTCCACAGACTTGGACAACCCTGAAGAGCTGACCCAACAAGGCATCTCCATGGGTGTGGTCCTGGACTTTTAGGTCCCGGACACCGCCCTCGGAGGAGTAGTACCCCTGGGACCAGAGGCCCAGGGGTACTTGGGAGCGAGAGCCCCCACCCGCCTCCCAAACAAAACCGGGGGGAGCGGGGCAGCCGTCCTGTCATTTCAGGGTTGATCTCTATTCTTTGCCCGTAAAAGGATGGAGGCACACCCAAACAGCGCCCCCTACTTGCCTATCCCCAGCACCCGGTTCCGGGCCGGAACCCGTGCAGGACGACCCAGCAGCAACCCCAAGAGTCCAAACATCGCTCTCCATTAAACGAAGGTGGTCGCCCTAAGTATAGGGGAAGAACTTTGGGTTTCAAAGAAAAATCCTAAAGGTTGGGATTTTTTTTACCAAACCCAAAGCCAGATCGGTCAACTACAGCTCCAGAGGGCCATTGTTGTGCGCAAAAACGCCGGTCCCGGCCAACCGGGGGAGGGAAGCATAGGGAGCTGGAGGGGGTACCGTAAAAAGTCAAAACCAAGACTGGAGCACAACCAGGCCCAGCCCAGCAGAGGGCGACAAAGGAAAACAGGGAGATAGGGGCAGCGAAAAACCGAGCCACCCCTTTGGGAGCAAAGGCTAGGCAGCCTGTTTAGGCTTCCTGCTCAAATTGGGCTTCCCGGCTTTTCTTGCGGAAATAATAGATCACCGTGCCCAAGATCGAGGGCGGCAGAATGATGAGCAATCCGGTGGTGACGTAAAAGGCCTGCAAAAAGTCCTCCCGACCGCTGAAACAGACGGAACAAGCAAAGACCTGCATCGGGGCGGCCAAAGCCAACAAACCAGCAGCAAATTTTTTCATAGGTTACTCCCTAAGGTTTTTGTGCAGCCTACCAGGGTTTCCCTGTTCTGCCAAGACACAATTCTTCCCACTTTTAGTAGTGTCGGAGCGGTTCCGATGGACCCAGAGACGGGCAAAAACCCATTGGTAAGAGTGCACTTTCCCTTCCCTAAAGACTGGAACCGCAGAGGAAAGGGGGGCGAAAATCGAGCCGTCGAAGGGTTGGGCCTGGAAAGGATTGGATGCTCTCTTTTGCCTCCCAAGGACGGCCTGTTTTTTCACTGCCTAAAATTCCTTTTTTATTGATATTATTTTCTTTTTCTTTGATTTCCTTTGCTGGGCCGGGCCTGTTTGTGCTCCAGCTTTGGTTTTAGCTTTTTGGGGCCTTCTCTTCAGGAACCTTCACAGCCTTCCGTTGATGGGGAGCAGCGAGCGCCAGGGGGTAAGGGATAGCGAAGGAGGGGGATCGGGGCGGCAGTGGGAGCAAATCTGCGGACAAAAAAAAGGAGCCTTGGGGGCTCCCTTTTTAAGCTGTGCTCCAACGGTCCACCGGCTCTCGCCCAGGGGCGGGGTCCGGGGGACCCA
>MFNF01000039.1 GCA_001783715.1 Candidatus Lambdaproteobacteria bacterium RIFOXYD2_FULL_56_26
CGCTGAAATTTTTGAACGCTTTGCATACCTGTTGAGTCTTTCCATGACTATGTCTAGCAGGTTTTATCTCTGCTATGCTAGTCAAGACCCTTGTGAAAAACTGAGGACACTACTACTGAGAATGGGCTTACTCTTGTCCAGCTCTTTGCACCCCAAGAGCAGGAAAAAGGACAGGGTCAGGCAGATTAGCTTGTTCATGTTCCCCAAGACAGTAGGTTTCACAAAAGCGCCACCAGGTTGACTGGAGGCATTGTAGCCCCAATTTTTAATACTACCTAAGATACCAGGCAACAATACAGGGGCATTGATTGGTTACAAGAATCCGCAGGCACAGTGACAAATTTTAAAAAAAAGCACACCTAAAAAATCGGTCAAAATCGGTCAAAATCGGAACTGAATTTTGAGTCTCTAAAGCATTTATTGAATTATAACACCATGAAACAATAGCCTTAAACTGCCACCACCGGTTGCGGGAATGTTCGGTGGGCCGGGCCAGTGGGTTGGGGCAGAGCCCCAGACTTCCCCCTCATTGCGGCCCCCTACCCAAAAAGAACTTAGCCTCCCAAAAACCCGGTCTTGTGCATCGAGGTCAGAACTTGTAACATCCAAATTCCTTGGAGGGGGTTGGCCATTAAGTTGTCGCCAGAGGGGGGGAGGAACCGATAAAAAGGGGCAGTCAAAATGAACTGCCCTGCGCTTTAATCCATTCTCAGGAGTCAATGATGGGAACCCTTCTGGCCAGCCTTCCGGCCCAAATCCAAAGCCACATCAAAACCATCGCCCCTTCGACCGGGATGCCGGATACGGAGGAATCCTACGAAAAACTTGCCCTGGGTTGGCAAAAAAAGTTGGAACTTTTTAACCAACAGATCGAAGCCGGAGGTATGGTCGAGGCAGAGGGGCTGGCCCAAGAGGACGCTCGGGGCTGTGTCGCCTTGACCTATTCGGGCTCGCTGCTCCTGATTGGCCCCTTGGAAGGGGGGAAGCGCAAGTGTGCCTACAACTCCATCGGCCTGCGCAAAGACGTGCCCGAATCGGTGGTCAAGGAAGGCTCCAGCTTGGCGGGGGACCTGAGCCTGGACCGACCGGTGGCTTTCGAGAACGGACCGGTCAAAAGCACCTCGGCGATTTTTAAGGTGGCGGTGGTGGAACAGCCCTTGAGTTTGGTCGAAGAAGAACAAAAGATCAGCGAGGTGACCGTTATTTTAACCCAAGGGTTTGTGGACGTAAACCAAGCCCTGCTGCTCACCGGCCCCAAAGCCTAGGAACTGCCGATGGAGATGATCGGAAAATACGCCATTTTGGGTTCGATGGGCCAAGGTGGGATGGGGGCCATTTTTAAGGCCCGCCACCCTACCTTGCAAGAAACGGTGGTGGTCAAGAAGCTAACCTTGCAGGGCAAGGAAATGGTCGAGCGGTTCCGCCGGGAAGCAAAGATCCAGATGAGCTTGGTCCACCCCGGCATCGTCCGGGTTTATGACCACTTTGAGGAGAAGGGCCAATACTACATCGTGATGGAGTACGTGGACGGCATCACCTTGGAGGAACTGATCCGCAAAAAGGTGGCCCTGGGCAACGTGGCGGCCATGGTGATCTTCCGGGAGTTGGCCAAGGCCTTGGCCTACGCCCACCGCTCCGGGGTGATCCACCGGGACATCAAACCGGCCAACGTCCTGGTCTCCAAAAAGGGAGAGGTCAAATTCCTCGACTTCGGGGTCGCCAGTCTGGTGGGGGAAGACGACGGTCTGACCAAACCGGGAATGACCATCGGCACCTTGAGTTATCTGGCTCCCGAAATCATCGAAAATGCCCAGAAGGCGGACCAGCGGAGCGACATTTATGCTGCCTCGGTCTTGCTGTACGAGATGGTGACCGGCAAAAAGCCCTTTGTCGGCGGCTTTTCCCCCGAAACCCTCCAAAAGGTGGTCAAGGGCCAATTCAGCCCGCCTCGGTCGCTCAATCCGGGCCTCAAAAAGGTGCTCGAAAAGATCATCCTCAAGGGGATGCACAAAAAGGCCAAACGGCGGACCCAACGGCTCGAAAAGGTGATCGACCTACTGAACCCGCACCTGCGGCGCTTCAAGGACCAAGCGGAGATCAACCACGCAATCCAAGACTATGTGCAAGGCAAGGAGGACTTGGAAAACCGGGCCGCCGGTCCCTTGTGGGTCCTGCTTCGTAGCGGCTGGGCCTGGGGTCTGTTGTTTGTGGGCCTGGGCTTGAGTGCCGGGACGGCTTACCTCGCCTTTGAGCGGGGCCTCAAGTATGAGTTGGTTTACCCGGACCGGTTTGGGGCCTTCCAGTTGGAGCTGATGGCCAAAAAAGCTGCCAAGGACCCGGAGGTGATCTACCGGCAAGCGCTGATCCTGCGCCAGGACGGAGACAAATGGCAAAAGGTGGACCGGGAGCCGGTCTCCCTTTCTTACCGCCCCGACCTCGACCAGCCCCATTTCTACTGGTTCCAAAGCGACAAGATTTACCTGGAACCGGGGATCTACCGGCTCTTGGTGGAGCTGGAACAAGAGCAGTTCCAAACCACCTTTTTGCTCTCTTCGATCCAAGAGCAGATCAAACAGAACAACAATACCGATGGCAGGATCCTGACCTTCAAGGGAGAGGAAACCGAACAAAGCCTTCCGGCCAAGATCGAACTGCACCCGGTGGACTTGGCCAGCGACAAGGAAATCACTCAGGCCTTGGAAGTAAAGGTTTTCCACCAAGGGGCCTGGGTGGATTGGACCGAGTTCCAAGCCCGGACCGATGCAGAGGAATGGATTCGCTCGGGCCGGGATTATTCCTTCCGGTTGGCGGCGGAGTCCTTTTATCCCCAGAGTTTGAGCTTTCATCTCCAGCCGGAGCAGACCCGGATCACCCTCAAGGTCCCCTTGTCCGCCAAGCCGGTGTCCCTGCAAGTAGAGACGGACCTGGAGGGACTGGGACTTAAGTTGGACAACAAAACCAGCTACCTGGAGGCAGGCAAAACGCCCAAACTGGTGCCGATCCCCAGCGCCGGAAGGTTGCGGACCTTGGCACTCGCCCCCGGACATTATTACCTGAGCGTCCTTTACCCCCAAGGTTGGGGCCGAACGCTCGGTTTGACCCAAGAGATCGACCTTCTGCCCAGCCAGGAGCAGAGGTTCAAAGTGGCGCTGTCGCCGGACGGCCAAGGGTTGCAACTGAACAAACAGGAATCCCCATGAATCGACTGAAACGAAAACTGGTCTATGGACTGATTGGCCTGTTGGCCGGGCTGCTGGCCTGGGGGCTGTCCACCTTGGCCTTGAAGTTGGTGGCCTTTTTCCCCAGTTTTTTGAGCTTGAGCCTGAGCGCCGGGTTTCTGCTCGGTGCCGCTCTGGGGGCCTACTTCGGCAGCCTTGAAGGGCTGACCCAATCGGTGCCCCAAAAGGTGCGCTCCGGGATCAGGATGGGGCTGGTCTTGGGCGGAGCCGGGGGGATAGCCGGTTTTTTGCTGGGCCAAGGGTTTCTGCTTTACCTGGGGGACTACTTCCTTCAGTCCGCCCAGGACCTGCGCCAATGGGGACTGCCCCTTTCCAAGGTGGTGGGCTGGGTGGTGTTGGGCCTGTTTGTGGGGATGATCGAAGGTTGGCGTAGCCTTTCGTTGGCCAAGATTCGGGTGGGCCTGTTTGGCGGGGCCTTGGGCGGCCTTCTGGGAGGTTTGGCCTTGGAGCTGCTGCCGCTGTTGTACCCCCAATGGGCTTATGCCGACTTGGTGGGACTCTGCCTGTTGGGGCTGATGATCGGTATGGCCTTTGCTTTGGTGGAAGCCCAGTTTTCCGTGGCGGTCTTGCGGCTGCTCAACGGTCCTTTTAAGGGTAAGGAGTACCTCCTGCTGGCCCGGACCAACCGAGTTGGCCAAGCCCCCCAGGCGGAGATCTGCCTCAAGGGCTATCCCCAGGTGGAACCACAGGCGGCCAAGCTGGTAGTCAAAAAGGGCAAGGTGCAGGTGGTGGGAGAGGGCAAAACCCTCAAGGTCAACGACCGGCCTCCGGGGCCGGAGCCTTTGTCGCCCGAGGACATCCTCCAGGTGGGCAGCGCCAAACTCATTTTTTATTACCGGTGAGGGTCATGAAAAAAATATCCTGCGGCCTTTTGTTGGGCCTGCTTTTTTGGCAGAGCGCCTTTGCCGCCAACCTGCGGATTGCCCAGGTGGACAATTCGGACCTCTTGCTGGGCCAAGTGGTGCACCTGTACCTGAGCATCACCGACGACCAAGGGGAAGCAGTCAAGGGGATTACGGCCCCAGACCTGAAGGTTCTAGAAGGCCTTTCGCCGGAGAGTCTGGAGCCCCAGGACAAGGTGGTGGACTTCAAACAGGCCTCCAACTTTGAGGCAGGGGTGAGCTTTTTGCTGCTCCTGGACAATTCGGGGTCCATGTACCGGACCTTGGAAGGCAAGGCCACAACCCTGGCGGTAGAGCAACGGATCGAGATTGCCAAGGGCGGAGTCAAAAGCTTTTTGGACAGCGCCTCCAACCCCAAGGACCGGTTTGGACTGGTGGCATACAACAGCTTTTACCAAGACCTGACAGGGATTCGTAGCGACAAGGGCGGTTTGTTGCGCCAGTTGGAAACCTTGGAAAAACCCACCGGCGATGCGGTTTACACCGAGCTTTACGGCAGCATTCTCACCGCCGCCCAAAACTTTTTGCCCCCCAAAGGCCGCAAAGCGCTGATCATCTTGTCGGACGGGGAAAACAGTCCCTACTTCCAAAACACCCAAAAACCCCATCCCACTTTCGGGACCGACCCCATCCTTTGGTCCCAGGCGTTGGAGCAATTGCAGTTGGAAGGGATCTCGTTGTACGCCATCGCCTTTGGTCCCCAAGGGGCCAATCACGACCGCTTTTTGCGGCAAATCGCCGTAGCCTCCGGCGGGGCGGTTTTTGATGCCCACAATGAAGGGGAGCTGAAGGAGGTGTACCAAAAAATCCTGCGCCAGATTTTAGGGGAATATCGGCTGAGCTATAAAGCGGGCATGGGCCTGGAAGACCGCCGGTTTGTGCAGGCCCGGCTGGAACAGGGGGGAGAACAGGCCTTGGCGACAAGGTTCTATTATTCCGGCGGCCTCCTGCACCCCAAAGGGGAGTCCTACCTGATCCCGGTGTTGGCGGCGGTCTTGAGCCTGCTGGGGTTTTGGGTGCTGACCAAGCTCAAGTTCGAGCACAACTACCCCAAACCGCACCTGGAGATATTGGAGCCCGGCGGCGCTCAGGTTTCTACCCGGATCTTGGACCTGGGGCAGGGGCAAACGGTCATCGGCGGGGCGGCAGATGCGAACCTGACGATCCTCGGGGGCAAAGGCGTGGCGGAGCATCATGCCACCATTGTGTTTGACCCCAGAGCCCAGCAGTACACCATCGCCGCCCAAGGGGCCTTGACGGTCAACAACTGGTCGGTCCAAACCAAGGTGCTAGAGTCCGGCGACCTGATCCGCATTGGCTCCACCACCCTGGTCTTTGGCCAGGAAGACCTGCCTAAAAAATAGCCGGTGGTGGTAGGAAGCTCAGGGGTGGTTCCTGGGCCAAAGCAGTCAGGGCCAAGGGCCGGGATCTTTTTTCTGCCCAACCTTGTTGCCATCCGAGGCATTGGAAAGTTCCGGTTTTTTTCGGTCGCTTCCTCCCTGCCGGTTTCTGGGCGCTAAAAAAAACGGTCTTCCAAGGAGGTTTCAAACTTGAGCACCTCAACCCCGGCTACCGCCTGGGCGACCAGAGCGTTCAGGTCCAGCTTCGCTTCCTCGGCCAGCAGGTCTTCCAGTTTGGCCCTGGTTTCAGGTTTCCTGGGCAGAAAGACGGTGCAACAGTCCGGGTAGGGCTGGATGGAGATGGGGTAGGTACCAATCTCTTTGGCCAGCTTGATGATCTCCGACTTTTCCAGGCCGATCAAGGGCCGCAGGATTGGGAATTGTGCCGCTTCTTCGGTGCAGGTCAGGTTTTCGATGGTTTGGCTGGCCACCTGCCCCAAGGCCTCTCCGGTCACAAACGCCTTGGTTCGGTACTTGAAGGAAAGCCGGTTGCCGATCCGGTTCATCGCCCTTCTGTAAAGCAAGGTCCGGTAACGTTCGGAACACAGGGTCTTGATCTCTTTTTGGATCTCCGCAAAGGGAACCACCAGCAAAATGGTTTTGGGCTGGTAGCGGCTCAGGTGCTTGACCAGCTGGATCACCTTTTCTTTGGATTCCTCGCCGATGTAGGGGTAGGAATGGAAATTGAGGTAAACCATTTCGGCTCCCCGTTTGTTCATTTGCCAGCTGGCGACCGGAGAATCGATCCCCCCTGAAAGCAGGCTCATCATCCGGCCCGAACTGCCCACTGGCAACCCGCCCAATCCCGGAGACTTCTCCAGGTATAAAATCGCTCGCCCTTGGGTCCAAATTTCAATCCCTAGTTCCATCTGGGGGTCTTTGAGTTGGACTTTGAGGTGGGGCCAACGTTCCAGGATCGCTCCGCCCAGATGGGCCGAAAGGTTCATGGAATTAAGGGGGAAAAACTTGTCGGCCCGAGAGGCCTGGATACGAAAGGTTTGGGTCTGCGGGTGTTTGGTCAGGTATCCTTCGGCTAGGGTTTGGACCGCCTTGCCCAGTTGTTCCAGGTCATGGGTTTCCTGGACCGCCAGACTGAAGTTGGCGATGCCGGGGATTTGGGACAAAACCTTGGCCACCAAGGTAGCGTCCAGCTCGGTTTCCACCAACATCCGAGAATGGATCTTCCAACTGTGGTGTTTGCCCAATACGTCCAGGTGACGGCGCAGGTTGTGGAGCAGCTTCTTTTCAAACCATTCCCGGTTGCTGCCCTTGAGGGCGATTTCTGCGTACCTGATGACAAACAGATTCATATTACTTTAAGGGGGCGATGAGGGCTCCAAAGTCGGGGGTCGGGTCGTTTAAGGTCAACCTTTGGCCGGAAATCGGGTTTTCAAAACTCAAGCTTTGGCAGTGCAGAGCTTGGCGGGGCAAGATCAATCTGTCCAGCAGTCGGTGGATGTCCTTGTGTTCAAACCAGTCCAGGTAAACCGCTTCGTCTGGGTAATACTTTTTGTCCCCTACAATCGGCGCTCCCTTGGAAGCAAGATGGGCCCGAAGTTGGTTGGTCTTGCCGCTCAAAGGCTGCAATTCTACTTTCCAAAACCTGCCCCAAGGGGTTCGGGTCCCCACCAGGGTGCGGCTCTGGGGGCGCTCCGAAGGATGGAGCCGGTATTTGGTGAAGATTTTGGAGTCCAGGTCCAGCTCCAGGTTCCCTTCAATCGGCTCGGGCCCAGGGTCGCCCAGGCAAAGGGCCAGGTAACGTTTGTCCATCTCCTGCCGCTCAAACAGAGGTTGCAGCCTTCCCCGGCCTTCTTTGCTCTTGGAAAAAAGCAACACCCCGCTGGTCTCAATGTCCAGCCGGTGCAGGGGCTGGAGGTCCGGGTTGCCAGTGACCTCTCGGACCAGGATGGCCAAGGCGTTGTAAAAGTAAGGGCCGGAGGGCGTGACCGGCAGGGAGGGGGGCTTGGAGAGGGCAAGCAGGTGTTCGTCCTCGTAGATCCAGACCAACGAATTGCCCGCAAAGGGAGGTTCGTCTTCCCGGCGGTGTTCGTATTCCAGGTGGTCCCCCGGAAGGATCATCGTTTCGGGAGCGGGGGTTTGGCCGTTGAGCTTGATCCGTTGTTCCAGCGCCAAGGCCAGCTTGGGTCCAGAAAGTTGGTAGCGGTCGGTCAGGAAATCGGCCAACCGCTGGGCCGGGAAATTGTAGCGGTAGGTGAAAACCTTAAAATCGCCGTAGAGCGGGGTCAACCCAGCCTGGGGGCTCAAGGAAAGGCAAACTGGTAGCAACAACTCTTGTCGTTGTTGCGTAGGCTTTTGGTTTTGTTTACCTTTGCTTCGGGAAACAGCCGGTGGATGATGCTGACCTCCGAATCACAACAGCTGGGGAACTGGTCCACCACAGCCTTGAGGGAACAGTTGTTGATGTACAACACAAACTGCTTGGGGCCTTGTTTCTCCAGGGTCGGCATGTTGCCATGCAGCTCGGCGAACTGGTGGTAGATTTGCATTTTCTCTTCCCAGTCCTTGGCCCCGGCCATTTTGGTCCGCAACCCCGTCACGATCCGCTCTTCCCTCTTTTTGATCACCAATTCCAAGGTCTTGCCGCCGTCCAGTTCCCGCAGGTCCTGCAAGATTTCCACCGCAAAGCGGCCATAGTCTTGGGGAAAGCAGGTCTCGCCCTTTTCGGTCAGACTGAAAACCTGCAACGGACGGCCCAGCTTTTGGCGCAAGGTGGTGACCTTGATCAACTCGTCTTTTTCCAGCTTGTTCAGGTGGCCCCGGATGGCCATGGGAGTAATACCGATCTCATCGGTCAGGGCTTTTACGGACGCTTTTCCCTCTTGTTTGATAAAACCCAAAACACGTTCTCTGGTGGGAGTGACTAAGGTGTTTTTCATGGTCTAAAGATCGGAGTGTTTTGATAGAGCGCTTGGCATAGTTCATCGTTGTTGATTACCTTATCCAAGGTAACCGGCCAGGGGGTGCAACAATGTACTGGCCATTACCAAAAAATTTCGTTTTTTATAGCTTAACTATAAAAAATGTCAAACCAAAAGATTCCCCTCCGGTGTGATGGACAAAAGAACGATCCTGGTTGGAGATGTACACGGCTGTGCCGAAGAGCTTTCCTTGTTGGCCCAAAAGGTGGGCTACAAGCCCGGCCAAGACGAAATGATTCTGGTGGGGGACTTGGTCAACCGGGGGCCGGATTCCTTGGGAGCCTGGGAGTTGTTCCAGGACCTCAAGGCCCGCTCGGTGGTGGGCAACCATGAACTGCACCTGATCCGGGATGCGGCGGGGATCGAGGTCAAAAAACGTTGGATCGAGGGCTTTAAGGCCCGGTTTGGTGACCGGTTTGCTGCCTACCTTGCGGAGATTCGGTCTTGGCCGCTGTACCTGGAACGGGAGGAATTTCTGGTGGTCCATGCAGGGCTTTGGCCGGGAAAGCACCCCCAAGACACGGACCCCAAGGCCCTGACCAGCATCCGCACCTGGGACGGCACCGGGGAGGACCTGCAATCCGAGTCCAACCCCCCTTGGTTTGACTTTTATACCGGCAAAAAGCTGGTGGTCTTTGGGCATTGGGCCAAGCTGGGCGGGGTGGTTCGCCCCAATGTGGTGGGTTTGGACACCGGTTGTGTTTACGGCAAAAAACTGACCGCCCTGGTGTTGCCCGAAAAAGAGCTGGTTTCGGTAGAGGCCCTTGCGGTTCATTGTCCCATCACGTCTCACGACTGGGTCGATCTAAACGTGACTAAGAATAACGGGGCCTCGTAGGATACCCTATTGTCCGATTGGAAATACTCTGGTAACTGCTCAGAGCCGGTCTTTGGTTTTCCGGGCGCTAAAAAGCCCCGGCCCCAGAGGACCCGTTGAATTTTTAGGACCTGTAGCCTTCAAAACCAACCTAGCCCAAGGGTGACAATGACGACCAGTTCTCTCGAAGCAAACGTGGAACCTGAATTGGTGAAACAATGGATCACCGAGCTTGGAGGGGGCCCCTCCTCGACCGTACCTTTGTTGCAGGCGATCCAGGGTAAATACGGCTACCTGCCCAGAAAAGCGATGGACTTGATCGTGGAGCACACCGAGATCACCGGACGGCAGATCTACGGGGTGGCGACCTTTTACGCCCAGTTTCGGCTCCGGCCTGTGGGCCGCTATATGATCAAGGTTTGCCACGGGACCGCCTGCCACGTACAGGGTGCTGACCGGCTCAACACCGCCTTACGGCACAGCCTCAACATCCATGACGAAGCCCAAGACACCGCCGAAAACGGCTCCTACACCTTGGAAAACGTCGCTTGCGTGGGCTGTTGCTCCCAAGCTCCCCTGATGGTGATCGGCAAAGAAGTGATCGGCAACATCAACGGAGCGGGGGCCCAAAAGGCCTTGCGCAAACACGCTCGGGGGGTCCAAGAGGTCCTGCCCAAGGCGGAGAAACAATCGGTGAATTCTTAAGCGTCGCTCCATCAACTCAACCTTTGAATCCAAAGCCACTATGAATGCTGCAGCTTTAGAAATCATCATCGGGGAAGGGACTTGCGGGATCGCCGCCGGTGCTGTTGAGGTGACCGAGGCCTTCAAGGCGGAAGCTCCGACTGCCAAGATTCGGGCGGTCTCTTGTGCGGGAATGTGCCACCAGGAAGTCCTGGTCGAGGTCAACAGCCCCAAAGGGTACTACAAGTACGGCAAGGTAACCAAAAAGGAAGTCCCCCAAATCTTGGGCTTTTTGCTCAAAGGGGAAAGCCAATTGGCCGAAGAGTTTGTGTTGGTGGCCCCGGAGGTCCCGGCCACCGAAGCCAACGGCTACATGACCCAGCAGACGAGGATTGCTCTGCGCAATGTCGGCCTTTTGGACCCGACCAGCCTTGAGGAATATGAAGCCAGAGACGGCTACAAGGCGCTGCGCAAGATACTGGGCCTGACTCCCCAAGAAGTGATCAACGAGGTCAAGGACTCGGGGATCCGGGGCCGAGGTGGAGCCGGTTTCCCTTCCCACATGAAGTGGAGCTTTGCCGCTGCCCAACAAAACGACACCAAATACCTGATCTGCAACGGCGACGAAGGGGATCCGGGGGCCTTTATGGACCGCTCCTTGCTCGAAGGGGACCCGCACAACGTCATCGAAGGGATGCTGATTGCCGCCTACGCCATTGGGGCCACCCACGGTTATGCCTACATCCGGGCGGAATACCCCTTGGCGGTCAAGAACTTTGGTCTGGCCATTAAATCGGCAACCGCCAAAGGCTACTTGGGCAACAACATCTTGGGCAGCAGCTTCAACTTTGAGATCAAGATCAAGGAAGGGGCCGGGGCCTTTGTGTGCGGCGAGGAAACCGCACTGATGGCCAGCATCGAAGGGGAACGGGGCATGCCCCGCCGTCGGCCTCCCTTCCCGGCGGTCAAGGGCTTGTTTGGCAAGCCGACCATCATCAACAATGTGGAGACCCTCTCCAACCTGCCTTGGATCCTCAACAATGGCGGGAAGGCCTTTGCCGCCTATGGTACCGAAGACTCCAAGGGCACCAAGGTCTTTGCCTTGGCCGGAGCGATCAAACGGGGCGGCTTGGTAGAAGTCCCGATGGGCACCAAGGTCGGGGACGTGATCTACGGCATCGGCGGCGGCTCGGCCAGCGGACGTAAGATCAAGGGAGCCCAGTTGGGCGGCCCTTCGGGCGGTTGTATCCCTGCCTCCTTGTTTGATACGCCGATCGAATACGCCGCCTTGCAAAAGACCGGGGCGATTGTTGGTTCGGGCGGGATGATCGTTTTTGACGACAAGACCTGCATGGTTGATTTGGCCAAGTTTTTTCTCCAGTTCACCCAGCTGGAATCCTGCGGGAAATGTACCTTCTGCCGGATCGGCACCTTACGGATGAAGGAACTTTTGACCTTGATCAGTGAAGGCAAGGCAAAACTGGAAGACCTGGACCTTTTGGAAGAGCTTTGCGTCAAGATCGTGGACAACAGCCTTTGCGCTTTGGGCGGCACGGCCCCCAACCCGGTGTTAACCACCTTGCGGTACTTTAAGGAAGAATACATTGCCCACATCGTGGACCACCGCTGTCCGGCGGGCAAGTGCAAGGCCCTGATCACCCACAAGGTGATCCAATCCGACTGTACCGGTTGTTCGTTGTGCGAAAAGGCCTGTCCGACCGATGCGATCACCGGCGAGCCCAAGGTGGCCCACTCGTACCAGATCGACATGGCCAAATGCATCAACTGCTCGATGTGTGTAGAAGTTTGTAAGCCCAACTGCATCTTGGTTGAATAGGCTAAACCCATTTTCCATAGACCCTAAGGACCCAAGGAAGATCCAATGAGCGACATGGTAACCATCAGCCTCAACGGCCAGGAAGTTTCCGTTCCGGCCGGCATCACCATCCGGGCTGCCGCAGAACTTCAGGGGATCAGCATCCCCACCTTTTGTTACGACGACCGGCTCAAACCTTTTACCTCCTGCTACCTTTGTGTGGTGGAGGTCGAAGGGGCCAGAGGCATGACCACTTCCTGTTCCACCCTGGTGGCGGCGGGAATGAAGGTCAAGACCAACAGCCAAAAGGTGATGGACAGCCGCAAGATGAACCTGGACCTGATCTTGTCGGACCACGCCGGGGACTGCATCGCCCCTTGCGAGGCGACCTGCCCCAGCAATGTGGACATCCAGGGCTATATCGCCCATGTCAGCACCGGTAACTTTGCGGCAGCGACCAAACTGATCAAGGAGCAAAACCCCTTGCCAGTGGTCTGCGGACGGATCTGCCCCCATCCTTGCGAGGCCCAATGCCGAAGGGCTTTGGTGGACGAACCGGTGGCGATCAACCCGATCAAGCGCTTTGCTTCGGAATGGGAACTGGAAAACGGCCCCTACCTGCCCCCTTGCGCCCCGGATACGGGCAAACAAGTGGCGGTGGTCGGCGGCGGCCCGGCGGGGTTGTCGGCGGCCTATTACCTGCGCCAACAAGGCCACGGCGTGACCATTTATGAAGGTCTGCCCCAATTGGGCGGCATGACCCGGTACGGCATCCCCAGCTTCCGCCTCCCTTGGGACCTCTTGGACAACGAGATCAAGGCGATCTTGGACCTGGGGGTCAAGGTGGTGCATGGAGAGTGGCTGGGCAAGGATTTTACCGTCGAGAGCCTCAAAAAAGGGGGTGCCGATGCGGTACTGCTGGCCATCGGGGCGCACAAGTCCAAGACCATGGGGATCGAGGGGGAAGATGCCCAAGGGGTCTTGGGTGGGATCGACTTCCTGCGGATGAAGGTCCTGGACCAGGAAACTACCATCGGCAAGGGCTCGAAAGTAGCGGTGATCGGCGGTGGCGACACGGCCATGGACTGCTGTAGGGTCGCCTTGCGCCTTGGGGCCAAGGTGGATTTGTTGTACCGGCGCAGCCAAGAGGAGATGCCTGCTTCGGAGATCGAACAACACGAAACCATGGAAGAAGGGGTGGACTTTTTGTTCCTCACCGCTCCTCTGGCGGTAGAGAAGGAAGGCAACCAAGTAAAAGGTCTCAAGGTCGTGACCATGGAATTGGGCGAACCGGACAACTCGGGCCGCCGCCGTCCGGTGCCGGTCAAGGGCAGCGAGAGGGTTTTGCCGTACACCCATATCATCTCCGCCATCGGACAGGACCCGGACATTGCTTGCCTGGACAAGGAAGCCAACCGGCCCCAGATGACCAAGTGGAGCACCTTTGTTTACGACCGCAAAAACATGTGCACCAGCGTGGACGGCGTGTTTGCCGCCGGTGACTGTGCCTGGGGACCGGAAACGGTGATTCGGGCCATTGGGGAAGGGAAGTTGGCCGCCAAGGCGATGGACCTCTACCTCAAGGGTGCGGAGGTTAAACTGGAGCGGCCTTATGAAATCAGCCGGGGAAGGTTGGACCAGCTGGACATGAAGGATTTCAGCCCCCACTACACCCATGCCCCTAGGAACCTGGAATCCGCCTTCCCGGCCCGCCAAAGGCTGGCCAACGGCGGATATGCCCCGATCAACAAGGGGTACGACGAGATCCAGGCCTTGGCCGAAGCGAGCCGCTGTATCGAATGCGGTTGCAACGCCAAGTTCAACTGCGACCTGCGGACCTACGCCACCGAATATGGGGCGACCGAAACCCGGGTGGCCGGAGAAAAACGTAGCTACAAAGCGGACAAACGGCATCCCTTCATCAAGATTGAGGCGGACAAATGTGTCACCTGCGGCTCTTGTGTTCGGGTTTGTGACGAGGTGCGCAACATTTCGGCCTTGACCTTCATCAACCGGGGTTTTGTCACCAAAATCGCCCCGAACTTTGAAGACCCCTTGCAAACCGTTGGCTGTGATGCTTGCGGGATGTGTATCGATGTTTGTCCGACTGGGGCCATGGCTCCCAACGTGGGCAAGGAAGTTGGCCCCTGGTTCACCTATTCGGAGATCTCGACCTGTACCGCCTGTGCCAAAGGTTGTGCAGTCAAACTTTCGGTCCGTGACGGCTTGATCACCCAGGTCAACTCGGTGGTCGGTGATCCGGCCAACTTTGGGGTGATTTGCAAGGAAGGGCGGTTCAGCTACCAGCTCAAGGATGCGGTCACCGGTCCGGCCTCCAAGCTCCCTGCCGGGCGGTTGGACCAGGCCAAGGCGATGGTTGCGGGGGCTGGTTCTCTGGCCGTTTTGGTCACCGCCGCCACCACGGTGGAAAACCTTTACGCCGCTTCGGTTTTGGCCAAATCCAAGGGCGGAACCTTGTACTACTTGAGTGGCGCTCCCAGGGAATCTTCCAAAAAGCCCCATTCCAAGTTTGAGGGCAAACAGAACCTGAGCCTGCTCCAAGGGCTGGGGGCCAAGCCCTTTGAGAATCCGGCGGTGGACCTGCTGGTGCTGGTTGGGGTCAAGACTTCGGGGCTCAAAGCCAAAAAAACCTTGGCCTTGAGCAACTTCAAGGTCCAGGCGGACCTGACCCTGCCCTTGGCCGACCCGCTGCGTACCGAAGGGGCCTTTTTGACCCAGTCTGGGCATTTGGGGCTGTTGCGCTCTCCCTTGCCGGTCTCGGCTGAGGAAGAAGGTTACGCCTTGCTGGCCCAGCTGGCCGGGAAGCCCAATCTGGCCAAGTTGGCCGATCTACGCCAAACCTTGGTCGCCGAGGTGAGTGAGTTCAAAGGCCTGCTGGCTCCGGCCAGTCGGTTGGTGGAAACCCAGTTGGCCCCAGTGTTGGGCGACTTGGGCCTGGACCTTCGGGAAGAGGCCTTCGCCGCTCACGTTGCGGCTAAAGGGCTGTAAAAAAGCCGATCCCGGCCCGGATGTTGAGTCCGGGCCGGTGTCATCCCCTTTTATGAACCCCAACAGGTGCCCTTATGAGTGATTTTGAAACGGTCTTGAGGCATGCCATTGGTTTGGAAATCGAGGCGACCGAACTGTACCGGCATCTTGCCACCCGGGCGGACCGTCCGGAGATGAAAAAAGTTTTTGAGGAAATGGCCGCCCAGGAAGAGGGGCACAAAAAGAGGTTGGAATCGGCCCTACTGCGCCAAAGCCTTCCGGCGGAAAAGAAGTATTTCCCCGACGAAGACTTGCATTTGGCCGACTACACCGTGCCGGTCAACCCCAACAAGGCGGGTCTTACCTACCAGGAAGCCTTGGTCTTGGGCATGAAACTGGAGAAGGCCAGCTTGGAACTTTATACAGTCCTGGCCCAGGAAACCGAAGACGAAGCAACCAAGAAACTCTTTGTTTTTCTTGCCGAAGAAGAAGCAAAACACAAGTACGCTTTTGAATCCAAGTACGACGACCTGCTCTAATATTTCAGCCGGACTTTGACTGGTTCTTGCCAAGGGGGCGGAGGTTTGCTAGTCCTAGAGGGCAGGGGGCTCACACAGTTCTGTAAACTCTAGTTTGGCCGCACATGAACCAAGTCGCTGAAGAACAGGAACTCGACCCTGCGGTCCAGCAGCTGGCCAAAAACGTTGACCGTTTTTTACAAAGTTCCAAAAAGAAGGGGCAGGAGCTGGACAGCTCCGGCGAGCGTCGCAACTTGAGCCTCGAAGCCCTGATCCGCAGTTCCGAGCCCTTGAGCGAAGAGGCGGTCGGGGTGTTCTTCCAGCGGGAACATGAATACTTGGTTGCCCCCGACGTAGTGGCGGAAGTCCGCCGGGTCTTTGGGGAGATGCGAGACCGGCTCAACGGCTTCCCGGCCAAAAAGCGGTTTTTTATCCTCGAAACCATGGACTTTTTTAACAGCAAGATCAGCATCGGCAAGCTGATTCCTGCATTGATGGTCCTCGAAGGGATGGACCAAAAAAGGGCGATTGCCGAATTCGTGCGGCCGACCTTTTTGTCGATCAACAAAAACGTCGAGATCCTCACCTCCACCAACGAAATCTTTAATCCCAAGACCATCCACCTCGACCGGGGCAGCCTTTACACCCTAGTCAGCGACATCGCCCGGATCTTGACCGGGTTGTTCCTGGAATCCTACCTGGACAGCTTTTCGGAAATCAGCAGCCATGTAGAGTTGATTTTGCGGGTCATGGACGAGAACCCGATCTTCAAGGGCAAAGGCACGGCCAAAGATGCCCAGATGCAGGAAGACCCGGCGGTGATTAGAGCCGTGGTCCTGGAGTTCGTCTCCACCATCCAGTCCCACGAAGCTTTGTACAACTACTCGGTCAAACGGCACGCCTACTACCGGTTGTTTTTGGCCCGGTTGACCTCGGGCCGCCGGTTTGGGGGCGTGGAGCCCTTTGAGGTGAGCCGGGTTTTTGCCGGTTGTTTGGTCTCCAACGAACAGCTGGCCCCGCCGCCGGACCTGATCGAACGTATGGTGGACCCGGAAAACTTCAACAGTCCCGAGGTGCTCAAGGCCCGGCGGGAGTTTGTGGAACAGTTGAGCCCCATGGTGGTTTACAAATTGATCGGGGACATCAAGACCACCTTGCAGAACCTTACCCAAAGCGATTTCAACCGGGAGTTTGGGGACGTTACCCGGCTGAGCGTCAAAAACATTCTCAAACGGGTTTGGAGCGCCTTCATTCTCTTGGGGGAGAAGGGCTTCGAGCTGATGACCGAGCCCTTCAAGGTGATCTTCCAGGTGGTCAAAAACACCTACCGCGCCTTTGTCGCCGAAGAAGGCACCCAGGGGCTGGACGGTGGCCGCAAGGCCGCCAAGGCCCCTGCGGAAGCAGAAGCGGCAACTGAAGCAGGCAAAGAGGTGTTGATCCCCAAAAATGCCCAAGCGGTCTCTTGTATGTCCCGGTTCCGGTTGGTCAAAACGGACGTGGTGGCCTTCCGGGGCGAGTTTGACGGGGCTAGCCAAAAGGACTACGGCTACAACGCCAGACTTTTTAAACAAGATGAATTGGTGCTGATGCGATTCCTGCACAGCTTTGAACGGCTGTTCCAGGCGATGGAACACGAGGCGGCGCTTTATGTGATCCGCTTCCAAGCCCAACACAAGATCAGGGAATATTACGCAGCCTTTGAATTTGACGAACAGCTGATTTGCCTGGGCCTGACCCACCAAAAAAGTGTCTCTATCAACCAGATCCAGCAAAAGGACATTTTTCCCTACATCCTTTTGTTCAGCGGTGCCCAGGACAAGGCCTTTGGCCGGGTGTTGTCCCGGAAGGTAGAGGAAACCGGGCGGCTGTACAACGAAGAATCCTTGACCGCCAACAACACCAAGATTTATTACGAAGCCACCTACATCCTCCTCCATGCCCTGCCCGAGCGGGACTGGAACAGCCTGGACTGCCAAATGGCGGTCAAGTTTTTGGTCCAGGAACTGGAAAAGGTGAAGGACTCCAAAGGATTCCTGTTCCTGACCGGTGCGCCCAAGTTGCCCGCCAACCTGAGTTTTTAGCTACCCGGCCTGGGGCTTTTGCGGCCCCCGCAGCTTTGGGCCAACCGGCCTAGCCGCCAGAATTCCTGCCACCACACTTGAGCCACCCCAAGTCCCGAAAGCCGGGTTCGGGCAAAAAAAAACCCGGCTTTGGGGGCCGGGTTTGGTCTGCCTTTGATAAAACCGAAGTGGGTCTGGAACCAGGAAGGGAGGCCCAAAAACCTCCTAAGGACGGGTAGCCGTTAAACTTCCTTTTTCTCTTCCACTTTTTCCTGGTCGAGCTTTTTGGGCTCTTTGGCCCCATCCATCTCGTCCTTGAAATTCCGAATCCCTCGACCCAGCCCAGCGCCGATACCCGAGAGACGACCTGCACCAAACAACACCACAACGATGCAAAGGATGATGGAAAGCTCGCCGACTCCTAATCCGCCAATCATGAGACACCTCTAAACAAGAGCGGTTGGGGAAACTAACAGAAACAGGATACAGACTAGACCTTCAACCCCAAAAGCACCAGCAAAAAAGGACCGGCCGGAGCTGGGCCGCACTTCTGGCTTGTGGGGCCGGACCTCTCTCTCTGGCCTAGTGGGGACTGCCGCCCTTGGGGGTCGTCCTTTTGTGGGTTAGAAGAGAAACCAGATGGGGCTGATGTAAAAGGGGTCGTAGTAGGTTTCGTAGGTGACGTATCTTTTTTCGTCGGAAAAATCGTTTTTCAACTCGTGGTCTTCGGTGTGGTAGTGGTCCTCTTGGGCGTGCAGCTCGGCGTTGAGCTTGCTGCCCTTGGAGATCACATCGGCGATCACCTCTTCCCCGGAGACCCAATCCCCGGTCTCGGTCTGGTAAGCCAGTTCCTCGATGGTCACGGCGTTGTCCACGATCTGCTCGATCTCTTGCCACAAAAGTCCGCTCAAAAGGTCGAACTGCCACCCCGGCCTGGTAGTGTCAAAACGGCCTTCCTTGAGGAAGCTCAAAAAGACAAAGTCCGCCGGGTTGATCTTTTTGAACCAGCCCACGGCGATGCGGAGGTCCAAAAATCGGTCCTCGGCGAGGTAGTCTTCCCATTCGTCATCGTCCAGGTCAAAGATCTTCTCAAAGGCAAACTCCCCGCTTTCGGTGTCCACGGCGCAGTAGATGTCAAAATGGGCTAGGTATTCCTCGTACCGGCTCTTGAGGTTCTCCACCTTTTCGAGCCCTTTGACGGTCAGGGAGTAGCGGTTTTTGGCATCGATCTCCACATATTCCTTGGAGAGCATGTAGATGAACAGCTCCTCCAGGTCCCGGTCTTCCCGGTCCAAAGCCACCAAAAAGGGCCGGTCCTGGTCCTTCATCTGGTCAAGGAGTACCCCGGAGGCATATTCCTTCCGCTGGTCCGAAGTGATCAAAAAGTGTCTGCTGCCCATATTCCTTATCCCTGCAGGTTAGTCCGGTTGGGTACCCAGCGGGTACTGTCGTCGGCAAAGTGTTCTTTCTTGAAAATCGGCACCTGTTCCTTGAGCCGGTCGATGGCAAACTCACAGGCCCGAAAGGCCGCTTGCCGGTGCCCGGCGGAAACGGCAATGGCTATAGAGCCCTGGCCGATCTCCACCACTCCAAGCCGGTGCCAGATAGCGATGTTTTTGATCTCAAACCGCTCTTGGGCTTCCCTGCCGATCCGGGCCATCTCCTTGAGCGCCATGGGTTCATAGGCCTCGTATTCCAAAAACCGGACCCCCTGGCCCAGGTTGTGGTTACGGGTGACCCCCAAAAAACTGGCAATCGCCCCAGCTTCAGGGTTGGCGACCAAGCCGGTGAGAACTTCCAGCTCCAAGGGTTCGTGGGTCAAACGAAAGAGTTTCATCCTCCCCCCACCGGCGGGAACAGCGCTAATTCGCAGTTCTCAAAAAGCAACTGGTCCCGTTCGGCATATTCTTGGTTGATCGCCGCCCTCAGGCTGGGGGCTAAGGCCCGGACCCCTTCATAGCCGTGGGTCAAAAATTCAATGGCATCCTCCACCTTGGCGGAAACCGGCAGGTCCAAAACCAAATTCTCTTGGCCCAACAGCTCCCGGAGCCCGGCAAAGGCAAACAACCGTACTTTCATGAGGGCCACCCAAAAAGGTCCAAACTGTTTTGGTAACAAATCTCCGCCAGCTCTAGGGCCGGTAGGCCCAAAAACTCCGCTACAAAAGCCCCGACCAGGGAAACATTCCCCGGCAGGTTGGGCTTGCCCCGGAGCGGGACCGGCGAGAGGTAAGGTGCGTCCGTCTCCAAGAGCAGGCGGCTTTTGGGCGTTTGCTTGAGCACCTCTCTAACCGCCTCGGACTTGGGGAAAGTGCAGATTCCATTAAAGCCCAGATAAAACCCTTGCTCCAGTACCTGCTGGGCCATTTCCAGGCTGGAGGTGAAGCTGTGAAACACACCCCGGACCGGCGGCGCTGTCTTGAGGACTGCCAAGGTCGCCGTTTCGGCTTCACGGGAATGGATCACCACCGGCTTTTGGTGCTTGTGGGCCAGCCGCAACTGGGCTTCAAAGGCCTGGGTTTGCAATTCCGGTTCGCTGAAGCCGTAAAAAAAGTCCAACCCACATTCCCCTACCGCAACCAGCTTGGGGTTTTGGCCCAGCGCTTGGTCGATGAATTCCAGGTAGCTGGGCACAAAATCCTTGGCATGGTGGGGGTGGCAGCCCAAGGCCCCATAAACCTCGGGGAACCGGCCACAAAACCCAAGCACCTCCTGGTTGGTCTGATGGTTGGTTCCAATGGTCAGACAGCGGCGAAGGCCCAAAGCGGCCCCTTTTTCCAAGGCTGTAGCGGCAGGCTCCTTGAGCATTTCCAAGTGGCAGTGGGTGTCCACCCAACGGGGGGTCTGGTTCATTTGGCCTTTGTTTTCCTCTCTTTGAACTTCACCGCTTATTATAAGGGAGGATCAAAAAACCAGCAAGGCCAAAGGGGGGGCTGGCCAAAGCTGGTGGTCTGACGTAAACTGGGGGCGCTTTACCGGAGGAACCATGGCCGTGCGTTTTGAAGAGAATCTAAAGAAACTAGAAGAGATTGTAGAAACCCTCGAAGAAGGCCCCGAAGACCTGGAAGAGGCGCTCAAAGCCTTTGAGGCGGGGATCAAGCTCTCTCGGGCTTGCCACAAGGAGCTGGACAAGGCCCAAAAACGGATCGAGGTCCTGCTGGCCGACGAAGACGGGGAATTGAAGAAGGAAAGCCTTGAGGGGTAGGGGACCAAAGGTTTTGCTCCTGTTGGCGCTTGTCCCTTGGCTTTGTGGTTGTTACCTGATCGACCAAGGCCGGGGGCAACTGCGGCTGCGGTTGGGCCAGATCCCCTTGGAACAGGCCACCGCCCTGGAGACCGACCCCAAGACCAAGGCCCTGCTGGCCCAGGTCCCCAAGATTAAGGCCTTTGGAGAACGAAGGCTGTACCTCAAAAACAATTCCAATTATGAAGGTTATTACCCCAGCTTGGGGGAAGGAATCACCTACGTGGTGACCGCCGCCCGCAAGACCGAGCTGGTGCCCTACACCTGGTGGTTCCCGGTCCTGGGGGCTGTGCCTTACAAGGGTTTTTTTGACCGGAACAGCGCCTTGCAACTCCAGGGGCAACTGGAACAAGAAGGCTACGACACTCACCTCTTTGCCGCCCCGGCCTACTCCACCTTGGGCTGGTTCAAGGACCCGATCACCACCCAGATGCTCCACCAAGGCCTACCTAGCCTTACCGAAACCTTGCTGCACGAGATGACCCACAGCACCTTGTACAAAGAGGACCAAGGGGACTTTAATGAACAACTGGCCAGCTTTGTGGGGGAACAGGGAATGCGGCTTTACCTGAGCGAGGAGCAGGGCTGGACCAAGGAACAGTTTTTGGAGCTGGACCAGGAGAACACCAAGGCCGAAGAGATGGGCCGGTTGATCCGGGAAGCCCTGCCCCGGTTTGAGACACTCTACCAAGATGCAGCCCTGACCGAGCCCGAAAAACTCAACCGCCGGAAGGTCCTCTTTGCAGAGCTGGAAACCACGCTCCAGGCCCAGCTTGGCTGGAAGGTCACGCTCAACAACGCCCGTCTGCTCCAGTTTCGGCGCTACAACCCCCAAGACCCCCGTTTCGCCCAAACCCTAGCCCAGGTGGGCGGAGATTGGCAGAGGTTTTGGGTGGAGGTGGAAAAGGAAGCTTTGGCCAACCCACCGGGGCGGTAGGTTGGCTACAGCCTGGGCTTACTGTCCAGCACCTCACCGGTCTGCACCTCCTGCCTATTGGGGGCTAAAATCATATTCCGGTTTTTCTAGTTCCAGGTGCAGCCAGCTCTCTAGTTTCCTTCCCCGCCAAACAAATGTGGATTTTGGTGTGGCGTTTTTAATGGCTTGTAACCGGGGACGACAGGCTGGGTCCTGGTATATCCACTTGAGGATTAAACCCTGATCAGCGGGAGATTTTTGGTTTTGGCCGATAAAGCCGCCAGAAAGCATGTTCTTCGCAAGGGGCAAAAATTCCTCTTCCCAACACAAAAGGTTTTTCCTTGCCTGGAGAAAAGCGGTTGGGTCTCCCAAGGGAAGTGGGGTGGATTGTTCCCCGGTTGTATTCTCTTTTTCCGGTTCGCTGACCGCTTGGCCGTAGGTGGCTTGGAGTTGGTCTGGGGAAAAATCGGCCTTATAAAAGTTTGCGTAGCTCACAAAGGCTCCTTGAAGTTCTGCCAAGTTTAAATTGGCTCCTTGCAGCTGTGCCCCTTCTAAATTGGCTCCTTGCAGCTGTGCCCAGTTTAAATTGGTTCCTTGTAGCTGTGCCCAGTTTAAATTGGTTCCTTGTAGCTCTGCCCAGTTTAAATTGGCACCTTGCATCCGTGCCCCTTCTAAATTGGCTACTTGCATCCGTGCCCCTTCTAAATTGGCTCCTTGCATCCGTGCCCTCCCTAAATTAGCTCCTTGCAGATGTGCACTTCCTAAATTAGCTCTTTGCAATTGAGCTTCGTCCAACTCTGCCTTCTTGAGATTTGCCCCCCGGAAGTCCACTTTTAACAAGTTGGCTAATTGTAGGTTGGCTAGCTGCAGATCCCGGCCCTGGAGGTTGTACCCTTGGCCAAATTCCAGAAATACATCCAGTTTGTCTTTTTTAAAGTCATTGGTATATCGAGCCACCAAAGAGTCGTCCGGTTTTTTGCGCACCAATTCTTGTTCATGCAGGTCCAATACGGGGACCAGGATGCTGAACAAAAACTCCCTGGAAGGCAAAAAGCCGGATGGTTCCTGTTCAATTGGTTCGCCTTTCGGTTCCTTTTTCAATGGTAGGTCTTCACTACAAAATAAATCGAGGACCAGCCAATGTTTATCCGTCTGTTGGCTGCAGTCTACCCCGTCAATTTCCCCTTTGCCGTTCCGGTGGATTTTATACTTCTGGACCCACAAGTCGTCCAAAACCCACTGGAAGGCTTGGTAATTGACCCCAGCGGAAAGCAAAATCAACAAAACCCCTAAAGGAAAATTTTGGGCCAGCAATTTGGCCTTTTTAAAGAGCTCCCCAGGGCCGAGCCAAGGGGAAGCAAAAAAATGGTCAATCCCTCTTTCTTGTTTAAACCAAGCCTTAACTTGTTCCCACTTCGTTGCATGGTCCCGTTGTTCGACCAGGGACTGCAAAAAGGGCAGGTCCCAGATGCGTCTGTACAACACTACCAGAGCAAAGTCCAAACCTACAAAGACGAAGTGGAAGCTGGTCATCAGTTGGTGGTGGTAGTCGGAAAACCGCCACTGGACCAGCACAAAGGTGAACAAAGGTATGTAAAAAACCAAAAAGGACCAGACAATGGGCAAGAGCAGGAACCCTTTTTCCGCCTTTTTGAGCTTAAACAGGTAATTAAACAAAAAGGGGGACAGCTTGGGCGGCTCTTTGTACCTCTCACACCAGTCCGCCACCAACTTGCCATGTTCGTGGAGGTTAAACAGCAGGTTGAAGTGAAAGGCAAGCAACAGGGGCGGGCTGACAATAAAAAAGGAGAACAAAGGGATTTCGAGGTTAAGTAGCGGCAGGCTGATCCGGTTGTCCGGCACAAAAAGGTCAAAGTCGGTGACCCCCAAAACGATCAGGATCAAGTACCATTGGAACAACAAAAAGGAGATCAAAAAGTTCCGGTTTTTCCCCGAAGATCCGTCCAGGACCTGCCGCTGCCACCCCATGTCGTCCGGGTCCGGGTTCGAGGGCTCTTTGGAGGGCCAGGGGCAGGAAAAGGCGGGTTCCAGCGGAGTAGTGGGGTTTTTGGAATCTTTAGTGTCTCGGGGCTCAGTCATTTGTTTCCTCTAAAAGTCCCTTGGGCCAGCCAAGGTGCGTTAAAAAAGAGTGAGGCAGAAATTTTGGACTAGCCTATATCCATTCCCAACAAGATGTAAATAAAACAAGGGTCTTGACTAGCATAGCAGAGATAAAACCTGCTAGACATAGTCATGGAAAGACTCAACAGGTA
>MFNF01000040.1:0-85107 GCA_001783715.1 Candidatus Lambdaproteobacteria bacterium RIFOXYD2_FULL_56_26
CGTCAAAATTTGGACGATCGGTTAAGCTCCGATCGTCTTCCAAGAAGGAGGAAGGATGAGCAACAAACGCCAACAGTATAAACCTGATTTTAAAGCCATGAATGGCCGAGGGCGCTATCAGGATAACATTCTGGTTGAACGCCTGTGGTGGACCGTGAATACCAGTATCTGTACCTGCAGGCTTTTGAAGGCGGGGCAGACCTGCGGAGGGGACTGAAAGCTTGGTTCGAGTTCTACAACTCTGAGCGGCCACACCAAGCCCACGGGGGAGGACACCGAATCAAGTGTACGGAGAACTTCTCAGGATTAAAGAGGCCTCTTGAGGCTTCGACAGATTAAACCGGATCAGAGCTTAAACCCGGTCTCAAGTTGTCCAAACAAACCCGGCCACCTCAGAATTGGAATTCTACCTGAATGGGTTCGCTTACAACCTCAAACGGGCTGTTGGATTGATTTCATAGGGAGTAGTCTGCCCAAAAATTGGGCAAAGCCCCCCAAAACGGGGAAAATAGGACTGCGCAAAGCAGAACAAGACCGGTTTGCCCGAGAAAAACCATCGGTCCTGGAGCAGGGAATCTGGAATCGAACCTGTGCAACGGACTCCTAGTGGGACTGTTTTTTTCGCTTTTTTACCGGTTGACGGCGCTCCAACGGCCTTCTTTGTTCACCCCGGCCTTCCAGGCCTCGGGTAGTCCTGTGACTTCAGCGAGGTTCGCCCCTTCCAGGTTGACCTCTTGGGCCTCCGCCTTGGTGAGGTTGGCTCCCCTGAGGTTGGCACCGGGCAGCAGGGTCCCGGCCAAAAGGGCCTGGGTGAGATTGGCCCCGGTCAGGTTGGCTTGGGCCAAGTGGGTTTGGGTCAGGTTGGCCCCCTTGAGGTTGGCCCCCTCCAGGTTGGCGGAACGAAGCAGGGCAAAACTTAAGTTGGCCCCCTCCAGATTGGCCCCAACCAACAAGGTGCCCTTGAATTGTCCCCAGCTGAGGTCGGCCCCGGCGAGCTCCGCCCCGCTGAAGTCCACACCCGAAAAATTGAGCCCCTTGAGGTTCAAGCCCGAGAGCTTCATGCCCCGGAGGTCGAGGGTTTTTCGTTGGTCGGCGAGGTTTTCCAAGAGCAGGTTGATCCGG
This sequence comes from Candidatus Lambdaproteobacteria bacterium RIFOXYD2_FULL_56_26, assembly GCA_001783715.1. Taxonomy (GTDB): domain Bacteria; phylum SAR324; class SAR324; order XYD2-FULL-50-16; family XYD2-FULL-50-16; genus XYC1-FULL-56-13. The sequence goes on from MFNF01000040.1 coordinate 1,123, forward strand.
TCTTTGGCCTGTTCCTCTGCCTGTTGCATCCCCTTGAGGTACCAGAAAAAGGCCAAGTTGGGGTCGCTGGGAACCCCCCGGCCGGTTTCAAAGAGGTGCCCAAGGTTCAACATCGCCGGGGCAAAACCGTCTTCGGCGGCCTTGGAGTACCACTTGTAGGCTTCGTGAAAGTTGCGGTCAAACCCTTCGCCGGTCTCGTACAGACTGCCCAACCGGTTTTGGGCTAGGGAGCTGCCCCGTTCGGCGGCAATTTGGTACAGCCAGATCGCATAACCCAGGTCTCTGGGGACTCCCAAGCCCAGCTCATACAGCCGGGCCAAATTGGCCTGGGATCGGGCGAACCCTTGGGCGGCCGCTTTTTGGAACCACTTTGCCGCTTCTTCGGGGTTTGGTGTAGAGCCCCACTGGTAGATCAGCCCCAGGTTGTCCTGGGCACGGGCAAAACCCTGGTTGGCGGCGGCGAGGTAAGAATCGAAGGCCAGTTTGGGGTCCTTGGGCAGGCCCCAGCCAATCTCGTACAGGTATCCCAGTTTGCAAATCGCTCGGGCATCACCCTCTTTAGCCGAGGCTTGGAGACCGGGCAGGGAACGGAGGATCAGCTCTTGGGCCTTGGCGGGGTTGGGGGGCAGGCCGGTGCCTTCCTTGTGGAGGATGGCCAAGTTGTAAAGGCCGATGGGGTTTTCTTTGGCGGCGGAGCGTTCCAACCAAAGTCGGGCTTTTTCATAGTCCCGGACCAGGCCCTCTCCCCGCCGGTAGTTGGCCCCCAGTACCCCCATGGCGTACGGGTCCCCAGCTTGCGCCCGTTCGATCAGGTTCGGGTCGGTACCGGTGGCGAGGTCGAGTTTGGGGGCGCTGCAAGCGCTGAGCAGGAGGCTTAACCCAAGGGCGGCCCAAAGGCGGAAGGATTTCATTTCAACCTACAGGTCCCAGAGAAAGAGGTTTGATTGGGGGGAGTACTTTCTTTGGATCGGCAGGCTGGAAGGTTGCAACACAAACTCGGCGGACACCGACACTTGGCCGCCCAGAAAATGGCCTCCTCGGACCAAAAAATCCGGCCCCGAGAAACTTCCGTGGAGGTGCAAAAAAGGAGCGCCTTCTTTGGTCGAAAGGTTTCCAACCAACGTAAGGACTTCAAAGTCGCCGTCAAACCGTTGGGTCTTGTAGTCTCGGGTTTCCCGTTGGTAAAAGCCCAGCTCCAGCCGGTCGATCACCCCGATCCCCTGGACCCAAGCGGCCCCCAGGCCCAACTCTGTGGCCAAGGCCACCAAGGAACCTTGGACGGCTTCCCCTGGCTCCAGGGAAACAAAAATTTGGGATTCGGTTTTGGCATAACGCATCGGCAGAGCCCCAGGGGAAACAACACTCAGGGGCTAGGGTTAGCAGAACCGGGGGATTCGATCAAATCCATTTTCACCCCCCAGGCTAGGCCCCAAGGTTCCACCGGATTCCTTGGGGCGGTTTTGGTGATGTTTCAAACGGCATGAGGCCGGTGGTGGACCAAAAGCTCGTGGACTTCTTCAATTTCCTGGTCGGTGGCAAAAAGGGGCCGGTAGGCATCAAAGTGCAAGTAACCGTTGAGGATCGTCAAACCTACCACCAGGACCGCCACCGGCAGCCCCGAAGGAGCCAGGAAGAGGTGGAAAGCTAGGATGTTGAGGGTGATCGGGGCCAAAAACAAGAGGGCCAAGGGGACGTACCGGCCAAAAAGCAGCAGGATCCCGGAAACCAATTCAAAAGTCTTGAGCAGCGGGAAAAAATAGCCGGTGGCCGCCAAAGCGCCCATGAAGTTCATCGCTCCTTCGGGCATCCCGGCCATGGCGGGCATGAAGTTAAAAAAGCCGTTGAGACCGGTCAGGGTAAAAATCAGACCCAAAAGGATCCGGGCTCCCATGGTGATGTAACGTCTCATTGTTGCCTCCTAAACTGGCGTTGGTACTTGAACTGTTGTCAGAGTAGCATATTTGGATATAATGGGAAGTAAAAAATATCTAAATATGGAGAGGAAAGCCGGGACAAACGGTGGTTCTAGGATGGACAAAAAGAAAGGACCCCCCTAGAATCGCCCTAGCCCAAACCCCTATGGAGGAGGAAATGGAGATCAAAGGATTTGCCCAAAACCTGGCCGAGTACATGGCCAAGTTGTCCAACAAGTACTACAGCGACCGTTGGATGGTTCAATTGGAATTTGAGCTTTGGAGAGAGCTGGTGGAAGATCCGGAAATGCTCGACAACGAGGAACTGGAAAAGCTGGTGAAGCTCAAGGACCAAGCGGAAGGCTGGGTGCTGATGAACTACGATTCAGGTGCCTTGGAGTTTATGAGTCTGCCCAAATGGCAGAGTTATTACCAAAAGCATAAACCCTTTTAGCCCGGCAGCGCCCCCTCGGCCCCAAGGCCGGGGGGGGGGGAGTCAAGCGCTAGGCTACGTTGAGCTTGCAAAAAACGTCCAAGGCATGTTGCCCAAAGACATCCTGTGCGTCCAGTTCGCCGATGATCGCCAAGTCCTGGATCACCGTCAGGTCCACCAGATCGTTGTGCTCCAAGGTTTCCCCGGCGGCATTTTGGGCAATCGCCACCTGCGGGCGGTCCAGCTTGGTTTTGTCCCGGGGCACGTTCATCACAAAGCCCACTTGGCCGTCGGAAAGCTTGACCAGACTGCTTTTGGGGTACTTGCCCATCACCTGGACAAAATAACCGTACATCTCGTCTTCATACTCCACCCCGGCCAAGGTCCCCAGGTAGCGCACCGTTTCGGGTGGGGTCCAGGACTTCTTGTAGCTCCGTTTGCCCACCAACGCTTGGTAGATGTCCACCAGGGCCAGCAACTTGGTCTCGAACATCACCTTGTCGTAGGTGACCGGGGGGTAGCAGCTCTTCATCCCCGGATCCATCTTGACGTGGTGGTAATGGGCCATGTTGACGATGTAATCGGGCAGGCCCATGTGGCCCAGCAGTTCGGCCCCAAAAACCGGGTGGGACTGGAGCAGATTCATTTCCTTGGAATCCCGTTCAAAACGAACCGTTGAATCCAACACGTCCTTGGGCACCTTGGATTTGCCAAAGTCGTGCATAAAGGCCCCGAGCATCAGTTCCTTGGGGTCCTTGAAGACACTCTTGCGGCTGCTGATGTTCAAGAGTTCGGTGTAGGCCTGTTGGAAAATGGCCGCTACGTCCACACAATGGGCGTAGGTCTGGTCGCTCTGTTTGAGGCTGACCATGGCGCTCAAGGCTTCGGAAGTTCCCGAATCGCAGATATGGTTGACGTACCGGAGCACATCGGAGGTGTCCATCTTGCCGCCCCGGGCATTGTCCAGCATGTTTTCCACCGCCATTTTGGCTTCTTCCCGGACCGGAGAAGCTTCGGCGACCTTTTCAAACAGCTTGTTGGCCGCCGCCACCGCTTTGGCCTGTTCTTGGGCGGCGCTGGGCAGGGTTTTGACTTCCTCTTGGATCAAAAACTGCTTGAATCCCCGAGACTTAAGCTCGGAGACCAAGCGGTCGGTGACCTTGGAGAGTTTGCTCAGTTCTTTGGGCAACTCGAAGATCTGGACCAAACTGTCCCCAGGGCGCAGTTTTTCGATTCCAATGGTCCCTTGTTTGCCTTCCCGCTCCACCAGGGCCTTGCAGCCACGGAAGTTGTGGATCAACCAAGCACAGGATTGGTCGGTCGTAGGGGTGTATAGTTTGCCAAAACCCAGGTAGGCCTGGATCGTCATCGAACTGTCCAGATCGTCAATGCTGACGCTGCGGGTCCTTGTGGTCACTCTCCATCTCCTGTGATCAAGCGGACTGACTTAGCTTGAGCCGCACAAGACCGTTGTTTTCCCAAAGGGAATAAACGGCGCTTAATACCGATTCGTCGAACTTGTCATTCGGGAAAATATCGAAATATTTTTTGTAGGAACACCGCTCGAATCGATCTATCCCTGCTTCAATACTATCCAGTTGCTGCTGGGTTAGTTTGTGATTATCCAACAAAATGTGCAGGTAACTCAAGTGGTAGTTGTACCAATCTTCCGGGGTGGCGGCGGGGCCGTCTCCCAAGGGAAAGGACATGAACTGCCCCACCGTGACCACCGCACTTTTGGGGTCCAGGCCCACGGGGATGATTTGGGCATCCTTGAGTTTTTCAAACCGCAGCAAATCCTTTTTCTCCGGCGGCAGCTTTTCTTCGGCCAGATTGTTGGTGTCCATCAACTGGCCACCGATCTGGTTCAAGATCTCGGTTTTCTGCTCGTCGGTCTCGGCTACGGCCAGTTCTTGGGTCAGGGCCTGGACGTTTTCTTTCTTGGCCGCTACTTCTTCGGCGCTCAGGCCCCCGCTGACCCCGATCTCTTCGATCAACCCTTCGGTCTCGGCGGCGAAACCGGCCAGTTCCTTAGAGGTCAACTTCTTCTTGGTAAAGACTCCAGAGGAAGAGTCGGCAAACTGGGCCAAGTATCCAGGGATCTTGTCCTTGGTCATTGCCCCTTCGATCCTTGCCCGTTCGTAGAGCTGGGCCAACCGTTCCTTGAGGTAATCGCCTACCTTAAACTGGTTGAGCATCTTGGAGGTGTCCATCTCGGCCAGCCGCTTTTGGGCCGATTGGAGCCGTTGGGCCTCATAGGATTTTAAGGTGGCGGTCGGGCCGTTGCCCTCTTTGGGCTTGACCCGGTTTCGCACCTTGGCGGTCAGGGAAGTGACCAGCTTGTGCAGCTCTACTTCTTCCGCCCCCGGTTTGGCGGACAAGTGTTGCTCCAATTTCTCCAACAAATCAACTTGGCCCCGTTGGAACTGGGTCAGGATAAAGACCACCGGGTTTTTGCCCCGGTACCGGCGCAGGGTGATCAGCAGAGAGGTCAACCGTTCCACCGAAAGCTTGCGGATCGATTCCATCTGGCTTTGCAGGATCCTCTGTCCGGTGGCGGTCAGGCTTTGTTGGGTCTCGCCGCTACGGAGGATGGGGCTGTAGTTGTTGACATAGGCGAAGATGTGTTTGCGTAAGGTGGGGTGCCTAGCGGCGGCGGCATCCTTTTCAATCCAAAATTCGATCTGCTCCCCGGAAACCCCATGCCCGGCCTGGAGAAAGTGGTTGATCTCAAAACGGCGCAGGCTGGCCAAAAGGTAGCTGAAACAACGGTCCACCAAATTGACCACTAGGTCCGAAGGGGCCCGCAGGAGCAGTTCAAAATAAAACTGGAAGAAGATCTGGGAGGTGGCCTGGAACAGATAATAATATTCGATCAGTTCCGTACGTTTGCTGGTGGTCGGCAGCCGCAGGAAACCCTGGCCGATCTGGGCCAATTCGGAGAAAAAGAACCGGGGCAAAAAACTTTCGTCCCCCGAATCCTTGTCCATCTTTTGGGCGATTGCTTCGGCGGTCATGTTAAAAGGAACGGCGGCCAAAAAGGCGTTGATGAACCCTTGGGCTTCCCGGTAGCGATTGAGCCCCGAGTCGAGTGCGGCGATCTGCAATTGCCGCAACGCCGCCCCAGGCCTACCTTCGGCTTTGAATCTCGCAGCGGCGGCAAAGGGCAATCCGGGCATCAGGTCGATGGCCACTTCCAACTTGTCCCCGATGTCTCGGGCCGCAAAGATTTTGTCTTTGATCGAAGTCAGCTTCGAGTAAGACAGAATCTGGGCGTACAAAAAGTCGGCCAACTTTTCGTCGAGCTGCTCCCCCATATTCAGGAAAGCTTCCTTGGCGTAGGTTTCAGCCAGAGGGTTGTTGGACAAGAGCCTTTTTAGGGCTTGGTTCTCAATGCGCATCGATCAATTGACTTTGGTTTTCCTCAGACCCCAGCCGCCACTATAAGCGAAACTTTGCCCGAGGTAAACGGCTTTTCCCTCTAATCTCTTTACGGCTTTGCCTTGGCTGAAGTAGCCTGATTCATCAACCTTGAGGAGGCCTTATGGCTCGTTTTTTCGACACCCTGACCCCAGGGCACCAGTCTTTCATTGAAGAACAAAAAATCTTTTTTGTCGCCACCGCTCCGTCCCAAGGAAGGTTAAGCTTGAGTCCCAAGGGGATGGACAGCTTTTTGTGCCTTTCTCCCACCGAAGTGGCCTTTTTGAATGTGACCGGCTCGGGCAACGAAACTGCAGCCCACCTTTTGGAAAATGGCCGGATCACCGTGATGTTCTGCTCTTTTACCCAAAAACCCTTGATTTTACGAATCTATGGGCAAGGGCAAAGTCTCTACCCCAGGCACCCCCGGTGGGGCGAGCTGGTCCAAAGGTTCAAGCCGCTGCCCGGAGCCCGACAAATTATCCTGATCCAGGTGCAGTCTGTCCAGACCTCCTGTGGAGAGTCGGTCCCCTTCTTTGAGTACCAAGGGGAGCGGGAAGCCTTAAATGAATGGGCTTTGGAGAAAGGCGATGGGGGAATTAAAGAATACCAAAAGAAAAACAATCACACCAGCATCGACGGCTTAGACACCGGACTCTCCGGGGACTGAACCTCAAGGAAACCCCCGCTAAAACAACCGTCTTGCGGTACCAAAGTACTGGTACCCCAGGATGGCGGGGCTGCTTTCAAGCTGCCAACATTCCAGTTTTTCAAACAAAAAGCCTTGTTCCATCAGCGCTTCATGGAAGTCCCGGTTCAGGTTGCATCCCCCCGAAAGCTTGTGGTGCAAGGGGTTGAGCCGGTCCTGCCAAGCCTTGATTTTTGGGTTGGGGTGGGCCCCATGTTCGATGAACCGAAAAATCCCCCCTTTTTTAAGGACCCGTTTGATCTCCCGCAAGGCTCCGTAGAGGTCCGACACGCTGCACAGGGTCCAGCTGGAAAGAATGTAGTCGAAACTCAAGTCTGCAAAGGGCATGGCCGAGGCGCTGCCAAAGTGGTGCTCCACTTCCATGCCGCAGGTACGAATCCGAGGCAAGGCCCGTTGGTGCAGCTCTTTGGAGGGGTCCAGGCTTTCGATTTTTGTGGTCCCTTGGGGGTAGCACCCCAGGTTGAGGCCGGTCCCCAAGCCCAACTCCAGGATGCGGCCTGCTGCCGGAGCGAGCAATTCTTTGCGCAACCCCGCAAAGGGTTCGCCGCCCATGACCTGGTCCATCAACCAAGGGTACAGGGTTTGGCGGTAAAAATCTTCCATCTCGGTCCTCAGGGGGCAATAAACGGGGTGGCCTGTGCTTTGGCCTTGATCCTAAAGCAGCTTCAGCCTAACCTAAAGGGGCAGACAACTCAAACCCAAAGGTCGAATGCCTCATCCCAAGAGCGTCAGGATTAACAAGATCAAGAGAATAGCCCTGGTGGCCCACGACCACCGGAAACCGGTTTTGTTGGAGTGGATCAAGTACAACAAAGGCACCCTTTCTGGTCACGAACTTTACGCCACCGGCACCACCGGCAAACTGATCCGGGATCAGGTAGGCTTAGAGGTCCATTCCTTGATTTCCGGCCCGCTGGGCGGGGATTCCCAGATCGGGGCGATGGTGTGCGAAAAGAAGTTGGATTTTCTTTTTTTCTTTTGGGACCCGTTGGCCGCCCAGCCCCACGACCCGGATGTCAAGGCGTTGCTGCGGTTGGCGGTGGTTTGGAATTTGCCGATGGCTTGCAACCGGGCTACAGCGGATTTTCTGATTTCTTCACCGTTGATGAACGGGACTTATGAGCGGGAACTGGTGGACTACGAAGCCCACCTCAATCGCCAGCTACCTTGAGATAGCTCTCCAAGGTCGAGCCAACCGCTTCCAAGCTGGCCGCCGAACATTGGTCGATCACGTCCGCCTGGGTGTGCCATGGGGGATAGTCGAAGTCGATCAGCAAAACCCCCGGTACCCCCGCTTGGATCAGGGGGTAATGGTCGTCATAAACTCGGTAGCCATAGTCTTGGATGAACCCAGGAGACCGGGTCGCCCCGAGTCCCCAAATCTTCCAGACCTCCTTGGGGGCCGATTCGAGGCTGAACCGCTCCATCTTGAGCTGCAAATCCTTGTCACAAACCATGTCCACCACTACCACCAACCAAGGGGGCTGTTGGGGGTAAAATTGTTTTAATTGTTTTGCAAAGTGGACCGAGCCGATCGGCTGCCAAGCTCGGGCCTTGGGGTCCAGCTCTCCCTCTTCGGCATCAAAAAAAACCAAGTCCACCCCCAAGTCCCGGCCTTTGAGCAGGTCCTTCAACTGGGGGGCCAATTCCAGCAATACCGCTACCCCCGAAGCCGCATCGTTGGCCCCCATCAGGGGGGCATAGGGGTCGTCCGGGTCCTTGTCGGCAAAACGGCGGCTGTCGTAGTGGGCTCCTAGGATGATCCGCCGCTTGGCCTCCGGGGCAAAGCGAAAGACCCAGTTTTCCAAAAGGTAGGTCGCTTGGTGGGCATCCCGGTAGGAAAACCGGTCCACCTCAACCTTGGCCTCCAAGGGAGCCAGGGTTTGTTTGATCCAGGCCCGGAGCTTTTTGTGCCCTTCGCTGGTCGGGTACCTGGGTCCCATCTCCATCTGGGCCTGGATGTAGGACAGCGCCCGCTTCCCCTCAAAACCGTAGGCACAGTTGACCGCCCAGAGCCCTGCCAGCAACAAAACCAAGCGTTTCACCGCCGCCACTCACGGGTCAGCCGGAAGACCAAGGGGCTCAAGGCCAGCAGAGCCACTAGGTTGGGCAGGGCCATCAGGGCGTTGAGGGTGTCGGCGATCAGCCAAACCAACTCTAGCTTGACGGTCGCCCCCAGGGGAATGGCCAGAATCCAAAGCACCCGGTAGGGGGTGATGCCTTTGACCCCAAAGAGGTATTCCACCGCCTTTTCCCCGTAAAAACTCCAGCCGATCAAGGTGGTAAAGGTAAACAAAAATAAACCGATGCTCACCACATAGTGGCCCAAAACCCCCAGGGTTTGGGTGAAGGCCAGGCTGCTCAAGGCCGCCCCGGTCGCCCCGGAAGTCCAGGTCCCCGATAGCAGGATCACAAATCCGGTGACCGAACAAACCAGGATGGTGTCGATGAAGGTGCCCAACATGGCCACCATGCCCTGGCGCACCGGGCTGTCGGTCTGGGCCGCAGCATGGGCGATCGGCGCCGAACCCAACCCGGCTTCGTTGGAAAAGATCCCTCGGGCCACCCCAAACCGCAGGGCCATCCAGACCCCCGCCCCGGCGAACCCGCCCTCTGCCGCAGTCCCGGTAAAGGCGTTGGTCAGGACCAGGGCCAAAATCTTGGGCACTTGGTCCAGGTTCATGGCCACCACCAAAAGGCCCCCGCCGAAGTACAGCGCCGCCATCAACGGCACCAGTGCGCCCGAAACCTCGGCAATCCGCCGCACCCCGCCCAGGAGCACCAACCCGACCACCAGGGCGATCAAAACCCCGGTGATCCAAGGGGCCAGCCCCAGGTCCTGGGCCGCCAGCTCGGCAATGCTGTTGGCCTGGACCATGTTGCCGATCCCAAAGCCCGCCAGGGCGGCAAATACCGCAAAGGCCGTGGCCATCCAAGCCCAACCTTTCCCCAATCCGTTTTTGATGTAAAACATCGGCCCACCGATGTGGTCCCCTTTGGGGTCCACTTCCCGGAAATGGACCGCTAACAGGGACTCGGCATATTTGGTCGCCATGCCCACCATGGCGGTGCACCACATCCAAAACAAGGCCCCCGGCCCGCCCAGAAAAATGGCGGTGGCCACCCCGGCGATATTGCCGGTCCCGATGGTCGCAGCCAAGGCGGTCATCGCCGCCCCCCAAGGGGTGATATCCCCTTGTTCGCCGACAGACTTGCGGCCCTTCCACATCAGCACAAAGGCAGGCCAAAGTTGCCGGACCGGGAACCCCCGGAGCCCGACCATCAGGTACAGTCCGGTGCCCAGGATCAACACCAACATCGCCGGTCCCCAGACCAACGAGTTCAGGCTTTGGAACCAAGATTCAATCATAACTTGTCCCTGAAGATGAGGTTGCAAAGTCCAAAGGCCCGAGCCAAAACCAAGTTGCACTTGGCCCCTTGCCCCTTCCCTTTTGCCTGACCCTACCCAACTCCTGGGCTTCCTGCCTAGGTGGTTTTGCCGGAATTTTTGGGGTCCATTGTTTGGTTCTTCAGGCCCTAAGGACTCCGTACCTCGGCAGAGCGGGGCCGCAAAAGGCGAAGGACAAAGACCCAGTCCACAGGGTTGGGGACGGTGTTGGTTTGGGGGTAGAGGGAAGACTACTGCGGATGCAGGGAGATCAGGCCTTTTTGGATGGCGTAGCGGGTCAGTTGGGCGACGTTGTGGAGGTCCAGCTTTTTCATCAGGTTTTCCCGGTGGGCCCCGACGGTTTTGCTGCTCAGGTTGAGGGTGTCGGCGATTTTTTTGGTGGAATAACCTTCGGCAATCAGTCGTAGCACTTCCTTTTCCCGGTTGGTCAATTTCTCGGAGATTTCGGCGATTTGGGGGATGTGTTGCAACACAAAATCTTCGATCACCTTGCCGGTCATCTCTTCACTGATATAATACTTTTCGTCCATCACCGAGCGGACGGCATTGAGGATTTCCTGGTTGGAGCAGTTTTTCCCCAAAAAGGCCAAGGCCCCAGCCCGGAACATCTCCTGGACCATTTTGCCTTCGGTGTGGCTGGTCAGAGCGATCACTTTGGCGCTGGGCAGCTCGGTCAAGATCCGGGTGGTGGCTTCGATCCCGTCCATGCCCGGCATGTTAATGTCCATCAGGATCACGTCCGGGCGGGTTTTGAGGGCCAGTTCCACGGCCTCTTCTCCGTTGTTGGCCTCGGCCACAACTTTCAGGTCGCCCTCTCGTTGCATCAACAAGGTCATGCCGTCACGCATGATTTTGTGGTCGTCTGCCAGTAGTATCTTGATGGTCATCGTATATTAGGGGGCCGTAGGTGAGCCTTGGGTAAAGGCCGGTTAAATTCCTGCATTATCTTACAAAAATTGTTCCGAAACTTCTAGCCCTCATTTTTTGACTGCTACACTTTTTTGTCGCCTTCGGTCCTTTCCAGTCGGGAATCAAGGGAGATTGCCCTACTCCGAACCCCTTGCTTCCAACAGCAGTTTGACGATCTTAAAGTCCAGGTCCGAGTCGATATCTTGGCTCCGTTCTTCCGGCATTTCAAACAACAAGGTCTTGGGCAAAAAGATCCCTTGGCTGTGAAAAAAACTCTGCCGGTTCCAAACGTAAATGGAGGCGTTCATGTCAAAACAACGGGGGGCATCTTGGCGGCGGACAATTGGACGCTCCGGGACCTTGGCCAGCCGGACCACTCCATCGGAGCCCAGTTCCACCAAGTTAAAATAAGGGGAGCGCCGGGCCGGAGCGCCGGTGATCACGTTGTCCGCCCCTTGGGACTCGAGCAACTCCACCGAACCGATGATGTCGCTGGCGAGGCGCAGCGGCGAGGTAGCGTCCAGGTCCACAAAGGTGTCAAAAGTCAGGCCGCTCAACCGTTCCACCTCGCTGCCACCCCACTGGATGGCCGGAAGTTTGGGGGCGGTGTCGGTGGCCATTTCCGGGGGCCGCTTGAGGGCCAGATCGGCCCCCCAAGCGAGTCCCGCTTCCAGGATCTCTGCGGAATCGCTGTTGACGGCGATCAGCTCGAACAACCCGGACTCCTTGGCTTGGGCGATGCTGTGGGCGAGCAGAGGTTTCCCGGCCAAATCCTTGAGGTTTTTCCCCTTTACTCCCTTGGACCCGCCTCGGGCGGAGATGGTACAAAGCCGTTTCATCAAGCTCCCTTTGGGTTCAAGACCCAAGAATAAGGTTGTTGCACCGCCTGCTCCGCCCCGGCAATCAGGTGCAGCACCGCCAGAGCGTCCGGGTAGGGACACAGGGGGCCGGGGGTTAAGCCCAAAAAGGCCTTCAGTTGGTAAGTATAAGTGTGGTCCCGCTCCACCTGGAAGCGGGTTTCCTCGCCGTTGCGCTTGAGGAGTCCTTGGCCCAGATCGGCGTAAAAACTGGTTTGGTCACAGTTGACGTTGATCCTACGGGCGGGATTGCGGTCGAGGTAGTTGACCTCCAAGGTTACATGGACCCCGCCCTCCAACTCCAACAGCAGGCAGAAGTGGTCGTCCGAATCGATCTCCAGGCTGCCGGATTTGCCGCCCAAGGCCGAAACCGCCTTCCAAGGCCCCAACAGCCACATCAGGCTGTCCAACTCATGGCTCAAGTCCCGCAAGGCTCCCCCGCCTTCGGCTTTTTTGGCGGAATAACTCTCCTGGTAGGGCCGCTCGGGCCGCCAAGTGGGCAGGTATTGGCCGACGTACAGCTGGGCGGTCAAGGGCCTCTGGCCTTCCAACTGGGCCTTGAGGGCACCCAAAAGGGGATGAAAACGCAGGTTGTAGGCCACCTGAATTTGGTCCGGGTTTACATAGGGCAGGGCCAGCGGGGAATCAAAGATCGGCTTTTCCACCAGAATAGGGCCGGTAAAACCAAGCTCCAGAGCGGCTTGCAGGCTCTCTTTGTGGCTGCCGGTTGGGTTGGCGATCAAAAGATGGGTGGGGGCAAATTCACGGAGCCCCGTCTTGAGATCGGCAAAGCAGGTTTCCCCCGGTTGGCCGTAAGCGCTGACCGAGGCGACGGCAGCACCCAATTCCTTGGCCAGCCTGCCGTGACGGCGGCCAATGGAACCCTGGCCGACCACTAGCACCTTCAAAGACATGAACCCTTTGGTTGCAACAAACGGGATAAAACGGTTTGGCCCGGCAGATTTGCTCCGGGCCAAAAGGAAAGGGCAAAAATTACCTCAGGTTCCGGCGAGCCTACTGGGCGGCTTCCGTATTTTTTTCACCTGGTTTGTAGTCCCTGACGCAGCGGACCCCTACCTGCCTTTCGTTGAGCCCTTGTTGGTTGGTGACTTGTTTGATCACCTGCTTCCACTCGCCGTTGGTGCATTTGTACTGGTTTTTAAAGGCCACTACCTTGTTGCGAGGCGCTTCGGTCATGATCACCGCAAAGGCTGCTTGCCCCCAGAACAGGGCGGCAGTTAAGGCCAAAAGATACATCTTCATCGGAATACCTAAAAAATAAGGTTGTCAGGTCTATGGGTTTGGCGCTTTTCCACCCCGATTCTTTCGGCTACGGCCCCGACCGCACCAGCTCCAGCACCTCCAAGGGGGACTGGACGATGGCTCTTGCCCCCGAAGCGTTCAGCTCTTCGGGCCGAAACCCCCAAGCCGCCCCTAGAGGGAAACAGCCTGCCTGGGTCGCAGTTTTCATGTCAATGGCGGTATCACCTAGGTACAAAACCTGATCCGGGGCTAGGCCCCAAGCCCGGCAAATCTCCAGGGCACCGGCCGGGTCCGGCTTACGCAGGACCCCTTCCCGGGCTCCAAAAACCGGATGGAAGGAATAGCTTTGCAAAAAATGGCCCACCACTTGGACCGTTAAGAGATGAGGTTTGTTGGAGAGGATCGCCTTTTGGGTTCCCAGCGCCTCCAGCCCCGCCAACAGGGCTTCGACACCCTCGTAGGGCTTGGTCTTGACCGCTGCTTGGGTTTGGTAGTCCTGTTGGAAGAGGGCCAGTAGGCGGTTGATCTCGACTTCTTTCCGGGCCGCCGGGGGCAGGGCTTGGGTGACCAGATGTTTGGCCCCTTCACCGACAAATTTTTTGTAGGCCTCCAGGGGGTGGATGGGGTAACCGAACTTGGAAAGGCTGCGGTTGCAGGCCTCGGCCAAGTCGTCCAGGGAATTGACCAGGGTTCCGTCCAGGTCAAAGATCACCGCCTTAAAGCTCATGGTCCCCCCAAGGCTTGGTCCAATTCGGCAAGGCCGGCGAGGATAAAACTTTCTTGGGGATGGCCCTGGTTCATTTTGACCAAGGTCAGCCGCCCCTCCTCTCCAGGCCAGGTTTTAACCCACAGCCCTTCCTTGTCCAAATATAAAGAGTAAGAGTAGCCCCGCATCTTGGGCAGCGCCATGAACTTGGTGATCAACTTGGGCATGCCGCTGATGTCGGCAATGAAGACCAACCCTTTGGCCTCCATCCAGCTGCGGCCTCGGGCTTCAAAGGCTTCGTGGGCCCACTTTCTGGATTCCATGTCCCTGCCGGTCAGCACCCATTTTACCGAACCGGGGTTGGGCAGGGGCTGGTCCCACTGGTCCAGGAACCCCAACCTCCCCAGGTCAAAGTCCGGTACTTGGGCCGCCGCAGGGGCGCTGAAGGTGGCCAGCAGCAATCCGAGCCAAAACCAATGTTTCATGTCAACTCTCAGGGGGATCATCCAGGTTTTTGCATATACTTTCGGTAGGTTACCAGACCCAGCAGTTTCAGGCAATCACCAAATAACACAGTAATATAAAGCTGGACCAACCCCCCAAGTGACTGCTTTTTTTTCCGCTTGCTTTCAAAAGACTTGGTTTTGTCTTTTTTTTTCAGTATAACCTTCTGCATTAGGGGCTCTACGCCAATAAAACCTTTGGTGCAGAGGCCCCAGAGCAACTTGTCCGGTTGATTACCTAAACCGTTTTTTTGACCTGGAGAAAAGGATTCCCATGAAAAAAGCCTTGGTTCTTGCTTTGATGCTGGCTTTCAGCCTCACCCAATTTGCGTTTTCTGCTTTGGCTGAAGACGGGAAGGCACTCTTCGAGAAAAAGCTTTGTATCCAGTGCCACGGTGAAGGTGGCCGGTCCAAGACTTCCCAGTACCCCCATTTGGCCGGGCAGAGCAAACAATACCTGACGAACCAATTTGCTTCCATCGTCCAAGGCAAAAGATCCGCCGGTTCTACGGTCTTGATGGAAAAACACCCGAAGCTTAAAGAGTTCAACGATAAGGACATTGAAACCATTGCCGGTTACCTCAGCAGCCTGCCCCGCAAGGCGAGCCCCGGCGAGGCCGATGCCGCTTCGATCACCAAGGGTGAGGTATTGTTCAAGAACCTGGGCTGCCCCCAATGCCATGGTGCCGGTGGTAAGGGCATGGGCGAAGATCCCCAGTTCCTGGCTTACCCCAAGCTCAACGGCCAACATGCCGACTACCTCTTCTGGCAAATGAAGCGGATCCTAGAAGGCACCCGGACCAACGACCATGCCAACAAAATGCGAGAAAAGTTTAAAGCCGAGAAAATCACCGATGTTGAACTTCGGTCCTTGGCTTCTTACTTGAGTAGCGTGGAATAAAGGCCAAGGGGCCGCTTGGTTTTGGTTGACCCAGAGGCCCCTTTTTTCGTGCAAAGTGCATGAAGATTTGCTAGAGTCCAAGCTGTGGTTCCTCCATCACCTCGTTTCGAGTCCAAGAGGAGAACTTGTCATGACCAACCATACGGCATTTTTTCTGGTGTCCATTCCGTTTTTCCTAGTCGCCTTGACACTGCAACTCCTTCGGGAGCCGAAGGCGGAGCTACTTTGAGGTATAGTTTGGCCGGGAAAATTCTTGTTTTTTGTTTGGCCTTGGGGGTGTGGTCGGGGGTCGGTTCCCTCTTCGCCTACACCCCAGTGGAACAGGTGCGGCAGCTTAAAGCCTGTGTGGGCTGTTACCTGCGCAATGCCAACTTCGACCACCACGACCTGACCGAAGTGAACCTGCGGGGTGCCAACCTCGAATACGCCACTTTCAAAAAAGCGACCCTGTACAAAGCCGATTTGACCGGGGCCGACCTCAAAGGAGCCGATTTTACCGGGGCGCTTTGGGTGGATGGAGTGACTCTCTGCAAAAAGGGTTCGATCGGCAAATGTTTAGCCCAGGAACAATGACTGCTTTGTCTGGGCAAAGCGGAATTCTCCAGCCATGACCTCTTTTCCTGAAGTCCTTTCCGTTTCTCGGTATTCGGACCGGCGGCTCAAGTTTCTCACTTGGGTGGCGTTGGTCTTCTGGACCGTTCTGGTCTTGGTTTCCCTGCAAATCAACCTCGCTCGGGAGAAGTGGATTTCCACCGAGTTGGCGCTCACCGCCGCAAGGTCCGCCTTCAACAAGGATTTGGCCATTCGGAGTTGGGCGGCCAACCACGGAGGGGTCTATGTCGAGGTGACCCCCAAGACCCAACCGAATCCTTACCTTAAAGCCAAAGAACGGGACATCTTCACCCCTTCGGGGCGGCACCTGACCTTGATGAACCCGGCCTATATGTTCCGGGAGGTGTTGGAAAACTATTCAGAGGCCTACGGGATTTACGGCCGTATCATCAGCCTCAAACCACTGAACCCTACCAACGAGCCGGACCCCTGGGAACGGTCGGCCCTGACAACGTTTGAAGGGAAAAACACCACCGAAATTTGGGAAAAAACCACCTACAAGGGAGCCCCCTTCTTGCGGTTGATCAAGCCGCTGGTGGCCGAAAGGCCTTGCCTGACCTGCCATGAACAACAGGGGTATAAGCTTGGGGATATCCGTGGGGGCATTACTGTTTCGGTTCCCTTGGAGCCTTACCAAAGGATCGAAGCCCGGCAGATCCACGAACATATCCAGACCCATATCCTGTTTTATCTGGTCGGTTTGGCCGCCATTGCTCTGTTTGCCCGGCTGTCTAGGCGGGACCTGGGCCGGATCATCCGGGCCGAACAGGCGCTGACCGCATACCAAAGCCATTTGGAAGAAGAGATCGAACGGCGCACCTTTGATGCCCAAACGGCCCGCAAACGGGCCGAAGAGGCCAGCGCCTTCAAGGCCAGCTTTCTGGCCAACATGAGCCACGAGATCAGAACCCCCTTGAGCGGGGTGCTCGGGGTTGCCAATCTGCTCAACGACACCAACTTGGACCGGCAGCAAAAAGAATTGGTCGAGACGATCCTCTACAGTGGGGATTACCTCCTGATGATTGTCAACGAGGTTTTGGACCTCTCCAAGATTGAGGCCGGCAAGCTGTCCCTGGTCATTGCCCCCTTGGAGCTGCGGGCGTTGGTGGAAGAAACCCTGGACCTTTTTGCCCTCAAGGCCACCGAAAAACGGATTGAATTGCTCCAGGTGTTTGACCCGGACACTCCGGCCTGTATTTTAGGGGACAAAAAACGGATCCAACAGGTGTTGATCAACCTGATCGGCAATGCCCTCAAGTTTACCGAAAAAGGGGAGATCGTGATTTGGGTCAAACCTGCCGGTCCTAAGAATTCGGGGCAACTGGAGTTTCGGGTAGCCGATACCGGGCCGGGGATCGGCAAGGAAGCCCAAGCCTCCTTGTTTGAAGCTTTCACCCAACTGCAACCGGAGAAACACCCCGGCACCGGTTTGGGGCTGAACATCTGCAAACACTTGGTTGCCTTGATGGAAGGGCGAATCTGGGTGGAGAGCCAGTTGGGGGTTGGGTCTCAGTTTTGTTTTACCCTCAAGGCCGAACCGGCCCCGGTGGGCGAGGAGCTGGCCCAACTGTTCCGGTTGGAAGCCCTAAAAGAGCTTAGAATTCTGGTCTGGAGCCGTCACCAAACCTTGGGCAAGGCGGTGCAATCCTTGACCCAACCCTATGGGGCCCAGGTGATCACCGCCCACAGCCAAAGTGAGGTGTTTGACGACCTGGAGCTTTGCGCCGCCCGGTGCCTCCTGTTGGTGGACCTGCCAGTGGAGGAGGTGGAATTGTCCCGGTTTAAGGTCGCCTTAACCCAAACCGGGCGCAGGCTTCCCCTGGTGGGTTTGAGCTTCTTGGGGGAAACCCAAAGTTTGCCCGATGGGGCTTTGTTGTTGCGAAAACCGCTGAAGTCCAGGCCGCTTTTGGGTGCCTTGACTGGGGCGGGGTTGGGCACCGAGGCCCCCAAGGAAGGGCTGCCGCCTGCCCCCAAGGCCCTGCCGAACTTGGCGGAACTTTATCCCTTAAAGATCCTGCTGGTGGAAGACAACCAGATCAACCAGACCTTGGTCCTCAAGATCCTAGAAAAGTTCGGCTACCGAGCGGACGTGGCCAATGATGGGCTCAAGGCGGTGGAACTGGCGGCCCAAGGTTTTTATGACCTGATCTTTATGGACATCCGCCTGCCGGTGCTCAACGGGATCGAGGCGACCAAGCGGATATTGGCCCACGGCATCTTCGCCACCGCTCCGGTGGTCATCGCCATGACCGCCAACCTGCTTTCGGGGGAACAGGAAGAATATTATGCCGTAGGCATCAAGGACTTGGTTCCCAAGCCGGTCCTGCCCGCCAACCTGGGGGCGACCTTGGCCTTCTGGGGCCGGAGCATCAAAAAGCAAAGGCACCTGCAACAGATCGACCTGCCCGGCTCCAATCCGGCCCTGGTCAACCAAGAGGTGGTTACCTCCAGGATCGGGGTGGGCGGCGAGTTTTTTGGCCAACTTTTCCGGGGCTACCAGAAAGAGGGCAGCCGGACCTTGGTCGAGTTGGAAAAGGCGGTCTCCTCGGGTGCCGATGTGGAGGCGATGCGGTTGGCCCACTTTTTACGGGGCCTGAGCGCCAACATCGGGGCCGACCAGATGGCCCGGCTTTGTTTTGAGCTGGAGGTGGAGTCCAACAACGGGGACCTGAAAAAAATGTCCGCCTACCTGTTGGAGCTGGGGCGGCTTTTTGAGCAAACCTGTGAAGAATTGCAGAAAAACGAGACCCCTTAAGAAATGGGGGGTTGTACAACCTAACCTAGTTTGGGCAGACTGGGCCTTCGAGCCCAATCGGCCCCACTTTTTTTAGACCCGATCCTGCCCCCTTGCTGTTATGCCCAACGCCAGAAAGATTCAAAATCTGTATGCCTACAACACCCATGTTTCTTTTGAGGTGTTCCCCCCCAAGACCAACCAGGGGCTGAAGCAGATTTACCAAACCATCGCCAGACTCAAAGGCATGTCGCCTGATTTTTTTTCGGTGACCTACGGAGCCGGGGGCAGTACCGCCGAAAAGAGTTTGGACATCGCCTCGGCGATCACCAATTTGGCCCAGGTGACCTGTGTGGCCCACTTTACCTGTGCCCATCTGAGCCGTCCCCAGGTGCTGGAGTTGTTGCAGTCCTTGGAGTTCCACGGGATCAACAACGTCTTGGCCCTGCGGGGGGACCCGCCCCAAGGCCAGGGAACCTTTGTCCGGCCCCAGGACGGCTTTGGTTACGCCAGCGAGTTGGTCGCCTTTATCCGAGAACATTCCAAAGTGGGGATTCTGGTGGCCGGGTACCCGGAAGGGCACATGGAAAACCCCGACAAGGAGGACGACTTCCGCCACTTGGTCCAGAAGGTTGAAGCCGGAGCGGACGGGATCGTGACCCAGCTCTTTTTTGACAATCGGTTTTTGGTGGAGTTCAAGGAAAAATTGGACCGAGCCGGGGTGCAGGTGCCTTTGGTGGCCGGGATCTTCCCGCTTTCCAACCTCAAGCAGTTGGACCGGATCGCCTCCATGTCCAAAAACTACGTCCCCCCTCGGCTCAAGGCGGGCTTGGAAAAATGGGCCAACGACCCCGAATCGATGGAGCAGTTCGGCACCGACTATGCCATTGAACAGGTCCAAGGGCTACTGGACTTGGGGTTCCGGGACTTTCATTTTTACACCATGAACCGGTACCAGCAGACCCGAAACATCCTGTTTGCCCTCAAGGACTACTTCCCCAGGCTCAAGTTCGATTGACCCTTCAGGGGGTTTTTTGCAGCAACAACAAGACCCCGCCGAAGCCCAACTCCAGTTGGTAGGGTAGGGCTTTCTCTAGGCTCCAGCCCCCTTGGGCTTGCAGCTCCCCCCACTCTTCTTCCCAGTTTTTCCCCTTCCAGGCCCAAAGCCTTCCTCCGGGCTTCAAAAAGACCGCTGCCCACTGGCCCAGTTCAACCAAGGAACTCAACGCCCGGGCCAGGACAAAGTCCTGGGTCCGGGCCAGCCCCGCCTCTTTGGCCAAGTCTTCCAGCCGCACCTGTCTGGCGACAAAGTTTTTGAGCCCCATCCGGGTCCGGGCGGTTTCTTGGAAGTTGACCTTTTTTAGCACCCCTTCAATCGAGAGGAACTCGACTTCCGGCAAACAAAGAGCTAAAATTAAGCTAGGTAGCCCTGCGCCTGACCCCAAGTCCATCCCTCTCCCTTGCAGCAACGGTCCCAAACCTAAACCCAGGGGGGCCAGTGCGTCCAGGAGGTGTTTGGCCACTTGGTTCTCAAATCCCTTGACCGAAGTGAGGTTGAACCTTTGGTTCCACTGGTCCAAAAGCTCCAGATACAAGGCCAGGGAGTCCAGCTGGGTCTCGGTTAAGGCGAGGTCGGGGAAAACTTTTTTGGCAGATTGGGCAATTTGGTTTGTTTTTCGCATTCCATGGGCAAACGCTAGAGCCGGGACCCCACTAAGGGGCTCGGCGGTTGTGCTTTGAAGATCATTCTGTGGCTTTCAAAGGCGCCTAGGCAAGAGAATTTACCGGCCACAGGTTAAACCGAGGAATAGGAAATGGCGAAGGCAAGTGAAATGGATCTGGACCTGGACTTGGACATGGATCTGGACGGGAACGAGGGCTCCGGTGACCTCGGCCTTGAGGATGACCTCGACCTAGGCTCGGACCTGGGCACAGACATGGATCTGGGTTCGGATCTGGACCTTGGCGGCGACCTCGGCGGGGATGAAGAAGAGGCAGACTTTGGCTCCATGGGTGGCGACGAGCCCCTGGATGGGGGAGATGACTTTGGCACGGACCTGGACCTGGGGGCTGAGGACGACCTGGATGCAGGTTCGTCCGGCAACGAGGACTTGACCGTGGACATGAGCGGCCTCGAAGACGAATTGGGTTTGGACGACTCCGATCTAGCCCCACCTTCCAAAGGTGGAGCGATCAAAGAGGTGGAGTCGGACGATGAACTGGACCAGGAATTGGCCAGCCTCAACGATGACTTGGTTTTGGACGAAAGCCTGGAAGTCCAGGAAGTGGAAGGGGCCGACGATGCGGAGTTGGCCTTTGAAGGTGACCTGGGGGAAGAGGAGGACAGCTTCGGTTCCGCTCCCCAGACCGAAGAAGAGGAATTTGCCGAACCTCCGACCTTGCCCGAAGACACTCTGGTGGACCTTTCGGACAGCGAGATGGAGCTTTCCAGCAATTCGGGCGAACTGTTGGAGGAAGAATTGGAAACCCCCCTGCCCGATGACTTGGACATGGGTGCCGGATTTGAGGACGACCTGTCGAGCAACTTTGACGACGACCTGGGCTCGGCTGCGGTGGCGGAAGATTCGGTGGAGGAAACAGAGGAAATCGAAGCGGTGGAAGAAGTGGAAGACCTGGAACCGGTCCCGATGCTGGACATGGACGACAACTTCGACCTGGGCGACGAGCCTGAAGCGATCGATGAATTTGCCGCCTTGGAGGAAGAGGAACTGCCCCCTCCGCCCAAGGACTTTGAAACCCACCGGACCCCGGCCAAGCCGGCCAAACCTGCCGTTCCCGCCCCTTCTTTTGAGGAAGAGGAAATGGAATCCGGCTTTTCGGACCCCGAGGAGTTTGAATCGGAAGACCGCAGTGAAATGGCTTTTGAGGACCTGGAAGAACCCCAGGAGTTTACCCCGCAGATCCAAGACGAAACCAATGGCTTTGAGATTGAAGAGGCCCCCAAGGCCCAACGGATGAAGGTGGACCTCTCCCCTGAGCCGGTGGCCAGACCGAGCCTCAAGGTCCCCGGCCCCTCTTCCCAGCCCGCTCCGGGGGCCGAAGGGTTGGTGGGCAAAAACCTGCTGTACAAGATTCCCCACCAGTTGAAGGTGGAAATCGGCCGGACCAATCTGACCGGGGAAGACCTGACCCGTCTCAATTATGGTTCGGTGATCGAGTTGGACCGCAAGGTCGGCGACCCGGTGGACATCGTTTTGGGCGGCCAAGTGATCGCCAAGGGCGAGGTGGTCCAGATCAACCAAGAGCAGTTGGGCGTTCGAGTGACTAGGATCGACTTTTAGGTATCCCCCATGGCCTTTGAAACTACCGTTCCCCTGGACCTGAGCCGGGGCGAGTCCATCACCTCCGGGTACTACACCCCTTTGGAAGTGGTGGTCAAAAACTACTTGAGCGAACTGGAGTCCTACTTTTTTGACCAGTTCCACATTTCCTGTGTCTTTGACTTTCGGATCGACCCGGCGGGCAAGTTCCAGGAATACCTGGGCTCCATCGCCCAACCGACCCCGATTTTCGTGGTCAATTTTTCGACCTTAAAAGACGATGCTCTGCTGGTCATGGACAATCCACTGGCCAACCTGTTTTTGGAACGGGAAGAGCTAGTCCGGCAGGGCCGAGCGAAGGTGCCCAAGGGGTTTGCCGTGGACCTGGAAAACTACCCCCGGCTGGAAGAGGGAATCAGCCAATTGGTGGGCCTGTTCGCCAAGAGTTGGTCTCGGTTGCAAGACTGCGACCACCGGATCTCCAAGTTGGTCAGCCACCGGATCAAGGCCAAGATCATGGCCCCCGGCGAATCCTGCCTGAAGGTCAAGGTAGGGCTTGCCTACAAGGGATTTTCCAGTGGATTTGAATTCTGTTTTTCCGCCTTTGGGATGGACTTGTTTTTAAAATCTTATGGCCGCCAAGCCCTGCTGATGGGCGAACGGACCCAGCCTACCCCTAACTTGGAGCCGCTGCGCCGGTTGATCGAAACCGAAGCGGAGTATCAGGCCACTGCCGTTTTGGGAGAGTTGTACCTCTCTCGCCAGGACCTGGAGCGTTCCCTCAAAACCGGGATGGTACTGCCGGTCAAAAGTGGGCTCAAAGACCAAATCGCCGTGTTGGTCAACGGCCTGCCGTTGTTCTCCGGCGAGCCGGGAGAAAGCCTGGGCCACCAAGCGGTGCTGGTGCAGGGCAGGATCGATGAGGTTCGCCAAGAACTCAAGCGCCAGCCCAAACCCTTTGCCAAAACCCACTACCCCAAGGGTTGACCTTGGGCCAGTCGAGCTTCGATCCGGGCTACCTGGGCCTTGAGGTCCGGGGCACCCAACAGCCCCTCAATCATAGCTACCGAACGTTGCCCGGTGTTTAAAACCTCCGGCAACCGTTCCCACTGGATGCCGCCAATGGCCACCTGCGGGAGGCCGATTTCTTTTGCCGTCCAAGCCAAAAACCCCAGTCCCGCTTCCGGTTCCTCCGGTTTGGAGGGGGTCGCATAGGCTGGCCCCACGCCCAAATAATCGATCCCCAGACCCAACGCCGCTTGGGCTTGGACCCGGTTGTGGGTGGAGAGCCCCAACGCAACCTTAGGCCCCAACAGTGCCCTGGCCCGGGCCGGGTCCAGGTCCCCTTGGCCCAAGTGCAGGCCATCGGCACCGCTTAAAAGGGCCAAATCCAAGTGGTCGTTGACTACCACCCAAGCCCCTCTCTCCCTAGCCCAGGGGACCAATGCCAGCAGTTCGGCCCGTTGTTGTTCCCAGGGCAGGTCTTTACCGCGGTACTGGACCAACCGGACCCCCGCCTCGACCATCGCTTGGGCGCAATCCTGGTGGCTGGCCCAGCGGTAGCGCAGGTCGGTGATCCCGTACAGGTGCCCTTGGGCCAAAAACTGGGCCAGAGGATGAACCAAAATGAACCTCCAGAGAAGTTGCTTCTGTTTTACGGTTGAATAGGTTAGTCTGACTGCAAACCTTCCAACCCCACTGTAAATGCCGGTTGAACTTCCACCACTTGAGCCTTTTGCCAAAGAAGGCCAAACCCTAGAATCCGCCAAAAAGCGGGTTTTAGAAGGGAAAGTTACGCCCGAGGCCTACCAAGAACTGTTGGAAGCCTACGACAAGCTTTACCGGCAGTTTTCCCAGATGGTCAACATCAACGACCAAAGGCAGGCCGAATCCAGGGAGATCAAGGCCAAGCTGGAAGAGGAACTGGAGCTGCGCAGGGCGGCGGAAAAACAGTTGCAAGCCCAAGAGGCCGAACTGAAACAGGCCAAGGAGCTGGCCGAGCAGACCTTGGCGGAACGGGCGATGTTTTTTGCCTCCATGAGCCATGAAATACGGACCCCCTTGGCCGGGGTCGTAGGTTGCGCCACCCACCTCCTG
This sequence comes from Candidatus Lambdaproteobacteria bacterium RIFOXYD2_FULL_56_26, assembly GCA_001783715.1. Taxonomy (GTDB): domain Bacteria; phylum SAR324; class SAR324; order XYD2-FULL-50-16; family XYD2-FULL-50-16; genus XYC1-FULL-56-13. The sequence goes on from MFNF01000040.1 coordinate 24,870, forward strand.
CACACCGAGGTCACCCAAGACCAAAAGGATTTTTTGGGCACCATCCTCACCTCCTCGAACATCCTGATGAGGTTGATCAACGATCTCTTGGACCTGAGCAAGATCGAGGCCGGTCAACTGGCCTTGGAATCCCAGCCTATCGACCTGGAGGTCCTTCTTGAGGAGGTGATTGAACTGGTGGGCGTGGCGGCGGCGGACAAGGGGCTGGAGCTGATTCCCCAGGCCCAGGCTCTGCCCTTGGTCCGGGGGGACCAGACCAGGTTGGTCCAGGTGCTGGTGAATCTGGTTTACAATGCCATCAAGTTTACCCCCCAAGGACAGATAGAGCTGGGGGCGGAACAAGCGGGGGAGGAGTTGCGCTTTTGGGTCAAGGACACCGGAGTCGGAATCCCCCCGGAGCAGCAAAAGAACCTGTTTGCTCCGTTCAAACAGGCCGACAATTCGGTCGCCCGCCGGTATGGCGGCACCGGGCTGGGGCTCTCGATCTGCAAAAAGCTGGTGGAACGGTTTGGCGGTAGGATTTGGTTTGAAAGCGATGTCAAGCAAGGGACGACTTTTTGTTTCACCCACCCCCTGGAGGTTGTCGGTCCCAAGCCGGAGCCCTTTTCCCCCAAGGCGTTGGCCGGAAAAAGGCTGTTGCTCCTGGAGCCCAACCTTGCACTCCAAACTTGGCTGTTGGGGCTTTGCCAAAAGGCGGGGCTGGCGGCTACCGGTTGCGCCGAGCTAGGCCAAATGGAAGGATGGCTCGCCAGCTCGCAGCCTTTTGACCTGTTGGTGATCGACAAGACCACACTGGCTGGTCCTTTGAGAGGAGGGTTGGCCTCGTCGTTCTCCCGATTGCCCAAGTTGTTCCTGGAACTCCCCCACAATCACAATAAGGAGAGCGGCGAAACCGGCACGACCAATGAACAACGGTTGTTGAAGCCGATCAAGTCCCGTCCCTTTTTGAGCGCCTTGGAACAACTGCTCCAAGGTCCCTCGACCCCAGAGCCCAAAAACCTGGGCGGTCCGTTGCCCAACTTGGCCTTGGAGTTTCCCTTTACGGTTCTGGTGGCCGACGACAACGAGATCAACCTTAAGGTAACCCAAAGTGGATTGAAGCTCTTGGGTTATGACTCGGAGGAAGCGACCAACGGGGTCGAGGTGATGGAACGGTTGGCGGAACGGGAATTCGACCTGATCTTCATGGACATGGAAATGCCCGAAATGGACGGGCTGGATACCTGCCGGATCATCCGGCAATCCTGGCCTTCCAAGGTCAGGCCTTTGATCATCGGACTCAGCGCCAACAGCGCCCCGGTGCACCGGCAAGTCTGCCTGGACCACGGGATGGACGACTTTGTCACCAAACCCCTGCCACTCGCAAAACTTGGCCATCTGTTGGCCAGTTGGGGCGCAAAGGCCAAAGGGGACCCGCTCTTCCGGTTTGTCGCCTTGCAGCAGGACTATGAGACTTTTGAAGAATTCATGTTGTTGGACCTGCCCTTTGTTGAAACCCTCAAGCGGGGCTACAGCATAGAATTGTTGGAACATCTTGCCGAGCTTTTCCAAAAGGAACTTGCCAATGCGGGGCCAAAATTCCGGGAACTGCTTGGAAACCGCCGGTGGGAGGAGCTCTGCTCCTTGGCTCACAAGTACAAAGGCTCCTGCTATAATTTGGGTGCTTCGAGGTTGGGGAATATCCTCGCCCAAATCGAAGCCCTGGCCCGAGAGGGCAAAGGGGAACCCTTGCCCGGTCTGCTGGAGAATTTTGACCACAACTTTGCCCCCACCTTGGCCAAAGTTGCAGCCGCCTTCTTGGTGCCCAAGGATTGACAAGATTCGCCCTCTATGGGACTTTGGTCCGGTAAAAACAGACCAGGAAAGCCCCAAGGCCAAAGTCCGGCTTCGGTGGCCGGGACTTGGGTCCTGCTGCCCTTACCCCTCTTTCGATCCACCGACCCCATGAAGGATTACACCCCCCTGGGTAACCAAGGCCCCGGACCGAAAAAAAAAGGGCTTGGACCCCAGGGTGCGACTTTGGACTGGCTCTCTCGATTTTTGACCTTGGCGGGGTTGTTGCTCATCCTGGTGCCCTTGGTTTGGGCTCCCTTTTACCTCTCTCGGCCACTGCGGGCCATTGCGGTCGAGGGCAACCGGGTCTTGAGCGCCCAGGAGGTGGCCGCCCGGCTGCGTATGGAGCCCAGCCCCCTTTGGATCGGCCTGGACCCTTATGAACTGGAAACCCAGATTTTGGAAGAACCCTGGGTTCAGTCGGTCAACATCAAAAAAACCAGTACCCTGGGCCTCTTGGTTGCGGTGACGGAACGGCAACCGGTGGCCTATTTTAAGGCCCAAAACGGCCTGTTTCTCTTGGATTCGGACCAAATGGTCCTGGTCCGGCCCTCCCTGTGGGGCGGATGGGACCTGCCGGTTTTTACCGATTTGAACCTCAAGGTGAACGCCGGAGACAAACTGGTCTCCTCGGGGGTTTACCGGGCTTTGGAGTTGACCAAACTGCTCGACCAAGACCCGGTGCTGCCCCTTTCGGCGGTCAGCGAGTTTTTGGTGGGCGACCCGATGAACCTGAGCTTGATCACCCAGCCGGGCGGGCTGGAGGTGCGTTTGGGTTTTGAAGGATTGGAAGAAAAATTGGCCCGACTCCACCAAGCCAGCGGGGAGATAAAAAAACGGGAAGATCGGCTGGCCTACATCGACCTCAGACATCCCCAAGGGATCGTGATCAAACGAAAGTAACATGGAAAAGACAAAAGCACTTTTAGAGCGGTACAAAAAAGTCATGGTGCCCAACTATGCACCGATGGAATTCCTTCCGGTTTCGGGTCAAGGGACCTGGATGACCGATGTGGAGGGCCGCAGAGTCTTGGACATGGCTGGGGGGATTGCGGTTTTGGGCCTAGGTCATTGCCCGGGCGAAGTGGTGGCGGCGCTCAAAGAGCAGTCGGAAAAACTCTGGCATGTGTCCAACTACTTTGCCAACCTGCCGCAGATTGAACTGGCCGAGTTGCTCTGCCAATTGACCGGGTTTGAGAAAGTCTTTTTTGCCAACTCCGGTTCGGAGGCCAACGAAGCGGCCCTCAAACTGGCAAGGAGGTACGCCTTCGACAAGCTGGGGCCGGAGAAAAACCAGATCCTTTCCTTCCACAAAAGCTTCCATGGCCGGACCTTGTTTACGGTCACCGCCGGGGGGCAGGAATCCTACCGCAAGGGCTTTGGCCCTTTGCCGCCCCAAATGGTCTATGGCCATTACAATGACTGCAAGGACCTGGAGAAGTTGGTTGGCGACCAGACCTGTGCGATCATCATGGAGCCGATCATGGCCGAAGGGGGGGTTTATCCGGCGACCGCCGAATTCGCCCAAACCGCAAGGGCCTTGTGTGATAAGTTCGGAGCGCTGTTGATCTTTGACGAGGTCCAGTCCGGGGTAGGCCGAACCGGCAGCCTGTATTGTTACCAACAATTGGGGGTGGAACCGGATGTCTTGACCAGCGCCAAGGCCTTGGGCTCGGGCTTCCCGGTCAGCGCCATGATGACCCGAGACCGGTTTGCCCAGACGCTCCAGCCCGGAACCCACGGTTGCACCTTTGGGGGCAACCCGTTGGCCTGTGCCACCGCCAAGGCGACCTTGGAACTCATCTCCAAACCGGAGTTGCTGGCCAACGTCCGGGACCGGGGGGCGCAACTGGTAGCAGGGCTGCACAAGCTCAACGACCGGTACCAACTCTTTGGCCAAGTCCGGGGCCTGGGGCTTTTGGTGGGTGCCGAACTCAACGCCACCTACCAAGGCAAAGCCAAGGCCTTTGTGAACAAAGCCCTGGCCCAGGGCCTGTTGCTCCTGGTGGCCGGGCCCGATGTGTTGCGCTTTGCCCCTTCCTTGGCGATCAGCCAGGCAGAAGTGGCTTTGGGCTTGGAACTGCTGGAAAAAGGGATCATCGAAACCCTCAAGGAGTTATGAGCTTAGAAAAGACCAAAGCCCGCATTGGCGAGATCCGAGAGAGAGCGGAAACTCTCCGGGGGTACCTTTGACTTGGGTCGAAAGCAGGCTAAGCTCGAAGAACTGGAATTCCAAACCGCCCAAGACCGGTTTTGGCAAGAGCCCCAAGAGGCCCAGGCCTTGGTCCTCAAACAGGTTTCCGGCCTCAAGGACGAACTGGCCCGCTGGGAGGCGATCGAACGGGCACTGAGCGATGCGGATTCAGCGGTCGAGCTTTTGGAGTTGGAAGAAGAGGCGGGCCTCCTGGCCGAAGCCAAGGTGGTGCTCGACCAAGCGGAGGGACGGATCCGGGATTTTGAACTCAAACACCTTTTGGCGGGCAAACACGACCGAGCCGGGGCGATGGTGACCATCAACTCCGGGGCTGGTGGAACCGAGTCGATGGACTGGGCCTCAATGTTGATGCGGATGTACCAACGTTGGGCGGAGTCCCAAGGGGCCGGGGTCACCGTCTTGGACCTCCAGTTGGGCGAAGAGGCGGGGATCAAAAGCGCAACCTTGCTGCTGGAAGGGGAATACTTGTACGGCAAGCTCAAGGCAGAAGCCGGGGTACACCGTTTAGTCCGTATCTCTCCTTTTGACTCCAACAAACGTCGGCACACCAGTTTTGCTTCCGTTTCGGTGTATCCCGACCTGGACAACGAAATCGAAGTGGAGATTAGGGAGCCGGACCTGCGGATCGACACCTTCAGAAGTTCGGGAGCCGGGGGACAGCACATCAACACCACCGATTCGGCCATCAGGATCACCCACCTTCCCTCGGGGATCGTGGTCCAATGCCAAAATGAGCGGAGCCAACACAAAAACAAGGCCACCGCCATGAAAATGCTCAAGGCCGCACTTTACGAGCGGGAGGAACAAAAAAGGATCGAAGAGGCCGCCAAAGGGCAGCCGGAGAAAAAAAAGATCGAATGGGGCAGTCAGGTCCGTAGTTACGTCCTGCACCCCTACCAGCTGGTCAAGGACCACCGGACCGACTTTGAAACCAGCCAGTCCCAAAAGGTCCTGGACGGCGAATTGGACGGGTTCATCGAAGCGACCCTCAACTTTATGGCCAAAACCAACGAGGTCTAGCCTGCCGGTGGGGCAAAGAAACGGGTTGGACGGGCCTGGGGTCTGAGCAATGTCCCCCGGATCGGGCCGACCGAAGATTTCCCCTTGACAGTTTTTGGCTCAGGTCCCTATAAGTACAGTTTCAGCTTTAACCCATTAGCAGAGCGATACCCCCATGTACGCGATCATCAAGACTGGCGGCAAACAATACCGGGTAGAAAAGGGCATGACCGTGACCGTGGACCTTATGGACCTCGAAGCCGGTACCGACTTTGAAACCTCGGAAGTTTTGTTCCTCAAAACTGGCGAGAACTCCTTCAAGACCGGTACCCCCTTAGTGGCTGGTGCCAAGGTTCAAGCGAAGGTTTTACGGCACATCAAAGACAAAAAAGTGGTGATTGGCAAGCTCAAGCGCCGTAAAGGCTACCGCCGCAAGCAGGGCCACCGCCAAAATTACACCCAACTTCAGATTACCGACATCAAGGGCTAAGCCCTCTTTTTCCAGGTTGAACCATGGCTCACAAGAAAGGTCAAGGTAGCGTTAAAAACGGTCGGGATTCAAATCCCCAGTACCGTGGCATCAAAAGGTTCGGTGGCCAAGAGGTCAGTGCCGGTACCATTTTGGTTCGCCAATTGGGCAACCAATTCCATCCCGGCAAAAACGTCGGCCAAGGCAAAGACTACACTCTTTTTGCCACCACCGACGGTGAAGTGAAGTTCCAAACCAAGCGGGACAAGCGGCGCTACATCAGCATCGTTCCTTTCACTTAAAGCCAAGCCTCGCCTTTTAGATCCCCCGGCCTTTGGGCCGGGGGGCTCTTTCCTCCAGCTTCCTGCAAGTCCTCCCTTAAGAGTTACCGCCAGCTTTTTTTCTTGGACCCTTTCCGCCGCCAATCTGCCTTAAGTTTTTAGAAGGGGAAAAAAGTGTTTCTCCACCCCTCCTTAAACTGAGCCAACAGCAACCCCTGGCGACCCTCTTTCGGCAGCTCCCCCTTTAAAGTTGCCTCCTTAAAAATATCGGGATTGTTTTAATAGGCTCCCCATAGGGTTTTTCTTCCCCTACATCCACTTGACCCTGGAAGTAGAAGCAGTTAGACTGGCTAAGAGAGGTCTATTTTGAAAAAGTAACGGCCAAGACAAAACGAATTTTTGGAGCCCAGATGCCGCATTTGGAATTTAGCGCCCTTACTTTATTGCTTACCCAAATCGGGGTGATCCTGCTGGCAACTCGCAGTTTGGGGTTAGCGGTCCGTTGGATTGGGCAGCCCTTGGTTATCGCCGAGGTGTTGGCGGGGATTTTGCTGGGGCCTTCCCTGTTGGGTTTGGTCTGGCCTGGGGTGTTGGAGAGTCTCTTTCCTGCTGCCTCTATGTCGCTGCTCAAAATGTTTGCCCAGCTGGGGTTGGTGTTGTTCATGTTCTTGGTGGGCCTGGAACTGGACCCAAAGTTACTCAAGGGGCATACCCGTTCCTCGATTGCCATTAGTCACACCAGCATTGTCACGCCCTTTGCTCTGGGCAGCTTGGCGGGGTGGTTTTTGTATGACCGGTATTCCTCCCCGGAGGTCTCCCCGGTCTCCTTTATTTTATTTTTTGGCATTTCCTTAAGCGTGACCGCCTTTCCGGTGTTGGCCCGGATCCTTTCGGAGCGGCATCTGCTCTCCACTCCTTTGGGGGCGGTGACGCTCGCTTGTGCGGCGGTCGATGATGTGACGGCATGGTGTCTCTTGGCCTTTGTGGTTTCCGTGGCCCGGGCGCACGCCCTTTCTGAGGCGATTTGGACCACAGGCTTGGCCTTGGGGTTTATTTTGATTATGCTTTATGGGGTTCGGCCGCTTTTCGCCCGAGTTGCCAATCGTATTGGCAGTGCAGAGGCTTTAACCCAGACGGTGGTGTCCGCCATTTTGCTTCTTTTGCTCGCCTCGGCCTGCACGACCGAGCTGATTGGGATTCATGCCCTTTTTGGGGCCTTTATGTTTGGGGCGATTCTGCCAAAAACCGGGCGGATGGCCGAAACGTTGGCCGGAAAAATTGAAACCGTCACGGTGATCCTGTTGTTGCCGCTCTTTTTTGCCTTCAGTGGCCTGCGAACCCAGATTGGTCTCTTAAGTGCGCCCCAGGAGTGGGTGGTGACGTTGGGAATCATCTTGATTGCATCGTTGGGCAAATTTGGCGGCAGCCTACTGGCCGCCCGGCTGACCGGCTTTGGCTGGAGAGAGGGCAGCGCTCTGGGGATTTTGATGAACACCCGGGGGCTGATGGAATTGATTGTACTGAACATCGCCTTGGATCTGGGGATTATTTCTAGCACCCTCTTTACCATGTTGGTGATCATGGCTCTGGTCACTACCTTTGCGACCACTCCGTTGCTCCATTGGGTTTACCCAGACCAAAGATTTGCTCGACAACAACCCTTAGAACCAGAGTTAAAGGCCAAAGAATCCCTTTTGATCTGTATCTCCGATTCGGCTTCAGGCCCGGCCTTGGCCAGGATTGCCAAAGCCCTGACCGGGACCAAGAAAACGGCCACCCGACTTTTTGCTTTGCACCTTTGGAACCCAAGCAACCGACCTTCAACAGAGTTGCTCCGAAATGAACCAGAGCAAATATCCAAACCTCTGGTGTCATTGGTTGAAGAGGCAAAAGCTCTGGATTTACCGATTCAGACCATGTCTTACCAATCCACCGAGCCAGCCCTGGACATTTGCCATACGGCCAAAGCCCAACAGGCTTCTTTGGTGCTATTGGGTTCACACAAGCCTTTGTTGTTGGAAGGGAAGTTGGGCGGGGTGGTCAGTGAGGTGATCCGTAAATGCGGAAGCCCGGTGGCGGTGTTGATGGACCGAGGGCTGGCGAGGATCGAACGGGTCTTGATTGCCTATGCAGGCGGTCCCGAAGACCTGGCCGCCCTAAAGATCGCTCGGCAAATTGCCACTTCCCCTGGGGCGCAACTGACTTTGCTCCATGTGGTCCCTCCCGGCAAAATGGAACAAACCGGCAAGGGGCGGATTCAAGCAGAAGAGGTATTTCCAGATGTGGAACTAAGTTCTAAAATATTACGGACCTTGGTGGTAGAAAGCACTTCCCCTCCAGATGCAGTGTTAGAAGAGGTGGCCAAGGGTTATGACCTGATCATCCTGGGGGTAACCGCCAACTGGGGCTTGGGTGCAGGAAAGATCAGTCTGCGCCGGCAGCGGGTGCTGGAAGAATCGCCGGTTTCGGTGCTGGTGGTGCACCCGGCGATGAAGGCGGAAACCTAATCCCAGGCCTCGACCGAAAGTGGAGGGCCAGCGGTCTAATCGGTCTCCACCAAATAGGCGGAGAGGTCCCGGTTCAAATGGTTGGAAGCAGCCGCAACGGTGCTGAAGATCGCAATGGGGTGCAGGGCTTTGAGGTTCCTTTGGAACAGGTTCATCATGGCGGTTTCCAAGGGACCCGAAGCGAGCAAGCACCAAGTTCCATGGGCCATGTCCCGGTCCTTGACGCTCTGGGTCAGACCAGCCAGTTCCGCAGCGGTAAACCTCACCTTCGCATCCCGGTAGTCGGCGACACCGTCAAATTCCGTGGAAAACTGGGGGTGGGCTACCATGTCCTGGGTAGCCTCGATCACATCGTTGATGGTGACCTCCCATGGTAAACCAAAACAATTAGTTTTTGTTCAGGAAGAATGGTGAGTGTTTTCATCAGGCTCCTTGCTTGTCTCCAGCCTTTGGGGGCAGGTTGACCGAGTCCACCACTGGAGTCCGACCACATTTATAGCCGGATCCTCATCAATTTTTTGGAGCTGCTCGGAAAGTTTAGGGGGTCCTTCCCATAAACCTCTTCCACCGCCTTGTGCCGGTTTCGCTTGAGTTCACGCCACTGGTTTTCTTGGGCCTTGTAATCAGGCCCCATTTGCTCTTTGATGGCGTTTCGGTAGGTGGTCAAGGTCGTGACCAAGTAGTTTAGGCTGATCGGCTTCCCATTTTCATTTTTCCAGGCCTTTAAAAATTCGACTTCATCCAGGCAAACTGCCTTTACGGTCTCCATATCCTCCCCGACCTCGGTTAAAAACCGCAAAATATTGCCTAGCCTGATCTCTACCAGTTTTTTGAGGTTTATTTGTCCCCCTCAATCACCTGGTTGAGGTGATCGGCGGTGCCTGGAAATATTTGCTCCACCACGATCATCAAGCCAAACCACACCAGCCCAAAAGAGATGATCAACACCGGGACTCCAACAAAAATAACCCTCCAGGCCTGAAACACTAGGTCTCTGAACTTATCCATTGTTTTTTTCTCCCAAGACTTGATTTAGTAATTCCGCGTTACAAAGAGCAGTGCGGCGGTTTTTAAAGGGACTTTCATTTCTGGAGGCGGCCCCCAAGCCTTCTCCAGAAACTACCGGTTAAAACCGAAGGCTAAGCCTTGGCCGCCGGTTCCCGCAGAGCCCGGCGGAGGATTTTGCCGACGTTGGTTTTGGGCAGTTCATTGAGAAATTCAATGTACTTGGGCCGTTTGTAACCGGTGAGGTTTTTGCGGCAGTGGGCCATCACATCCCCTTCGGTGAGCTTGGGGTCCCTTTTGACCACATAAATCTTCACCGCCTCCCCGGCGGCCTCATCGGGTACGCCAATGGCGGCCACCTCCAGCACCCCTTCGTGCAGACTGACCACGTCTTCGATTTCATTGGGATACACGTTAAACCCCGAAACCAGGATCATGTCCTTTTTCCGGTCGATCAGTTTGACATAACCCTGCTCATTGATCGTGGCGATGTCCCCGGTTTTCAGCCAGCCTTCGGGGGTAAAGAGTTTGGCGGTTTCCTCCGGTTTTTTCCAATACCCTTGGGTTACCTGGGGTCCTTTGATACAAAGTTCCCCCGGTTCCCCCTTGTGGACCGGTCGGCCTTCTTCGTCCATCAAGGCCACCACAGTGGAGCTGATGGGTAGGCCGATAAAGCCGTTGTAGGTTTGCAAGTTGGTGGGGTTGATGCAGGCGGCCGGACTGGTTTCGGTCAAACCGTAGGCTTCAAGCAACACGTGGCCGGTGGTTTCCGCCCATTTTGTGGCCACCGCCTGGGTCACCGCCATGCCTCCGGCCAAGGCAATCTTGAGGTGGGAGAAGTCCACCTCCTTGATCTGCGGCTTGTTGAGCAACGCCAAAAAGAGGGTGTTGACCCCAGTGATAAAGGTAAAAGGCCAGTGTTTGAGTTCCTTAAAAAAGACTGGAAAATCCCTGGGGTTGGTGATCAATACGTTGAGTCCGCCGATTTTGCCGATAAAAAGGCAATTGGCGGTCAAGGAGAAGATGTGGTACAAGGGCAGTGGGGTGATGGCGACCTCTTCCCCCGGATTGAAGGTCCCGCCGATCCAAGATTCCGCCTGGAGCACGTTGGCCACCATGTTGCGGTGGGTCAGCACCGCCCCTTTGGAAACCCCAGTGGTGCCGCCGGTGTATTGCAAAAAGGCGATGTCCTCCCCGGTAACTTTGCCGGTTTTGAGGCTCTGGCCTTTGCCGGTTTCCAGGGCTTCAAGCAGAGAACTGTTTTTTTGCAGCCGGTAGGGAGGGACCATTTTTTTGATCCGTTTGACCACAAAGTTGACCACATGGCCCTTGAGCCCGCCGACCAGATCCCCCACTTCGGTCACCCAAATGTCTTGGAGCGGCAGGTCCTTTTCCACTTCCGCCAAGGTGTGGGCAAAGTTGGCCAGGATCACGATGCCCTTGGCCCCGGAGTCCAGCATCTGGTGCTTCAGTTCCCGGGGGGTGTACAGGGGATTGACGTTGACCGCAATCAGCCCAGCCCGCAAAATCCCGTAAAGCACCACTGGGTATTGTAGAACATTGGGCATCATGATCGCCACCCGGTCACCCTTTTGGTAGCCCAGGTTGTTGCACAAGGTGGCGGCAAACGCCCGGCTCAGTAGGTCCAGCTCCCGGTAGGTGATGGTTTTTCCCAGGTTGTGGAAGGCGGGACGGTCGGCGAAATGCAGAAAGCTCTCTTCGAGCATGGCACCCAAAGAGCTGTATCGGTCCGGGTCGATCGTCTCCGGCACTCCGGGCAGATATTGTTTGAGCCAAGGCTTGTCCACGAAACCTCCGTCTAGGGTGCAAAATTCTGGTGAAACCGTATAAACCGACCCGGAAGGGGCCACACTGAAACCAACCTAACAGAAGAGAGCGGCTTTTTCAAGAAAGGAGAGGGTACCCAAGAAAGTTGGTCCCCAGGGGCAGGGCCGGATCAGTGCCGCAAGGGCTCCGGGGCGGCTTCCACCAAGCGGTTGTTGATCTTGACCTGTTCGGCCTTGAACCGCAGGTTGGCGCTGGCCAAGTTTTCCTCGATGGTCACGTCGGCCCCTTCGGCCCGGTAAAAAATCCGGTCTTTGAGGTCTTCGGGGATCGGTTCGTAGAGCTTTTGGAGGTCACCGGCCAGCCGCAGGGGCAGCAGGATCTCAAAGTGATTTTCAAAATGGGCGTTAAAGACGATCTGTTTGACCTCCTCTTTGCGTTTGTAGAAGTCCGATTCGGCGGCGGCACCGACAAAGGCAAAAAAGTCGTCCACCTCGATCACCGGGGCCTCGAAGGTTTCTTGGCGCCACGCCAGCTTCAGCCGGACCTGCCCCTGGTCTCGGCGGCCTTTTTCTACCCTGGTGAAGTTGACCGGAATCTCAAAGAGGTTGGGCACCTTTTTGGTGCGTTTTTCCTGGTACAACCGGTCCAGGATGCAGTGGGTGCGGAGTGGGTCGCCTTCGGGGCAGCCCAAAACCTCGGTGCGGATCTTGTGTTTGGCAACCTCGGGGTTGCCTTTGAGGTCCACCAGTCCCAAAAAGATCACCTCCACCAATCTGGGGTTGACCAGATAAAATTGGGATTCCTGTTCAAAAAATCGTTTGTAGTCCAAGTCGGCGGCTTTGGCTTGGTAGGCCTTGGCGCTGGTCATGGAATCCCCGTCTGCCTGGGCCAATTCCGGGACCAAGCCCAAAGCCCCGACCAGGGCCAAAAGAACCACTTTTTTCAAGGGATGGGGGAACAATTTTACTCCTCTTTGACTACAAAAACTTGGCAGCCCCAAAAAAAGCTGGTAAGCCCAAGCTATCCATTAACGGGTTTTGTTTCAAGTCACATTACCGAGCCAACCATGAAGCTATTGGGCAGGATCTTGTCGGTTTTGGTTTTTTTCGCCTCCTTTGTGGCGGCGCTTTATCTGGGTTACCGGTTGTTCCGCCGGGGCCTGGACGATCCGGGTTACCTCTTTGGTGATTCCTTGTACCAAGAGGAAGACGGCGAGGACCTCTACCAGACAACCGGCACCGCTCCTACCGCCCTAAAGGAGGAACTGGAACCCTATCCTCCCATGGACAATTATGAGGGCCTCGGCCATCTGGTCCACTGAACCTTTGAGGGTCGAACTTTAAGAACAGCCGCCCTTACTTGCGGAAGCTGCGCACAAAGTTGTTGACCCCTTCCCCCTTGAGGGAAGAAGAAACCCGACCCGCCTGTTCCCGTTCCTCAAAGGGACCGGCCACCACGTGAAAACTGCCTTCCTTGGGGTCCACCAAAAAGGGGATGCCGCCGTACCGGGAAGCCAGGGAGCGTTTGAAGCTGCGGGCCTTGTCCTGGTCCTTGAACACCGCCACCTGTACCACCACCTGCTTGTAGGGGGTCAATCCCTTGGAGGCATCGTAGCCTTTGGGGTACCGGACCACCGTCAACTTGACGTTGGCGGTTCCCTGGTCAGCGTAGCCCAGTTTTTTGGCGGCGGTTTCGGTCAGGTCGATGATCCGGTCGTCCACATAAGGGCCCCGGTCATTGATGCGCACCACCACCGACTTCCCGTTTTCCTGGTTGGTCACCCGAACCCAGGTGTCCATCGGCAGAATCTTGTGGGCGGCGGTCATGCCCCGTTGGTTGTACTTTTCCCCATTGGCGGTTTCCTTGCCGTGGAAGCCCGGTCCGTACCAGGAACCAACCCCGACCATCTGTTCGGTCATCTTGCCAACAGATTTCTGGGAGCCGCTGCCCCCGAAGCTGGGGGTAAAATCTTCCTCTGCGCTCGCCGAATCTGCCCCGTCCCCCCCAAAGTCCGGGACAAAGTCGTTGCCCGCTTCCATGGGGCTCATCGGGTCCACTTTGGGGCTGTTGCCGTAGTTGCGGTGGTCCGGGAAAAAGGGTTTGGACGAACCGTTGGAATCGGAGGCTTGGATCGGCTCCTTCCAGTTCTTGGGGGTATAAAAGGCCCCTTTGTCCGGTTTGGCGGTCGAACAACCGGCCAGGAGCAGAAATCCCAGGGGGACCAAGTAGGGTTGCAGCTTCATAGCGTTTTGGGGGTTGGAACGGTTCAGGTTCTTGGCCACCTTTGTAGCCGGGACGGGTTGTCGGGATTCGATGGGTAGGGTTCAATGCGAATTCTTTGCCAAAATGCGCAACCTCTGCTTGCGGTTGCCAAAGTCCCTTGGCTGCTTTATTGAAGTTAAACCAACCCTTAACACCTATTGGTTCCATGACCCAAAACCCATCCTGCCGGTTAAGCATCGTAGTCCCTTGTTACAATGAACAAGCGACCCTGGTCACCGCCATGGAGCGGGTGATGGCCATTGAAGAGCCGGGGCTGGAACTGGAAGTGATTCTGGTGGACGATTGCTCCAAGGATAAAAGCTGGGAGCTGGCCTTGGGACTGCAAAAACGTTTCCCCCACCTCCACCTGCACCGCCACCAAGTCAACCAAGGCAAAGGGGCGGCCCTGCGCACCGGGATCGCCCAGGCGACCGGGGACTTTGTGGCGGTCCAGGATGCCGACTTGGAATACGACCCCCAAGACCTTAAAAAACTGATTGAACCTTTGGTCAAGGACCAAGCGGACGTGGTCCTGGGTAGCCGGTACATGTCGGGCAAGGCCAAACGGGTGCTGTACTTTTGGCACACCATGGGCAACAAGCTTTTGACCACCCTCTCCAACATGTTCACCGACCTTTACCTCACCGACATGGAAACCTGTTACAAGGTTTTTAAACGGTCGGTGATCCAAAGCATCACCATTGAAGAGGACCGCTTCGGCTTTGAGCCCGAGATCGTGGCCAAGGTCTCCCAGGCGAATGTCCGGGTCTATGAGATCGGAATCAGCTACTATGGCCGGACCTTTGCGGAAGGCAAAAAAATCAGCATGAAAGATGCCTTCCGGGCGCTCTACTGCATCTTTCATTATAATGCCCCCTATGCGCCTCTGCCGATGCAATTGGCGATTTATTTTGTGATCGGCGGAGTGGCGGCCCTGTTCAATCTGGGCTTTTTTGCGGCCTTGCAGGCTTTGGTGCCCTTGGACCTCAATCTCTCCTTGGGGCTTGCCTACCTCTTGGCGGGGTTGGTCAACTATTTTTTGTGCATCATGATCCTCTTCCGGCACCAGGCCAAATGGAGCGGCAAGGTGGAGTTTTTGTTGTACCTCTTGGTCATGCTCATCGGCGGCGGGTTGGACAATCTGGTGGCTACAGGCCTGTTTGGCCTTGGGGTGGGGCTGCTGTGGTCCAAGGCATGGGCCTCTTTGGTGCTGTTTGGGGTCAACTTTTTTATGCGCAAGATGATTGTGTTCCCCACCAAGCCCAGACCTCGCTTTTAGATGAGCCAACCCCAAAAGATTCTGGTGCGGACCCCCAATTGGCTGGGGGACCTGATGGTGGCCACCGCATTTTTGCGCCGGTTGCTCAAGGCCTACCCCAAGGCCCAGATTGATCTTTTGGTCAAAAAAGGTTTTGAACAGGTCCCCTTGCCGGGACGGGGGGAGGTGATCCCCTATTCGTCCAAGGAACAGGGGGTTTGGTCCATGGCCCAGGAGCTGCGGGAGCGGAGGTACGACCGGGCCTACCTGTTGTCCCCCAGCTATTCTTCGGCCCTGATGGCGTTTTTGGCTCGAATTCCCGAGCGGTACGGCTTGGCTGGGCAATGGGGCCGCAGCCTGCTGCTTCGTCCCACCGTCACCAGTCTGGTCCCGCCCAAGGGGCAGCACCTTAGTGCCGAGTATCACCAGCTGTTGACCGCCTCCTTAGGAATCGAGGAAATCGGGAGCGAACCGGGGCTGCCGGGGTTGAGTCTGGCCGCCGGTTGGGCAGAAGGGCTCTTGACCGGTCCTTTGGACCTGGAACCGGGTTTTGTGGCCTTGGCCCCTGGGGCGATTTATGGGGAGGCCAAACGCTGGCCCTACCAGTCTTACTTGGAATTGATCCACCGGTTGAGCGAGGCCGGGGAAAGAGTGGTGGTCCTGGGTCAGGAAGGGGACTTCCCCTTTGACCTGACCCAAGGGAAAAACCTGACCGGGGCGACCGGGCTTTTGGAGTTGATCGCCCTGCTTTCTCGGGCCAAACTGTTGGTCAGCAACGATTCGGGGGCCATGCACATCATGGCGGCCCTGCGGCGGCCCCAGGTGGCCATTTTCGGCAGCACCTCCACCTTGTGGACCAGCCCGACCAACCCCAAGGCCAGGGTGGTCAGTCTGCATGTTGATTGCTCCCCCTGTTTCAAACGCCGTTGCCCCTATGGGCATTACAAGTGCCTCACCGGCATCGGGGCGGAGTTGGTCTTTGAGGCCTACCTGGATGCCTTGAGCGAGCCGCCCGGCCCAAGCCCCCAAGATTGACAAGCCCCGCCGGATTGGACTACCCTCTCCCAAGGCATTTTAACGTCCCAAATCCTGTTTTTTCTTGGTTTTAACCTCAATTCTTGTGGCCCATGAAACTGCGCTGGAAGTCTCACCTGCTCCTTTGTGCCACCCTGGGTTTGGGCTCCACCGCCTTTGGAGTCGAGAACCTCAAGATCGGGGTGGCCGGGGCGCTTTCGGGCGACTTGGCCCCTTACGGAACTCCCCCCAAAAATGCGGTGGTCCTGGCGGCAGAGGCACTCAACAAAAAGGGGGGGCTACTGGGCAGGCAGGTTGAACTGGTGCTGGTGGACGATGCCTGCAAGCCCGAAATGGCGGTCAACGGGGCCAATAAATTGGTCGGCGAAAAGGTGGTAGCGGTGATCGGGCACACCTGCTCGGGGGCGACCAAGGCCGCTTTGCCGATCTACCAGAACGCCAAGATCCCCCTGCTCTCCCCTTCGGCCACCAGCCCTGAATTGACCTTGAGCGGCAACTTTCCCTATTTCTTTCGGACCATCCCCCATGATGCCGCCCAGGCGGTCTTGGAGGCTCAGTTTATCACCCAGGTACTCAAGGCCAAAACCGTCGTGGTGATCCACGACAAAGGGGACTACGGCAAAGGGTTGGCCGAACTGGTGGACCAGGAACTCAAAAAAAGGTCGGTCCAGGTCCTGCTTTTTGAAGGGGTAACCCCCGGAGCGGTGGACTATTCGGCGCTGATCCGTAAGGTCAAGCGGTTAAGCCCCGAAGTGGTGGTCTTTGGGGGCTATCACCCCGAGGCGACCAAGATTGTTTCCCAAGCCAAACAAAAAGGGATCACCGCCAAATTCATCTCCGGTGACGGGGTCAAGGACCCGTCCTTCCTCAAAATTGGCCGTGAGGCGGTGGAAGGGTATTACGCCACCAGCCCCGCCGACCTTTCCACCGTACCCTTGGCCAAGTCGGTGACCGCCGATCTGGAGAAAAAGGGAGAAAGCCCCGGCAACTTCGGGCTGGCCGCCCATGCCGCCTTCGGGGCTTTGGCCGCCGCCATTGCCGCTGTCCAAAGCACCGACCCGGACCAGATCAAGGCCCAACTGCACCAAGCCAAGGTGGACAGCACCTTAGGGACCATCTCCTTTGACCCCCATGGAGACGTTGTGGGGGCGGGGTTCTCGGTTTATCAGGTCCAAGGCGGGGTGTTTGTGGACCTGCGGTTTGTGCCCCAGTGAGCCAAAGATGAATGAAGGTGTCGCCTATTTTTTGGGGATCTGTTTTTCCGGCCTGACCCGAGGTAGTATTTATGCCTTGATGGCCCTGGGCTACACCTTGGTTTATGGGATCTTGTCGTTGATCAACTTTGCCCACGGCGAGGTTTACATGATTGGGGCCTTTGTGGGCTTGGTCTTTGCCGGATTGGGGACAATCTTGGGGCTGGGTCCGGTAGCCAATGCTGCCTTGGCTTTGGGGGCGGCCATTGTTTGGGCTGGGGCCTACGGCTTTATCTTGGAGCGGGTGGCCTACAGGCCTTTGCGCCGGGCTCCCCGGCTGGCTCCTTTGATCACCGCCATTGGAATGTCCTTGTTTTTGCGGGAATTTGTGATCCTGGCCCAAACCTCCGACTTTGTGGCCTTCCCCCCCCTCTTTGAAGCCCTGCCTTCCCTGCCACAGGGGTGGGGCGAGTTTGTGCTACCTTCGGAACTGTTGATCCTCTGCTCCACCTTGGCGGTGCTGTTTGGGCTTTACCTGTTGGTCCAGCACAGCAAGATGGGGCTGGCGATGCGCTCGATCGCCCAAGACCCGGAAATGGCCAGACTCTTGGGCATCGACGTGGACAAGATCATCTCCTTTACCTTTGTCCTGGGCTCCGCCTTGGCGGCGGTCGGGGCGGTGTTGATCTCCGCCCAGATCGGCCAGATCAACGCCAACATTGGCTTTATCGTGGGGATCAAGGCCTTTACTGCGGCGGTGTTGGGCGGGGTCGGTTCCCCCGGCGGGGCGGCTTTGGGCGGATTGGTCCTGGGGCTGACCGAATCCCTGGCTGCCGGTTACCTGTCCAGCGATTACGAAGACGGCTTTGCCTTTTTGGTGTTGGTGCTGATCCTGCTGTTTCGCCCCGCCGGTCTGGTGGGCAAAAATCTGCCGGAGAAGGTCTGATGAAGGCCCTGGGGTTGGCCCTTGGGGTAGGGTTGTGGTTCACCTTTTTGGCGCTGCCCTTGGCGGGGCTCAAGGTGGACTATCTGGCTGGGACCTGGGAATTGCGTGGGGCCAATTTGCTGTGGATTTTTGGCGGCACCGCCTTGGCCTACGGGCTGGGCCAACTGTGGCGGACTAGGCTCAGCCGCCCAGCCATAGCCGGGCTCTGGTCCTCCTTTGGGGTGGAACCGAGCCTGACCCGTTGGCTGGCTTACCGTCCGTTGCGGTATTTTTTGGTGGCCCTGTTGATGGCCTTGCCGCTGGTCGCTTCCTCCTACCAAACCGGGGTCTTGGTCACTCTGATGATGTACATGGTCTTGGGCTTGGGGCTCAACGTGGTGGTGGGGATCGCCGGGCTCTTGGACCTGGGGTATGTGGCCTTTTATGCCCTAGGGGCCTACGGCTACGGCCTGGGGCACCAGTACTGGGGCTTGAGCTTCTGGTGGGCTTTGCCCCTGGCGGGCCTGTTGGCGGCCCTGGCCGGGGTGGTGTTGGGGGTGCCGGTGTTGCGGCTCAAAGGGGATTATTTGGCCATTGTCACCTTGGGCTTTGGGGAGATAATCCGGCTGGTCCTGGAAAATTGGGGGGAGGTGACCAACGGCCCGGCGGGAGTCTCGGGGATCCCCAAGCCCGGCCTGCCCGGAATCCGGCTGGGCTATGAGGGGGAAAACCACTTGCTTTATTACCTGATCTTTTTGCTTCTGTTGCTGTCGATCGGGGTCAACCACCGTCTGGTCCGCTCCCGGCTGGGCCGGGCCTGGGTGGCGCTGCGGGAGGACGAGATTGCCGCCCAGGCCATGGGGGTCAACCTGACCCGGACCAAACTGGCCGCCTTCGCCTTTGGGGCCTTTTGGGCCGGAATGGTGGGGGTCTTTTTTGCCGCCAAGGCCAGCTTTGTTAACCCCGCCAGCTTCACCTTCGCCGAATCGGCGGTGTTGGTGTGTATCGTAGTGCTGGGGGGCCGGGGGTCGGTCTTGGGGGTGATCCTCGCCAGTTTGCTTTTGGTCCTGCTACCCGAATCCATGCGGTTTTTGCAGGAATACCGGATGTTGCTTTTTGGGGCGGTGATGGTGTTCTCGATGGTCTTTCTCCCCCAAGGGTTGGTCAAAAACCCAAGGCCCTGGTACCTCAAGCCCAAGCCGGAGGAACCTTGAACCTCCTGGAAGTTTCGGGGCTGAAAAAAAACTTTGGCGGGATCACCGCCCTGCAAGGGGTGGAACTGACCTTACGGCCCCGGGAGATCTTGGGGCTGATCGGCCCCAACGGGGCCGGCAAGACCACCTTGTTCAACTGCTTGAGCGGCCAAACCAGGCCCGACGGCGGAACTATCCGCTTCTGCCCCCAATCCCGGCCCCTCAACTTAGCTGGGAAACGGCCCGACCAAGTGGCCGCCTTGGGGGTGAGCCGGACCTTCCAAAACATCCGGGTTTTTGGGCAGATGCGGGTGATCGAAAATCTCTGGGTGGGACGGCATCTGGTCACCCGGTCCGGGTTTTTGGGTGCGTTGTTTAAAACCTCCCGGTTCCAAAAAGAGGAGGCAGAGTCCTTGGAGTTGTGTTACCGGTTGTTGGAGTTTGTGGGCCTGGAGGGGAAGGCCAACCTGATGGCCTCGGAGCTGGCCTATGGCGACCTGCGGCGGTTGGAAATCGCCCGGGCCTTGGCCGCCGAGCCCAAGTTGTTGCTCCTAGATGAACCGGCCGCCGGAATGAATCTCTCCGAAACCGCAACCTTGGACCAACTGATCCTCAAGATCCGCCAGGAACGGGGGATCGGGATTTTGTTGATCGAACATGACATGAAATTGGTGATGGGTCTGTGCGACCAGGTCCTGGTTTTGGACCAAGGAAAAACCCTGGCCCAAGGCAAGCCGGAGGAGATTCGCCAGGACCCGGAGGTGATCGCCGCCTACCTGGGCCTGGAGGTGGAACATGCTTGAGCTGGTCGGGGTCAAAAGCGGCTACGGCCCCATTGAGGCGCTCAAGGGGATCGACCTTCAGGTCGGGGAAGGGGAGATCGTCGCCCTGATCGGTGCCAACGGGGCGGGCAAAAGTACCTGCCTGAAAACCATCGTCGGTCTGCTGCGGCCCACCGCCGGTCAGGTTCGTTTTTGCGGACAGGATACCTTAGGGCTCAAACCCCAGCAGCTGGTGGCCCAGGGGATGTCGCTGGTGCCCGAAGGCCGGAGAATTTTTGGGGACCTGACGGTAGGGGAAAACCTGGGGTTGGGAGCCTACCTGACCGCCAGCCGTGCCCAGGTGCAGCTGGATCTGGCCTATGTGTTCGACCTGTTCCCGATTTTGCAAGAAAGGCAAAAACAACGGGCCGGGACCTTGTCGGGCGGACAACAGCAGATGCTGGCCCTGGGCCGAGCTTTGATGGGCAGGCCCAAATTTTTATTGCTCGATGAACCTTCTTTGGGACTTGCCCCCTTGATTATCAAGGAAATCTTCGCCATGATCCAGCGGATCAACCGGGAGCAAAAAACCACCATTCTCCTGGTCGAACAAAACGCCCACCTTGCCTTAAAGACCGCCCAGCGGGCTTATGTGCTGGAAAGCGGGGTCTTGACTCTCCAGGGGCTAGCCAAAGAACTCCTGGGAAACAAAGAGGTCCAAGCCGCCTACCTCGGTCTGGTCTGATACAACCTAACATGCCCAAATCTTCATGAGCCCAAGTGTTGAGCCGGATGTCCTAAAGGGCATCGAACTGTTGTCCAAAAAGTTTTTTGTAGGCCCCGGAGACGATGAGGCCTTCAAAAAATGGGGCGAACAGGCCATTGAATTGGCCCTGGACTGGTTAAAAAACCCCGAGCGGCGCAAGATCCACGCCGACATCACCCTGCCCGAACTGGCCAAGCTGTTTTCGGACCCCACCATCCCCGGCGAGGGGATGCAGATCGAAGAGGTTTTTTCCGCCTGCAAGACCGAGATTCTGGACAATTCGGTGCGGATCAACAACCCCCGGTACATCGGCCACATGACCACCGTCACCCCTTGGTTTTCGGTGGTGGTGGACATCCTGATTTCGGCGATGAACCAAAATCAGGTCAAGATCGAAACCGCCCTGGCTTCCTCTTATGTCGAACGCCAGACCTTGGCTTGGATGCATTCGTTGGTTTACCAGAAACCCAAGGCCTACTACAGCGCAGTGATCCAAGAACCGGGGCGGACCTTGGGCAACATGACCTCGGGCGGCACCTTGGGCAATTTGACCGGGTTGGCGGTGGCCCGGGAAGCCAAACTTCCGGGGATCAGGGCCAAGGGGTTTTTCCCGGTCTTTGCCGCCTCCGGGTACAAGGACATCAAGATTTTGGCTTCCAAACGGGCCCATTATTCGGTCGCCAAGTCCGCCGCCATCTTGGGGCTGGGCGAAGAGGCGCTGGTGACCCTGGAGGTGGACCGGTTCAACCGGATCAACCTGCAAAAGTTGACCGAAAAAATTGCCGAACTGAAGGCCCAAAACACCTTGGTCCTGGCAGTGGTGGGGATTGCGGGCACCACCGAGACCGGCAGCGTGGACCCGCTTTTGGAGATGGGCCAACTTTGCCAAAAGGAAGGCATCTGGTTCCACGTGGACGCTGCTTGGGGCGGAGCGCTGCTGCTGTCCGAAGAGCTGGGCCAAAAGCTTAAGGGCATTGAGCTGGCCGACTCGGTGGTCCTGGACGGGCACAAGCTGTTTTACCTGCCCATGAACCATTCGATGGTGCTCTTTAAATCCGAAGAGAGCCTGGGTCTTTGGCGGCACAACGCCCGGTACATCATCAGAAAAGGCTCGGTGGACATCGGCCAGACCAGCTTTGAGGGCTCTCGGCGCTTTAATGCGCTCAAACTTTGGTTTTCCCTCAAAATGCTGGGTCGGCACGGGTATCACCTTCTGCTCAAACAGTCCTTGCACCTGACCACCACCTTGAGCCGCCTGATCGACGAGCACCCTGATTTCGAGCGCTGTTCGGAACCGGAGATCTGCATCCTGACCTACCGCTTCGTCCCCCGATCCTTGGCCCCGCAGCTCGCCCAAGCCTTGGGGCAAGGGAAGGTGGAGGAGTTGAACCAGCTCAACGAGCGGCTCAACGAGGTTAATGTGGAACTGCAAAAACGGCAACGGGAGCGAGGGGAGAGTTTTGTCAGCCGGACTATGTTGGAATCCACCCCATACCCCAAGGAAATCGTGGTGCTCCGGGCGGTGCTGACCAACCTGTTGACCCAAAGCGAGTTTTTGGTGGAAATCTTGGAGGAGCAACGGCGCTTGGGCTATGAGATTACCCAGGGCAAACCCTGATCGGCTTGCCAGATTGGGCTTTTGTGTATTATCATCCCCATCTTGGAACCCACGAGGTTATGTCCACCCTCCCTTGATGCTAGACCTTTGAATTTAAAAGCTATCACTCCAATGCCCCGGCACGTGGGCATCATCATGGATGGGAACGGTCGTTGGGCCAGCCAACAGCACCACCCTCGGGTCTATGGCCACCAAAACGCCACCCAGGCCGTGCGGGATGCCGTTGAGGGCGCAGCGGAGCTGGGGATTGAGGTCCTGACCTTGTTTGCCTTTTCCACCGAAAACTGGAAGCGCCCGGCCCCGGAAGTAGAGGCCTTGATGAGGCTTTTTGAGGAATTTTTGGGCCGAGAGCTCGAAGGGCTGCAAAAAAACCAGATTCGATTGGTCACCATCGGCAAAAAAGACCGCCTGCCCGGTTTTGTGTTGGACCCCTTGGAAAAGGCGATTGCCGCCACCAAGGACAACCGGCGCATGACCCTTTGTTTGGCGGTGGACTACGGCTCTCGGGACGAGATTGCCCGGGCGGCCCGGCAGATCGCCTTGGACTGCGCCGCTGGGAAGTTGGAACCTGACCGAATCACCGAAGAGCTGATTCCTGCTTACCTGGACACCGCCTCGCTGCCCGAATTGGACTTGGTCATCCGCACCTCCGGGGAACAGCGGCTTTCCAACTTTTTACTGTGGCAGGCAGCCTATGCGGAGTTTTATTTTACCGAACTGCTCTGGCCGGACTTCAACAAGGCGGAATTGGAACGGGCCTTGGTACAGTATTCCAAGCGGAATCGCAGGGTAGGGGCGGTTCATGGGTCTTAGGGAAACGCCAGTACGGGTCTTGACCGGGGCGGCTTTGGGCCTCTTTTGCCTGGGTTGGGTCTTTTTTGCCCCCGAACCTTTGTACTTGGCACTGTGCCTGGGGTTTCTCCTGTTGGCTACCTTGGAGTACCGTAAAATCTTGGGCCACCGAGGGCTGGTCTTGCGGCCTTTGGTGTTGTTCGGTTCGGTATTGATGGGGTTCAGCGGCCTTTGGTTTTATTGGCAGGGGATGCGGTTTCAGGGCAATCTGGCGATGGTGTTTGCCTGGTTCAATCCGCTTTCTTACGCCTTCTTGCGGACCCCGGACAAAAAGGCTCAGGCCTTTTGGATGCTGCTTCCCCAGGCTTGGCTGGTCGGCCCGGTGTTTTTGCTGGCCTACATCCGGTATCTACCGCCCGAACCGCTCGACGGGGCGAAGATGATTTTTTGGCTGGCCTTGGTGGTGGCTGGCAACGACATTGCCGCCTACTTTGGGGGCAAACGGTTCGGCAAAACGCCCCTGGCCCCCAAGATCAGCCCCAAAAAAACCCGTGAAGGCAGTGCTTTCGGGATTTTTGGGGGTCTGTTTTCCGGTTTGGCCTTGAGCCCGGAACTCTTGCCGATCTTGGCCCCTTGGGAAGTGGTGGTGGTAGTGGTGGTGGTGGTGGTGGCCGCCCAGGTGGGCGATTTGGCCGAATCTGCGTTCAAACGCTTTGGGGGAGTCAAGGATTCGGGGAAGATTTTGCCCGGCCATGGCGGGGTTCTGGACCGCTTTGATGCCCTCTTGACCGCAATCCCGGTCTTTTACGGCCTGATTTATCTCTTGGGGTTGGACCAACGATGGTAAAACCGACCCGGATCGTTTTGCTCGGCTCCACCGGTTCCATCGGCCGTTCCACCTTGAAGGTGGTGGCCGAAAACCCGGACCGGCTCAAGGTGGTGGGGCTGGGCTGCAAGTCCAGTCTGGAACTTTTGGTCGAACAGATTCGCCTCTTTTCCCCCCAAGTGGTGGCGGTGGACGAAGGCCGAGGCCAGGAACTGGCCGAACGGCTGGGTGCCGGTCCCAAACCGGTCATTTTGGAGGGCATGAAGGGCCAAGTGGAATTGGCCGGGTGGCCGGGTGCCGAGATGTTGGTGGCGGCGATGGTGGGATCGGCGGGGATCAAGCCGGTCTTGGCGGGGATCGAAGCCAAAAAGCAGATTGCCCTGGCCAACAAGGAAACCATTGTCTTGGCCGGTGAGTTGATCATGGCCAAGGCCAAAGAAAACAAGGTTTCCCTGTGGCCGGTGGATTCGGAGCACAACGCCATCCACCAATCCTTGGCCGGAAGCCGCAGGGAGGACTTGCACAGCATCACCCTGACTGCTTCGGGAGGTCCCTTTTTGCATTGGCCGGCCCAGGACTTCGAGAAAATCCGGTTGGCCGATGCCCTCAACCACCCCAAGTGGTCGATGGGCAAAAAGATTTCCGTTGATTCGGCGACCTTGATGAACAAGGGGCTGGAGGTAATCGAGGCCAAGTGGCTGTTTGGGCTTGAGGTGGACCAAATCAAAGTGGTGGTGCACCCTGAATCGATTCTGCACAGTCTGGTGAGTTTCAAGGACGGCAGCAGCATCGGCCAGTTCGGCCAGCCGGACATGTGCGTCCCAATTGCCTATTGCCTGGGCCAAGGATTGAGGCTTGCCTCGGGGGTCCGGCCTTTGGACTTTGGGGCCTTGGGCCGGTTGACCTTTGAGAAGCCCGACCTGGAACGTTTTGGCTGCCTGAAGCTGGCCTTCGAGGCGCTGCGCTTGGGTGGCGGAGCCCCGGCGGCCCTGAGCGGGGCCAACGAGGAGGTGGTGGCGGATTTTTTGGCGGAAAAGATTCACTTTACCGAAATCCCCAAACGGCTGGCCGCTTTGATGGTCCAGCTTTCCAAAGCGGTGGCCGACCCTAAAGGACCCCCCTTTTTAAGGCGAATCGAATCCCTCAACGATGCCCTGGCCGCCGATGCCTGGGGCCGACAATCTATTTTGGTTTGAGTCATGTTTACGGTGATCAGTTTTCTTCTTGCCATCAGCCTTCTGGTTTTTGTCCATGAACTGGGCCATTATCTCGCCGCCCGGTTTGTGGGGGTCAAGGTGCTGGAGTTTTCCGTCGGCTTTCCTCCCAAGGCGATCGGAAAAAAAATCGGCGAGACCGAATACATCCTCTCCTGGATCCCCATTGGCGGCTACGTAAGGCTGCTGGGCCAGGATTCGGAAGACGAAAACCCCGACGAACCGGGGAACTATGCCTCCAAAAGCAAGCGTGAGCGCCTTTTGATCCTGGTCGCCGGTCCGGCCATGAACATCTTGTTTGCCTGGGTCTTTTTTACCCTGCTCTTTTTTACCGGCTACGAACGGCCTGCCTATCTGGGCGGGCCGCCTCAACTGGCGGCGGTAACCCCTGGCAGTGCGGCCGAAAAGGTGGGTCTCTTGGCCCATGACTTGATTCTGGCGGTGGATGGGCTGGAGGTTAAAACCTGGGCCGAGGCGCAAGCGAGGCTAGAGGAAGCAGGCCCCGAGCAGTTGGAGCTCAAGGTCCTGCGGTCCGGGCAGGAGCTGCGGCTTTTTTTCCCGGAAGACCAATTGGCCCTGGGGCCATTGGGAATCGAACCGCTGATCGCCCCCTTGGTCGGCAAACTGAGCCCCGGAAACCCCGCCGAGCTGGCCGGGCTTTTGCCGGGAGACAAGATCTTGGCCATCGGCGGGGAGCCAGTGGAAGGCTGGTCTTCGATCACCCCATTGGTGCAAAAAAGCAAGGGCGAGCCGTTTTTGCTGACCTTTGAACGGGAAGGGAATACCCAAACCGTGACCTTGACTCCCAAGATGGATGGGCGGTTGGGTTTTTACATCATCGGGCTTTCCCAGGCAAACCAGAGGGTTAGTTATGGGATTTTGGAATCCTCCGTCCAGGGCTACAAAAGAGCCGAGTTTCTGACCAAAAAAAGCTTTGAATTCATTGGAACAATATTCCAGGGCAAGGCAGACAAAGACTCTCTGGGCGGGCCAATCATGATTGCCCAGTTGGTGGGGCAAGCGGCGAAAAATTCCTTCGGTGATCTTCTTGCCTTGATGGGCTTTATCAGCCTACAATTGGGCATTTTTAACCTCTTCCCCTTTCCGGCCTTGGATGGTGGGCATGTGTTGTTCTTGGGCCTGGAAATGGCCAAGGGCGGTCCGTTGAACAAAAGCATCCGAGAAAAGGTACAGAAATTTGGTTTTTCCGCTTTGTTGTTGTTGATCTTGTACATCTCGGTCCAAGACGGGCTTCGACTCCTGTCCCAATGAGACATGGAAAACGCTAGAATATTGATTTACGGTGTCGGCACCGTCGGCATCCACTTTGGGGGCAAGCTGGCCAAGGCCGGTTTTGAGGTCACCTTTGTGGACAAGCCGGAACGGGCCGAGGGGCTCAACCAAAGCGGCCTTTTGGTCCAGGCCTTGAGCGGGAGCTTTGAGCTCAACCCGGTGGTGCGCTCCGACCTGGAAGGGATCGGCCCGCAGGACTTTATCCTGATCTGCGTCAAGGCCATCCACACCTACGAAATCGCCTTGAACCTGCTCCCGGTGATCAAGCCTTCCACCGCCCTTTTGAGCTTCCAAAACGGTCTGGAAAACGAAAACATCCTGGCCGAACTCTTGGGCCCCAATCTGGTCCTGGGCACGGTGCTGCACTTCCATGGCCGGTTGGAGGAAGGCTACCGGTCTGTCCAGGACAGCCCGGCCCATGTGGTTTTCGGGGAACGGGACCACCAGCCGAGCGGCAGGGAAGAGTGGCTCTCGGAGATCTTTTCCAAGGCCGACATCGACCATGTGATCAGCCACAACATCAACCAGAAGATTTGGGAGCACTTCCTTTGGAACAGTGCTTTCTCCAGCATCGGTGCCTTGACCGGCAGTACGGTGCAACAAATCTTGGAGCACCAGCCGATGTTGCCGACCTTGGAATTGATGATGCACGAAGCCATGCAGGTGGCCAATGCCGAAGGGGTAGAAGTATCCCAGGCGGCGATCGAGGAGATGAACAAGACCCAAGTGAAGTATTCCCACATCAAGTCCCCGATGTTGCAGGACATGGAAGCAGGCCGCCAACCGGAGTTGGAGCCGATGTTGGGGGTGTTGCTCAAAAAGGCCCAGCGGAAAGGGATTTTTTTGCCGGTCAACACAGCGGTTTACAACCTGCTTTCCCTGACCTGCACCCATTTTGGCGGTGAGGAAGAGGAATAGATGGACCCACTTGGCTTGGCCAACTTTTTTGACAAGGTCCCGGAAGGCCCGTTTTTTAAGGCTCTGCTCTCGGATCTTACCCACCCCTGGGAAGCGGTCCTAAAAATCGGCCCCGCTTTGGAGGCCCACTTTGCCGGTCGCCATTCCCAAGGCAGCCTGCGGGCCAACCACCGCTCGGAAAGCCCCGAGCCTGCCTACTACCAACAAAGCACCCAATTTTTGACCGAAGACTTGGTGGACCAGGAACTGATGATCCACATCGGTGCGGGGACTTTGATCGAAGCCGGGGTAACCCTCAAGCCCAAGACGGTGATTGAGTCCGGCTGCCAATTGCGGGAAGGGGCCTACATCCGGGGGAACTTTTATGCCGCCCAAGGCTCGGTGATCGGCCACACCACCGAGGTCAAAAACTCGGTGTTCTTCAACCATGTCGAGGCCGGGCACTTTACTTATGTCGGGGACAGCCTGATCGGGGCCAACTCCAATCTGGGGGCGGGGACCAAGGTTTCCAACCTGGAGTTCCGCACCACCGTCCAAAAACAGGAAGAAATCTTCCCCGAATTGTTTTTGAACTACCAGGGGCAACGGATTGCCACGGGGCTACAGAAGTTTGGGGCGATTTTGGGGGAAGGCACCGAGATCGGCTGCAACGGGGTGATCAATCCCTTGGTGTTTCTGGGTAAAGGCTCTTGGGTGTTGCCTTGCCTGAGTTTGCCCAAAGGGGTCTATCCTCCGGCTTCGAGGATCTACTCCTTGAGCGCCGCCAAGGCGGCGAGGCTTTAAGGGTCCAGCCGGGAGGGCAATTTTTTCTGCAGCTCCAGGAAGTAGGCCCGGTTGCCGTTGAAGGTTTTTAGGGCCTCTTCCAAAGCGGTTTTGGGGTCGTCAAAGTCACTGATCATCAGCGCTCCGGTCAGGAGGGTGACCATCCCTTCCGGGTCTTGGAACAGTTCCTTGAGGTTCCGGCGAATTTTGGCCTGCGAGAGGGTGGACATGCTTCTTGACCTGAGGAGGACTTCGGATTCGTTGATTTGGGGAGCCGGTGGAGTTTGTCTCCAGGTGCCCTTTGGGCCGGATTCCCCTTAAGGGGCCGCCGGTCCAAACATCCCGTTTCTTGGGCTTAAGTACAAGCAAAAACCTAACCAATCCCCCGGCCTTTTATGAACTCTCCTTTGTCTTACCTGCTGTCTTCCAAGAAAAAACGCCGGGCCATTGTCTTGCCCATCGGCCTTTTGTTGGTCCTGCTGCTGGCCTTGGCGCTGGTCGGCAAGGGGACCGCCAAACCCAAACTGGGGCTGTTGGAGGTGCAAGGGGTGATCATGGATTCCAAGAACCTACTGGCCAAGATCAAGGAACTGGAACAGGACCCGGAGGTGCTGGGGGTCTTGCTGCGGGTCAACAGCCCCGGCGGCGTGGTAGCTCCTTCCCAGGAGATTTATGAGGCCGTCAAACGGCTGGGCAGCAAGAAGCCGGTTTACGCCAGCCTGGGGGCGGTTGCCGCATCGGGGGGTTATTATGTCAGCCTAGGGGCCAAAAAGATTTATGCCAGCCCCGGCAGTTTGACCGGCAGTATCGGGGTTATTTTGCAAAGCCTCAATGCCAGCGAATTGCTTGAAAAAATAGGGCTGAAGATGGAGGTAATCAAGTCGGGGGCCCACAAAGATGAAGGTTCTCCCTTCCGGGCTATGGAGCCGGAGGAACGCAAATTGCTTGAGACTGTCATCATGGATACCCATGAGCAGTTTGTGGCGGTCGTGGCCTCCAATCGACCCATCAACCAGGAAAAGTTGGCCAAGATTGCAGATGGCCGAATCTTTACGGGCAGGCAAGCCCAAGCCTTGGGGCTGATCGATGAGGTCGGGGGGATTGAAGAGGCAATCAGCGCCTTAAAGGCGACCTTGGACCTCAAGGGGGAAGTGGAACTGGTGGAACCCCATGACCTGGAGCAAAATTTTCTCTCCAACCTGAAGTTGGAAAGTTGGACCCGTTTGGCCACCAAACTCCAGTTTGGAGGGCTGATGTTTATGGACAGTCGTTTGGTGAACCCTTGAGCCTTTGGCATGACAAAACAAAAAAACCCTAAATTAAAAGTCCAATTCCTTGGCTGTACCCAAGACCCGGTCGAGGTGATCTACTCCGCCTTCCGGATCTGCTACTCCAAAGACGATGCCGCCTTGACCTGGAAAAAGATTCGCTCCGGGGAGATCAGCCACGAGACCATGGAGACCTTTGTCTCCGAAAAACTGGGCACCGGGCACACCAGCCCCTTGCGGCAGGCCCAGTTCATCTTTGTGGTGGACGGCGTTTCTAGGGCCTGTACCGCCCAGTTCAACCGACACCATATCGGCATTGAACGGGAGGAGATGTCCCAAAGGTATGTCAATTTTCACAAGGGAATTGGCGCTTTTGTCACCCCTCCTTCCTTTGAGGAACACCAGGAGGTGTTGGAGCGGTGGGATCGGTTGCAAACCGAAATCTTGAGCTTTTACGACCTCTGCACCCAAGCGGGGATCAAACAAGAAGACGCAAGGTTTGCCCTGCCCATGGGCACGGTGAGCCGGGAACAGTTTGCCATGGGCTTCCAGGCGATGCAGCAGTTTTTGGATGTCAGGATGTGTGAACGAGCCCAGTGGGAGATTCGGGACATGGCCTGGCAGATTTACAAGATCATGAAAAAGGAATTCCCTTCCCTGGCCAAACGGTTGGGGATCAAATGTTGGGAAAACCGTAACCTTTATTGTGACGAGGATTATCAGGCATATCAGGCCTGCAAGTGGAGCCGATCTCGGCCCCACAAAAACGACCTGTCTGAGATCTGGAAAAAGGCCAAGAGGGAAGGGCCTTAAAAACCACCGTCGGTCCTGGTCCCAGGGAAGGGTGCACGACCGGTAGAACCCCGCTGAAATTGCGTTTAACCTCCTCTTTCGGGTAAAACCGGAAGGACCGGAATTTTTTTGCCCAAAAAAAGGAAAAAAAGGGCAAAAAAAATCTTGGCCTTGGTCTGTCCAACCGAGGACATAACTGTAATCTATTGTAATTTAATTATTTTATGATTGTGGCACGGTACTTGAAAAGAAAAGAGTATCAGGTTTTGGAAACCAACGCCCCACCCGGGCCACTCACCGAACCAAAAAAGGAGTTTGCCATGATTGAGAAAACCTTAAAAAAAATCACCAAACAATTGGAACTGTTCGCCAAAAACGGCATCAGCCTGCTGCGGGCCCTCGACTTGATGGAAGCCTCGACCCAGGACCTGGAAGAAATTGTTTGCCTGAATACCTTGCGTGAATCCTTGAGCGAAATGGCTGATTCGGACAAAAAGACCAAAGTTGCCTTGGCCCCGATGCGCAAAAAGATGGAATCGAACCTGGGTGTTTTTGGCATGGCTTAAAAAGTTGGGACTTGTTTTGGTTGAACCAACCATTCCCATCGGACCTGTTTAGGAAAGACCTTTGAAAGTGAAGACCGACAAAAAAGGGGTCTGAGGTACTGGATGTCCTCAGCCCCTTTTTTCATTTTGGCCCCCTGATTTTCCTTTTTCCCTTCCCGCTGTTTGCCGACTTCGGTTTTTGCCGATTCCCCCGGTTGGGTTCCCCTTGTTCTTTGCCTGTTCTTTGCATACTCCCTAGGAAGGGCAAGAGTCTGCCCACAAAGCTTTTGGCTGTGGAAATCAAACTCGGAAGTACAACCGTCTGATTTCAAACTTGATCTTTGTTCGAGACTGTAGTGAAATCACTTGTTTTGGCCCTGTTGGGCTTCGCCCTTTTTGTCCCCCAAGGGTTTTGCGCCACCCCCGAGGCCCTGGACCGACCCTTTTTGATCGGCCCCGGTTACCCCCTGGTTTTCCGCTCGACCACCTTCGAGCCGGACCGGGCCTTCAACCTCAAGCCGGGGGAAGACTTTGTCCAGGTCTCCTATACGAGGCTCAACACCTACGTTTATTCCACCAACAGCCAAAAGGCCGGCAACCCGGCCGGGGACGCTTCGACGTTCAACGACACCAACAACCAAGGTTATTCGGTTTATTTTGACGGAGAGATCGACCGGCGGTTTTTGCGGTGGTACCACGGGTTTTCCGAAAACCTGGAACTCCAACTGACCTACCGGGACCTGCGGTTTATCCCCGGCACCTTGGATGCGCAGATTGAGTCATTCCACAAAAGCCTGGGCCTGGACAACCAAGGGCGAGACCAGGCCACTCGGGACCAGTTGGCGATTTACATTTATGACAACCAAACCAAAAAGATCATTTTCCAGATCACCCAAGAGGAACGTAACTTCCAACGGGAGTCCATGACCTTGGGGTTCAAGTTCAACATCAGGAAGACCGCCAATGAGGCGATTGCGCTGGTAGTGAGCAGCAATTTCAACGATGCCTTCATTGAAAACGGGGTCAACGAATCGCCCAACAAACCTACCTTCGAGAAGCGGAACTTCAACGATGCCAATTACTCTTTGTTGTACTCCGGAAAATTTGACAGTTGGGCCCTGCATTCGGGGTTTTCGTTGGCCAAGATCGGCCCAAGCCTGCTGCCCCGTTCGCCCCAGGAAATGTATTATTTCTTTTTGGGCTTTGACAAAACCTTGGGTGAACACACCCACGCCCTGATCCAGGCCTTGGAATACACCAGTCCCTTTCCGGAGGACAACACCTCGACCATTTCGGCAGACGTGCGGGAGGTCAGTACCGGGCTTCGGTGGATTTTGGGGCCCACCGCTTTTGAGTTGGGGCTGATCGAAAACCAGAGCCAGGGCCCACAGAACATAGATATTGCCTTTTTCTCCAACTTCATGTTTACCTTTTGAAAGACCTGGGGCCTTCGCCCTTGGTTTGGTTCCCCAAAACCTGTATCCCAAACCCAGCTCCCCTTTTTCAGATATGGACTTGTTGGTACAAAAATACGGCGGCACCTCGGTGGGCACCGCCGAGCGACTGGACAACGTGGCGAAAATCGTCGCCCAAACTCGGGAACAGGGCCACAAGGTGGCCGTGGTTTTGAGCGCCATGAGCAGCCAAGTCAAGGCGGAGGGTACCACCACCAGGCTGATGGAAGCAGCGAAGGCGGCGATTGAGGGCGGGCCTTATTACAAAATCATCGACCAAATTGCCGAGCGGCACAACGAGACCTTGGAACAGGCCATCAAGGACCGCACCCTCCAGGAGAGGACCAAGGCGGACGTGGGTTCGATGTTCAAAAAACTGAAGTCCTTTTTGGACGCAATCGGGGTGATCGAAGAGATCAGCCCCCGGTCCATGGACGTAGTGGTCGGCATGGGCGAGAAGCTGAGCGCCCGGATCTTCACCGGAGTGCTCAACGACCGGGGGATTGATGCGGTGTTCTGCAACCTGGAAAATCTGGTGGACGAGCCCTTTACCGAGGTGAACCTGGAGTTCTGCCAGTACCTGCAAGGCAAGCTGGCCCAAATCTTGGCCGAAGCGGGAGCCCAGGTGCCGGTCTTTACCGGTTACTTTGGTTTTGCCCCAGGAGGGATTTTAAAGTCCATTGGCCGGGGTTATACCGACTTTACCGCCGCCCTGATCGCCGCCGGGGCCAAGGCCACGGAGCTGCAAATCTGGAAGGAAGTGGACGGCATCTATTCCTCCGACCCCAGGAAGGTGCCCAAGGCCAAGGTGCTTTCGGCGATCACCCCTGAAGAGGCTCTGGAGCTGACCTACTACGGTTCGGAAGTGATCCACCCCTTCACCATGGAGCAGGTGACACGGGCGGGCATCCCGGTGCGGATCAAAAACACCTTCTCCCCCGACCTGCCCGGCACCTTCATCGATCCAAAATACGTCCCGGACCCCGGCAACGGCAAGGCCACGGCGGTGACCGTCAAGCGCAACGTGACCATTTTGAACGTCAACAGCAACCGGATGTTGATGGCCTACGGTTTTATGAACCGGGTGTTTGAGGTCTTGGGCCGGTACGAAATCGTCATCGACCTGATCGCCACCAGCGAAGTCAACATCTCCATGACCATCGACTCGGTCTCCAACCTCGCCCCGGCGATCAAGGAGTTGGAACGTTTGGGCACGGTTTCGGTCAAGAAGGGCATGGCCATCCTGTCCTTGGTGGGCCAGGGAATGAGGAACCGGATCGGGGTTTCCGGGGAAATGTTTACCAAGCTGGCCAATGCCGGGGTCAACATCGAATTGATCAGCCAAGGGGCCAGCGAAATCAACATCAGCTGCGCCATCAGCGACGACCAGTCCGACAAGGCGCTGCGGGCGGTCCACGAGATGTTGGAGTAACGGTGAAGCCCCAGGACCGGCAGGGGCTGTTCGAGGCTTTGGTCTTGGCCCTGCCCAACCCGGTTAGCGAGCTTCACTACGCCAACCCCTTCGAGCTTTTGGTAGCGGTGATCCTGAGCGCCCAGGCGACCGACGTTTCGGTCAACAAGGTCACCCCCGCCTTGTTTCGGCTCGCCCCGACTCCGCAAAAGCTGGTGGAATTGGGGGAAGACAAGGTCCGAGAGCTGATCAAGACCATTGGGCTTTTTAACCACAAGGCCAAAAATCTGGTTCTTTGTGCCGCCCAACTGCTGGAACGCCACCAAGGAGAGGTGCCCAGAGACCGGGCTTCTTTGATGGCCCTGGCGGGGGTGGGAGTGAAGACGGCAGGGGTGGTGCTCAATGTCGCCTTTGGGGAGCCTTGCATCCCGGTGGACACCCATGTCTTTCGGGTTTCCAACCGTCTGGGGTTGGTGAAGACCCAAAAACCGGAACAAACCGAAGTTGCGCTTTTAAAGGTAGTGCCGGACTGGGCCAAACCCAAGGCCCACCACCTGCTGATCCTGCATGGACGTTACACCTGCAAGGCCCGTAAACCCCTGTGCCCCGCCTGCCCGGTCAGCGCCTTTTGCGCCTACTTCAAGAACAATCCCCCAGCCTAAAACCGGGTGCCAAAGGCGAGCAGCGGGACCTCGACCTCGGAGTCGGAGCTGGTGAAGCTGGAGTTGTTCAAGATGGTGTAAGTCACGGCAATGTCCCACCAAGCATGGATGGCGATGACGGTGATCAGGTCCTGCTCCCCCGGCTCGGGCATGTAGGCGTAACCCAGGTAGGCCCCCATGGCAAAGGCATAGGCCGAGTTGGCCGAGAACCCTTGGCCGTTGTGGGCCAGCCCGAAAACCGCCGCTGAACTCCAGACCGAAAGGTGTCTGGACGCTTCGGAGCCAAAGCCCAGCTCTTGGTTGAGGTTGTTGTAAAAGGACTGCTGCACCACTCCCCGGAAAAACATCTCCTCCCCAAACCCGACCATGTAAAATTGCTGCCAAGCGTCCCGTTTGATCCGAGACTCGGTCAGGCCGGTGCCCAGATGGTACCGGGAAATGTTGGTGTCCCCATAACTTGCGGCGCTGACCGCCAGCGCCCCAATGGGAAGCCAAAACCGCCAATTGGTGATAAAGTGGTCAAATCGCACCGGGGCAAAGGCCAAGCCGTAGGTCTCGTTGTCCGGTTCGCAGCGGCTCCGGTACAGGTCTCCCAAGCTTACCAGCCAGAGGTCCGATTCGAGGGTGCCGTAAAACTGGGCCTCATAGGTGGAAGAATTGAGGTAGATGTCCGTTTCGGTTTTGCCGGAAGGACTGTTTTTGGCATCGGTGGTGACGTAGATGTCGCTGTTGTTTTGCTGGTAGTCGTCACGGGCAATGGCTTGGTAATACTTGCGGCCGGTGATCCATCTCCCGCCGCCAAAAAGCAGGCCCTTGCCGTACTGGCTAGAGACGGCATACCCCAGACCGGGAATGAAGGTTTCCAGCGCCACGGTCCCCCAACAGGCCCCGGTGCCCATTGCCAGCCCTGGGGTTGGCTGGACAAAAAAAGTGAAAACAAACACAATGGGCATCAAAGGCCGGAACTGCCAGCGGCCCCTTTTTTGTTTCATTTGCGATCGCCTCCCGAATTTGGTGGCCCAACCTAACAATCTGGCTTGAAATTGCCAAGCGCTGCTTTGGCCTCCTTCCCTGCCCTAAAAAAAATCCATGACCTCCAGACCAGCCTTGCCCAACCTCAAGCGCAACAATCCCTACATCCTGGAGATCCAAAACCACCAAGACCAGATCTGGTTTAGCCCCGAGCAAGCAGGGGCCGATCTGGCGGACTTTGTTTCCGGTCCGGGAGCCTTGCGGCTGGACTTGGGTTGCGGGGCGGGGAACTTTTTGCGCTCCTGCGCCCTGGCGGAGCCCCAGGCAAGGTTTGTCGGCTTTGAGCTAAGGTACAAACGGCTGGTGGTGGCGGCCCGGAAGTTCAAAAAGTCACAGCTGCAAAACGTCCGGCTGGCCAAAGCCCGGGCTGAAGACCTGACCTCTTGGTTTGCCCAAGGGACCCTCGACCGGGTCCATGTCAATTTCCCCGACCCTTGGCCCAAAGCCCGGCAGCAAAAGCACCGGCTTTTGGGCCAACGGTTTTTGGCGGACCTCAAAGTTCTGCTCAAAAAGGAAGGGGAATTTTGGTTCAAAACCGACCACAAAGAGTACTTTGAATGGGCCTTGGGCCAAATCGAGGCTTGTGGCTTTTATGAGGTGGTTGAACTTTCATGGGACTTGCATCACTCTCCCTACCAAGAGCACAACCAATTGACCGAGTTTGAAGGACTCTTTTTGTCCCAAGGACTTCCGGTTTACCACCTCAAGGCAATTCTCAAAGCT
Source organism: Candidatus Lambdaproteobacteria bacterium RIFOXYD2_FULL_56_26 (assembly GCA_001783715.1). Classification (GTDB taxonomy): domain Bacteria; phylum SAR324; class SAR324; order XYD2-FULL-50-16; family XYD2-FULL-50-16; genus XYC1-FULL-56-13. The sequence goes on from MFNF01000040.1 coordinate 60,670, forward strand.
TGACCCAAGGTCTTATGTCGATTCCCTTGCCGATCCGAGCCCTGCTGGCGCTGTTTTTGTGTGTTGGCTTTTTTTCCCAGGCCAGGGCAGAATCGCAGTTTTTTGTTTTGTCCAAAACCGGTGAGAGTTTGACCAAGGTTTTGGTGCTGAGTGAATCCACGGAGGTGACGGTTTTCGATAAAAACCTCAAGGAAGAGGGGCATTTTATTTTGCCGGGGTTTTTGGCCAACCAAGCCGAATACAGCCCCAGGCAGGCTAACCGCCTCCTGCTGGCCGGGCCGGACAAGTTGGTGGTTTATGAACTCAACCGCAACCTGCCCGCCGGTTTGGTGTTTGAAAAAAAATCGGACCCTGGACAGGAATTCCTGAAGGTGCATTTTTCCCCAGATTCGGACGAGGTGTACTGGAGCACCGGCAGCGCCATCGGCTGGAACGGGTTGGCCAACCGGGAAGAAAGGACCCTGCCCCCGGAGGGACTGGGCCAAGTCAAGGACCTGACCCCGCTCAAGGGACACCAACTGGCCGTAGCCCAGGAAGGCAGTGCCGAACTCCGGCTCTACTCGACCCAAAACCCGGACCAACCTGATTCCCTCAAGGGCCATTTGGCTCCGGTGGTGGGGATGGTTTCGCCCAAGGGACAGGAGTTGTTTTCCCTAGACCAGTCCAACCAATTGCTCCATTGGGACCTTGCCACCAAAGAGCCCCAGGCCCAGGTGGCCCTGGAGATCCAAGGCACCCTGGCGGTGCCCAAGGCGCTGGGCATGGACCCCAAGGGGAAAAAGCTTTGGGTGGTCCAAGAGCGGGAAGGCAAGGAGCAGTCTTGGAGTTACCTGCTTTCGGACCTGGAGGCCCAAAAGGTCGAGCCGAAGGTGCAGACCTTGGCCAAAAGACTGGGCGGCAGCCCCTACAGCGCCATCGACAGCCTGAGCTCGGCCCAAAAGGAACGGCTGGAAAACGCCTTTACCACCCCGGACAAACCCTCTTTTGTTGTTGCCCCGGCCAAGCCCGGTTACTTTGAGACCGCCAAGACCGAAGCGGAAAACGGCAACTATGATGCGGCGCTGGGTTTCATCCGCAAGATCACCCCGGAGGACCCGAACTTTCGGGCCAGCCGGGAGCTACAACGGCAGGTGTATGATCTGGTCGAACAGCAACAAAGCCTCAACGTCGCCAAGGAGCAGTTCCAAGAGGGCAACTACCAAACCGCCGAGATACTCCTGCAAGGGGTGCTGGCCAAGGTGCCCCAGTCCAAGGAGGCAAAGGCGTACCTGGATCTGACCCACGAGAAGATCTTCAGCCGCAAGCTGGCCAACCTCTTTTTGGGGCTCTTGGCGGTCTTGGCCTTGGCGGGATTGGGTTGGCTGGCCTACCGGAGGTATTTGACCTATGGTTCCCAGGGGTTTGCCTTTTTTAAGGACGACGGCAGGGAGCGGCGCAGGCTGATTTTGGCGTTGGACCAAGCAAAAAAGCTGGTTGAGGTACGGTTCGGCCAAGACAAGATGGGCTATTATTACAATAGTTTGACTGAAATCAAGAAGCGACTCTCTCAGATGGAAGGCCAGCTGGACCAGCCCCAGACCGCAGTGGAGCTGTTCTTGAAGGAAGTGGCCGCCTTACAACGGGAGATGATCGAAATGGGCCAAGGGCGACACAAACCTGCCGCCAAAAGTGCCGGGACCGGCCCCAAGCCCAAGGCCCAGCCCCAAAAACCGCAGGAGCCCAGGGCCGAACCCAAGCCGCAAGCGCCCCCCCGGCCTGAATCCAAGGTCGGTTCCAAGGTCGAGCCCCAAGCCAAACCGGGACCGAGCCCCAAGCCGGAACCAGGACCCAAAGGGGCCGCCAAAACCGGGCCCAGACCGGAGGCCGAAAAGCCCGGCACCTTTGACCCCAGCGACTTTTATGCGGTGTTGGGGGTCCAACCGACCGCCACGCAAGAGGAAATCAAAAAGGCCTACCGGACCAAGCTCAAGGCCTACCACCCGGATGTTCACGTCAACAGCTCCTTTGATTGGGTTAAGGAGGAGGCGGAAAAGGCCACTCGGACCGTCCAGGATGCCTACAAGGTGCTCAAAGACCCGGAGGCCCGCAAGGCCTACGACCAGCGGCGTGGTCTTTAGCTGCCCTTGGGGTGCTTGGGGACGGGCAATCCATCGGGTTTGACAGGCCAGGGCCGGTTCCCTAAGCTGTCCAAAAACATCCCCTACCCTCAAAAAGAACAATCCTCTTTGGAGTTTTTTGATGACCCAGTCCATGACCGGCTTTTGCAAGGCCTCGGTGACCCTAGACGGTAAAAGCTGTTTTGTGGAGATGCGCTCGGTGAACCACCGTTTTTTGGAAGCCAGGATTTATCTGCCCAAGCCTTATGCCTTGATGGAAGAGGAACTGAAAAAGGGCCTCAAAAACCACCTCAGCCGGGGCAAGGTGGACGTGACCCTGACCCTGGATGGGGTTGAGGCTTCCGAAGGCCGTCTGGCGGTGGACCCCAAGGTTTGGGGGAACTTCCAGTCCCTCCACAAACAGTTGGAAAGCGAACTGGGCCAGCCGATCGCCGTTGGGCTGACCGATCTTTTTCAAATCAAGGGCTTGTTGGTGACCGCCGCCGAAGAGGCCGGGGATTATAATTATTTGGCTCTGTTCCAGGCAGCCGTCGATGCGGGGGCTAGGTTGCTCAACGCCATGCGGGGCAAGGAAGGGGCGCTGCTCAAGGCGGAGATGTTGGGACACCTGGGTTTGCTTGAAGGGCTGATCCAAAAGGTCCCCGAATTCAGCAACGAAATGTTGACCAACCACCAGCAACGGCTGGCCCAAAGCTTGGCCAAGCTGGAATTGGAACTGGACCCGGACGACCCCAGGGTTTTGCAGGAGATCGGCTTTTTGCTCGACCGGGCGGACATAACCGAAGAAGTAGAGCGGTTCACCGCCCATTTGAGCCACTTCCGGGATATTTTGGAGGAAACGGAGCCGGTGGGCCGGAAGCTGGACTTTTTGATCCAAGAACTCAACCGTGAAGCCAACACCCTTTGCTCCAAGGCCGGGCACCCAAGGGTCACCGAAATCGGCGTGACTCTAAAATCAGAACTGGAAAAGATTCGAGAACAGGTCCAGAATATTGAGTGAAGGGAAGCACTTGGGGTTGATCCCCAGTTTTGGACGGAAAGCCTGAGGGCTTTCGGGATGGCGGTGGGGAGGTACAAATGGGCCTCCGGCAAAGCTGCATTGTTCCTGGGAGGTCATGATGGGTTGGTTGCGGAAAAAAAGCCCCCAATTCTGGCTGGGACTTGGTCTGGCACTGTTGTTGGGGGGTTGCAAGGCGGACCAGACCACCAAGAGCTTGATCGAAACGGCGGAGCGGATCCCCGATGGCACCTATCTGGTCGGCCAGATTGCCGCCGGCGAGGCCCTGCCTGCCCGGACCTTGTGTGCTTCCGATGCCAAAAGGCCCTCTTTGTCGGCGACTATCGCCACCACTGCCGCCTTGTCTCAGTTGGCCAAGTTTGGCGACTTGGTCACCAACAAACTGACCGTCACCCTTTCAGGAAACAGCATCACCAAGGTTTGGCACCGAGATTCGGGGCTGACCAAGGTTTACCCCGCCGCCAACACCACTTATGCGGACGCAAGCTGTGACCTGACCTGGACCGGAACCTTGGTCCAGAACGACTTTACGGTCTTCCAGGAAGCCGGGAGTTACCAGATATCCTGGTCCCCCTCCACCTGCGCCATTGAGCTGCACAACTGGGCCAACACCGGGGGCTCCACTGGCCTGGGCCAATGGGTTTCGGCCACCAGCACCGCCGGGGCCTTTCTTACCACCACCGGCACCACCGCCCAGGACCCTTGGACGGTGATCACCGACCCGATCAACGCCCCCGGACAATTTATCCTGCAAATGCCCGACTCGGTTGCGGCCAAACAAACCAACTACAGCTGCAACACCACCAGCAAGGCGGTGAAACAGCTTTGGGTCAAACAATAAGGCGGGGTGGAAGAAAGGGGGGGAGTCCCCCCTTTTTTTTGAACTGCCGGAAAACCGTTCAGTCTTCGGTGGTCAGGGCCGGTTGGTGGTGGGGTTCCATCAAGGCCGGTTTGATGTGTTGGTCGTCGCCGTGCAGGTAGTCGTGGAAGACCTGGGCAACGGTCAGTTGCTGGAAACTGCCGTCGGGCAACTGGTTGGTCGTGTCCTTGAGCCGGTACACCATGTGGCCGCAGGTCCAAGTCCCATAAGACTTCATGTAGGTGCAAAGACAGGTTTTGTCCATCACCTTGGGGTTGTCCGGGTGCCGCAAGACCTCTTGGTTGTAAGCATCAATATAGCTACAGTCACCGTTGCCGTCCAGGATGAAGCCCAGGGTCTCGCAATTGGGCCGAATGCTGGTGCCGATGCAGGGGCTGTCGTTGAGCATCCGCATGGGGTAGCCGGTCGGGGAAACCAAGTTGACCACTACCTCTTCCTCTTTGGACCGGAAGAAGCGCTGCTGCACCTTCATTGGGAAGCCGGACTCCAGGGTCGTAGTGAACCTTGTGGCCACCTGTACCGCCGCTGCGCCCATTTGGAGCATCCTGGTGGCATCGCCGCCGGTAAAGATTCCCCCGGCGGGGATCACTGGGATGTTGAGGCCCAAGGTCTTGGTATAGTCTATCACTTCCTTGGTGATTTCAGCCAAGTCGAACTTGAACCAATCGTCGATCTTAAAGCCCAAATGCCCGCCCGCCAAGGGGCCTTCAACCACAACATAGTCCAGGGGCCGGTTGAGCCGGGCGGTTTTTTTGACGAACAGTTCCAAAGCCCGTTTGGAAGAGACGATCAAGCCCAGCTTGATCTGCCTAAACCTTGGGTGGTCGGCTATCAAGGCCATACTGCCCAGGTGCAGCCCTGCCGAAAGGGTGATCCCGTCGATCCCGGCATCCATGACCCCTTTGAGCCGTACTTCCAAGGTTGCCCTGGGGTTGGCCATGGTCAACTTTTCCATGATGTTGATAAAAATCCCGCCGGTGCCGGTTTTGGCGTGCATAGTGTTTTCCACCAACAGGCGGCTGGCTTGGTACAGCTCGTCCAGGTCGAACTGGGCATGGAACCGGTTGGCCAGATTTTGGCTGATGTAGGGTTGGTACTTTTGTTGCCGAGTCTTGAGAAAGTTGGTGCCGTAATGTTTGTCGCTGACCGCCGAGATCAAAGCATCGGAGATGTGGGCGATCCCGCCTTGTCTGGCCGCTTCCAGGGCCAATTTGCTGGTGGAGATGTCCATGCCCATCCCGCCAACCATGATGGGGAGGTAGGTGTTCTCGCCTAAGGTGAGTCGGTAATTGTCCAGATGGTCCGTCATGATTTTTTCTGTCCCTTTGGCGAAACGTTAGACTTGAGTTTTGTATGAGCTTCCCTGGAGCCGACCGTGAATCTTTTCTTTACAACCGGAGGGAGCCGGAGCTTAGGCCTAGCCTAAAAAAACCGCTTGATTGTTTCTCTTTAATCCCACTACCCTTCCTAAGACTTTTGGAACCAAATCTCCAAACCAACTGGGCCTTGCTTGGCCTTCTTACTTGGCCTTGGGAGGGCTGGTCCTGAGCCCCTTGTTTTTTGCCATTGCCGTCTCCAAAGCGGCGGTTTTTGGCAGTACCGGCGGGGGTGCGCTGAAGCCTTTGCTGGGTCCTTTAAGTATAGATTCAGTACAGCCGGTTCCAGACAAGGTTTTTGGGCCGTTCAAGGCTGCTTGGACTGGGTGTTCCGGTAGAAGCGAGTCGGTACTTAATGTAAACCGGAACCGGCCTGCTAAAAGGCGGTTCCAGGCCCCTTTTGCTCCTCCAACCGCTCCATTGTGCCGGAGAAAATTGGCGGGGCCGTTGCGGGGCAACCGCAGCCCTACGGTTATTAGGGTTAGATTGATAGCTCAATCCGGGGGGTTTGTAAACCGATTTATGGCTCCCTTTGAACCTGTGCACTTGACTTGTGGTTTAAGTGAGGCAGGCTGATCCAAACCTAAAGAGTATCCCCCTTTTCCCCAAACCAGAATCATGTTGGCATTATCTCCGATTGACCGATTGAGCATCAACTGCATCCGTTTTTTGGCCGCCGAAGCCGTTCAGTCCGCTAATTCCGGGCATCCGGGCTTGCCGATGGGGTTTGCTCCCTTTGTTTACCGGTTGTTCACCAAACACCTCAAACAGGACCCGCAAAAGCCCAACTGGCCGGGGCGGGATCGGTTCGTGCTTTCGGCGGGCCACGGCAGTGCCCTGTTGTATTCGATGCTGCACCTTTGTGGGTACGACCTGAGCCTAGAAGACCTCAAGCAGTTCCGCCAATTGGGCTCCAAAACCCCCGGACACCCGGAATTCGGCCACACCGCCGGGGTGGAGGTGACCACCGGTCCCTTGGGCCAAGGGCTGGCCAACGCCGTGGGTTTGGCGATTGCCCTCAAGCACGTCAAGGCCCGGTACCAAAGGCCCGGCTTTGAGCTGTTCGACCAAAAGGTTTATGTGATGGTGGGGGACGGCTGTCTGCAAGAAGGGGTGGGCGCAGAGGCGGCTTCCCTGGCCGGGCACCTGGGGCTGGACAATCTGGTGGTGCTTTATGACGACAACCAAATCACCATCGACGGACAGACCAGCCTGAGCTTTACCGAAGATGTGGCCGCCCGGTTTCGGGCCTATGGCTGGATGACCCAGGAAATCGGCGGAGACGGGCACGACCTGGGGGCCTTTGACGGGGCTCTGGAAAAGGCCAAAACCACCCCCGGCGCACCGCATCTGATCAAGATTCGCACCCAAATCGGCTTTGGCAGCCCCAAGGCGGGTACCGCCTCGGTCCATGGTTCGCCCTTGGGTGCTGAAGGACTGGCCTTTGCCCGCAAGGCGCTGGATTGGTCTTATGGTCCCTTTGAGATCCCCGCCGAGGTTGCGGCCCACTTTGCCGAACTGGGGGCCCGGAACAAGGCCCAGGTGGATGCCGCCAACCTGGAGTTTGGTGCCTACATGGGAAAATTCCCCAAAGAAGGGCAGGAATTGATGTTGGCCCTGCAAGGAACTTTGCCCCCGGTGGAATGGCCGACCTTCAAGGCCGGAGATTCCATTGCCACAAGGGCCGCTTCGGGCAAGGTGCTCAACGCCATTATGCCCCGGTTGCCCCTGTTTATGGGCGGATCGGCGGACTTGAGCCCCTCGAACAACACTCAATTTGAAGGGGCGGTGGACTTCCAGAAAAACAGCCCCGAAGGCCGGTACCTCCGCTTTGGGGTCCGGGAACACGCCATGGGGGCGGTGGTCAACGGGATCAACCAAAGCGGGGTGCTGCGGGCCTACTGCGCCACTTTCTTGAGCTTTGCCGACTACATGTTGCCTGCGGTACGGGTGGCGGCCCTTTCCTCCTACAAAAGCATCTTTGTGTTTACCCATGATTCGATTGGAGTCGGGGAAGACGGACCGACCCACCAGCCAGTTGAACAGGTGGCCTACCTTCGGTTCCTGCCCGGTTTGACCTCCTTTAGGCCTGCCGATGCCGCCGAAACCGTGGAAGCTTGGCGCTTTGCCTTGGGAGCCCAAGGCCCGGTGGCCATGAGCCTGACCCGGCAAAACCTCCCGGTGATCGACCGGACCAAGTACGCCGCTGCCTCTGGGGTCGCCCAGGGCGGGTATGTACTGGCCCAAGGGCCGTCCGCCCAAGTGGTCCTGATTGCCACCGGTTCGGAAGTCTCCTTGGCGATGGCCGCCTACGAACAGTTGGCCCAAGAGGGGATCGGGACCATCCTGGTCAGTCTGCCTTCCGCCGAATTGTTTGAAGCCCAACCGGCAGAATACCAGGAACAAACCATCCCCAGCCACCTGCCTCGAGTTTGCGTGGAGGCGGGGATTGAGGCGGGAATGGCTAGGTACCTGGGCTCCAAGGGGCGGTTTGTGGGTATGCGGGGCTTTGGGGCCAGCGGTCCGGCACCGGAGTTGTACAAGCACTTTGGCATCACCACAGAGGCAGTGGTACAGGCCGCCAAAGCACTGGTCCAAGGGTAGTCCAAAGGAACCGATGAACGTCCCGATTACGGCCTTGACCCTTTTCCATCTTTACCAGCTCCTGCGGGACCAGCGGTACCTTTCCAAGAGTTCTTGGGCGCTGGTCCTCCTGGGCTGTCTGTTCCCTTTGGTGGACTACGGGGTCTTTTTGTTTTCCGATGCACCGGGGCTTTTTGGGGTGCCGCTGTATTTCCACAGCGTCTTTTATCTGGCTCCCTTGCTGGGAATCCTGTCTTTGTGGGTCTGGATCGGCACCCGGTCGGCCAAACGGTCGGCCCAGACCTTCCTGCCCTTGTTGGGGCTGTTGCTCTACGACTTTTTGACCCTGCTTTCCACCGAACGAACCCCCTTCCTGCGGCCTTTGACCGAGGCTTCAAACAGCCTGGACCTGATCAACCGTGGGTACCTGTTCCCGATGGTCCTGATCCTGGTTCTTTGGGGGACCAAACGTTGGCATGCCTTAAAGACCCGAACCTTGAGCCTTTCGGGGCTAGGCATTCTGGTGGGGTTTTTGGTTTTTAATGCCGGTCTGCGGCTGGTCATGGTGGGCACCATGCCCCAACAGATGCAGGAGCCCGACACCTTCACCTGCGAACCGGCCAACATCCTCCAGACCAAGTGGCATGTGACCTCCCTCAAACGGGACCGGTACATCTTTTCCAGCTTCAACCTCTTTTCCGGTTGGGAATCGGAGCCCCAGGTGCTCTTGACCTCCAACGACTTTGAACTGGCCCAGACCCTGCTGTTGGACCCTTATTTCAAGGCCATTTACGTCCACGGCTTCAAAAACCCCTTGATCGAAACCAAGTACCTCAGCGATGCCATGCGGATCAAGATCACCGAGCTGTTGCCGCTGCGGGAACTGTATTGGAACAAGGTGGTAACCCTGACCACCGGCGGCAGCGGGCAGATACTGGAAATCGAGCGAGAGAAGGGCTATCTTTTCTGAGTCTCTCTCTGCTTTTCTTTCTTGCCAACCCTTGGTATCCTCCAAAAGCCGTTAACCTATTAACCCCCTCGTCCAAGGTTTTGTTGCGATCTTCCTTCTGGCTTATTGTCCTTGCTTTTTTGCTGGCCTGTTCCACCGGCCCCGCCCCCAAACCGCTGGACCTGACGGGTTGGCCGAAAGGACCGATTTCCGGGGCCCCATCGCCGGAGTTTGCAGCCCTCTTGGGACTGGTGGAAAAAGGGGAACTGCCTTTGGGCCTGACCCAGGTCGAGCAGGCCTTGGATCAGCAACCGGAGGAGCCCAACCTGTACCGACTTAAGGCCAAGATTTTGTTGACCCTAGGCCGCAAGACCGAGGCGCTGGACTTTTTGACCGCCAAGATGGAAAAAAGGCCGGACCTGGGGGAGCTGCGGGCGGTTCGGGGGTTGATTTTAAAGGAATTGGGCCACCGGGAATCGGCCAAGGATGACCTGCTTTCGGCGGCCACCTCCTCTCGGTCCAAAGAGGTTTATGTGGCCCTGACCGACCTGATGGAAGGGGACCGGGCCTATGGGGATGCGGTTAATTTTTTGGCGGAAGCCCTAAAAATCGACCCCACCGACCCTACCTTGTGGTTCAAAAAAGCCCAGTTGGAGATGCAACTGGGCCGGTTGCAAGGGGCGGCACTTTCGATCTTGGAAGCCCGGAAACTGGCCCCCGGCGAGGTGGCCTACCAACAGTTTTACATAGATTTTTTGGCCTACACCGGGCAAAAAAGCAGCTTGGGACGGCAGCTGGAGAACCTGGTGGAAACCTTCCCCAAGGAGCCTTGGTTCGCCATCCGGCTCGCCGCCTTTGAGATCGAACAGGCGGAGTTGGCCAAGGCCAAAACCACCCTCTTGGCCTCGCTCAAACAAAACCCCAACGACCCTTTGCTGCACTTCCAAATCGCCACCATCCTGGCGGCGGAAAAACAGTACCCCGAAGCGAAGGAACATTTCCAAAAGGGCCTAGCTCTCAAGCCCGAGTCCACTTTGGCGATGGTCCAAATCGCCAAGATCGAGCTGATGGAAGGCCAACTGGAATCGGCGGTAAACTACCTGGAACAGGCCCGCAGCCTGGGTTCGGAGGACCTGTTTGTTTACCGGGCTTTGGGCAAGATCTACAATGAACGGCGGGATTCCTATGAGGCGGAACGGGCGATCTTGGACGGGCTGACCCTCTCCCCCGAAGACGTGCAACTGCTGACCGAATTCGGGACCCTGCTGGAACGGCGGCACAAAAATTCCCAGGCCATTCTGGCCTATGAAGAGGCGGTCAAGCAGCAACCGGGCAACGGGTATATCCTGGCCAAACTGGGCAACCTGTACCGGCTGGAACGGCAGTACCCCAAGGCGACCTCCTACCTCAACCAAGCGGCCCAAAAGGATCCCGACTCCGTGTGGGTCAAGGCCCAGATGATCGAGCTTTATACCGATACCGAAGCCTACGACCTCGCCCTGGCGGGCCTCAACGACCTGATCTCGGTCAACCCCGACGACTATTGGCCCTACGCCAAACGGGCTTTGATCCTGATGGCCCAGGAAAAGTTTGCTGAGGCGGAACAAAACATTGAGCTGGCCAACCAAAGGAACCCTCAGGCCCCATGGCTCAAGGAACTGGAGGGCCAAGTCTTGAGCCGGTTGGGCCGGTACGAAGAGTCGGTCAAGGCCTTTGAAACCGCCTTGGCCGCCAGCCCGGACAACGCCTTTGTTTTGACCCGGATGGCCTATGCGGCCTTGCATGTGGACGTGGTAAAGTCCAAACGGGCGGTGGCCCAGGCTTTGGACCTGGAAGACTTTGAGGTCTCGGGCCTAGAGCTTTACCTCTACCTCAACGGCAAAAGTGCCGAAACCTGGGGGTTTGCGCCCAGCAGCCCGGAGGCGGAGATCTATGGCCTGATCATCAACAAACGGCACCTGGAGGCGCAAGCCAAGTTGGCCAAGCTCGACAGCCCCTACAAACCCTATCTGGCCTTTTTTAACCAGATTCTGCTTGAAGGCCCCAAAGCCAAACTTTCGGTTTACCACCCCCAACCCCTGACCTCCGGCCCCGGTTGGTTCGGCTTTTACCAAGCCGCCCAGGCGCTGTTCGACAAAAACGAAGCGGCCACCTTGGCCCACCTGGAGGCCGCCAATCGCCTGAGCCCCGACAACCCTTGGATCCAAGCCAGGCTGGCCTATTCTTACGAGCTGGCCGAACGGCATGCCGAGGCGGTTACGCTGCTCGAAGCCCATCTCAAAGACCGGCCCCAAAGCCTTTGGGCCAGGTTGCGGCTGGCGCTGAACTACGACATGGCCGGCAACCCCAAGGCTTCGGAAAAAATGTACCTGGAGATTTTGGCCCAAAAGCCCCAGGAGCACATTGCGCTCAACAACCTCGCTTGGCTGTACGCCACCACCAAAGACCAGGACCTGCAAAAGCTCGATTTGGCCCAAAAGATGAGCGAAAAGGCGGTGGAGATCAATCCCAGTTCCGCCAACCTGGACACCTTGGCCGAGATCTTTTACCTCAAAAAAGACTACAAAAAGGCCCTCAAGACCATTGATCGTGCGTTGGACCAGGACCGGGAGTCCTTGGATTATTTTAAGAAACAAAAAAAGAAGATCCTCAAAGCCCTGGCCAAACGGCCCTGATCCTTTGCCCCCATATCCCAACCTTTGGGGCTCTGGGGTAAGGTGCGGTCAATGGGAATGAGTTGCAATTGAGGTCGATCTCCAATAGACTGGGCCTCTAGAAAATACGGTCTCGTTCCCATTACAGAGGTATGTTATGGCTGAGGAATCCAACCGCCCCGTCGAGGGAAGTCAACCTGCCGCCCCCTTGGCGGACATTGACGGCGAAGCTTCTCCCGCAAAGGGATATGTCTCCCAATCCCGGAGTTTGACCAATCACCCCGGGGAGGTCCTGCCCGGCAGCCCCGAGTTCCGGGAAGTGGTGGAACGGTTTAAACGGCGGTTTGAACGGCGGATGAACCGCACCTTGGGAAGGGACCTCAACTCGGCCAGCAAGCGGGACCGGTTTATGGCGCTGGCCTACACGATCCGGGACGAGATGATCGACAAGTGGATCAAAACCCAGTCCCACTACTACGAGTCCAACCCCAAGCGGGTGTATTATCTGTCCTTGGAATTCCTGATGGGCCGCACCATGGGCAACGCCCTGCTCAACCTGGGGCTGACCGAAGCGGTGCGCCACGCCTTGAGCGAAATGGAAATGGACTTGGACATCCTTGAAGAATTGGAAAAAGATGCCGGGCTGGGCAACGGGGGCTTGGGCCGTCTGGCCGCTTGCTTCCTGGACAGTATGGCCACCATGGAACTTCCGGCTTATGGCTACGGGATTAGGTACGAATACGGGATGTTCAACCAAACCATCGAAGGCCTGCAACAACGAGAGCATCCCGACAACTGGTTGCACGACGGCAATGCTTGGGAAATCGCTCGGCCCGAAGACTCCTATGAGGTCCACTTCGGGGGCCGGATCACCGGCTTTCGTAACGCCGTGGACCAGCACCGGGACATTTGGGAAGAAGGGGAACGGGTCAACGCCGTGGCGTATGACATGCCCATCCCCGGCTATGAAACCAAGACGGTAAACACCCTGAAGCTTTGGAGCGCCTACTCGACCGAGTCGTTCAACCTCCAGACCTTCAACGAAGGGAATTACATTGATGCCATTGTGGACAAGCACCAGTCGGAGGTTATCTCCAAGGTACTGTACCCCAACGACAAGAGCTACCAAGGCAAGGAACTGCGGCTCAAGCAGCAGTACTTCATGGTCTCGGCCAGTTTGCAGGACATCATCCGGCGGTTGGAAAAGTGTGGCGACACCATCCACAACATGCCCAACAAGGTGGCTATCCAGCTCAACGACACCCACCCTTCGATCGCCATTCCCGAATTGATGCGGTTGTTGTTGGACAAATACGGCTGCGGTTGGGATGAGGCCTGGGAAATCACCACCAACACCTTTGCCTACACCAACCACACCGTCTTGCCAGAAGCATTGGAAACTTGGCCGGCGCCGTTGGTGGCCCAGATTCTGCCCAGGCACATCCAGATCATCTACGAGATCAACCAACGGTTCCTGGACCAAGTGGCCGCCTATTTCCCCGGCGATTTTGCCCGGCGGGCTCGGATGTCGATCATCGGCGAAGGGGAGCCCCAAGTGGTCCGTATGGCCCACTTGGCCATTGTGGGTGCCTACTCGGTCAACGGGGTGGCGGAGCTGCACACCAAGCTGTTGACCACCGGCATTTTTAAGGACTTTTTTGACCTCTACCCCGGAAAGTTCAACAACAAAACCAACGGGATCACTCCCAGGCGCTGGCTCAAACACTGCAACCCGCTGCTTTCGGAGTTGATCACCAGTCGGATTGGGGAAGGTTGGGTCAAAAACCTTTATGAAATGACCAAACTGGAGCCCTTGGCCGAAGACCCCACCTTCCAGTCGGACTGGCGGAAGGTCAAACGGAAAAACAAGGCCGCCTTGGCCAACCTGATCCACGGGATTTGTAACGTCCAGGTCGAGACCGACAGTATCTTCGACGTTCAGGTCAAACGGGTCCATGAATACAAGCGGCAGCTGCTCAACATCCTGCATGTGATCACCTTGTACAACCGGATCAAGGACGGCCAGACCGAAGGATTCACCCCCAGAACGGTGATCTTCGGCGGCAAGGCGGCCCCTGGTTACCAAAGGGCCAAGGAAATCATCCACCTGATCAATGCGGTGGGGAATCTGGTCAACCGGGACCGCCGGGTGGGCCGTCTGATGCGGGTGGTTTATCTGCCCAACTACGGCGTTTCTTTGGCGGAGCGGATTTTCCCCGGTTCCGACCTTTCCGAACAGATCTCCACCGCCGGGATGGAAGCTTCGGGGACCGGCAACATGAAGTTTGCCCTCAACGGCGCTTTGACCTTGGGCACCTTGGACGGGGCGAACATCGAGATCATGGAAGAGGTGCGGGACGAGAACATCTTCATCTGCGGCATGACCGAAGAGGAGATTCGGGCGCTGCGGGCCCAGGGCTACGACCCCAAGAAGTACCTGGAACAGGATTGGGAGCTCAAACGTTGTCTCGAACAGATCCGGGACGGCTACTTCAGCCCCAACAAACCCGACCAGTTCCTGGGGATCTACAACGCTCTGGTCAATGAAGGTGACCAGTTCATGATCTTGGCCGACTTCCGCAGTTATGTGGATACCCAGGCCAAGGTTGGCGAGGTGTACAAGGACCAAGCAACCTGGACCAAGATGTCGATCCTCAACGTGGCTCGGATCGGAAAGTTCAGCTCCGACCGGGTGATCGACCAATACGCCAAGGAAATTTGGGGGGTCGAAGCCTCCAAGGTGCTCTAGCCTTCTTCCGGCGGGCGGGGCCTTGCGCCCGGTCCGGCCAAGAAAGCCTTGGTTTTGGCCCCCTTTGGGGAACCGCCGGTTGGGGACCTGGGCTTCCAACCTACCCCAACCGGGACTCCGTACAATGGCCATTGCCGGGGGGCCGAAATTACGTTAGCCTTTGCCCATGAACCTTCTGACAACCCTGATCGCCCTGGCGATGGTCGCAGATTCGCTGTTTGCCTTGGCCAACCAAGCAACCGTCCAGTCCTGGTTGAAGGAACATTTCCCGAACCTGAACGTCAGGAAGCTGGCGTGGGTCGAAGGAGCGGTCGGGGTTTTGATCCTGGCCCTCAAGTTAGCCACCTCCAGCCTGACCTAAACAAAGGCCCATGCTTTCCAAGTTCATCACCTTTATCCTGATCCCCGAGCGGACCGGCCAAGTCAAAAAGGCCCGGTTCACCTTCAAGAAGCTGTTGATCTACGGGTTTATCGGCCTTTTGGTGTTCAGCGGCTGGGCTTGGGTGATGTACGACTACTTTTCCATCCGGTCCCGGTTGATCGACCTGGAAGAAAGCCAGCAGACCTACGATGAACAGCAAAAGCGGATCGAAGACTTTTACACCAGGTTCGACCAAGCCCAGCTCCATTTTGACCACCTCAATTCGCTGTACGAAAAGCTCAAGAAGCTGACCAGTATGACCGCCCAAAGCCGGGACCGTGGCCTGGGCGCGGAGGGAGCGGAGTTGAAGGAAAAGCTGACCAAGGCCACCGAGAAGGGGGTTCTGGAGGTGATCGCTTCGGACCTGTCGGAGGTGGATGCCGACAAAAAGGTCCAGGAAGCAAGGTTTGCCCGGTTGTTGGACTTTTTTAAGGAAAACGCCAGCCCCATTACAAGGCTGCCCAGTGGCTGGCCGGTCAAGGGGTATGTGGTCAACGAATTTGGGGTGCTGCAGGACAGCTTTACCGGACAACTGCGGCCCCAACATGGGATCATCATTGCCACCCGAGCTTTTACCCCGGTGTACGCCCCCGCAGACGGGGTGGTGCAGTCGGCCGGAGAGGATGAGATCTATGGCGGCCTGATCGTCCTGGACCACGGCAACGGGATCCTCACCCACTACGGCTTTGTTTCCAACATTGAGGTCAAGGCGGGGGAAGTGGTGCGCCGGGGCCAAACCTTGGCCCAGATCCTCAACAACCAGCGCACCGCCGGACCGCAGCTTTATTATCAGGTGGATGTCAACGGAGTCCCCCAGAACCCGATCAGTTACATCAACCCCTTGAGCCTCAAGGACTGACCCGGAAGGCTCTAGTCCTTGCTGGGGTTGCCCGCATCCGGCCCGGCATCTTGGCCTTCGACCATTTCCTGGTCGATCAGGTCTTGGATGCAGCCGTCGATAAAGTCCTCAACCTCCTCAACCGCTACCTTCTGTTCTTTGGCCAACTTCCGGCATTGTTTCTCATACTTGCTTTCGTCCTCTTGGGCGTGGGCATTGAGGCCAAGGAAACAAAAACCTACCAGGATCAAGAGTGCTTTTTTCATGGTTCCTTTTGATGGGGGACAGGGGGGATAGAACTCTTACGCCATTGCTGTACCGCAAAAATGGGCTTGAGGCCAAGGAGAAAATCGCTTCTCTTGCGGGATTGTGGTGCCGGAGGTGGGCTTGCCCTTTTGGACTGGCCTGGGGCGGGATGGGGCCGCCACCGGTTTGGACTGGCCTGGGGCTTGGGAGCCCCCCTTGGGTCAAACCCGAAGCCGGACCTTAGGGGCCGGTATCCCAGCGGTCCAATGGCCGGACCAACCAACCGGTGCCGGTCTCCAGATCTGCCAAAACCAGGAAATACCGCTCCACCGGACCTTGGGAAACCTGGAGCAACAGGTCTTCTCCCCCCTGCCCGTCCAAATCCCCCCAGGCGACCCAACGTAATTCCATCTGTTGGGTAGGGGCCTCCAGTTGGCTGGCCAGGTTCTGGGGCTTCAAGATGCCCCGCAGGTGCATAGCCAATTCCTTCAGGTTGTTGGCCCCGGTTTGGCTGAAGGGCTCGTATGCCCCCAGGTCCAATTCTTCCAAGACTGGAAACTCGGTCGGTTTGGGGCTGGGTTTGGCGTGGGTGAACAGGTTGAGCAGGAGACAATCTCGGTACTCAAAGGCGGCCTTGAAGTCCGCTGCCCCCTGGGGCTGGTATCCTCCCTTTTGGGCGGCCAGATAGTCCTTGCAGTCTTTGACCGGCATGGAAAGCCTGCCGTCCGGGTCTTCCGGGGCGGAAAAGACTGCGGCGGTCCGTTTGAGCCGGAACTGGGCCTCCGGGTCGGGAAAGCGGTCCAGGAACCGAGGGTCCAAAAAACCGACCTGGGCAAAAAGATTGGGGACCCAGAGCAACAAGGCGATCAGGCCAAAGGGGATGGATTTCAACGGACCTTGCGGGTTAAAGTGAAGTGGATGATCCCTCGCTGGGGCTTGGCTCCCGGCATGGGTTTAAAACGATACTGGCCCAAAAGTTCAATGGCCAAGGCTTCCAAAGCGGGAGCACCTTTTTTGAGCGGCGCAATCTCTTCGACCGACCCGTTGCTCAAGACCACAAAGGACAAGGAAACGGTAACGTCTCGCTCCAAGTCCAGGTTTGGAGCGGAGGGGCGGAAGATCACCTCCCGGCCTTGGGCTTCCCCTTCGATGGGGTCCAGGTTCCCTTTCCCGGTGGCAGGGGTGCCGGGGGCCTTAGCGTCCACCTTGGCCGTGACCCCCACCCGACCGAGCACCGGGCCGGAAGCCTGGGGGCTCAACCCTTGGGGGGCAACCGAACCGGCGGCGAGGCCCACCGGTTTGCCCGGTTCGGCGAGGCTCCCCAGCCCGGTTTGGGGTTTTGGGGGGCTCTGGTCACCCAGCGGTGCCGGACCCACCAGCCGAACCTCGGTTTCCCCCAACGCCAATTCCCCGGCACTGGAACCAAAGGGGGCTGGGGCCAAGTTCAGGCTCGGCTTGGGGGCCGGAACCGGGGCGGCTGGAACCTCGGGAGGGTCGGCCAGGAGCAATTGGGGTTTGGTTTGGGCGGGGACCGCCACCGGCTCTACCGGCAAAACCGGCTCGGGGGGCAAAAGGTTGACCTCAAACACCGGCAAAGGTGTATTGGTCTTGGGCAAAAAGGTTTGGAGAAACAGAAAAAAGAGCAGGTGAAACCCAAGGGAGAGTGCCAAAAATTTGGGTAGCCTTCCTTGCAACATCTGAGAGGGGGGAGACCCCAGGGTGAGTAGCCCCACCCTGGGGGTTGAGTAGGAAAGTGAAGCCCTAGTTAGGCTTCAGAGCCCTGGGAACCAGCTTCCGCTTCTGCTTGAGCCATCAATTCGCTGATGGGGGTCAAGGTACCGTCTTCACCGATCAACCCAACCACCGAAAGTCCCAAGCGGCGCTCGGAGGGCTTGATGTTGATCACTTTGGCCTGGATGTGGCTGCCCAAGGGGTAAAACCGGGTCAGGTTTTTCTTGGCCACTTCCTTGTCCAACTCGCTGACGTGGACCAGTCCTTCAATGCCCGGCTTGATTTCCACGAAGACACCAAAGTCGGCGACATGAACCACCTGACCGGTTACATCGTCCCCTTCTTCAATGTCGGATTCGATGTTCTCCCAGGGGTCTTCTTCCATCTGCTTGATCCCCAAAGAAAGCCTTTGGTTGTCAACGTCGATGTTGAGGATCTTGACATCAATCTCGTCGCCTTTTTTGTACAATTCATGGGGGTTCCGTTGCCGCTGGCTCCAGGACATGTCGGAGACGTGGACCAACCCATCGATCCCTTCTTCCAGGCCTACAAAGATCCCGAAGTCGGTGATATTGCGGATCTGGCCGCGAACCACAGTGCCCGAGGGCTTGGTTTCGGCGACTTCCTTCCAGGGGTTGGACATGGCTTCTTTCATCGACAGGCTGATCCGGCGATTTTCCACGTCCAGTTCCTTGATGATGGCGCTGATCTCTTCGCCCAAGTTGACCACCGAAGAAGGCTGGCGAACTTTTTTGGTCCAGGACATTTCGGAAACGTGGATCAAACCTTCGACCCCTTCTTCAATTTCGATGAAGGCACCGTAGTTGGTCAGGCTGACCACCTTGCCGTTGACTTCGGTACCCACGGGGTACTTGGCAGCCACAGCGTCCCAGGGGTTTTTGGATTTTTGTTTGAGGCCCAGGGAGACTTTTTCTTCCTTCTCGTCAAACTTGAGCACCAAGACTTCGATCTCGTCCCCGATGCTGTACATTTCCGAGGGGTGAACGATCCGGCCCCAGGTCATGTCGGTGATGTGCAACAGACCATCGACCCCGCCCAGGTCCACAAAGATCCCGTAGTCGGTGATGTTTTTGACGTGCCCTTTGATGAGTGCACCTTCCTTGAGCATTTCCAAGGTTTTCTTGCGCTGCTCGGCCCGGTCGGCTTCCAGGATGGCCCGGCGGCTGAGGACGATGTTGCCCCTTTTGGGGTTGTACTTGAGGATCTTGAAGTCGAACCGCTCGCCGATCAGCTTGTCCAGGTTGCGGACCGGCCGCAGGTCCACTTGAGAACCGGGCAGGAACGCCTTGATCCCGATGTCCACCGAGAGACCACCTTTGATTCTGGCGGTGATGACCCCAGAAACGGTGCCGTCCTTCTCGAAAACCTGACCCACGTCTTCCCAGACCCGCAGCTTGACCGCCTTGTCCTTGGAAACCACGACCTGTCCGTCTTCGTCTTCAAACTTCTCGACGTAGATTTCAACTTGGGAGCCGATTTCGGCGTGGAAGGTTCCTTGTTCGTCGATGAATTCGGCTTTGGGGATCTGGCCTTCAGATTTGTACCCAAAGTCAACGGTGACAAAGTCCTTACCGATCCTGGTGATTTTACCGGCAACGATGGTGTTTTCGTTTAAGGTAGCCAGGTTGGCTTCGACCATCGCATCAAAGTCAATTTCCTCTTCCAGGAATTGGATCTGGTGGTCGGCAATTTGGGAGGCTTTCAAAACCATGGGGGGAATCTAGGGATAAAGGGTTACCGTTTCCGGTTTGGGCTGGTACAGGGCGCACCTAGCGTTAGTCTTGGATTATCGCCAACCTTCTGGTTTCCCGTCAACCAAAAAAAACAACTAGGCCCAGGGGACGAATCCCCGTGGGCCTTTGCTTTGCCTTCACCCTTTGGATCAGCCGGGGCCAGACGATGAAACAGCCCCGCCCTACCGAAAGGACGGGGCCAAGGGGCGGTTTACTGCCCGCTTTGGAGGGACTGCCGGGCCAAGGCTTCCAAGAACCGCTGGTTTTTGGGGTCTTGGTCGAGGCCTTTTTGGAACTGCCGTTTGGCATTGGAAACCTCGCCCATTGCTTCGTAGGCAACCCCCAGATTGTAGAGGTCATCGGAGCCCAAGGGCTGGGGCAGGGATTCCAATCGGTTGATCGCTTGGTTGAACGCCCCCGCCTTGATCAGCACCGAGGCTTGGCCGTCCCCGCCACTGACGTTGAGGGCAAAGGGCACGGTGTGACGGCTGATCCGGCGCACAAAACGCTCCCCCAACTCCTGGGACAACAAGCTACGTACATCTGCCGCCAACAGGGGGACTTGGTCGTCCTGGTTGAGGTGGTACCCTTTGGCCAAATATTCCTCCGGGTTTTGCTGTTTGAGCGCCATCCGTTGGGCGATTTCATCCGCCTGGGCAAACAGGCCGGGGTTCTTGAGCCCCAGGTTTTCAAAGCCTTGGACCAAAGG
Organism: Candidatus Lambdaproteobacteria bacterium RIFOXYD2_FULL_56_26; assembly: GCA_001783715.1. Lineage (GTDB taxonomy): Bacteria > SAR324 > SAR324 > XYD2-FULL-50-16 > XYD2-FULL-50-16 > XYC1-FULL-56-13. The sequence goes on from MFNF01000040.1 coordinate 80,695, forward strand.
AGGGGACAGCACCGAAAGCTCCGGTTTACCGCCCCACTTTTGGTGCCAATAGACACCCAAGGCTTGGGGGGCCACCAAGGCGCTTTGGTCGCTCGCCCGGACCAGCTCGAAGGTCACTTCTAATGCCCCGGCCCGCTCCTGGTAGGGAGTGGGGACCACAAAACCCTTGCCTTGGGATTCGGCTAGGGCTGCAATGCCCGAGCCTGCTGCTGCCCCCAAAAGGTCGGCGGCGCTGTCGAGTCCCTTCTTCTTGGCCAAAAGGACGTAAAAGACCTTGTCCGCTCCTTGGGCATCCAGTTCGTAGTACCGGACCCTGCCCTTGAGCAACGCCGTTTTCCCCGCTTCGGGCAACCGGCCTTGCAGCCCCGAAGGAGGGATCAACCGAAAGTCCCCGCCTTTGGAAAGCTCCGCCAAAACCTGGGCCCTGACCTGGGCGGCCAAGGGCTGGTTGGCCTTGAGCAGACCGGGTTGTGCCGGACCTTCCAGGGGTTGGCCCAGTTCATCGGTAAAGTCTTCAACCACCAGATTGTCCATCTCTTCGACCGCCAATTCCGGTCCCTTGGTGGAGTACAAGGTCAGGTCCGGGGCACAACCGACCAACAAGGCCAGGACCAATGTCGCCCAAAGAATCCGGCTCATTTGGCCCCCTTGGTGTTCAATTGTCGTTTGAGGCTGGGTTTCTCCCGCAGGATCCGTTCGATCCGGCCCAGTCCCATGGCGTAAAGGCTGCTTTCCGGCGCTTGGGCCAAGGCTTCTTTGTAGATCCCTTGGGCTAAACCGTAGCCCCCGGTGGCTTCAAAGGCCAAGGCCAGATTGTAGAGGTCGTCGGGTTTGGGGTCTTGGGCGGTCACCTGTTGGAGGTGACGAATGGCCATCTGGTAGGCCCCGGCCTGGACCAAAAACTTGCCCCGCTGGTCCCCGCCCGAAGCCAGCGGCAAGGCGACCTTGGTTTCGGTGACCGCAATCTTGCGCACAAAATCGGTGGCAATTGAGCCAGACAAGGAGGAAAGGGTTTGTTCAAAGCTGGGCAAGACTTCCGAAGAACCTTCGATCAGGCTGAACCGCTCTTCCTCAGCGTCCCCGGCTCCGGCCTGGAAGTCCTGGGCCATTTTTTTGACTTGGTCCATCAGGTCCAAGGGAGCCCCGCCGATCTTTTGGGCGAAGGTGCGGGTTTGGGTCGAAACCGCCAAAACCTCGGTGGGGACCAGACGGATCAACTTGAGTTCCAAGGTCAGGTTGCCTCGCATGGATTTGTAGGGCCACCAGACGATCTTTTCCACCGATACGTCAAAGCTCCGTTTCCCACCGGAAACAAACTCCAGTTCCACCTTTTTGGGGGTAGCTCCATCGGTTTTGGTCAGGGAGACGAACACCCGTCCGGCGATCACCGCCTGGGCCTCTTTTTCCTTGTAACCAGCGGCGGAGATGGTTTCTTCCAGCTTCGCACCGGTGGCCAATTTTTCAAACTCATCGGTGTAAACCAGTTCAAAGTAGGGGGTCTCGGCCAGTTGGGCGATGACCTGGGCTCGGATTTGTTTGGCCAAGGCGGCCTTTTCGGCTGGGCCAAATTCCAGAGGCCGGGCGGTCCATTCACCATTTCTTTCGGTTTCCAAGGCCTCCGACAATTCAACCACCTCAAAGGGACCCACCGCCACCTTGGTGATCCCGCCGGTCTCGATCTCCGCAGGCCGCAGCACCGTAAGCTTGACCTGGGGGGCGCAGGAAGCCAAAAACAACCCGGCCAAAAGCCACATCCATCGGGTTTTCATCCTTTGGTCTCCTGTTGCAGTTTGAGGGTCCGGGATTCTCCCAGCCGCCGTTCCATCCGGCCGATCCCTTGGGCAAAGACCGGGTTTTCCTCTTGGTCCAAGGCCCGTTTGTAGAGGTCTTGGGCTTGGACGTAGTCTCCGTCCGAAGTGGCGGTTGCCTCATAGGTGAGGCCCAGGTTGTAGAGGTCGGCGGGGCGTTCTCCCCCTTCCTGTTCCAGGACTCTCCTAGCCTCGGTCCATTCCCCGGCCCGCAACAGCCGCTCCACCTCGGCGGAACTGCCCGATGCGATGTCGGCGGCCACCGCCTGTTTGTGTGGAGAGATCATCTGGACAAAACCCTTGAGGCTGGAGGCGACCAACGCTCCGGTTACCTCGGCCTTTTCTTTTTTGTCCATCTCCTCGGAGACGATGGCCCGGTCGGCGAACCAAGCGCCGGTCGGGTGCCCCGGATTGCTAGACTCGACCACCCCAATGGGCCGAAAGACCACCGGGGTCACCGGCAAAGCCAACAAAGGCAGGGCCTCGGCAAAGGTGAGGATGGAGGTATGCACGTTGATCGCCGGTTGGACCAAGTGGCGGTTGAAGTTGGCCGAATCACTTCGTAGTGCCAAGGTTTTCCGCTCGGTCCCCAGGTAGGTGAGGGTCAGGTCCAGTTGGGCAAAGAGGTTGATGTTTTTGTATTTGTACACCCGCACCACTTGGACCAGAGGGTCAACCTCTTCTCTTCCGGCCAACTTCCCCAAAACCCCAACCCCCAGAGCCACCATGTTGGAGGTGCTGTCGTTGCCGCTGCGGCAGGGCAAAAATCCCCAACCGCTCAAGGTCACCCCTTGTTTGCCCTGGGCGGCGGCGCTGGCTCCGGCGGCAAAGCCCCCCAGGCCGCCTTGGCAGGTGGCCAGTTCGGTGAACTGGCCGGTTTCGCTGCCTTCTTTGCTGGTCACCGAGCCTTGGATCACCCCTACCGGCTCCAGGTTGGGGTCGATCCCGGCCACCGGGCCGATCACCACCCTAAACCTGCCTTGGGACTCAATTTGTGCCTTGAGCGCCAAGAGCACCTGGGGCTTGAGGCCCAGTTTGTCGTTGGTGCCGTCGATCTGGTCGGGGAGGATAAAGAGGGTCTTGAGCTTGGGGTCCAAGGCAATCTTGGCCGGACGTTGGACCTCCAAGGTCGGCACCTTGGCTGCCGAACAGCCGATCACAAACAGGGCAAGGGGCAGCCAAAGGGAAAGGGACGGTTTCATAAATCGTACACCCATTTAAAGGTTGAGCCACAATTAGACCCAAGGTGGCCCCAGAAATCAAGAGGCAGTTTTTTCTTTTCTGTTTCAGGGTAAGTGGACTTGTCGTAAGAAAAGGTCGAAAACCTTGTCAGCTGGGCAAGGAGGGGGGGTGCCAAGACCAAAACCGATCAGGCAAATTTTTCAGAGTTCCTACTTCATGTCACGAAGTTAAACAGTTTGAAGACAGCGGGCAATTAGAGGCAAATTGCCCGCTGTCTTCCCTTTGTTTTAGCCAACTAAGAACTAGAAACGTTGAGGAGTTAGCTTTTTTGCGATTGCATCTTGGCTTTGCGTTGTTCTTCAAGCCTAGATTCAATGCGAGCAATAGCTTGAACGATCTCTTCTTTTGGTTTGGTCGTGATACGATCTGCAGCCTTGAAATAGGTCAGGGCTACCGGATAATTGCCATTCACTTCCTCAACAATCCCCATCAGGTAGGCAATGACGTAACTATCGCCAAGCTCACCAGAAAGTTTTGAAAGTATTTCAGAAGCACGATCAACTCTCCCCATTTTAAAATAGTCAATCGCTTGGTCAAAGGAGCTATCCTGTTCCTTTGACAATTCAACATCTACAGAAGTGAGTAACTTGACCTCCATAGATTTTTCTTCTGGGGCGATATCGCCGACAAACTCTCTTGCAACCTCGCTAGCCAGAGTTTGAATCGCTGCTTCAGGGGAAGGAATGGCCGAATTTTCATCTGAGCATTGCGCAGCGGTGGAGCGAGGTGAGTAGATGTTGCCAAAAAGGACAGAACCGCTGGAAACTTCAATGAGCCGCAGCTGTGCATCCAACGCATAGTTGCGTCGAATACAGCTTACTTCGTAATCGTAGCAGTTTTTCCCTTGATCATCACATTTACTTCTTTTTTCAGTAAAGCGCTGGTCATTGGAGGAAAATCCAGAAATTGACCCTAAAACAACACCGTCAGCCTGAATTTTTTGACTCAGTTTTTCGCCGCTGATCTGCGCTGCAGACCATTTTGAGCCAAGGTCCTGGTTCAATATTTTTTCTACTCCCAACCGTTCTACCACGGTAAAATAGGATTCTTTTTTAAGAGTATGCGCACTTAAGGCAGATTCAACTTTGTCACGGAGGGAAACATCCCCGTCTTTTTCAAAAGACAGAATTGCTACCTTGGTGATATTTTTCCTTGATTTACTGGGTTCGATGTAGGAGATGGGAACTTTGGTGGCGCAGCCCGCTACGAGTAAAGCGGCAACGAAAATACAAGTCAAAGGTTTCATAAAAGTGCGACTAAGATTTTCCATCTGAGACCTGCTGAAAAATAAAGGTTTTTTAGTTTTTTATCAGGACGACCTTATGATGTGGGCAGCTTATCCCCCCCCCCCCCCCCCCCCCCC
>MFNF01000040.1:85113-96295 GCA_001783715.1 Candidatus Lambdaproteobacteria bacterium RIFOXYD2_FULL_56_26
CCCCCCTCCAAGTGTCAAGAAAAAACTGATAACAAAAGCAAAAACATTTTTCCCCGTTGCCCAAAGTCTCCCCGGCAGGCTAACTTGGCCAAAAACCCTTCCTTTACCTTGGACTGGCCCTATGGAGCAGAAGCTTTACCTGATCGATGGCAGCTCGTACATTTTTCGGGCCTTTTATGGGGTCCGCCCCGGTCTTTCGAGCCCCGGCGGTTTGCCGACCAATGCGATTTTCGGCTTTAAGAACCTGCTGTTGAGCCTGCTCAAGACCCACCGACCCAGCCACTTGGTGATGGTCTTCGACACTCCGGGCCCCTGCTTTCGCAACCGCCTCTATCCTGACTACAAAGCCAACCGCAGCACCCCCCCCGATGACCTGAAGGTCCAATTCGAGCCGATCTTCGAGCTGACGAGGCGACTGAACATCCCCATTTTGACCCACGACGACTTTGAGGCGGACGACGTTATCGCCACCTTGGCCAAAAAATTTGCCCCCCAAATCCCGGTGGTGGTGGTCTCCGGGGACAAGGATCTGGCCCAGTTGGTAGGGGAACGGGTCTTGATGTATGACGGCATGAAAGACCAGCTTTACACCCCTAAGGAAGTCAAGGAGAAGTGGGGGGTTGGGCCCGAGATGATCGTGCAGTATTTGGCGCTGGTGGGGGATGCTTCGGACAACATCCCCGGTGCTGCCGGTATCGGCCCCAAAACGGCGCTGGCCTTGTTCGAGAAGTACGGTGACATCCAGGGGATCTACGACCACCTGGGGGAACTCAAGGGCAAACAGAAGGAGAACCTGGAAAACAGCCGGGCCAACGTGGACTTGAGCCTCCAACTGACCCAGGTTTCTTATGAGGTTCCCTTGGAAATCGAATTGGACCAAATGGTCCGCCAAACCCCGGAGGTCGAGGGGCTCAAGGACTTTTACCGGCAGATGGGTTTTCGGTCCGACAGCTTTTTGGAAGCCGCCCAATCTGGTGCCGCCCCGGCCGAACTGGGCCAAAAGACCGCCGTTCCTGCGCCCCCTCCGCCGTCCAAGGCCTCCAATTGGAACTATGGCCGTTACCGGTTGGTCACCACTTTGGAGCAGCTCGACCTAGTGATCCAAGAACTCCGGGCCTGCCCCAGGGCCGCCTTGGACTTTGAAACCACCAGCCTTGCCGCCGAACGGGCGGAGGTGGTGGGGATTTCTTTGGCTTGGAGCGGAGGGGACCCGGTTTATCTGCCCTGTGCCCACCAGACCACGGAGCCCCAGATTCCGGCCCAGGAAGCCTTGGCCCGGCTCAAACCCTTGTTTGAAGACCCGAACCGGGAATGGGTGGTCCAAAACGTCAAATACGAATTGATGGTGCTGCAACATTATGGGCTGGACCTCAAGGGGCAACTGCAAGACAGCATGATCGCCAGCTATGTTCTGGATGTGGATTTGCACCGGCACAATCTGGACGACCTTTCCCAGCTCTTTTTGGGCCACGAGATGATCCACTTTGAAGACCTGTGCGGCAAAGGAAAAACCCAGATCCCCTTCTCCCAGGTTCCGGTGGCCCAGGCCTTGGACTATGGAGCGGAGGACGCAGAGGTGGCGCTACTGGTCTTTGGACTGTTGGAACCGAAACTCAAGGAATCGGGCCTCTGGGAGCTTTACCTCCACCTGGAATTGCCGCTCGCCCGGTGTTTGGCCAAGATGGAGTTTGAAGGGGTTTTGATCGACCTGCCCACCTTGGCGGTGATCCAAGCCGGACTGGAACAGGACTTGGTGGTTTTGGAAAAACGGATCTACGAACTGGCGGGCCATGAATTTAACCTCAACAGCACCCAGCAATTGGGGGTGGTGCTTTATGAGGAAATGGGGATTGAGGAGGGCAAGAAAAAAACCAAAACTGGGTTCTCCACCGATGCCTCGGTCTTGGAAGCCCTGGCCCCAACCTACGAGATTGCCTCCAAACTACTGGAATACCGGACCAAAACCAAGCTGATCAACACCTACCTCAGCCCCCTGCCCGAATTGGTGAGCCCCAAGGACGGGCGGGTGCACACCCATTTTTCCCAGGTAACCGCAGCGACCGGCAGGCTTTCCTCCAAAAACCCGAACCTGCAAAACATCCCCATCAAGGGGGAGGAAGGCAAACGGATTCGCAGCGCCTTTGTGGCCCCGCCGGAGATGGTTTTGGTCAGCGCCGACTATTCCCAAATCGAACTGAGGTTCTTGGCCCATCTTTGTGAAGACCCGGCATTGATCCAGGTCTTTGGCGGAGACCGGGACATCCACACCGAAACGGCGGCGGCGATCTTCCACCTGGAGCCGGGGCAGGTCTCCTCGGACCAACGGCGGGCGGCCAAGGCGATCAACTTTGGGATCATTTACGGCATGGGGGCCTTTCGGCTGGCCAAGGAAATCGGGGTGGGCAACGCCGAAGCCAAGCGGTTCATCGATGCCTATTTTGCAAGGTACCCCAAGATCCAGGCCTACATGGAAGAGACCCTGACCTTTGCTCGGGAAAAGGGTTATGTGGAGACCCTCTTTGGTCGGCGCAGGCCGATTTTTGAGATCAACAGCAAAAACCATCTGGCCCGGACCGGTGCGGAACGGGCGGCGATCAACAGCCGCATCCAAGGTTCCGCCGCCGACCTGATCAAACGGGCGATGATCGATTGCCAAAGGGAGATCGACCGGGGGGAGCTGAAGGCCAAGATGATCCTCCAGGTCCACGACGAATTGTTGTTTGAGGTGGACCGCTCCTTGGTGGAGAACGAAGTCCCCAAGATCAAAAGGCTGATGGAATCTGCAGCCCAACTGAAGGTCCCGCTCCGGGTGGATGCCGGGTGGGGCCTCAACTGGGGTCTGGCTCATTAGGGGCTAGACCCGTTTTTTAGCCGTTTGGGGATCAGCCCCACGGAAACCCTTTTTTTTAGAGAACAACATGCTCAAAGTCATTGCCTCCCCCAACGCCCCCAAAGCCATTGGTCCCTATTCCCAAGCGGTAGTGGCCGGAGGGTTCATCTTTTGTGCCGGTCAATTGCCCCTGGACCCGGCTACCGGGAAACTGGTTTCGGGGGGGATCAAGGAGCAGACCAGGCAGGTGTTGACCAACCTCAAGGCCGTCTTGGCCGAAGCAGGGGCGAGCTTTAAGGATGTCCCCAGGGCGACGGTTTATCTGATCAACCTGGATGATTTTGCCGGGATGAATGAGGTTTATGCCGAAATGATGGGGGAGAGCAAACCTGCTAGGGTCACCATTGAAATCAGCAAATTGCCCTTGGCTGCTTTGGTGGAAATCGAGATGACCGCCTTGGCCCCCCAGAAATAAACCACCGGAAACCCCCAACATGAAGCAAAAGCACTTTCATTTCTCGGGGATCTGCGGCACCGCCATGGCTTCCTTGGCGGTACTGCTCAAGACCCGTGGTCACAAGGTAACCGGCTCGGACCTGAACGTTTACCCGCCGATGTCCACCTTGCTGGAGGAAAACGGGATCCCGGTGCTCGAAGGTTACCGGCCAGAGCACTTGCAGCCCCACCCGGATGTGGTGGTGCTTGGCAACGCCCTTTCTCGGGGCAACCTAGAGGTAGAGTACGCCCTGGAGGCCCATCTGCACTATCTTTCTATGGCTGAGCTGCTCAAAGAAGAGTTCATTAGGGGCCGCCGGTCGGTGGTGATCACCGGCACCCACGGCAAAACCACCACTACTACCTTGGCCGCCCATGTTTTTGTGGACGGCGGGCTGGAAACCGGCTTTTTGATCGGCGGGGTGCCGGAAAACTTTGGGGTCAGTTGCCAAGATGTGGCTCCAGGCGGTTATTTTGTAGTGGAAGGGGACGAATACGACACCAGCTTTTTTGACAAACGGAGCAAGTTTTTTCACTACCTGCCCGACGTTGTGGTCCTCAACAACATCGAGTTCGACCATGCGGATATTTTTAAGGACCTGGAGGAGATCAAACGCAGCTTCACCTTGATGTTGCGCCAAGTGCCCAAATCCGGCCTGATCCTAGCCAATGGCGACGACCCGAATGTGATGGAGGTTGCCGTCAAAGGCTTCTCTCGGGTCTTGACTTTTGGCACCGGCAGTCACAACCAAGCGAGGATCACTAAGGTGGCTTCTCGGTTGGGGGCAGTGGGGATGAGTTTTGTCTTGGAGGTCGGGGGCCAAAGCCTGTCCTTTGAGATCCCCTTGCTGGGGGAGTTTAACGTCCGCAATGCCACAGCGGTTATCTTGGCGGCCATGGAAGCGGGCCTCAGTCCCCAAGCCATCCAAGGGGCCTTTGGGCGGTACAAACATGTCAAACGGCGGCTCCAACGGGTCAACCGGCATCCTTCCATCCTGGTTTTTGACGACTTCGCCCATCACCCCACGGCGATCCACGAAACCATCGGGGCGGTTCGGGGGGCATGGCCGGAGGCAAAGATCCATGCGATTTATGAAGCCCGGAGCAACACCTCGGTGGGCCGGGTCCACCAGGATCGCATGGCCTGGGCCTTTGAACAGGCCGATCAGGTCACCTTTTCGGCCCTGCACCGAGGGGAGCGACTCAAGCCCGAAGAGCGGCTGGACCTGGATTCGGTGGTCAGGGAGTTGGAAGGGCAAGGCAAACAGGCTGCCATTCTGCCGGAAGTGGAAAAAATCGCCCAAATGGCAGTGGACCATGTCCAGCCGGGGGAGATCATTTTGGTCATGAGCCAAGGGGACTTTGGCGGGTTGCAGCGCAAGATTGCCGCTTTGGTTGACCGTTCCCTCGGGGCAGTTTGACCGCAAGGCCCCTGCTCCGCCGGAGGTTTCAAGAGGATTGGTCGGAGCCGCTGGGTGAATATGCGCCCCGGCTCTTTGGCCAAGCCCCCAAAACTTTGGCCGAAGATTTTTTGGCCTTGGTGGAACAGGAGGCTACCGCCACCGGCTACGAGGCCGGGCTGGCCCGAACTCTGACCGCCCAGCTTGGCCAACTGCCGGTGGTGCAAACCAGCCACCACATCACCCCCACCCACGGCCCCACCTTTACCAGCATCGACCTGATCAGCTTGAGCGGCTTGGGGCCGGGGCGTATCTACCCGATCTTTGCCTTCAGCGGGGTACCCTTTTCCAACAGTGCTTGGTCCGGGGCGCTCAGTTATGGGGCTCTGGAGCTGACCGATCTTTTCCTGCCCCAGTCCAAGGGGCTGAGCAAAGCCAAGGCGGCGGCCAAGGAGCGGCAGGCCCACGGGGAAGCGGACCATCGGATCAGCCTGATCCCCGCCAAAAGCCGGGACCAGTTGGTCTATGGCAGCTTGGTCCCCGAGAATTTGCCAGAAATCCTGGCCGAACTGCAACCCAAGGTGCAAGCCCTGCTGGCCGAACCTCGGCCCCAGGAACTTTACAGCCATTGGGCCGCCCGGACCAGCGCCAAACTCCAGTCCCGGCTTTTTGGGCAGCAGGTGGTGGTTTTGGACCTCAACCGTCTGGTAGGGTTGTTTTTGCGAGGCCGGTTGCGGGCCCACGACCCCTTGTTCCTGGCGCTTTTTGGCGGGACCGGGCCGTCCTTGGAACTGAACTTTTTGGTGGGCAAGGAAGGGAAAAAGTCCAACAAGGTGGAACTCAAACCTTGGGTGGGAGGGTTGGACCCTATGGGCATCTCGGGTCTGATTGAGGCGCTGGAGACCCAGGCCCTCTCGCCGGGGGTGTGGCTGTGCTTTTTTGTGCTCCGTTTTTATTTGGGCCTGCACTGCCTGGGTAGCTTCAACCAACTGGAATACCTGGAAGACTACCGGTTGGGCCTGCAAGGGTCCCCCTTGGCCCCGGCCTTGGACTTGAGCCCCGGCCCACCGAGTTTGACCACCGGGCGGCTGGTCTGGCAGGGGGCCCACCTTTGGCCCTTGGACAGGGTGTGTGCCGGCCAGAGCTTGGACTGCCGGGAGTTTGCCGGTCTGCCGATGTCCCGGTTTTGGTCCCCCATCGCTAGGCAGCTGGGCCTGGAGGGGCTGGAGTAACCTAACGGCTGCAACCGGGGTCTAGGTCAGCTTGAACTTGACCCGAGCCGCTCGACCAGCGTAGGCTGTAGGCCTCAACCTATCTTTGGGGTAACCCTGATGTTCAAGATTTTGTTTCCCTTTTTGCGGCTGTTGATGGTGGTGCCCTTGGTTTTTGCCTTGGGTTACCTTTCTTATTTTACCCCGTTGCACCTGCTGGCCGGAGAAGGATTTACCCAGGACCTCCAGCTTTGTTTGGTGGCCATGGGCATCTCGGCGGGGTTGTTGTTTTATACCAAGCCTCGCAAAGAGCTGGAGTTTTTTGCCCCCGGCGACCCACAACCGCCCCAAGAGCCGGAGCAAAAACCCTGAGCCGGGCCTAGAGGCTGTAAACCACCAAGGGTTCCCGCTTGCCTTTGACGGTGATCTGGCGGACCGGATAGGTCTGGGAGATCCGTTTGGACCGCAGGGCCAATACCTCGGAAAGCAGGATTTCCCAGCCCGCAGCATTGTCGCAAAGCCGCTTGGCGGTGTTGACCGTGTCCCCAATGATGTCATAAACCTTGACCTCGGTGCTGCCGATCAGCCCTTCGACCAGGACCCCTTCGTGGACCCCGATCCCCACCGCCAGCCCCGACCCTTCCAGGTAGGCCTTTACTTTTTTGCGGGCCTCCAGGGCCGAGCGGGCCGCTTGGGAGGGCTTGTTGAAAACCACCATGATTTCATCGGCGGTGTGCTTGACCTTGATGGCATGGTGGGCTTGCCAGACCGCTTCCACTTCGGCGAAGTAGCCGTTCAAAAGGCCCACCACCGCTTCGGGGGGCCGGGTTTCCGCCCAGGCGGTAAACCCCCGAATATCCATAAACAGGATGCTCCGTTTGGTCCGTTTGAGCCCCAGCCGTTCTTTGTCCCTAAAAACCGCCCCCAACAGTTCCTGGCCAAACAACCACAGTGAATATTTTTGTAGCTCCTGGGCGGTGGAGCGGAGCAGGTCGAGGTAGGTCTTCGAGTTGAGGGCGGTGATCCCAATGGCCAACCCTACCAGACCCAAAGCCAGGGTGATGTAGATGTGCCCCGGTTCCTCGTAAAACTGGGCAATCGATTCCCCTTGGGGGTTTTCCCCGATCTCTACCACCCAGTACATGGCCAAAACCACCAGGGTACGGACCATGTTTTCCACCAGCACCAAAAGCTTGGCCAAAGGGGCAAACTTCAGTTGTTCCAAAAACTGGATGATACAAATGGCCAGGGAAAAGGTGATGTAAACCCGGTGGTTGGGGTTGTCGAGAAACTCCCAAAAGCCGTCCAGGTAAAGCTCCAAAAGGAAGTATAACCCCACTCCGATCAGGTTGCCGATCGGGGCAAACCATTTCCCGTCTCGGACCCACTGGGTCATCAAATAGGCCTGGAGCACCGCTCCGCCCAAGAGAAAGTAGGGGTCAATCTTCAGCCAATAGAGAAAAACCCCGGCTCGTAACATTTCAACCAGAATGTTGGGCAACGGAAACTGGATCGCATTGCTGAACAGCTGGTCCCAGAACGTGCTGAGAAAACTGCCTTTTAACCTTACCTCTAAGTCTTTCATCGGCAGGCGGAAAAAAGGTTATTCCGGTTTTTCCACCGGAGAGGCGTGTCTGACCGGGTTGGGGAAGCCCAAGGCCCGGACCAAAAACCACAGGGCTGCGGCCCCCAAAACCAAAGGTAGGAAGGGCAGATCGTTGTGGTACAAGATACCTGCGGTCAGGCCCCCGGCAAACTGCCCGGCAAAGCGGCTGAAGTTGTAAACCCCGCTGGCAGTGCCCTTGGATTCGGCATCACTCAACCTTGTGACCAGGGAGGGGAAGATGGGTTCAAAGACGTTGAAGGCCACAAAAAAGAGGTACAACGCCACCATCAGCCAGACAAAATCCCGGCTGCTCCAAGCCCAGGCCATCAGGGCAAAGCTGAGCAGGATCATCAGGATTCCGCCGACCATCACTTGGCGGAACTTGTTTTTGACCTCTGCAAAGATGGTTGAAGGCACCATCACCAAACCCCCGGCTACCAGGAGGGAGAGGTAAATCTCCCACCAGTCCGACCGTTCCCAACCGTTGGCCTTTAAGGTCATGGGCAACATGAAGAAGGTGGCGGTTAGGCCCATGGAGCAGGCGAAGGCACCGAAGTTGAGGGTGGTAAGGTTGGGCTGTTTGAGCACTTTTTTGAGCAGGACCCCGATCGGCTGGGTCGCCTTGACCGGATCCTGGTCGGGTACGGGCACGGCCAGCCAAAAGAGCAACAGCCCGCACAAGGACATCACGGTGATCACCCAAAAGAGCCCCGAAAGGCCGATGTAATGGGCCAAAAAGGGAGCCAGCGACATGGCCGAACCAAAACTCAAGCCCACCGCTCCGCCCATCATAGCGTTGGCCCTGGCTCGAACCTCGGGCCTTGTGAGGTCGGCGATCAAGGCGAAGATCGGGGAACTCATCGAGCCCGCCCCTTGCAGCAGCCTGCCCAGGATCAACCAGTAGATGTTGCTGCTCATCGCCGCCAGGATAGAACCGAAGGCAAACAAGAGTAGTCCGAAGGTGATCACCGGCCGCCGACCGATCCGGTCGCTCCAGGCCCCGTAGGGGATCTGCAACAAGGCGGCGGTCAGACCGTAGCTGCCCATGGCCAGCCCCACCAAGGCCGGGGTTGCTCCCTCGACTTCCTCGGTGGCCAACAGGCTGAAGACCGGCAGGATCAAAAAAAGCCCAAACATCTGGAAGAAAAAGATCAGGCTCAGGCTGAAAATCCCTTTTTTCTCTTGGGAGGTAAACACTTTGCGAACTTTTTTGGGGCGGGTATTCAAACGGTTCTCCTTGGCCCCCACGAGGTGGTGGGGAAATTTAAGTCTCTAAGGTCAGGTCATGATACCACTGGGCCGTTTCCAAAAGCCCCTGTTCGGGGGTAAAGGGAGCGGTCCAGCGAAAGTCGGTGGCAAAGGCCGAAGGGTCAAAACGGTACTCTTCAAACAGCCGTGACAACACGGCAAAATTCAGCGGCAGCGGACGACCCGCCACTTTCCCCAACCCCTCGCCAGCCAAGGCGGCCAAGGTCAACAGAACCTTCGGGACCAAAAACAGCGCCTTGCGCTTTGAAAACCGGGCGGCCAGTTGGGCATAAAAGGCCCCGCTGGTCAGGTCCTTGCCGTCGGTCAAAAAGTAGGTTTTGACCGGCTGGGTCAGGTCAACGGGGGTGGCCAGGATCCGGTCGAGGGCACTCAAAAAGTTGCCTACAAACAACATGCTTCTGGCTTGGGTCGCCCCGGCCAGCGGCAAGGCCAAGCCTCGTTTGGCCGCCTTGAGCAGGGTCAGCACGTTGCCCTTGGCTCCGGGGCCGTAAACCATCGGGAGCCGCAGGATCACACATTCGGTTTGGCTGCCTGGGCCAAAGATTTTTTGCAACCCCTGCTCTGCTGCCCATTTGGATTCGCCGTAAGGTTCCTCCGGGGCAGGCGGGTCCCCGAGACGGTAGAACCCAGGGCGGTCGCCCATGACCTTGACCGAGGAGATGAACACAAACCGCTTGGCCCCTTGGTCTTTGGCCCTTTGGGCCAAGGCCAGGGTAAAGTCGCAGTTGGCGGAAAAAAACTCGGCCCTGGGGTCCGGGGCTAAGTCCCTCATCTTGTGGGCCCTGGCGGCCAGATGGACCAAGGTGGTTTCGGGGCCGAAGGTGAGTTGCTCCACTGGGTCGTAAGGCACCCAACGGACCTCGCCCTGGTGTTCCGGTACGGCTCCTCGGACTCCGGCCCAGAGGTCCAGACCCCGGCCCTCCAAGTGGTGCAGCAGGTTGGAACCCAAAAAACCGGTGGCCCCGGTGAGGAACAGGGAAGGAGACATAGAGGGGCTCAAAACAAGGGAAGTTGCATCGTTCCCTCTGGGTCGTGACCCAAAGCGCCCAAACCGGGCCAGTCCACCGCCACTTCGGTCAAGCCCCGCTCCTTGTCCAGGTAAGACACCTTGCCGTGGGTTTTGCCGTGTAAAAAGAGGTCCCTGGTGACGGTTACGTCTTGCCTGCAATATTCGGTGATCTTCTCCAGCATCCCGGCTTCGCCTTCCAGGTACTGCCGGTACCATTCCAAGGCCAAAAGCCCGTCTGCCGACTTGGCGGCCCCCAAGGTGGGGCGGACCAGATCGTCGAGCTTGATCCGTTTGCCGATCTTCTCTTTGATCGAAACCAAAAGGTCCAGGTTTCTCAGGCCGGTCAACCGGGCCAGCAACTGGGCTCTTTCTTCCAAAGGAGCGTAGCCACTTAGGACCGAATAATCGAAGCTCAGGTGGTTGTAGCCGATGACCAAGGGGCCGGAAGAGAGGTGGGCGATCAGGTCAAAGGCCTGGGTATCGTAATAGTCGTAAAACGATTGGTCCCGGCTGTCATAAAGAACCCCCACCGACATCCGCATCTCGGGGATGTGGTCCCAGCCGCCAACATCCAGGGCGCTGCGCTGGGTTTCGAGATCAAAAACCAGAAAATCCTGCATTTTGCTTCCAAAGGTGATGAAACTCGGGCGATTCTAGGCAGAACCGGTCAGCTTTGGTAAGGGGGATTTTTTACGGATGACGATGGAAAAAACGATTCAAGCGCTATTTGCCTCTGCCGGTTTCCCTTGGGTGGGCTTTGTGGGGGAGGAAGACTGCCACTTTGGCCCTTGGTATGCCGAGTGGCTGAGCCGGGGCTACCAAGCGGGCATGGACTGGATGAACCGAAACCTGCACCTGCGGGCCGACCCTTTGTTGATCCATCCTGGGGCCAGGGCGGTGATTCTGGTGGCGGTACCCTACAAGACAACGCCCCCAGAGGGGGACTTGGGGGCAAACCGGTGGATCAGCCGGTACGCCTGGGGGGAGGATTACCACGGCTGGATCAAAAAGCGGCTCCAAGCGCTGCTGTCTGAGCTGGGCCAGCGGTTTGAGGGTTTTGAAGGTCGGGTCTTTGTGGACTCCGCCCCTTTGCCGGAAAAAAGACTGGCCCACCAAGCGGGCCTGGGGTTTATCGGGAAAAACAGCCTGTTGGTCCACCCGCAATTGGGGTCCTACCTGTTTTTGGCCGAGATCCTCTGCAACCTGCCCCTTGTTACCACCGGCCCAATGGAAACGGAGGGCTGCGGGAGCTGCAACGCCTGCTTGGAGGCTTGCCCCAACTCGGCGATCAAGCCTCGGGGGATGGTGGATGCCAATTGGTGCATCAGTTACCTGACCATCGAACATATCGGCCCCTTTACC
>MFNF01000041.1 GCA_001783715.1 Candidatus Lambdaproteobacteria bacterium RIFOXYD2_FULL_56_26
CAGATACACGAAAAACGCGAATTCCTTCTTGGCGGCAATTCATATCAGGTGCATTTTTCTTTGGGCCACAATCTCGTGACTACACTATCTAGAATTCATCACGGGGTATATAAAAAACGGTTTTAATGCTCGGGAAGGGGAAATTCATCACGGCTGGGTTGAACTTTTTCAGCTTCCTTTCCGCTGGATAGAGGCCTTACAAAACAAAACTTCCAATGAAAAGTTGGGGGATATATTTAGCACTTGTCTCAACAATTTTGAAGAGGAATACCACTCTCACATCGAATCTAATAGTATTCAGTACCTTGATTTTCTGAAACAAGAGGACCTGTCCTTTTATCAACAAGAAGAACAAGCGATGAATTTTCTATTATTCATTTCAGAACAGTATTTTAGAACAAAAAAAATGCGATCGGCGATAGAAAAAATACCAAGCCAAAATCTAAAAACTATCTGGCCTATCCTCCGGCACATCCATGCCAGTCAAATGGCACTTAACCTGTACACCACCAGGGATCGATATACTCTGGTCCTATTAAAGAACGGTTCCCACGCCCCTTTACTGACAGGGGACCAGCCTATTATCAATACCAAAGTTGTCCCAGAAGAAAGAGACAAACCACCCGAAAAGCTTGAAATGTACTACCCTGTTTCACCGAAACTGGCAGTTCTGCTTACCGAAAAGGAAAAGGGCAAAACCTACAGTCCCACAGTTTTGCACTACGAGGAGGTTGAACGGTACAACCGGATGATCGTTGCTCACGCATTGGAGCAAGTTTACTCCAACTGTAAACCAAGCTTGGAGTTCTTCTCTAAACAGGCAAGACCGTAAAAACGAGCAAATGCAAACAAAAGAACCAACCCCGTTCTTTTGGAGGAGTTCGCCGATCAGCCGGATTCGGGAAGGGCGAAGATGTCGGTTTCCAGTTGGAAGGCTCGGCCCGGTTCGATCCGGCAGACCACCCGGCGGGCCGGGTTGTGGATCAGCAACAGCCGCTCTACCGCCTCGAACCGGTAGAGGTTGGCCACCGGGGTGTGCCCGGAGATCCACAGGCTCTCTTGGGAGTTCCCGCCCAGCAGCCCCTTGTACATGGCCGGAATAGCCCCCGGCTGGGCTTGGTGGTCACGGGTCCAGGTGAGGCCTTCGATCAGGTCGGGGTAGTCCTTGTAGTTGATCACTTGGTCAAACCCATAAGGCTCACGGGGCCGGGAGTGGGCGAGCAGAAAATTTCTGCCTCGGCCCAAGATCGGCAGGGCCTGCTCAAAGTTGGCGTAAAGGTTCAAAAAATCTTCGCCCAGGTTCTTTTCGACCCAAAGCTTGGTCATCGGGCTCTCGGCGGCGAACTTGGCAAAAGGATGGTCTCCGCCGACACTGAGTCCCAAAATGTTTTCGTGGTTGCCCTTAAAGAAGTGGAACATCGGCCCGAATTTCGCCTTCAGCTCCAAGACCAAGGCCATGGTCTTGAGGTTTTCCTCCATCTCCTGGTCCATGGCAGGAGAATCCTCAAAGCCCTGTTCATACTCCGCCAAGCCCCGCTGCCAGCGCTCCCGTCCCCGCAGTTCCGAATGCATGCCGTCGCCCAAACAAACCAGCTGGACCGCCTTGGCCTCCAACCCTTCGAGCAGCGTTCTGCCCCCGTGACGGTAGGAAAGGCAGTCTTTGAGAAATTCGTGGCGACCGTGCAGGTCCGGCAGGATGAAGGTGGGCAGGTCTTCCTTGAGCAGAACCAACCCGCCGGGGTGGCCGCCCCGGTCCAAGGGGCGAATCCAAGGGTCTTCGTTGGACAACACCTCCAAGGCCGGGGCGAGCCAGGTTTGGGTCCCAAAGGAGCGGTCCATTACAGTTCCCTCAATCGATTGATTCCAGCCAAAATGGCCTCCAGGTGCCGGTTGAGGCTGTGGTCATCGGGCCTCATCCAAAGTTCGATCCGCCTTGGCTCGGGGGAGCGCACTACCAGTGCCTCCAAAGCGCTTTGGGGGATCAGGTGGTCCTGGGTGGCACCCAGGATGACCGTCGGGATCCCGGCGGGGACCACCAAGCCTGCCAACAGCCCTCTGTGGTGCTCCGAAATCTCCACTTCCGGGAAAAAGCCCACCGCCGGAGCGACCAACAAAAGTCCGGTCACCAACTCCGGCTTTTTTTGGGCGAACATCAAGGCTGTCAGCCCTCCCAACGAGGAGCCCACCAACAGGCTGGGGCTCTGGACCAACGCCAAGACCAGCTCCAGCCGGGCCGCCGGGTCCGGGCTCAGTTGGGGGCGAATCAGCCCGGCAAAGCGGTCGGCCAAAAAACGCCCCTTGGTCCCCTCGGGGCTGCCTTCAAGTCCATGAAAAAAAAAGATTGGTTCCATCGGGGCAGCCTACCGGTTTTAAGCGAGGTTGTAAACCGGGGATGCCTCTAGTCAAAAAACCGAAAACCAATTAGCTTGGGCCTTATGAAACAAGATTGGCTCCAAGAAGCCCTGCAAGCCCGAGCGGCAAAGGGGCAAAAAAGAACCTTACGGACCATGGACTGCTGCCAACATCCCTTTGTGGAGGTGGAGGGCAGAAAGTTGGTCAACTTCAGTTCCAACGACTACCTGGGGCTGGCTGCGCACCCCCTTCTGGTCGAACGGGGCCATGCCTTTGCCCAAGCCTACGGGGCCGGTTCGAGGGCCTCTCGGTTGGTCTGCGGCTCCCACCCCGGTTACCTCAAAGTGGAAGCCAAACTGGCCCGGCTCAAGGGGACCGAGGCGGCATTGGTGCTCAATTCCGGCTGGCAGGCCAACCTGGGCCTGTTGGCCGCTCTGGCGGGACCCAAAGATTTGGTATTGATGGACAAGCTGGTCCACAACAGCCTGATCCAAGGGGTGCTGGCCAGTGGCGCTCCGTTCAAACGGTTCCGGCACAACGACTTGGACCATTTGGCCCAACTGCTCCAAGAAGCCCAAGGAAAACGGGTTTTTGTGCTCGCCGAAACCATCTACTCCATGGACGGAGACCAGCCGGACCTGGAGAGACTGGTGGGCCTGACAAAGGCCGCCGGAGCCTTTTTGATCCTAGACGAAGCCCACGGCACCGGGGTCTTTGGCCCCGAGGGGATGGGCCTTTCGGTGGGCCTGGGGGCGGATCTGGTGATGGGGACCTTCGGCAAGGCCCTGGGCTCCTTTGGGGCCTACCTGGCCGGGTCCGAACTTTTAGTCCAATACCTAATCAACTTTCACCCAGGGCTGATCTACAGCACCGCCTTGCCCCCCTTTGCCCTAGGGGCCATTGACGCAAGCCTAGAGCTAGTGCCAAAGATGGGGGCGGAACGGGAACACCTGGGGCACCTGAGCCAAGTCTTGCGCCAAGGGCTCCGGCAAAGGGGCTACGACACCTTGGCTTCCCAAAGTCAGATTGTGCCCCTCCTGGTCGGGGAAGAGGCCCAATGTTTGGCCTTGTCCGCCTACCTGGAGGACCAGGGATTTTTGGCCCTGGCCATCCGGCCCCCGACGGTAGAGCCGGGCAAGGCTCGGCTACGGTTGGCCTTGAGTGCCACTCATACTCTAGAGCAGATCAACGGGCTTTTGTCCGCCTTGGACCGGTGGGGGGCCTTGTGAGCGGATGGGCCTGCTACCACGGTTGGGCGACCGGGCCTTGGTTTTTTGAGGGGCTGTTGCAGGACTTGGGCGGACCTGCTTGGCGGTTTGACCGTGGGTACTTTGGCACCCCTTCCCCGGACCGCCCGCCCCGTGGGGATTGGAAGGTCATTACCCATTCCATGGGCCTTTGGCAGGTGCCGCCGGACTGGTGGGCAGAGGCCAAGGAATTGGTGGTCTTAGGTGGGTTCGCCCGGTTCCTGCCCCCCCAGCCTAGCCCAACCCTGCGGGGATACAAGCGGCTGGTCCAAGGGCTGGAGCGGGACCTGGAGGGAACCTTGGCCCAGTTTTACGGGCTTTGTTTTGGTCCCACCGGGCCGGTCCCCAAGGTTCCCTTGGGAGCCAAACTTGAAGTCCTGCGTACGGACCTAAAGCGGTTGGGAGAAGTAGAATTGGACTTGGAGCCCTTGGCCCAGGTGCCGCGGATTTTGTTGCTACAAGGACAGGAAGATCAGGTGGTGGACCCCTTCTTGTCCAAGGCCTTCGGCCTCGCCCTCCCCCAGGCAGACAAGGTGGAGGTGGAGGCGGTCGGCCACGGCCTGGGGTTTTCCCCCTGGGCCCCCGTGACCCGTGCCATTGGAGGATGGACAAGCTTATGATGAACCGCAACCAAAAGATCGCTGCTTCGTTCGACAAGGCCGCCGAGTTCTACGAACTGCACGGCACCTTACAAAAAAAAGCGGCCTTTGAACTTTATGGGCTCCTGCCCAAATGGCTCAAAGGCCTGCCCCCCGGCCCGGTGTTGGAGCTGGGCTGCGGCACCGGTTTGGTCAGCCAGCAGTTGGTCCGGGAACTCAAGGGCTTCCCGATCTGTCTGAGCGACCTTTCCCAGGCGATGTTGCTGGCCGCCCAAGAGAAAATTGAAGCCCAGCCCCAGGTGACCTTTGAAAAGCGGGATGCCAACGAACCGCTGCCCAGCCAACATTATTCCCTGATCCTCTCCGCCTTGGCCCTGCAATGGCTGCGGGAACCGGCCCAAGGGGTGGTCAATTTTTCCGAGGCCCTCAAGCCGGGGGGGAAGTTGATCCTTTCTTTTATGACCGATGCCAGTTTTTCCGAGTGGAAAGCGGCGGCCTTGGACCTGGGGCTGCCCTTTTCGGGCAACGCCCTTCCGGCCCCGGACCAGGTGCGCTCGGCCCTGGAAGCCTGTCCGGGCACCTTGGATTGGAAACTGGTCAATTTTAAGGTCAAGTTCCCCAAAACCCTGGCCTTCTTTTGCAACCTCAAAGCGATCGGGGCCGGGGTGCGGCTGGAGGAAAGCCACCTGAACCCAGGGCAGATGAAACGGTTGATCCAATACCTGGACGAAAAAAACCAAGGGGGGTTGACCATGACCAGCCAAGTTGCCTTTGCCTGTTACCAAAGGCCCGCATGAGGGATTGGCCCCACCGTTTTTTGGTCTGCGGCACCGATACGGGGGTGGGCAAAACCCTGGTGTCGGCGGCCTTGGCCTTGGGGTTGGGGGGCCACTACTTCAAACCTTTCCAAACCGGATGCAAAGACGGCACCGACCTGGAATTCGTCCAAACCCAAACCGGCTTGGGGCCAGAGCACTTCAGCCCCGAGGCCTACCGACTCAAGGAACCCCTCTCCCCCAACCAAGCAGCGGCGCTCGAAGGGGTCCGTATCGACCCCAAAAGGGTCCGGCTGCCCGAACCGGTCCAAGACCATTTGGTGATCGAAGGGGTGGGTGGGCTGATGGTGCCGCTCAACGAAACCGAGCTTTTTATCGACTGGGCCGCCGACCTTGGCCTGCCGGTACTCCTGGTCGCCCGGAGCGGTCTGGGCACCCTCAACCACTGCTTGTTGTCCTTAGAAGCCTTAAAGGCCCGGAACCTGGAATGCCTGGGGGTCGTCCTCAACGGCCCGCTCCACGGGGCCAACCGGGCGAGCCTTGAACAACGAGGAGTCAGGGTTTTGGGCTCGGTCCAACCTTTGCCCGAGGTGAACCCAGCCTCCTTGTTGCAGGTCTTTGCCGCAATCTCCAAACTCTCCAACCCTTAAAACCCCGATGACCTCAGGCAAAAGCCGGATTTGGATGCCCTTTACCCAGATGTCCCAGGCCAGTCCGCCCCACATGGTGGTCCGGGGGCAGGGGGCTTACCTAGAGCTGTCCCAGGGCAAACGGGTTTTGGACGCAGTTTCCTCCTGGTGGGTCACCCTGCACGGCCACGGGCGGCCCGAGCTGGCCGAAGCGATTTACAAACAGGCTTTGGAACTTGAACAGGTGATCGCCGCCGGGTACAGCCACGAACCGGCCCAAAAGCTGGCCAAAGTTTTGGTCGAGCGGTTGCCCAAAGGCTTGGAATGGGTTTTTTATTCCGATGATGGTTCTACTGCTGTAGAAGTAGCCCTTAAAATGGCCTACCAGTACTGGGCCAACCGGGGGGACAAACAGCGGCAAGGGTTCTTGGCCCTCGAAGGGGGTTACCACGGGGATACCTTGGGGGCCATGTCAGTCGGGGACCCCAGCCTGTTTAACCCGGTGTTCCAGCCGTTGTTGTTTGGGGTGACTAGACTCCCGAGACCGATCACCTGGACCGGGGACCTGGAGGTCGAAGCCAAGGAAGCCCAAGCTCTGGCCCAGGCCAGGAAGGTTTTGGAGCAGAACCCAACCGCCTACGGGGCGCTGATCCTAGAGCCTTTGGTCCAAGGGGCGGCGGGGATGAGGATGTACCGGCCAAGGTTTTTGAAGGCCCTGGTGGAACTGGTCCGAGAGTTTGGGCTGTTGGTGATCTTTGACGAAGTGGCCACCGGCTTTGGCCGGACCGGGAAGCTGTTTGCTTGCCAGTGGGCCGAGGTCGAGCCCGACCTGATCTGCCTTTCCAAGGGCCTGACCGGCGGGGCTATGGCCATGGCCGCCACCGTGGCCAATGCCAAAGTCTATGAGGCCTTCTGGGGGGACCAAAACAGTCCCCAAGACCCCACTTTCTACCACGGCCACAGCTTCACCGCCAATCCACTGGGCTGCGCCGCCGCCTTGGCTTCGATGAAGCTGTTGGACCAAACCAAGGTGTACGGCGAAATGGCCGCTTGGCACCAAGAAGGACAGGCCCAGCTCCAAGGGATTGAGCGGTTGAGCCAGTTTCGTATCCAAGGGACCATTGGGGCGATGGACTGGGCCCCCCAAAAGGGAGCGAAACACAATGATCTAGCCAGCCTCAAGGAAGCCTTTTTTGCACGAGGTTTCCTGCTCCGGCCTTTGGGATCCTGCCTGTACCTGCTGCCCCCTTACTGCATCACCCAAGAGGAACTGCTGGGGGTTTATGGGGCGATTGGGGAAGTGATGACCGCTTGAACCTTGTCGGTTCAATGAAAGGGATTGCCGAGGAATCTGGGAATTTTGTAGCCTAGAGCTTCACCCAAACCCCAGAGGGATCATGCCGCAGGTTCCCAAAGCCAACCTTGTCGCCGGGGCGCTGACCCTGGTTATCGCCAGCATCGGTGGTTTTGCCTTGGCCGCCAACATGGATGCCAATTTCACCGAAGGTTTTCTGAAACTCACCTACCCCAAAGCCCTGGTCAAGGCCGCCCACAGCCACGGGCAGCCCTTTGGGCTCTTCAACCTTTTGGTCGCCCTCTTGGTCCCCCATTTGGCGCTGGGAGAGAGGGAACGGCTTTGGCTGAGCCGCCTTTCGATTTTGGCCTTGTTGATGCCAGTGGGGTTGGGACTTCGGGGGGCGATGGACGGCTCACTGTTGCCCGCCCCTTTGAGCTTTATCGGCGGGTTCTCCTTTTTGGGAGCCACCGCCTTGCTGCTCAAGGGGGGCTGGGCGAAACGGTCCGTCTAACTGGCCTAATGGCCGTGGCCGGTGGGCTTCATGGGGGAGAGGCCCAGTTTGCCGAACAACTGTAGGTCCGCAGCCTGTCCTTGTCCAGGGGTGGTCAACAGCTTGTCGCCAGAAAAAATACTGTTTGCCCCGGCCAAGAAACAAAAGGCCTGCTCCATCTCGCTCAAGGACTCCCGGCCCGCCGAAAGCCTGACTTTGGACAGGGGGAAAACGATCCTAGTGGTGGCGATCATCCGCAAGAGGTCAAAGGCTTCCACCTTGCCCAAGTCCTGCATCGGGGTTCCCTCAATGGGCACCAAGGCGTTGATCGGCACCGATTCGGGCGGGTGGCTCAGGTGGCTTAGGGTGTAAAGCAGGTCGATCCGGTCCTGTTCCTCTTCCCCCATGCCCAGGATCCCGCCGCAACAAAGGGAGATACCCGCCTTGCCGACCGTTTCGATGGTGTCCAGCCGGTCTTGGTAGGTCCTGGTGCTGACCACTTTGGCGTAATGTTTTTCCCCGGTGTCCAGGTTGTGGTTGTAGGCATGTAGGCCCGCTTCCTTGAGCCGCAAGGCTTGGTGGTCTTCGAGCATCCCTAAGGTGCAACAAACCTCCAGGCCCAATCCACTGACCCCCTTAACCATTTTAACAATCTGTTCAAAGTCCTCGTCGT
Source organism: Candidatus Lambdaproteobacteria bacterium RIFOXYD2_FULL_56_26 (assembly GCA_001783715.1). Taxonomy (GTDB): domain Bacteria; phylum SAR324; class SAR324; order XYD2-FULL-50-16; family XYD2-FULL-50-16; genus XYC1-FULL-56-13. The sequence continues at coordinate 8,064 of MFNF01000041.1, forward strand.
CCCGAACCTGCCTACCAGCGGCACCCATACAAAACCTGGTGCTGCCCCCAGCCTTGGCTTCTTGGGCCAGCGCCAGCACCTTGTCCACATCCATCAGCTTTTGCCGCTCCAGGTTCGCTTGGTGGTGGACCGATTGGGAACAGTAGCCGCAGTCTTCGGCGCAGCCGCCGGTTTTGATCGATTGGAGGGTGCAAACCTGTACCTCTTTAGAATCGTGGTACTGCCGGTGGACCTGGGCCGCCTCAAACACCAAGTCCAAGAGCGGCTGGCGGTAGAGATGGGAGATTTCTTCTTTGGTCCAGGACTTGGGCTTTTGCATGGAAGGCTCTTGCAGGTTAACGATGTTTTGAAATGTTCAGTTTAAGGCTTGCCGGGCGGTTTCGTCAAAGGGCTTTTTGCACCTTGCCCCAAGGAGGGCTTGAAGTGAAAGAGCAAAGCAGATAGCCTGGGGGCTCAAGCCCAACCTCTTTCCCCAGAGTGCCCCCATGTTCTTGTTTCACCTGCACCCCAGCACCAAGGCGAGGCTGTACCGGTTCTCCCGGATCAAACGGGGGCTTTGGTCTTTTTGGATTTTGGTAGCCCTGATGGTCGCTTCCTTGGGGTTGGAGCTGTGGGTCAGCCATCGGGCGCTGTTGGTCCGCTATGAAGGCAAGCTCTACTTCCCCAGCTACGGTTCGATCCTGCCGGGGACGACCTTTGGGTTGGACTATGGATATGAAACCAACTACCGGAACTTAAAAGCCACCTGGGCCGAAAACGGTGAGGGATTTGTCCTCCTGCCCTTGGTGCCCTATGGGCCTTATGAGAACGACCTGGGGCTGGAGAACAACCCGCCCAACCCGCCTAATTTTGAAATGGGCCACTACCTGGGTACCGATAACTCGGGCCGAGACATCCTGGCCCGGCTGCTCTACGGCTTTCGAGTGGCCATTTTGTTTTCCTTTGCCTTGTACCTGACCACCTCGGGCTTGGGCATCCTGGTGGGCAGTTTGATGGGCTACTTCGGGGGGCTGTTCGACCTTTTGATGCAAAGGCTGGTCGAGGTCTGGACCTCAATCCCCACCCTTTACCTGATCCTGATCATGGCGGCCCTGATGACCCCCAACTTTTGGCTGCTCTTGGGGATTTTGGTGTTTGTAGGTTGGACGGACATGACTTGGTTGATGCGAGCGGAAATCTACCGGGAAAAAAGCCGCCAATACGCCGAAGCGGCCCGGTCCATGGGGGCCTCGCATTTGAGGATCGTGGTCCTGCACCTCTTGCCCAACGCCACAGTGCCGATCATCGCCCGTCTGCCCTTCCAGATGGTCGCCGGGATCGGCGCCCTGACCAGCCTCGACTACCTGGGCTACGGCCTGCCCATCCCCACCCCCAGCTGGGGCGAGCTTCTGCGGCAAGGCCAGGAAGCCTTCGACTACGCCCCCTGGATCCTCTTAAGCCCCTCGGTCGCCACGGTCCTGGTGCTGCTGCTGTTTACTTTTATAGGGGAAGCCGTGAGGGAGTCCTTTGACCCGAAGAGGGTGACGCTTTATGAGTAATTGGTATCCCCCGCCCTCCATAAAACATTTCTTCAATTGTTAGAAATTGTTTGGAGTTTCAGAGGTTTTTTGGTTGCCTTTTTAGTAAACCGGTTTAATATATTCCTCGCAGACACACACCCATTGGGAGAAAAAAATGTGGAGCCAGAGCTACAGTAAAACCGTCAAAGAATTGACCCGAGACCAAGTTTGGCAGGTTTGGATTGACATCAACCACTGGCCGGAATGGCAGAGCGACCTTGAATCAACCCGGCTGGAGGGGGAATTTTTGGCCGGAACCTTCTTTCACTTTCGGCCTAAGGGAGGCCCCAACCTCCGGCTCAAGTTGGTTCAAGTGGAACCCACTCAGTCCTTCACAGACCTCACCCGATTCCCCCTGGCTAAAATGTACGGTCAGCACGAACTCATCGACAAGGGGGAGGAACTTGAGATAAAAATTACCCTTCGACTGGTGGGGCCTCTGGGCTTTTTGTGGAGAAAGCTGGTCGTGGAGGGGATCGCCAGAGGTCTGCCGGAGCAAACAGAGAGGTTGATTGAGCAAACCAGAAGCACCCAAAGTCTCGCCGTTTAAGCACAAAACCCCTGACGAAAGTGCCGGTTTTCTGCTGTGGAAGATCACCTCCCTTTGGCAAGCTAAACTGGCCCTGGTTCTGAGCGAATTTAAGCTCACCCAGACTCAATATGCGATCCTGGCTTCCCTCTTGTGGTTCGAACAACATGAGGAGCCAACCACCCAAACCCACCTGGGAGAACACGCCAAGATTGAGAAGATGACCCTCTCCAAAGCGGTCCGAAACCTGGAGGAACTGGGGTTGGTCAGCCGGGTGAAAGCCCCTTCGGACAGTCGGGCCTTCCATGTCTGTTTCACCAAAGAGGGACGAAAGGTGATCTTTGGAGCAATCTTGGCGGTCGAACAGGTGGACGATGAATTTTTCTCCGTCCTCACCGAGAACCAACTTGAATCCTACAAAGCCTTAACCAAGGCCATCATCCAAGACAAAACCCTGTAACCCCTCCCCGCCGATGTCGTTAGGCCATCAGGGCTTCGAGGTCGGCAATCTCTTTGGGGATGTTGGCCGAGAGGACCTCGAAGCCTCCTTCGGTGAGGACCACATTGTCTTCAATCCGAATCCCGATCCCTTCTTCGGGCAGGTAGAGCCCCGGTTCAACGGTGATCACCGCACCGGCCTTCAGCGGCCAATCGGCGATTTGCAGGTCATGTACATCCAGGCCCAGGCTGTGGCCGATCCGGTGGTACCCTACCTTGAGGTAGTCCTTGGCCTCGGTGATGAACCCGGCTTTTTTGTAGATTTCCCCTTGGATCATTCCCGCCTGCTCGGCCAGCTCCTTCCAGCTCAGCCCCGCCCGGAGTTTACGAATGAAGGTTTTGTTGACCTCCAAGACCGCTTGGTAACAATGGGCCTGCCGCTCGGTGAACTTGCCCGAAATGGGCAGGACCCTAGTGATGTCCCCCGAATACATACCATATTCCCCGCCGGTGTCGATCAGCACCAGTTCCTTGGCCGCCAGCGGATCGGAGTTTTCGACATAATGCAGGGTACAGGCGTTTTTGCCCCCGGCCACGATGGTCTCAAAGCCCACCCGGCTGCAACCGGCGTTGAGGTAATGGAAGGCCAATTCCGCTTCCACTTGGTACTCCATCATCCCCGGTTTGAGCTTTTTGGCCACCGACCGGAGCCCTTTTTCGATGATCCCCAGGCTGGCCCGGATGCGGTCGATCTCGACCGTTTGTTTTTTGGCCCGTTGGGGCACCAACAGGGGGCCCATTTTTTTAAAGTTTAACCCCGGCAGCCGGACCCGGAAGTCTTCAAGCATCCGGTGGGCCTTGGTCAAAGGTTGGTCGGGGAAGAGGGCGTTGACTTCGGTATAAAGGGTGTTTTTTTGCTCCTGGGCCCGGAAAAAGTGCGCCAGAAATTGGTCGGCAGGCAAGACCTTCTTGACCCCCGAAATCTCGCTGGCCCGCTCCGGGGTCAGCATCTTGCCTTCCCACTTCTCCCGCTCCAGGTTGACCGGAGGGAGAAACAAAACCTCTTGGTGGGAACCGGCCTTTTCAGGGAGGAGCAGCAAAAAGATCCCCGGTTGCTCCAGCCCGGTCAGGTAAAAGAAGTTGGAGTCCTGCCGCCAAGGCTGGAGCTGGTCTCCGTTGCGGATGCTGCTGTCTGCCGAAAAAACCAGGGCCAAACCGTCTTCATCCAACCTTTGGCTCAAAAGACGGCGGTTGTCACAAAAAAACTTGGCCGGGAAGGGTTTGTAACGCATCACATGCCGTCCTTGTGGAGGTGCAAGGCGGCTTTCTGCAGTAAACCAGAAAGCCGCCGGTCTTGCTTGAGCAGGGGCTCCTAGTGGTTAAAGTGCCGCAGCCCGGTAAAGGCCATGGCCACGCCCAGTTCGTTACAGGCCTTGATGCTGTCTTCGTCTCTCATGCTGCCGCCTGGCTGGATCAAGTAGCGGACCCCCAGCCCGGCCGCTTCCCTGACCGTGTCGTCAAAGGGCAAGAAGGCATCGGAGGCGAGCAACATCCCGTTGATCTCTTGTTGTGCCCAAGCCTCAAACTTGCCCGATTTGCCCAACCTTTGCCATTCCCGTTTGAGGTTTTCCAAGGCCTTGGTGTAGGCCAATTTGCGCATTGAGTCCACCCGGTTGGGCTGCCCGGCACCCATGCCCATTACCTGGAACAACCCTGGCTCATACTGCCGGCCCAGGATCACCGAGTTGGACTTGGTGTGCTTGCAAGCGGTCATGGTGAAGGTCGCCAGGGCTTGGTAATGGCCGGGGAAGGTCTTTTGGGTGACCACTTCAAATTTCTCAAAAAGCTGCATGTCCCGGTCCTGGACCAGCAGACCGCCGGTAATCGCCCGCAAGGTCTTGGGGTCCACCACTTCGACCTCCGGGACCTTGAGCACCCGGATCATCTTGGATTTCTTTTGCAGGAATTCTAGGGCTTCCGGCTCAAAGTCCGGGGCGATCAGGACTTCCACAAACTTGCCGGTGTTGACTTCCTGGGCAACGTATTCCCCGTCCTTGACTTGGTAGCTGTAATGTTTGACCGAGTCCCCTTTGAGGAACTCCGCAAAGGCCATGTCCACCTTTTGGTTGGTGGCGATGACCCCGCCAAAGGCGCTGATCGGGTCCCCTTCCCAGGCCCGTTCCAAGGCTTGGGCTGCGGTCTTGCCGGTGGCGAAGCCGCAAGGGTTGGTGTGTTTGACCACCGCAACCGCCGGGACCTTGGGGTCCAGGTCTTTGACCGCTTCGTAAGCGGCGTTTGCGTCCACAAAGTTGTTGTAGCTCATCTCTTTGCCGTTGAGGATCTCGGCCCGAGCTACGCTGCTGTCCTTGGAGGCTTCGTCCAGGTAAAAACTCGCCTTTTGGTGGCTGTTCTCCCCGTAACGCAAGGTTTGGCCTTTGCCGTAGGTCAGGTGGATTCGTTCTTCCTGGGCCAAGGTGCGGCTCAAGTATTCGTCAATGGCGGCATCGTAGGCGGAGGTCAGACGGTAGGCCTTGATTGCCAAGCGGCCTTTGGTGGAAAGGGAGACTTCGCCGGTTTCGGCCAGTTCCTTTAAAACCAAGGGGTAGTCTGCCGGGTCGGTGATCACCGCTACCCCGGCGTAGTTTTTGGCACTAGCCCGCAACATCGCCGGGCCGCCGATGTCGATGTTTTCAATCGCCGTTTCCAGGTCCACCTTGGGGTCGGCGGTGACCTTCAAAAAAGGGTACAGGTTGATCACCACCAGATCAATCAGGCCGATCTCCAGCTTTTGGAGCGCTTCGAGGTGTTCAGGCTTGTCCCGCCGGGCCAATAGGCCGCCGTGGATCTTGGGGTGCAGGGTTTTGACCCGGCCATCCATGATCTCGGGAAAGCCGGTCACTTCGCTGACATCCTTGACCGGAAGGCCGCCGTCCCGCAGAGCCTTGGCGGTCCCGCCGGTGCTCAGGATTTCGAGGCCGAGCTTGTGTAGTTCTTTCACAAAGTCTATAATCCCGGTCTTGTCGGATACGCTTACCAAAGCCCGTTTCGCCTTCATCATACTCTTGGTCTGGGTTCAAAGATGGAGTGGTTTGTAGAGCCTAACCGTAATGGGATTCGACCAAACTCTCAAGGGGTTTCATGACTTCAAAGTTTCAATTGGCCTCCGACTTTGCTCCGGCTGGGGATCAAGCCCAGGCCATCGAAAAATTGACCGCCGGGCTCAAGCAGGACGAGCGGTACCAAACCCTCTTGGGGGTGACCGGTTCGGGCAAGACCTTTACCATGGCCAACGTAATCCAGGCCTTCGGACGGCCCACCTTGATCATGACCCACAACAAAACCCTGGCTACCCAGCTGTACCATGAGTTCAAGGAGTTTTTCCCCCACAACGCCGTGGAGTATTTTGTCAGTTATTACGACTACTACCAGCCCGAAGCCTACATCCCCCGGACCGACCTGTTCATCGAAAAGGACACCAGCATCAACGACGAACTGGACAAACTGAGGCTCTCGGCGACCCGTAGCCTCTTTGAACGGGAAGATGTAATCATCATCAGTTCGGTTTCCTGCATCTACGGCTTGGGCAGCCCGGAGGCCTATTCGGGCATGTTGCTTTACCTGATGACCGGCCAGGAACGGCCCCGGGAGGAAATCATCGCCAAGTTGGTGGAAATCCAGTACGACCGAAACCTCTACGACTTCCACCGAGGGACCTTCCGGGTCCGGGGGGATTCGGTCGAGGTCTTCCCGGCCTACGACGATGATGCCATTCGGATCCAACTCTTTGGGGACGAGATCGAAAGCATCACCAGGTTTGACCCTTTGACCGGCAGCCCCAAGGAGAACCTGACCAAAATCGCCATTTATCCTTCCAGCCACTATGTGCAGCCCAAGGACCAGATGCCCGAAACCTTGGCGCTAATCCAAGCAGAGTTGCAGGTAAGGCTCAAACAGTTGACCGACCAAGGCAAGCTGGTGGAGTTCCAACGGCTGGACCAACGGGTCCGGTACGACATGGAAATGTTGGAGGAAACTGGCCGTTGTCCAGGGGTTGAAAATTATTCAAGGATCATGTCCCGCCGTGGCCCCGGTCAGGCCCCGCCAACCTTGATCGACTATTTCCCGAAAAACAGCCTTTTGATCATGGACGAATCCCATGTCACCTTGCCCCAGATCGGCGGCATGTACAAAGGGGACCGTTCCCGGAAGGAGACCTTGGTGGAATACGGCTTTCGCCTGCCCAGCGCCTTGGACAACCGGCCCTTGCGGTACGAGGAGTTTGACGGGATGATCGAGCGGGTGATCTACGTCAGCGCCACCCCTGGAGAGTTGGAGTTGCAAAACTCCAAGGGCAAGGTGGTCGAACAGATCATCCGCCCCACCGGCCTCCTGGACCCCCAGATCGAGATTCGGCCCACCAAGTCCCAGGTGGACGAGATGTACGGGGAGATCCAAAAGGTGGTCGCCCAAGGGGAGCGGGTTCTGATCACCACCTTGACCAAACGGATGGCCGAGGACCTCGCCCAGTACTACAAGGAACTGGGGGTCAAGGTGAAGTATCTCCATTCGGACATCGACACCGTCGAACGGGCGGAGATCATCCGTAACCTGCGGCTGGGGGAGTTTGACGTTTTGATCGGGATCAACCTGTTACGGGAGGGCTTGGACCTGCCCGAGGTCAGCCTAGTGGCGATCTTTGATGCCGACAAGGAAGGCTTCCTCCGAAGCCACCGCTCCTTGTTGCAAACCTGTGGCCGGGCGGCTCGCAACCTCAATGGCCGGGTGATCATGTTCGCCGACACGGTCACCCGCTCAATGCAGCAGACCTTGACCGAAACCCGGCGGCGGCGGGAGATCCAAGATGCCTTCAACCAAGCCAACGGGATCACCCCCCAGGGAATCAAAAAACGCATCCAAGACCACCTGGTGGCCCCCGGTGCGGTTGCGGACAACTTGCCCCAAGGTGCGCTCAAAGGGGGCCGGGTGGACATGAAGGAGGTGCGCAAACTGGAAAAGGAGATGCGCAAAGCCGCCGAGCGCTTGGAATTTGAAGAAGCCGCAAGATTGCGAGACCAGATCCTCAAGCTCAAACAACTGGACCTGGAATTAACTTAGTTCCCAAAGGAAAAGATGGACCAACGACTTTCGGTCCTCACCCTGGGGGTGAGGGATTTGGCAGGAATGAAGGAATTTTATACCTCCAAGCTCGGTTGGAAACCGGTGGCCGAGGGGCCGGGGATCGTGTTTTTCCTGCTCAACGGTTTTTTGCTGGGCCTGTTTCCCCAAGACGAACTGGCCCAAGATGCAGGGCTGGAGCCTTCAAACTCTGCCCCAAAGGGTTTTACCTTGGCCCAAAACTTTGGTACCCAGGCCGAGGTGGACCAAGCCTTTGCCCAACTGAGAGCCCAAGGGGTGCAGATCGTCAAGCCGCCGGAGAGGGCCTTTTGGGGCGGGTACAGTGGTTATTTTGCCGACCTGGAAGGCAACCTTTGGGAGCTTTGTTACAACCCCTTTTTGGTCCTGGACTCTTTGGGCAACGTGCTCACTCATAAACCCATCGGCCCGGCCAACCCTTGAACCCAAAGGCACAGAAAGGCTCTTGCCAAGGGCCTCCCTGGGGCCTAGCTTTACCTGAGGCCTTCCCGAACCTGGGGCCTCCCGTAGGGCTGCCGCTGTTTTTTAAGCACCTTGGATTCACCGATGAAACGACTGTTCCTCTTGGTCCTGCTGACCGGTCTTAATGCCCTGCCCCTGACGGCAAAGCCCCTGGTGGTGTCGGTCCAATACCCCCAGGCCTTTTTTGCCCAAACCCTGGGCGCAGAGGCCTTTGAAGTGGTCAACCTGACCCCGCCGGGGATCGAGTCCCACGAGTACCAGCCGGGCCTCAGGAGTCTGGCCAAGGCCAGCCGGGCCCAACTTTTGATCTACAACAGCCCCCGGTTGGAACCTTGGGCGGCCAAGCTGGGCGAAGAAGTGGTCAAGCAAGGCGGAGCGGTCTGGGTTTTGGAGACCGACTTCGGCACCCCTCCCGGCTCGGACGCACAGTCCGCCAGCTCCGGCGGCCAAGGGTTCGGGTACGACCCCCACCTTTGGCTCAACCCGCTGTTGGCGGCAAAACTGGCCGAACGGTTGGCCCAAGAGTTGATCAAACTCCAGCCCCAGGAAAAGGAAGGGATCGAACAAAGGCTGGCGGGGCTCAAACAAAAATTGCTGTTGTTGGACCAAGCCTTTGAAGCCGGGCTTTTGAGCTGCAAGCACAAGGAACTGCTGGTCGCCCATGATGCCTATGGCTATCTGGCCAAGCGCTACGGTCTGAGCACCTACGCCCTGCACGACCTCAATGCCGAGTCTCGGCCCGGATTGGGCCAAATGGCTGCGGCAGTCAAGCTGATCCGCTCCAAGGGGCTCAAGGTGGTTTATTTTGAAGAGCTGGTGGACCCCAGGTTGAGCCTGACCTTGGCCCAGGAAACCGGCGCAAGGGCCTTGCCGCTGTACCCCCTGGACAACCTGGGACAGGAACAATTGGACCAAGGGTTGGGGTACTTTGAACTGATGGGGGAGAACCTCAAAAACCTACAACTGGGCCTGGGATGCAAGACCAACCGCTGATCCGGGTAGAGGGGCTGGGCTTTAAGATCGGAGGCCAGTCGATCTTGGAGCAGGTCAGCTTTGAGATCAAAAAAGGTGAGTATGTCGGGGTCCTGGGTCCCAACGGCGGGGGCAAGTCCACCTTACTCAAGCTGATCTTGGGTCTGCTCAAACCCAGTGCGGGGGAGATTTTTTTGTACGGCACCAAGGCCGCCAAATTCAAACAAAGGTACAAGCTCGGTTATGTCCCCCAACACCTGAGCCTTTCGAGCCCTGGGCTTCCGGCCACGGTGCTGGAGGTGATCCAAAGCGGCTTGACCGCCAAGCTGGGCCCCTTCCGCAACCTGAAGGCCGCCGACCACCAAGCGGTGGAACAGGCGGTGGAACTCTGCGCCTTGGGGAACCTTAAAAAACAACCCTTGGCCGGACTTTCGGGCGGGGAGCGGCAGCGGGTCTTTATCGCCCGAGCCCTGGCGGCGGAACCGGAGGTGCTGCTTTTGGACGAGCCGGTGACCGGCGTGGACCTCGCCTCCCAGGAGCGGTTTTACCAATTCATCGCCAAGCTCAACCGGGAATTGCAACTGACCATTCTGTTTGTGTCCCACGACCTGGGGGTGATCGTCGGCGAGGTTTCGAGCCTCTTGTGCCTGAACAAAACCTTGGTTTGCCACGGCCCGGCGGCGGATTCCTACAACGACGGGCTTTTGAACCAGCTGTACGGCAAGTCCACCCACAGCCACCTGCACCATCATCACCAAGTTCAAAAATAAATGTGCCAAAAAATATATAAATATTTTAGCTGCCAAGAGCACCTTGACTCATTTAAAACTGGAACTATTAGATTTGGGTCACTTGATTATTACCGGAACATTGAATGCCCAAACCGGCAAGATTCTCACGAAGGTGAACGCTTTTTCAGCTACAACAGCGACTCTGTCACAATGTGCGTAGGTGGGAAAAAGGTTCCCACAGTAGGTCCGATAGAGGGTGCTTCTAAAACAGTGAATACAAAATTATTCTTTATCTTCTCAGCTACCTATTCTTCATCTCAAAATAAGTTTGGTTCATTTTGCGCTCAAGTTAGATCGTTAGATATATTTAAAACAATTGTAGAAACAGCACTTAAAAAGGTGCTTCAAAGCGTTTCACTTCGCCTCGGAAAAGTTTGTTACTATGACCCCAACATTTTTGAACTTCAATATAGTGATGATGACCCAGTACTTTGCAAGGAAACACGTTTTTGCGAAGAAGAAGAGGTTCGTCTTTACTTTTCTCTGGATAGCTTCACCCTTTGGGCCAACCCTCAGGGAGGCGAATACTCCTATGCAATTGGGGCAATTGGGGACTCCAACTCTTCCATAAGGCTGCATTTTTTTAATGAGAATTTTAATTTTATAGAACTTAATATCCCTGAGATGGTCCCTTTAATTACACTTCACTAGGTACACATTGTTTGAAGCCTTGAGCTACGATTTTATCCAGCGCAGCCTTTGGGCCGGGTTGATCTTGGCCATGACCGCCCCTTTGATTGGCTCCT
>MFNF01000042.1:0-85750 GCA_001783715.1 Candidatus Lambdaproteobacteria bacterium RIFOXYD2_FULL_56_26
TGGCCGCTGAAATTTTTGAACGCTTTGCATACCTGTTGAGTCTTTCCATGACTATGTCTAGCAGGTTTTATCTCTGCTATGCTAGTCAAGACCCTTTTCTTAATATAACCTAGTCCAACACCTTGACCCTGTGAATTTGCTTCTTTGGGCCAGTGCCCTGAGATTCCATCCTCAAAAATACTCTTTTTTTCATAAGGTTCTATTTTAATGCTTACCATTTGAAATGTGACCTTTATTTCCTCCGGTAGCTCTACAACCCTTATTGTCAAGTCTTCATTTTGCAAAATATACTTAACGGCGTTGTCAAGCAAATGATACAAAGCAACTTGTACTGACGTATAATCAAAATACGCTTTCGCCTGTGTTTTTTCAAAATCAACACGGACCCCTTTATCTGTAAAATCAGCAAAAAACATATAGAGTGCATTCATTAGAACTCGATGAATCTCGTGTATGTCTGCTTTTATTTTTGGTTCTTGTGTGAAAAATAAATTCGCCACGGTAATTTCAGACCCGATTGCCATGTTATTTTTTGCTATTCTGAAAAGCGCATCTGCAATTCGATCAGACTCCTCCTTGACATGGGCAGATATCAACTTAATAGCTTCTGCGCGACTTGTCGATCCAGCTTCTGGAGGAATGATTGAATAAATTTCCTGCTTGTTTTTTCCATTAAGGGTGACAAGATTATGGAGAATCTTGCGGTTTCTGTCCTGAAGTGAACTTGCAGTGTCGATTTTCGCCTGTTTAAGTACGCCTACATACGATGATAGGGTCAACGCTATTGCCCGAAATTGTTTGGGATTTCTACTCAGGTATTCTTTATCTGTTGTTGCCGCAAATAAAATGCCACTTTCAGTGGAAATTTTCTCAATACGGACACCGTAACCACTTTTTAATTCAAGAAGGGGTTTCTCAGAATTTTCAAAATGGGATAAAAGAGCTATTTCTCTGTCTGTAAAGTTACAGAATAATAGGCTGTCATTAGAAAGAATGCGAATTCGGATGGCCATTTATCTTTACCTTATTCAATGGTTAATTCTTCCAAAACTTTAAAGAACTCATAAGGCTCTGCGTTTTTTGGTAAAAGCCGATCTGCTTTCTGTAGAGTTTCATTGAACCTATCACCGTAGGATTCAGCTGAGTAAATTACTAGATGCTTGTTTGGATACCTTTCCTTTAGTGCTTTAGCTAGACCGAGCCCCTCGTCTTGAAAAGCTAACTTTTTCCCAACCCCCTGAATATCAACAAAAAAACATCTGCATTTCTAACAACGCTTTGATCTAATGCTGCAAGGTCAGAAACAATTTTTGTGCTTGACCACCCAGCCTTCTTTAGCATGCCAACGACTTTAAACGAGGTATCATCGTCAATAAATAGAATTTGAAGCAATTCCTTTCGTTTTTTTTCAAACACATTTTTTGCGTTTGAAAGTGCAGGAGGATGAGCCTCGTTTTGTTGGGTTGTATTGGTATTATTGTTGACAATGGTCGTGTTGATAGGCGGCGATGGAGGGACCTCCTTTTTGTTTTCAGAACTAGGGAAAAGGAGCCAAGTGAGAAAAGTGACTCCAATACCGCTAAATATCCAAGGCATGTTGTCCAACAACCAATCCATATGTTCTCCAAGATAACGTTTTGAAAAAAAGACCTACAAACAAAAATTCTACCTCCAATAAACCCACACCTTTCCGTCTTTGTCGCTGGTGAAGATGTAGAGGATCTCGCCGTTGATGGCTTTTTCGTATTGTTTTTGCACTTCCGGGGCGGGGATGTGGTTTTCCGATTGGGAATCTGCCGCCTGTTGTTCGTCGGCGTAGGTTTTGATGGAGAACTTGGTCACCGCTTCCCCTTCTTTTTCCACTCCGGTCACTTCCAGTTTGGAGGTCTTGCCGTCTTGCCGCTTGGTTTGAACGATCAGGCCTTCCTTGACCAGGGCCTTTTGGCTGTCCTTTTTTTCCGGGCCAAAGGCTGCTTCGGCCTCAAAGGTGCCGCTGGTGCTGAAGGTCACGTTTTCGGTGTCCCCTTTGGGCCAAGCCAGGGAGTAGCCCTCGCCGCCCCAGGTGAACTCGGTGGTTTCGCCCCGTTGGCGCAGGTTGAACTGGATTCCCTGGATGCGGATGATCGGGAATTTTTCCTTGGGGTGCATTTTTTCGTATTCCACGGTCAGGGTGTCCTTACCGCTGACCACCTGCTTGTAGGACTGGGGGACCAACAGGACCTTTTTAGGGCCTTCGGCAATCGGTTGGTTTTTGGAGTTTGCCGGAACGGCGGCATGGTCGGAGGTGATTTCCCCTTCTGCCGCTCCTGGGTCACTGCCGTTCTTGGCGGCGGCGGCTTTGGGGGCCGGTTCGGCCTTGGTTGCCTTCTTGGGGGTTTCGGCGGCGTAAACTGCCGGGGCAAAGGCCAACAGCAAGGCCAAAATCCAGGTTGTCCGTGACTTCATCTTGTCTCCATCAAAGTTTGGGATCGCTTCCTTTTAACAAGGCCTTGCCCTTTTGAGCAATCACGAATCCATCTTGGCTCCGTTCAATCAGCCCCTGCTTGGCCTCCATTTCCTTTAGGACCCGTTCCACCGGAAGCCCCGACGCAGGGAGCGATTTGGGGTCTTGCCCTTGGGCAATGGCGGCCAGAAGCCTGGCTTCCAGCTGGGCCAAAGGGTTGGCGGAGTTTTTGAGGCCCCGGAGCAAAAGGAGGTGTAAGGCCTGGGCCAATTGGCCCAGCTTTTGGGTCCCCGAGAGTGGCCCCCGCAGGTACAAGGCGGACTTGTCCTCGGTCCCCGAGTTGCGGACAAAAACCGCTCCGTAGGGGGTACCGTTTTCCGAAAGGTGGCAAAAGAGCAGGCTCGGCTCTTCTCCGAAGGCCTGGAATTGGCCGGTAAAGCCTTCGCCCAGGCAGCTGGGCAAGAGGGAGAGGATTTGGGCCGAAAGAGTCTCTCGGAAGGCCTGCCCAGGTTCCAGCCGGGACTTGTCCACATAATAGACGTAAAAGGTTTCTTTCATCCCCCCGGCAAAGGGGTGGGCCAGGGTTTGGCCGTCCTTGACCTTGGCCATGGCGGCCAGGCTGTTGAGCCCCGCCTTGAGGCCGTTGCCCGCAAAACCGGGGAAGGGGCGGTGGAGCCAAAAGGGGCTCAAGGCATGGCCCGATTCTTCCAGGCCCAAGGCAAAGTCCAAGGGGCCACTGGGGGTTTGCGGCCCCTGGGCCAAGGCGGCTTCAAACCGAACGGTCAGGTCCAAGGCCGAAGCGGCAGGGTTCTGCTGCCAAGCTTCCAGGTAATCCCAAAGCTCTTGGTTTTTGGTCCCCAAGGCCAAACGGGAACGGAGCACCGAGGCCACCGCCCGGACCAGCAACCACTTGTCCCCCACCCCGGTCAGGGTTTCCTGGAACCCCAGGGCCTTAACCGCTTGGCCCAAGAGCAGGTCGCTTTCCACGGTAAAGGCGAAGCTGCGGCCCCCTGCCCCTTGGGTCTGGGCAAGATATTGGCCCAGGTGGAAGCCCAGTAGGTCCCCGGAGCTGACCCAGGCCTTTTGGCTTTTGGGGTCGTAGTCGAGCCGGTAACAACGGTCGCCGTCCCCATCAAAGGCCAGACCTACCAACCGGACCGATCCGTCCCAGATTTCTGACCGCCCGGTTTGGGCAAAAAATTCGGCCAAAAAACGGTTGGCCGGATACCGCCGGGCCAAGTCGTTTTGGGTAATCGATTCTTGGCCTTCCAGGTCGGTGACCCCGCAGTTTTGGTTGATCGGTCCTTCCAGGTTGGTGAGAATCAATTCCCTGAGCCCTAACCCTCCAAGCAAAGGTTCCACCACCGAGGCCGCCGCCCCCTTGGAGGCATCGATCACCAAAAGATGGTCCTTCAGGTCCATCCCCGCCGTGATCCAGCTGTTTTTTGGGTCCAAGCTGGATTCCACAAAAAAGGCCCAGGCCTCTTCATGGACCCCGATCATCTCCCCTTGGGGCTCAATCCGGCTGAAGTCCAGGTCCTTGTAGGCATAAAGCTTGGTGGTCAGCCTTTGGTCGTCTTGGGGCAGGAACTTGAGCCCAAAGCCGGGCAAAAACAATTTGATCCCGTTCTGGTCGGCCGGGTTGTGGCTGGCGGTCAACATGGCTCCCGCCCGGCAGCCTTTTTCCATCATGTACAACGGCACCGCCGGGGTGGGCAAAATCCCCAGGCCCAAAACGGTCAGCCCCGCTTTGCGCAGGCCCTGGACAAAGGCGGAATCAAACCGCCCCGCCTCGTCCCGGCCATCCCAGCCGACCGCCACCTTGTCCCCCTGCCGGGCCAAGCGGGTCTCCAACAGCAGTTGGCCAAAGGCGTAGCCATAAAGCTCAAAAAAGGCGGGGGTCAAAAACCCCTCTTCCACAAAGGTGGCCACCGGGTCCTTGGAGCCCAATTCGGCTTTGACCCGGCCCCGAACGCCATCGGTGCCCTGCAAGCGGAGTAGATTGGTCATATTCGTCCTGTAACGCATAAGGGGGAGGGGCTTGGTAGGTAAAAGGTAGAAGGCTTTTTGGGATTTGTCTATTTTCAATCCTGGTTGAATCGGCTACAAAGGAAGACTTAAAAACCCGTCCGTCCGTGAAACGACCATGAACCAAACCAAAATATCCCTGACCGGGATCAAACCTTCGGGCACCCCGCACATCGGCAACCTGATGGGGGCGATCCAACCGGCGCTGGAGCTGGCCCGCCAGTACAAGGCCCTGTATTTTATAGCCGACTACCACGCCTTGACCACGGTGCGGGAGAGCAAGGCCCTGAACGCCCAGGTTTATGAGGTGGCCGCCACTTGGCTGGCTGCGGGGCTCGACCCCGAAGAGGTGGTTTTCTACCGGCAGTCCGACATCCCCGAGGTTTTTGAGTTCACCTGGATCTTGGCCTGTTTCGCGGCCAAGGGCCTGCTCAACCGGGCGCACGCTTACAAGGATGCGGTGGCCAAAAACGAAGCGGCCCAACGGGACCCGGACTTTGGGATCAACATGGGGCTTTTTAACTACCCGGTCCTGATGGCTGCCGACATCCTCCTTTACGGTGCCCATCTGGTCCCGGTCGGTCAGGACCAAAAACAACAATTGGAAATCGCCCGGGACATCGCCGAAGCGTTCAACCACCAGTATGGGGAGACCTTGGTGCTGCCCGAACCGATGATCAGCGAATCGGTCAAAACCATCCCCGGGATTGACGGGCGCAAGATGAGCAAAAGTTACGACAACGTGCTGCCTCTGTTTGTCCCGGCCAAAGAACTGCGCAAGCGGGTGATGCAGATTGTGACCGATTCCAAAGGGGTCGAGGAGCCCAAAGATCCGGCCACCTGCAACCTGTTCCAGCTGTTCAAGATTTTTGCCTCCAAGGCGAGGCAGGAGGAAATGGCCCAGGCCTACCAAAAGGGCGGGCTGGGTTACGGTGCGGTCAAACAGGAGTTGTTTGAACTGGTGGACGCTTTTGTGGCTCCCGGACGAGAGGTTTATCAGTCTTACCTGCAAGACACGCAGAAGCTGGACCGGATTTTGGCCCAAGGGGCCCAGAAGGCCAGAGACATCGCCCGACCCAATTTGGCCGCCGCCCGAAAGGCGGTGGGGATCACCCGCTAAAAAAAGGTTCAAAAGATGAAACTGAAACTGGGGCGCTCCCAAGGGCTGGGATGGATCGGCATGGGACTGGTGACCCTGCTGGGCAGTTGGATCCTGCCCTGGGCGGTGACCTTGGCCCTGTTGGGGTATGGCCTGCTCCGTTGGATCACTTTTAAGGACAAATTCCAGGGGGCCGGGTTTGCAGGACTGGCTCTGATGACTGGATTTTTGCTGTTTGGGCCACTTTCGGGGGTCTTTTGGCTGTTGAAACTGACGGGTCTGATCCTGGTTGCCTTGGGGGCCTTGATGATGGTCTTGCCCCAAACCGAGGTGGACCAACTGGACGAGAACCCGCAACCTTCCCTTCCCCAATCACTTAAAGACCTTGAGGACAACGAATGATCTTGATCTTGGATTTTGGCTCCCAATACACCCAGTTGATTGCCCGGCGGATTCGGGAGATGAAGGTTTATTGTGAGATCCACCCCTGCACCTTGGAAACCGAAAAAATCAAGGCCCTCAACCCGGAAGCCCTGATCCTCTCGGGTGGCCCCAGCTCGGTTTTGGGGGAGCATAGCCCCAAGGTGGACCCGGCCCTCTTTGCCTGGGGCCTGCCGATCTTAGGGATCTGTTATGGCCAACAGTTGATGGTCAGCCTGATGGGGGGAAAGGTAGAAAAGGCGCAACATTCCGAATATGGCCGTACCGAGCTTAAAATTTGTGGGGGCCAGGAAGATTTCTTTTACGGTGTGGAAAACCCCGGTGTGGTTTGGATGAGCCATGGGGACCGGGTGATTTCGATTCCCCCTGGGTTTGAGGTCTTGGCGACCAGCCAAGGTGCCCCTTTTGCGGCGATTTGCCACAAGGCCAAGAAACTATACGCCATCCAGTATCACCCGGAAGTGACCCACAGCCAAGGGGGCACCCAGATGTTGCACAACTTCTTGTTTGAAGTGGCCGGGGTCAAATCCGGATGGGGAATGGAAAGTTTCCTGGAAACCAAGACCCAAGAGATCAAAGCCCAGGTAGGCACCAACAAGGTCCTCTGTGCCCTTTCGGGCGGGGTGGACAGTTCGGTGGTGGCGATCCTGCTGCACAAGGCGATTGGGGACCAGTTGGTCTGCGTTTTTGTGGACAACGGGCTGTTGCGCAAAGAAGAGGCCCACCAAGTGGTGGACCTGTTCCGGTCTCACTACCACATCAATCTGGTCCATGTGGATGCAAGGGACCACTTCTTGGGCCAGTTGGCCGGAGTGAGCGACCCCGAGCAAAAGCGCAAGATCATTGGCCGGGAGTTCATTGAGGTCTTTGAACAAGAAGCCGCCAAGATCAAGGATGTCCACTTTTTGGCCCAAGGCACCCTGTACCCGGACGTGATCGAATCGGTCTCCTTCAAGGGGCCCAGTGCGGTGATCAAAAGCCACCACAACGTCGGCGGCCTACCCGAGAAGATGCGGATGAAGCTGGTCGAGCCTTTGCGGGAGTTGTTTAAGGACGAGGTCAGGGAGCTGGGGCGTAACCTGGGCCTGCCTGAAGCTTACCTGACCCGCCACCCCTTCCCCGGCCCCGGTTTGGCGGTCCGCATCCTGGGCGAAGTAACCCCCGAAAAGGTGGCGGTGCTGCAAGAGGCGGATGCCATCGTCCGAGAAGAGATCAAAAAGGCCGGGCTTTACGAAAAGATTTGGCAGGCCTTTGGGGTACTGCTGCCGGTTAAGTCGGTCGGGGTAATGGGGGATTCGAGGACCTACGAATGGACCTTGGCGATCCGTTCGGTGGACTCGGTGGACGCTATGACCGCCGACTGGACCCACCTGCCCTACGAACTGTTGGGCAAGATGAGCAACCGGATCATCAACGAGGTCCCCAAGATCAACCGGGTCGTTTACGACATCACCAGCAAACCTCCGGGGACCATCGAATGGGAATAACCCTGCGACTGTTGGCCCTGGGCTTGGTTTGGACCTCCTGCGGAGGGGCCACAACCGGTCTGGCCGGGGAGCTGGAAAAGCTGGAGGCGGCGCTGGCCAAAACCTCCTCGTTCAGCGCTCATTTTATCCAAAAGACCTACAACCCCTTGCGGGACAAAACGGTGGTCTTGTCCGGCCGATTGTCTTGGATGCGTCCGGGGCTGGTGCGGTTTGAGTACCAGGAGCCGGACCCTTTGCTGGTCGTGGTGGGCAAACGTCAGGTTTGGATCTACGACCCGATCCTTGAAAACGTCACCCTTGAGCCCAAGGCCGAGGTGGACCGGCTGGAAGCCTTGTCCTTTTTTTTTGGCACCACAAGGCTGACCGACCTGTACGAACCGCTGAGCAAGCCCCAGCACACAAGCCCCTTGGCCCAAGGTGCGGGCTGGATCTACCTGAAACCCAAAAAACCGACCCCCGGTCTGGTGGAACTCCACCTCCAGCCCGGTTTGGGTTTGTTGCGGGGATTTTTGGTGTTTGACGACCAAGGGAACTGGCGGCTCTTTGAGCTGGAACAGCCCAACCAAGGCCCGGCACCAAAGGCCGAGGACTTTGAATTCAAGATTCCCGAGGGGATGGAAGTGATTGACAAGCTCACGGTGGCCCACTAGTTTAAACGAAGTGCCCAGTTTGCCCGCTGGGCCGAACCAAAGCCGGATTGGTCAATGAAAAGAATCGTTTTTTTGCTCTGCCTTTTTTGCTGGACTCTGCCCCTTGCCTGGGCCCAAGACGAGAATTTGCCTGCCGCCCAGGAGCCCCAGACCCTGGAACTCCCTGTAGCCGAGGCCAAATCCCCCATTTTGGAACTCAAGGAAGGGTACCAGATCTACCCCGTGGACCGGCTGGGAAACAGTCTCTACCACAACAAGGAGCGAATTTTTTCAAGACAGGGTTTTTCGATTCGTGGTATATTGCCGATCAAGCAGGGCCTGATGGTTTGGGGCCAAGATGCCGAAGAAGCCAAGAAGATGGACTTCGTGGAAGCCGAAGGCCAAGACGGCACCTTGACCGCCCTCGAAGGCGGTTGCTACAAACTCCAGCTCAAGGGCGGGATCACTAGGCTGTACCAGCTGTTGCCAAACGGCGTGATCTCCGACCTGCTGCCGACCTCCAACACGGCGGGCAATCTGGTGTACAATGGCAAGGACCTGGTCGCCTTCAGCCACATCACCGGCGGCCAGCAGATCCAAAGCCCGGAGGGGAAAACGCTTTATCAGTACAGCTTCAAGTTGCATTGGGTGAAATTGGGCAAGGAGGACGTGGTCCAACTGCCCAAGACCTACACCGGCTACAGCACGGAGCTGAATCTGCATTGGATCAAGGAGAACCAATTGCAGGTGACCAATGGAGATGGACAGGTTGACCGCCTGACGCTCCGTTAACTTTTGGAGGTAAAATGGAGTTCGATGAAACCTCTGCTGAGCTAAGCCCCCAAGAATACGAACACTTTAAGGCCAAGCTGCAAGAACAGCTGGGCGCATTGATGGTCGATTCGGACGGAACTGTGCAGGAAATGCAGGGAGCAGATCTGGAATTTCCCGATCCCGGAGACCGGGCTACTTACGAGTTTGAGCGGAACACCACCTTGCGCATCCGGGACCGGGAACGCAAACTGGCCAAGAAGGTCAGTCAGGCGATTGAGCGGTTGGAGGCAGGGACCTACAACGAATGCGAAGAGTGCGGTGAGCCAATCGGCAAAAAGCGGCTGGACGCAAGACCGGTGACCACCCTTTGCATCCTTTGCAAAGAGTCCCAGGAGCAGCAAGAGCACATCCGTAACTCCTAGGGCTGACCTTCACTATAGAGCTGTTTGTTTATGCGCCTTTCCACCCGGCTGATTCAATTTGAACATCTGCTCAAGCGTCACCAGAGCTTGGGGGGCCGGGAGATCGGGGCCTTTGCCTCGATCCGGCGGGAGATCAAGGAGCTGGAACGGCAGATCGACATCCTGATCCTGGCCGGGTCGGAGCTGAACGACACCATGAAGGACCGGCGCAACGGAATGGAGATCATTCTCAATTCCGCCTGCAAGCTGACCAACGCCGACGGAGGAACCCTCTACATGATTGCGGAGGAGTACTTCGACGAACCGCTCAACCCCGGTGAACTCAAGGCCACCTACCTCAACTTTGAAGTGCTGCAAAACACCACCATGGGGGTTTTGCTGCAACGAAAAAGCGACGAAGAATTTTTTCTCCCCCCGGTGCCCATGCAGGTGGGCGGGGTCAAGAACCTCAACAACGTCTCCGCCTACTGTGCCAATACCGGGCAGGTGATCAACATCGCAGACGTTTACAATGCCCAGGGGTTCGACTTCTCGGGGACCCGCAAATACGATGAACAGACCGGCTACCGCAGCAAATCTATGCTGGTGATCCCCTTGCGGGACCATGAAAACGAGATCATCGGGGTTTTGCAGCTGATCAATCGGAAAAAGGACAATGGCGAGGTGATCCCCTTTGCCCCGGCCGACCAAGCGGTGGTCCAGGCGATCAGTTACCAGGCCGCAGTTTCCTTGACCACCGAAAAACTGGTCGGCGAACAACGGGCGCTCTTTGCCGCTTTTGTTCAGGTCTTGGCCGAAGGACTGGGCGAAAAAAGCCCCTACAACTTTGGGCACATCAACCGGGTGGCCCATCTGACCGAGATCATCGCCGGAGCGATCAACCAATACGACCAAGGCCCTTACGCCAACCTGGGCTTCAACCAGGACCAGATGGACGAGCTTCGTCTGGCCGGGTGGATGCACGACATCGGCAAACTGACCACCCCCGAAAACGTGGTCAGCAAACAGCTGAAGCTGGAGGTTTTGGCCGACCGGTTTGAGCTGGTGGTCCAGCGATACAATTCCAAGATCAAGGACCTGGAGATTGAGCTGCTGCAAGCCAAGGTGAAGGCCTTGGAGACCGGCACCAACCCCGAGGAAATCCGAGCGCTGACCGAGAAGACCAATGGCGAGATCAAGGGGTTGGAACAGGAATTGGTTGGCCTGATGAGCTTCAACTTTGGCGGCGAATTTATGGCCGATGAAAAAATTGCCGCCATCAAGAGCGCTGCCCAAAAGACAGCCACCCAACACTTTAAGGTCCAGTTTGAGCAGGGGATCAACACTCCCTACGTGGGCAAGGTGGAACTGTTGGCCAACCCGGTCCAGGAACCGCTGTTGACCCAATTGGAGCAAGACCTGCTTTCGATCAAAAAGGGAACCTTGTCCGAAGCGGAGCGGCAAATCATCAATGACCATGCGGACCGCAGCTGGCGTTGGCTGTTCAAGCTGCCTTTCCCGCGTAAGATGCTGAAGCTGCCGCTTTATTCCGCCGCCCACCACGAAACCCTCAACGGCACCGGTTACCCCCACAAGTTGCGGGCCAACCAACTGCCTGCCCAGGCGAGGATCATCGCCGTGGTGGACATTTTCGAGGCTTTGACCGCCAACGACCGGCCCTACAAAAAACCGATGCCCTTGGCCAAGGCCCTGGATATCTTGGGCTTTATGGTCAAGGATGGGCACCTGGACCCGGAGATCTGCAAGATCTTCCTGCTTTCGGGGCAATGTGAAGCTTGGGCCAATGCCAACCTCTTGCCCGAACAGTTGGGTCCCTTGGACCTGAAAGGCTGGGTCGAGCGGTTTTACCCCGCCCACTTCGACCCGGACCTCCCCGCCTACCAAGCCGCTCAACTCGCCCGTTCCGAACAGGCCCAAGAATGAGAGCTTGGGCGCTCACCGGTCTGGCCCTTTGGTTTTTCTTGGCCCCCCTTTGTGGGCTGGCCCAAGAGCTCAAGGGCTATCAGGCGGAAGTCTCCCAGGAGATCACCGACAAGGACGTGGTTTATGCCCGGAATCTGGCCTTCGGCAAGTTGCGGGAGCTGGTGGTCCAAGCGGCGGTTTTGGAACTCTTGGGCGAAGGGATGTACAACGAGTTTCGGGCCGATGACTCCTTTGGCCGCCGGTTGGATTCCAGCCGTTATCTGGCCAGCGTCAAGGTCCTCAAGGAGGAACGGCAGGCCAACCTCTTTTTGATGCGCATCGAAGGGTTGGTGGATGTCACCAGCCTGACAGACCGGCTCCAGGAGATGAACCTGATCCTCAAGGGAGACCCTTGGGTCAAGGTTTCCTTGTGGGTGGAAGGGGGTCTACAGTTGCCCAAAGAGGCACTGTTGGAACGGCTGAAGCTCTTCCACTTGACCGTGGTTTCCACCGAATCCTTGAAGCTGGACAAAAGCCTGGACAAAAGCCAGCCCAGCTTTGCGCAGTCCCTGTTCCCGGAACGGGGCACCGCCGAAGTGGCTTTGTTGGTCGAACCCAAAAAGGCGACCCAAGGGGAGCTGTACGGCGGGGTCGGCCTGAGGGTGTTTCGCAAGGCCGGTTTAAGCTCCCTGGGCAGCTTTTCCATGTCCCTTGAGCCCTTTTCCGAAGGGCAACTGCCCCAGGCCTTGGCGGGCCGGGACAAAAGCTTTTTGGCCCTGTTTTCCCTCAGTTCCTTGGCTCTGCCTGCCTTCCGGGAAGGGGAAAGTTCTAGCCTGGAGATGGAGGTGCAGGGTCTGAGGAGCCCGGAGCTGCAAAGCCAGTTTGAAACCCATGTGCTCAAACCCAACCCTTCGGTGGCCGGATTTTGGCTCAAAGAGTTGAGCCAAAACAAGGCGGTCTATCAGGTCCAAGCGAAACAGGAATTGCCGGTCCTGTTGGAAAACCTGAAAAAGGCCAACCCGTATTTTTATTTTGAGGTGGTCAAATTTGAGGTCAATCAGTTGGTCCTCAAAGCGGAATACAAGCTGGGCAGGCAAGTGGTGCCGGTCAAGCCCATGAACTTGGACCCCAAGTTGATGACCGAGATTGCCCAGATGCTGGACCTGGACCCCAAGGCCACCCCTCCTTCGGACTGGCTGCCCACGGTGGGCGAGGTGGAGCCGAACAACAATTCCCTGGCCCTCAACCAGCTTCCGACCAAGGTTCTGGTTTACGGACAGATCAGCAGCCGGGCCGATGAGGATCTTTTTGAGATCGAGCCGGTTGCGGGCATGAAAACCTTGACCTTGGAGTGGGCCAAGGTCGGCAAAACCGACCTGAGCCCCCAGATCAAACTGTACGATGAAAACCTTGGTTACCTGAACCAATACAACCTGTTGGGCACTAAACACACCAAGATCCCCATCTCCCTGCCCGAAGTGCCCCACGGCCCGCTTTATTTGAGGATTGGCGACCGGGTTGGGTTCATCCAAGGGGAAACCGGGGGGTTCAAGTCCTACAAGTACCTGATTCGTATCACCTGGAAGTAGCGCTTCGCCCCCGTCCCGTCTCTTTTTGGGGAGTTCCCATGGCTCAACCCATTCCCTTTGTCATCAGCCCCGCCCTGCGGCTTTCCGCCAACGGAGCCAACCTGATCGGTGCGGCTTTTACCACCTTTTATTTTTTGGTCCTGGACCCGGTCTCCTTGGTGGGCCTGTCCCCGGAGGCCAAGGGGAACCTGTTGGTCTTCATTTTGGCCAACACCGCCATGGTCTTTGCACTGGCAATCTTTTTTGAGCACCGGAACTTCAAAAAAAACACTCCCACCGGACCGGTGGAGCAGCTGGAGTTTTTGTTTTACCTCCCCCGGTTGACCCTGCACTTCGGAATGGCCGCTTGGACCTGGATGGGGCTGGCAATGGCCTTTTACGGGGTGCTGGTGCTGGACCAACCTTGGGTGATCGGGTTCCACCAGTTTGTGGGCATCACCTTGGCCGGAGGAGCGCTGGGCAATTTTGGAGCCTACCTTTTGACCGACCTGCTGGCCAAACGGGAGGCGGCCCGTTTGCTGCCGGACCTGGAGGTGTCGGAGGCCCCCAAGGGGGCAAGGCTAGGCCGGATGTTTTTGATTGTCTTTGGCCTGTTGAGCCTGATCCCTTTGTTGATGGTCGGCTGGTATGGGGCGTTTTTTAAGGCCAACCAGGAGCGGGGGGTGGAGGACCCCCAGTTTTATATCATCTCGGCGGCGTTGTTTTTCCTGACCCTTTCGGTGCTGGTTGCCGGGGTGGGGCTGGCTTGGACCGGCAGTCGGCTGCTCAAACCCTTGCGGGAGATCACCAAGTTTTTGGGTTTCATCGCCCTGGGCCGTTTTGACTACCGGTTGGACGTTTTGACCGACGATGAAATCGGTTATTTGGCCGGACAAATCAACAAGATGGCCAAAGGGCTGAGCGAACGGGAACGGATCCGGGACCTCTTTGGCCGGTATGTCAACGAACAGGTGCTGGACGAAATCTCCTCGGGCCGACTGCAACTGGAAACCGGCGGCAGGGAGGCCAAGCTGACCATCCTTTTTACCGACCTCCGAGGCTTCAGCGCCCTGGCGGAACAGCAGGGAGCCCAAGAAATCATGGCCCTGTTGAACCGGTATTTTGAGGTGATGACCAACGTGATCATGGACCATGGGGGCTCGGTTTTGGAGTTTTTGGGGGACGGAATCCTGGCCATTTTTGGCGCTCCGGTGCCCCTGGAAAACTGCTCCGAACGGGCAGCCATGGCTTGCCTGGAGATGAGCCATAGGCTGCGGAGCCTCAACGAAGAATGGGCCAAAGCCGGGCAGCCGACCTTGGAGATGGGCATGGGGCTTCACTACGGGGAGGCCAACGTCGGCAACCTGGGCTCTACCCGTTGTATGCGCTACAGTGTGGTGGGAGACACGGTCAACTTGGCTTCCCGGATTGAGCAATTCAACAAGGTGCTGGGCAGCCACATCCTGGTCAGCAGCGACGTGGCCCACCGCCTGGGCCTCGGTTTTCGCCTGACCCCCAAAGGCCACCACCCGGTCAAGGGCCGGGAGCAGGCGGTGGAGCTGTTTGAGCTTTCGGCCTGACAAACGCCCGCCCCCCGGCCTCCCAAACCTTGACCAACGGGACCCGGTTGGAGCACAACTCCAGCAGAGAAACCCTTTCCTTCCCTGCACCGTCACCTTTGGCTGGATTGGGCAAGGCACATCCACCGTTTTTTTCCGTTTTTGAGGGCTTATGTGGCTACCCATTGGGCTTTTGGCGCTTTCAAACCTGTTTATGACCTATGCTTGGTACGGTCACCTCAAGTCCCTCAAGGACCAGCCCCTGTGGGTCGCCATTCTGGTCAGTTGGGGGATTGCCTTTTTTGAGTACTGCCTCCAGGTCCCGGCCAACCGGTACGGCTACCAAAGCTTGAGCTTGGGCCAACTGAAGGTCCTGCAAGAGGTGATCAGCCTCCTGGTCTTCGCCGGTTTCGCCTTCTGGTACATGGAATTCCCTTTGACCAAAAACTACCTCTACGCCGGCCTGTGCCTCATCGGCGCAGTGTACTTCATCTTCAGCGAACCCTGACCTTCCCCTTGGGTGGCCTTTCCCCCCAAGAACCGGAAACCGCTTTGATTCCTCCCAGGGGATCTGTTATACTGACTCCCAAGGCTCCAGGCGAGTCCTTAGGCCTGGTCGGAGACGGCGGGCAAAGGAGGGCGGGGGCGGTTTGCGGACTTGTTCGGGGAGGACCTTATGCACACACAGGCGGTCAACAGACTTTCCACCCAAGAAGCCACGACTTTGGCCCAAAGCCTCCAGCCCGGTTGGGAGCTGGTGGGTGGGCATCACCTCAAGCGGGTGTACGATACCGGCAGCTTCAGCCGGGGCCTTGCGCTGGTAAACCAAGTGGGGGCGCTGGCAGACCGGATCAACCACCATCCCGATGTTTACCTGACCTTCAAGCAAGTGGTGTTCGAGATTTTCAGCCACAAGCTGGGCGGATTGACCGAAGGGGATTTTGACTTGGCTCGGCAGATTGATCTTTTGGTCTTGGGGACGTAAAGAACGGGGCTTAAGAAGCCTTTGGCGGGAGTAGGAAGGGCTGCACCACCAAGCGGACCATTTTCATCCCTTCGGCCATTTTCTCCCGGGTCACCTGTTCTCCGCTCAAGGAGAGGTAGGAGTTCCAAAAGGCGCTCAACAGCCAGATCACCTGGGTCAAACGGCCAATGGTCTCTTCGTCCAGCGGCTGGGCGAGGCCCAGGCTGATCAACCCTCGGATGCTGGCTTCAATCATCACCAGCCGTTCCTTCTGTTTTTGTAAAAACAACTCTTTGAGCGGTCCTTCCTGGGCGACCAACGTCACCATTTCTCGACTGAAAAACCGATACTCCCACTCGGCCTCGGAGACCTGGGCAAACATCCGGTCCATCGCCTCTAGGCTTGGGATTGGAAGTTGGGCATCGGTTCCGGTCAACTGGTCAAAACAACATTCCATCTCTTGGAACAAGGTAAGCAGGATCGCCTCCTTGTTCTTGAAATGGTAATACAGGTTGCCGGGACTAACCCCGGCAGCCTTGGCGATGTGGTTGGTGGTGACCCCTTGGCTGCCCTTTTCGTTAAACAGTTCCAGGGCAGTCTTGAGGATTTTTTCTTTGTTGTTCATGCCTTAAAAGCTATATTTGGCGGCCAACAAAAGCCGATCGTTTTTCTTGAAAGGCTCGATCAAGGCATCAGTCTTGGGGCTGTTGTAGCTGACCAGCCCGGCCGAGAGATTGAGGGCATCAATCACATCGTAATCAAGGTTAAGCCGGTAAACCTCTCCATCGGAATCAAAAAAATGCACCCAAATCAACCGGGTGTGGAAAGTGTCGTTGAGGGCGGCGTAGCTGGCGCTCGAATAGGCCATGCCACTGGTTTTGCCACTGGAAAGATTGGCGGTCCAGTCCTTGACCTGCTCTACCGTTGCTTCAGCGGTCAAAGTCAGGTCCGAAATGCCCATGTATTCTACCCCCAGCATCCCTTGGGTGAGGTCCTTTTCCGCCCAGGTTTGCACCTGGGAAATGCCCGCTTGGGGATTGATCCCTTGGGCCAGCAATACCCCCAGTTGGGCGGAGGTGTCGGTCCGGGCATAAGCGACCCCTTGCTTTTGGGCCACTTCGCCTTTGACCAACAGGGAGCCAAACACTTGGTTGCCCGAAATACCCATGGATTTTATCTTTTTGTACTTGGGCCGCAAGGTCAACTGTCCCCCGGTCCGGCTGGCGGCAAAAGACTCGAAGTCCAGGTAAAAGCTTTGGCTGTAGGTGTCCGAATAATAAAGCGCAGCATCTCCACCGTTGTAGCTGACATGGGCACGGGCCAAATAACCCTTGTCCCCGGTGGGCTGCTGCTCATTGGCAACCTCTACCCCGGTGGCCCGAAGGCTGACCAGAGGGTCAAATTCCGCTCCCTTGGGGGCCACTTTGTTGGCCCGGAACTCATGGAGCCCGACCAAATCAACCTCCAGACCGCCGCTACTCCAGGCGAACTTGGTGGCGGCCACCGGAATCCTTGCATCTTCAAGGTCAACCATGCCCAATTCCCGGTTGTCCCGAGGGTTGGCCATGTCGTTGAGCTGCCCTGCATCCGACTGGCCCCAAGCGAGGATCTGCCGCCCCGCCCGGACCGAAAACCCGGCTCCCAGGTTGGCATCCAGGTAGGTGTCTCGCAGTTCCAGTTCCTTTTGTAGGCCGTCCAGGGTTTCCTGGCTGTAATGGCTGCGCCCGTTGATGCCGTAGGCGAGGTCGTAAAACCCGTTGCCGTTGGCTTTAAACTGGAGGTCCGGGCTGTACTTGTAGTCAAAGGTCAGGTTCAAGGTCTGCCGGAATTTGGTCAGCTTGTCCCGGTCCTTTTCGTAACCATACCCGGCTTCCGATTTGACAAAACCATAAAAGGCCGCCGGAGATTCGCCGGAATCCGAGTTTTCCGAGGCTGCCGGGTCCAGGGTGACCGAAGGTTGGGAAACCTCCAGATCAAAGCCGCCCCCAAAGCCGGAGTCGTCAAACTCCCCGGCCCAAAGCGTTCCCCCGGTCAAAAAGCAGGCGGCCAGAGCCAACAAAAACGGTTTGTTCATAGTCCCTTTTCCATCCGGGTGGTGGTGAACAGGCTGTCGTCCACCCCTTCGTTGTACTTGAGGTTGTCAAAGAGCAAGACGGTGGAATGTTCCCGTTTGTTTTGTACATAGGTACTCATCTCCAACTTCTTGGCGGTCCAAATCCCTTGGATTTGCTCGATCTCGGTGGCCCGGAGGATCTTGATCTTTTCGCCTTTTTTCACCCAAATCTTCCCTTGGATGACCATGAAGTTGTCTTTGCGGATCCAAGCCAGCCGTTTGAGGTAGCCGGTGTCTTGGATCACCGCTTCGGCCTTTTCCTTTTTGGGGACCGAACCGATCACCCAGCAATCCTGACCGTCCAGGGTGTCGGATTCCTTGACCATTTGGTAGTCCCAATCTTCTACTTCCAGACCGTTCATGTCGTGGTAGCTGAAGTCGGTGCCCATGAAGCTGTCCTTCTTGTTGCCCGCAGCGATCCGTTTGACCTTGCGTAAGGCGGGCAGGTAAAGCCAGCTGTCGTCTTCTTTGGAGGGGTCGTCCCAGTCAAAGGACAAAAAGGCGGTGTTTTTAACGTCCGCCGGTTCCAAAAAGAAGTTCAGGGACTTTTTGTCTTCCCCGTAGTCCTTGCGGAACCCTTTTAGCTTGCGGGTCCTCTGCTGGTCCTTTTCATCGATCAGGATCATGGTCATTTCGCTGATCGAGGTTTCCCCCTCATCCCGTTTGTCCACTTTTTGGATGATTTCCTTAGGGGTCAACGCCAAGGCGGTCTGGCCGTAGGCCAACAGGGCCAAGCCGGTAGTCAACCAAAGGGTTTTTTTCATAGAATGCTCCTTTTTTGAAAAGGTGGTCTCGGTTTAATGGTGGATTTTGTGTTTTTGCAAAAAGATCATGGCCGGCAACAAGGTCAGGGAGGAGAGCAAGGCGACCGCCAGGATCAAGGCACCAAACAAGCCCAGGTGGATGTTCGGCACAAAGGTCGAGAGCATCAAGATGGAGAAGCCAAAAAACAGGATCATGGTGGTAAAGGTCAGGGCCTTGCCGGTTTCGGTCACCGCTGCGTCTATGGATTCCTTCCTAGTCCCGCCACCTTTTCTGACGTGGATGTAGCGGCTCATGATGTGGATGGTGTTGTCCACGGCAATCCCAAAGGTCACCGCCGCAATGATCATCGCCGCCATGTTGAGGTGGATCCCCAAGGCCCCCATCAACCCACCGGCCAAAAGGATGGGGAACAAGGCCGGGACCATGGCCAAGAGCCCGTATTTGACCGACCGCAGGAGCACCAGGAAACAAAGGGAAATGGAGACAAAGGACAGGACAAAACTCCTGACGATCCCCTCGAGAATGTAGCTGTCCATGTTGTTGTAAAGCACCGGCATCCCGGTGATGGTGATCCCCAGGTCCTTGTAGTCCCGGTCCACCTTGTCTTGGATCTCCTGGACAAAAACCTTCATCTGGTTGGTGGGCCGGTTGACCAACCGCAGGGACATCCGCATCTTGCGCTCGTCAAAGGTCTTGAGGTCGGTCAAGTCTTCGGTGGGCGAAGAGTTGGAGTACAACAGCAGGTACTGGGCGGCCAAGTCCGAAGAGTCGGGCAGGATCTTCCAGGCCGGGTCGTCTCCGTGCATCGCTTGGTTGAACTGCATCAACATGTTGAGCAGACTGTTGGCCTTACCGGCTCCGTCCAAACTTTCGGCCCAACTCTGGAATTCCAGCGCCTTTTTGAGGTAGGCCGGGTCCAGAATGCCCTTGTCTTTGCCCGAATCCAAGATGAACTCCAGGTAAAAGCCCCCTTTGTAGGTGTCGTTAAAGTAGTCCAGGTCTTGGCGCATCGGCGCATCTTTTTTGAAGTAGTCCACAAAGTTGGCGTTGACCTCCACCTTGGAGGCAAAAAACAGCGCCACCAAACTGGAGAGGATTGCGCCTGCAACAATGACTTTGGCGTACTTGAGGTTCAGTTCGGTCAGCTTGTGGGTCATCCTGGCGACTTTGCCTTCTTCGGCGATTTCCTTGGAGTTTTCGGCCTTGGAGAAGCTGATCAAGGCGGGCAGCAAGGTCATGGTGATCACAAAAGCGGCCATCACCCCAAACCCGGCAACGAGTCCAAACTCCTGGAGCGGAGCAAGCTTGGAAGTGGCGATGGAAAGAAAACCCAAGGCCGTAGTGATCGAGGTGTTCAAACAAGGGACAAAAACCAGTTTGACCGTGCTTTTGGCCGATTCTTTGGGGCTCAACCCTTTGGCCCTGAAATGGTAAAACTCCACCAATACGTGGACCGAATCCCCGATCCCGGCGGTCATCAGGATGATCGGCAAGGTGACGTTGAGCATGTTCAGCGCCCAACCCAGCCAAGCCAAGAAACTCATGGCGGTCAATACCGAACCGACGACCACCAACAGGGGCAGGGTCAAACCGGCCAGGGTGCGGAAGCTGGTGATCAGGACCAAAATGATCAGCAGAAACATCAAGGGCAGGGTCAGGCCTTGGTCGGCCATACTGGCGTTAAAAAAGCTGGCGCTGATGTCCGGGTTGCCGGTGTAGTGGAATTTAAAGCCCTTGGCCTCGTACCCCTTTTCCTGGATAAAGGCCTTGGTTTGGGCGACCAGCGCTACATGGTGATCCACCGTGCCTTTGAGGTAGGTGGTACGGACGCTGATCATGGCGTTTTTGAAGTCCTTGGTGAGCAGGAAATCCTGGGCCAAGGTCTCCGATTCCATCAACTTGGCGGCCTTGGCAAGCTCCTCATCACTGCCGGTAAACTCGGCCGAGTTGTCCGGGAACAGGTCGATCACGTCGAGGCTGTCGCCCTTGGCCTTGGTGGCTTGGTAGGTGGTCAGGGACTGGACCTTGGTGACCGCCCGTATGGGGTGGTCCCGTTTGGGTTCATCCGCTTTGGGGGCCGCTTCCCCTGGGGTTTGGAACCCTTCGTCCCCAAAACCACTGTTGCTGAAGTCCCCCAAGGCGGTGGGCTGGTTGGGTTCAACCTTAAACTTTTCGACGTTCCTGCTCCGGGTCAATTCACTGAAATGGACCGCCTGGAGGAAATCATGGTTTTCCAAAAAGTCAGTCAATTCGTAGGTCATCTGGATGTAGTCCTTGGAAAACACCGTTTCCCCCGGCCTAGCCTCAATGCCGATCATAAAGTATTCGTTGTCCCCAAAGTAGGTGGAGAGCTTGTCGTAGTCGCCCAAAGCGGGGTCGTTTTCCAGAAACCACATTTCGTTGGAATTGTCGAAATACAGGTTCTTCATCGGGGCAAACACCAAGACGGCACAGACCAGGGAGCCCAACAAAAGCAGGACCCTTTTTTCTACGACAAACTCGGCCCAAGCATCAATGAATCTACGGAACATGGTTACCTTTTAGGTTAAAAAAAATTTGAGGTTAGAGCAATTACTCTAGGGTTCTGGGTAGGTTTAGAGTAATTGCTCTACCTCGTCAATCCCCCTCGGTCAGCCTTTTTTGGCGGTCGCCTTGTCCACCCAGGTCAACAGGGCAGGAGAAAGGTTGACATCCGCCAAAAAGGCGATCAGCAAGGTCAACCCGGTCAGGAACCCGAAGTTAAACAGGTTATTCATGGTCGCCAACATGTACAACCAAAAGCCCAGGGTCAAAACAGTGCTGGTGACCAACATCGCCCGGCCCGCAGTGCCCAAGGTCTCTTCAATGGCCTTCCTGGAGTCCCCATACTGCTTGAGGTACCGCATGTAGTTGTGGAAAAAGTGGATGGTGTCGTCCACCGCCAGACCAATGGCAATGGAGCCGATCAACAGAGTGAACATGTCCAGCGGGATGCCGACCATGCCCATCATCCCCAAGGTGATGATGATCGGGGTCAGGTTGGGGATCATCGATAGCAGACCCAAACCAAACCGGCCAATCAGGACGATCATCATGATCGTGATCACAATCCCGGCGGCCAAGTAACTGGTGATCATGCTTTGCATCATGATCCCCACGGTTTTGGCGAACAGCTCAATCATCCCGGTGGTTTTAACCTCCACCTCCGGGCCCAGCAGTTCTTTGGCCTTTGCTTCCAAAGCGGCCAAGACCGGCATGTAGGACCGAGACTCCACCCAGGGGGTCTTGATGGTCATACGGGTTTTGGAGAACCGGCTGTCCACGGTGTCCTTGAGGTCGTCGGAGCCAGAGTTTTCAAAGAGCAGAAATTCTTGGGCGATCAGGTCCCCGTTTTGGGGGATCACGTAGTTTTCCGGCTTGTTTTCCCCCAAGGCTTGGTTGATTTCCTTGAGCATGCTGGCCAAAGAAAAGGCCTTGCCGACAAAGGGGGGCGTTTGGTTGGCCGGAGCCAAGGTCAGGGCGTACTCTTCCAACTCGGCCAAAGCGTTGAGCACCTTTGGGTCATACAGGCCGTTTTCCTTTTTGGTATCAACGATCATCTCGATGGAAACCGAACCCTTCATGATCTGGTCCATGTCTTGGGTCTGGATCCGAATCTCGGAGGTCTTGGGGAACCAGATCAAAGTGTTGTGTTCCAATTTCAGCTTGGGCAACCCAACCGCCGCCACCACTACCACCACGGTCCAAACCCCGATGCTCAGTTTGTAGTGGTCATGGGCAAAGTCGCCCACCTTTTCCAAGAACCGGTCAGTCCAGGGCAATTCCTCTGCGTCCTTGTGGGCATGGTGCCGGATCGGAAGAATGGCTAAAAAGCAGGGCAGGAAGGTCAAGGTCAGAAACAGGGCGACCATTACCCCAAAGGCCGCAAAGATCCCCAAATCCGCAATCGGGGCGATGCTCGCCGTGGCGAAGGAAAGCAGACTGGCCGCCGTGGTCAGGCTGGTCATGGCCACCGGCAGGCCCGAATGTTCCATGGCATCCAAAATGGCCTGTTCCTTGTTGCCCTTGTCCTTGTGGTAGTCCTTGTAAAACATGCTCATCATGTGCACCGAAGCGCCGATGGAGGTCGCCAGGAGGAAGCTGGGCAGGATCTGGGTAGGCAGCTTCAAGGCCGTATGGGTCAAGGCCATCAATCCCAAGGTGTATAAGAAGCTCAACACCACCGTCAAAAGGGGCAGCATCACTCCGGTAAACCTACGGAACATCAGGAACAAAAAGAGGGAAATACCGCCGATCGACAGCAGGGTGAAGAACCTCATGTCCTTCATCATCGCCCGTTTGAGGAAGTCGTTGACCACCGGGGTGCCGGTAAAAGAAATCTTGAAATCCGGTCCATCGTACTTTATTTTAATGTCATGAATCTTGGCAATAATCTCGCTGTTTTCCTTGTCGGTCAGCGGTTTGCGGTCCGCCTTGGGTGCCGCCATTTCCGTGCCGGTGTCAAAGCCGCCGGAAAAATCCTTTTGGCCTTCGGTGGACCAAGCAGAGGTCTGGACCGCAATGACGGTGTACCGACCGGTCTCGTCGATCAGAAAGTTTTTGTACAGCCGGTTGTGGGTTACAAAGTCCTTGAGTTCAGCCACTTCCGCTTCGGTGGTGGGCAGATCTTCGAGCAGGTCTCCGACGACCAAGGAACCTTCCTTGCCGATGGTTTTGCGGGCGCTGACTAGATCGTTGATGTCCTTGAGGTTGGGCACCGACTGTTCGATTTCTTGGTGCAGAGCCTTGAGCTTGGTCAAGAATTCAACGCTGAACAGCTGGTCCGACTCGATCATCAGGATGATCATTTCGTCCCGGCCAAATTGGTCCCTAAAATCGTTGTAGGCGATGATCGAAGGGTCCTCGGGGTGGAAAAACCCCTCGGTGGAGGTGTCCATCTTGAGGTTACGAATCTGGGAGATCAAAAGCACGCTGACCACCAGGATCAACAGGGCAAAGGCCCATTTGTAGCGCAGGACCAACTTGGCCCAACCCAAGAAGGCTTGGTCGATGGCATGACGAATCTTGCTCATGAAAACTCTCGTTTGGAGGGGTTAAGGGTGGGGTTTTGTAAAGTCGGCCGCTTCCTTCCCTGGGGAAGAACCTGCGGCCAAGGTTTCAACCATCAGGAGCGCCTTTTCCAGCCGCTCCTTGGAAAACTCCGCCACTTCCACAAAGCGGCGCATCATCTCCCTGGCACCCGGTTCAATGAACGAGGGACCGGCGAGGGATTTCAAAAATTGGAGTCCGGCGATGGTGGCCTGGAAATAGATGGCCTGATCCCGGGTCAAGCCGAAGGCGACTTGCAGGAGAGCAGCCCTGCTGGTCGCCACTTCCTTGAGGGACTCGGCCATGCCGGGGGATTGGCGGCTCAGGCTGGCCATTTCCAGCAAAAACTTTGGGAAGTCCGGGTCTTCGACCAACAGGCGGCACATCCCTTCCCCCAGTTGGCCTTCGGGCATCAGCACTACCGCTTGCAGGATGCCTCTGATCTTTTGGTCCGCCATGTACCTCATCCCGGCGACCAACATCCCTTCCTTGGAGCCAAAATAATGGTGGACCAGACCGTGGTTGACCAATGCCCGCTTGGCCACCTTGCGGATGCTGATTTCCTGGGCCCCCTCTTCAATCAGCAGAGCGGCAAAGGCGGCCAAGATTTTGGTTCTGCTGTCCAGGTTGCCTGATTCCAGGGGGCTACTTTTCATCTTTTTTGTGGAAAGTTTGGCAAGGTTAGTCAAGTGACTAATAAATTATACAACTGTCTAACTTCCGTCAAGTCCCTTTCGGAGAGACCCAAAAATAGACGGTAAACCACTGACATTCCTGGGGAAAATGCTTGTCCCCGGGCCTTGAGGGGTGGATTTGGGGCCACCGCCCCCAAAGTCCAAAGGTATGGCGGGTTTTTCTTTCCAATCCTGCCGGTTTTCGTTAGGCTAGCAACAAAATTGCCCTCCACCCCCTTAAAAAAGGCTAGGTTATGCTGTCGGTCAAAGCCATTTACGAAGACGGAAAAATCCTCCTCACCGAGCCGATTGAGCTGGCCGACAACACCGAAGTGATCCTGACGTTCTTGGATGGAGACTACCCGGCCCACAAGGCCGAGGCTGCCCCCGCTGCTGCCGGCTCCGGCTCCCAGTCGGAGGTCAAGGACGATGCCTATTACGAACGGATGCGGGCTCACAAACGCTTCCAGGCCAAAGGAAATATCTCGATCGTCCAAGGCCGGGGAGAGGTAGAATTCCCGCTCAACGACTACTCCGCCGGGGGCTTGAGCTTTTTTTCCGACCGGCTGTTTAATGCCATGGAGATCATCACTGCCAAAATCAAGTACCATGCGGCTGGAGAGATACTGGAGCTGGACTTCGAGATTCGGGTGATGCGGGTGATCGACAAGGGGGATAAGTTTTTGGTGGGCTGCCAGTTCCTTGACAACGCCGACGAAGACCTCTGGCACACCATCATGGCCTAGAGTTCGGCCTGAGCGCCACTCCATTGGCCTAGCCTCCCGGTGGGGAAGTTAGGCCTTTTTTTTTGGCCCCGGCCAAATCCGGCAACGAGGCAAAAAAAAAGCCCGGCTCCTTGGATGAGGAACCGGGCTTTTTTGTTTCCAAAGAAACCTAAGGCTTAACCCAACATCGCTGGGTCGAAGGCCAGCCGTTCGACCGGCTTTCCGCCCTTGACGTGGGATTCGATGATCTCTTCCACATCCGAGGGCTTGACCCCTTGGTACCAAGCACCTTCAGGGTAACAAACCATCATGGTGCCGGCCATACAAGGGCCCATACAGCCGGTTTGGGTCACTTTCAAGGTGCCCCACAGGTTTTTTTGGTCCAGTTGTTCAAACATCTTCATGAATACCTCACCGCCGCCCAGTTGGCCGCAGCTGCCTTTGGGGTGACCGGGAGGCCGTTGGTTGGTACAGACGAAGAAGTGATACTTTGGCTGAGGCATGTCAGTCTCCTTTTGATCCTTTAAGATATATAAAGTTGTTAAACTACATTGGGACCATAAACGTCCCCCCCGACCTTGGCAAGGGGAAAAAGCAGGTCCGCCATTTGTGGGGGGAGCGGAGAAAGGGCCGGACCGGAGTGT
This sequence comes from Candidatus Lambdaproteobacteria bacterium RIFOXYD2_FULL_56_26, assembly GCA_001783715.1. GTDB lineage: Bacteria > SAR324 > SAR324 > XYD2-FULL-50-16 > XYD2-FULL-50-16 > XYC1-FULL-56-13. The sequence continues at coordinate 25,305 of MFNF01000042.1, forward strand.
TTGGCTGCTGGGGCGGGCAGAGCGGGGCAAAAAAAAAGCCCGGCAGGTTTCCCGACCGGGCTTTTTAGGGTGGTTCACCTGGGAGGTGAAAAATTGGCTCCCCGAGCAAGACTCGAACTTGCGACAAGGCGATTAACAGTCGCCTGCTCTACCAACTGAGCTATCGGGGAACGAACCTACCGGACCCGAGGCCGCTCAAAGCGCTGGGGTCCACCAAAGAGTTTCGCCAACAAAGTTGACGTTATCAGCCCTTGTACAAGGGGAGGGCTTCACTGTCAATCTTCTTTTTCTCAGAAGTCCAGGTGGTACCCTACCCCCAATTTGCCGCTAGGCAGGTTGGGGTTGAAGGTGACATCCAGGTACCCTTTGAACTTGCCCTCTTGGACCAGTCCCTTGAGCAGCGATTTGGTCTTGAAGAATTGGATGGAAGAATAGGCAAAGCCCCCGATCACCGCCATCACCTTGAGGTCGTCTCCGTTTTTGAACTGGGAGAGGAAAAACCCGGTGCCCAGTCCGGTGCCGATCATCCACATCTGCCAATAGTCCCGGTCTTCCTCCACCAGTCTAACCGAAGTGATCCACCGGTTTTTGTCGATGTCCTCCAAGCTGATCGGCCGAATCTCCACTTTCCTTTCGATCTCAAAAACATGGCGCATGGAGGTGTCCAATTCCTTGCGGACATAGTCGATCAGCTGGATCTGTTTGCGTTTTTCCAGGTAGGTGGTCACATATTGGCCGACATCCGGGTTTTCGGTTTTTTGGAAAAACACCCCTTCGGAAGAAAAGTCCCCAACCTTGGTGATGGTCAAGATGCCGATGTTGGCCCGCCTGGAGTTGGAGCTGTTGCTCAGGTAGCTGGTTTCGGGGCCGGAAATGGATTGGTTTTTGTAGATCACAAACCGGTCCCCAACCGAAACCCCATGGTTGGCACCCAGGTCAACCACCACCAACTTGTTGTTGGCCCGCAAAATCTTGCCCTTGAGCGGGGTGTTTTTGGCGATGCCTTGGGCCATGGTATAAAGCCTGCGGTCCATGGTCTCGTCGGTAAAACGGATCTCGTCTTCAAACTCGATGCTGTTGTCGAGTACGTTGACCAGCTTGACCTTGAGCAGCACATAGTTGTTGGCCCCCAAACTCAAGTTGCCCGACAAAATCCGGTCGGCCCCCAGGATTTTGGCCATTTGGATCCCGCAGCCGATTTCAAAACAAGGCAGAAGTTTGGGGTTTTCCCGCATCATCACCTGTTCGGCCTGTTCGTGGTCGGTGACCAAAAAGCGGTTGGTGTTGCCCACGTTTTGGGCGATCATGCTTGAATAGGCTCGGGCGGCGCTGTCGGTCATCCCGGTGGCAGCGAACTGGAGCACCAAAAGCCCGGTTTGGGCGGTTTCCGGGTCGGCCAGGTTGGCCTTGAGGACCTCGGTGCCTTTGGGCATCTCTTGGGCCTCGGCGGTGATCACCCCAAAAACGAAACAAAGAATGCCAAACCAAAACACCAAAGCCTTCATGGGCCACCCCTCACGGGTTGATCAAAAAGTCGAAAAAACTTTAGCCCCAATGGGTTACCTTAAAAGGCAGGGAGGTTCCGAGGGGCTGTAGTTTTAGGAAATGCAGGAATCGGGCACAAGGGGCTAGGAAAGAGAAAATCTTGGTTGGCCCGGCGGTTTTTGGGGGCTGGACCCAAGGAGGGTCAAAGTCCCCAGAGACTGCCTTCCACCACCGGTTGGACCTGTCCGGTTACCCAAATGCCTTCTGGGCCAGCTTCCACCTCGATTTCCCCGGACCGACCCAGCGCCTGGCCTTGGAACGCCAGATAACTGCCGGACCGCAAAAAGCCCCGCTCCAGGAGGTAGGCGGCCACCGCTCCGTTCCCGGAGCCGCAAACCGGGTCTTCCACGATCCCGGCCAGCGGGGCGTAGCTCCGCAGGTGCAGCTTGCGCCCTTCCTCCTCCCAAGCGAACACCGTGACCCCATCGGCCCCGGACTCCAGGCTCAAGGCCTTGATTTCCGAAGGGTCCGGGGTTTTTTGGTACAACAGTTCCACCGACTGGACCTGGGCGACCAGCCATTTGGGTCCCAGGTTCACCAACAACGGCGGAGCATCCAAAGGGGGCAGCAAGAGGGCCGAAAGCCGCTGCCGGGGCTCGGACAAGGGGGTGACCTGGGTCTTGGGCATTTGGACCCCAAACCGGGAGAGCCCAGGGTTGCGTAATTCCACCAGCCCTTGTCCACATTCCTGGAGGTACCGCCCTTGGTTCGGCGGAGCCAGACCCCAGGCCAGGGCGGCATAAAGTCCGCCCAGTGAAGGGTGCCCGGCAAAGGGAATCTCCCCCTTGGGGGTAAAGATGCGGAGTTGGTAGTCCCCTTTGAGGCTCGGGGAGACAAAGGCGGTTTCCGAGAGATTGGTCCAGGAAGCCAAGGCCAACATCCGCTGGTACGGCATAGGCTGGTCCAGTTTGACCAAGGCCACCGGGTTGCCCGCCAAGGGGTCGGTGGAAAAGACGTTCAACTGCAAAAAGGGATAGGACATTTGGGGCCTCAAAAGTCGGTTGCCTGGAGTCTAGCGGAACCGCCCCCATTTGGCCAAGGAAGGTTTTCCTTTTTGCCGGACGGTGCCGGTGGAAGAGGCCAAACCGGAGGTTTGGGACAAAAAAAAACCGCCCGGTTCCTGGGGGGAAACGGGCGGTTCTGGTGGCGCAAGCAAAAAGAGAGTTTAGCCCTTTTTGCCTTTTTTCCTGGGTGCTGGGGTCTCTTCGATCGGTTCTTCTTCAACCTGCTCGACCGGAACCAACACTTCTTCCTTCACTTCCTTGATGATCTCGTCTGCCGCTACCTTGAAGGTAACCTCGGCGACCACCGAAGAGTGCAGCTTGACGGCCATTTTGTAGGTCCCCAGGCTTTTGACCGGTTGGCTCAGGTTCACCATCCGCCGGTCGATTTCCATGCCTTGGGCCACCAGCTCGTCGGCAATCATCTTTTGGGTCACCGACCCAAACAGCTTGCCCGATTCCCCGGCCTTGACCATAAAGACCAGCTCCAACGCTTCCAATTTGGCTTTAAAGGCCTTGGCGTTGTCGATGGCTTCTTGCCGCTTTTTGTTGAGCAGCGCCCGCTGGTGCTCAATCAGCTTGATGTTCTGGCGGTTGACGGGAACCGCTTTCCCTTGAGGGATCAGGAAGTTGCGAGCGTAGCCCGGTTTAACGGCGACCTCGTCTCCCAAAGACCCCAAGTTATACACGTCTTGGGTCAAAATCACGTTCATTCTGGTTCTCCTTGTAGGTCCCGGTTCTTAATCGTTACGATGGTCGTCTTGGAAGACGTAGCCATCGGCAAAAGACAAAAGCGCTGCGTTTCGAGCTTGTTTGATCGCTTGAGTGAGCAGTTTTTGGCTTTTGGACGAGAGCCCGGTGATCCTCCTGGGGATGATCTTGCCTTTCTCGGTGATAAACTGGCGCAAAAGTTCGATGTCCTTGTAGCTGATCTCAACGATCCCGGCCGCTTCAAGCGGGCAGGGCCTGCGAGTCACACGTTCCCGGACTCCGTTGTTTCTTCGTTTCTTACCCATGTTATGCTCCTAAAACGTCGGTGACCAGTTTGGCATTTTTGGCGGGGTCGGCCAAAAGGGCTTCAAATTCTTTTTTGGTCTTTGTGAAGTCTTCCACTACGGTGAGGAAGTACTTGAGGACCTGCTCATCGTAGCCCATCTGCCGTTTGGTTTCTTCCACCATCGAGCCGGGGCCTTCCAAATAAAGCAACTGGAAGATTCCATGGCGCTTTTTTTGGATTTCGTAAGCCAACTTTCTGCGACCCCAAGGAGCCTCGGCGAGGATTTTCCCGCCTGCCTTTTTGATCACTTCTTTGTGCTTTTCCAGGAGCTTTTGGTTCTCTTCGGCGGTGAGGCCACCATCGGAGATGAGCAACAGCTCGTATTGGGTCTTGGACATATTCACTCTTCCTTCTGAGTTAAGCCCCCCGAAATCGAGGGGCAAGGAACGGGGAAAAATCCCGCTTATACGTTGAAACGAAAATGCATGATGTCGCCGTCTTTGACAAGGTAATCCTTGCCCTCGGTCCTGATCCTTCCGGCCTCTTTGGCCTTGGCTTCGGAACCCAGTTCGTCCATGTCGGAATAGTGGAACACCTCGGCACGGATGAAACCACGTTCAAAATCCGAATGGATCTTCCCTGCCGCTTGGGGAGCCTTGTCGCCCTGGGTAACGTTCCAGGCTCGGACTTCCTTTTTTCCGGCAGTAAAAAAAGTGATCTGGTTGAGCAACCGAAAGCCCTCCCGGATCACCAAATCGAGGCCCGAGGTTTCGATGCCCAGGTCTTTCAGAAAGGGGCTGCGCTCTTCGATGTCCATCTCGGAGAGCTCGGCTTCGAGCTTACAGCAAATCTTGATGGCCTTGACCCCTTCCTTTTTGGCCAACTCCTGGACTACCTTCACCTGGGGCGGGTCTTCGTTGAGGCCCAGCTCCATGACGTTCATCACGTAGAAGTAAGGCTTGGCAGTGATCAGGTTGAGTTCAACGATTTCCTCTTGCTCCCCTTCCCCTTGGCACTCGAAGTTCCGGGCCATTTTGCCCTCCCCCAAGTGCTTGACCAGACTTTCGTAAAAAGGGATCGCCTGGGCCAGGGCCTTGTCGCCCTTGGACTGCTTGCGAACCCGCTCCAACTTGCGTTCCGCCTGCTCCAGGTCGGCCAGGATCAATTCGGTGTTGATCACCTCGATGTCCGCCAAGGGGTCAATCCGGCCTTCCACGTGGACGATGTTCGGGTCTTCAAAGCACCGGACGATGTGGGCAATGGCATCCACTTGGCGGATGTGGGACAAAAACTGGTTGCCCAACCCTTCGCCTTTGGAGGCCCCCTTGACCAGCCCGGCAATGTCCACCAATTTCAGAATGTTGGGCACCACCTTGACGGGCAGGACGATCTCGGTCAGCCGGTCCAGCCTGGGGTCTGGCACCGCCACGACACCAACGTTGGGCTCGATGGTACAAAAGGGGTAGTTTGCCGCTTCGGCGGGGGCCGCAGTGATCGCTCGGTACAAGGTTGACTTGCCGACGTTGGGCAGCCCTACAATCCCCACTTCCAAAGACATGGCGCTTAACTCTTAAAGTTGGACCTTGGTTTCGACCTGCACCGGTCGGCCAAGAATAAAATCTTTGATCAAAGGCCCGGCCGCCGTGGCGGCTTGGCTCAGTTTCGTGACCTGATCTTCCGAAAGGTTGCCCAGGACGTGGCCGGTGACTTGGCCTTTGTGTGTTGGGCGACCGATCCCGATCTTCAGTCTGGCAAAGTCCGGGGTGCCCAAAAGCTCTATGATGCTGCGCAGGCCGTTGTGCCCGCCATGCCCGCCTTTGAGGCGGAACCGGAGCTGGCCTAGCTCCAGGTCCAGGTCATCGGAAACCACCAGCAGGTCCTTGGGCTCGACCTTGTAAAACTGAGCACAGGCGACCAGGGAGCGCCCGCTGAGGTTCATGAAGGTCTGGGGTTTGAGCAACAAAAAAGGGCTCCCCTGGAGAGAACCCTTGATTACCAGCCCTTGGTGTGCGGTTTTCCAGCTTTCCAGGCCCCAGGCATTGGCCAACTGGTCCAAGGCCCAGAACCCTGCATTGTGCAGGGTCCGGGCATAGGGTTCGCCCGGATTTCCTAGGCCGCAAATCAACCGCATCGGACTTTAACCGATTACTTCTTGGCCGGAGCTTTTGCAGGAGCGGCGGCCTTGGCCGGAGCTGCTTTGGCCGGAGCGGCCTTGCCGCCTTTGGTGTTGGCTGCTGCCTTGGCTGCTGCTTGTTCGGCTTCTGCGGCGGCGGCGGCTTCATCATTGGCGTTGCGCTTTTTACCGGCCACGGTGGCGATGGTAGGGTTGCGGCCTTTGATGATCGGCTTCACGCCTTCAGGGTAAGGGACATGGTTGAAGTGGATGGATTCGCCGAAGTTCAGGTTGCTCACGTCCACCAGGATGTGCTCGGGAAGGTCCTTGAGCTTGCAGGTCACCGGAACCCTCCGGCGGATTACCTGCAACACGCCCCCGAACTTCACGGCGGGGCTGACCCCGGCGATTTCGACCGGTACGTCTTCCCGAACGATGGTGTTGTCGTCCACTTCCCGAAAGTCAACGTGCAAGATCCGGTCACCCCAGTTGGAAAACTGAGCGTCCTGGACGATGGCGGTGATGGTTTGGGTTTTGGCACCGTCTTCGATCACCAGTTCAAAGGGCTTGATGACCCCTTTGAAGCCGTGGACAAAGCGGGTTGCATAGTCGGCACGCATCTGCACCATTCTGGGCTCGCCTTTCCCGTAAATAATGCCTGGGGTTAGCCCTTTCATACGGAGCTGGCGATTGGCTCCTTTGCCGTTGGCTGCACGGGTCTGCACGTTGAAGTTCATTTTAGGTCAATCCTCAAGCTGGTTGTGTACAACCGGTCCTGGTTCTGGTACAAGGGAGAGGTTTCGGGCTCTTCCTTGAGGCTTCTTTTTTCCTGCGACTCACGAGGGTCTTAGTTTCCGCATTCCTTTTGGGAAAAGGGATCTAAGCTCAAAAGCTTTTTCGGAATCTGGGAACCTATCATTGGCTTAAAAACTCGTCAATTGCCTTTTTTATGGAACTGAATTTAAGGAACCAAAAGATACTGCTGGCCGTCAGTGGTTCGGTGGCGGCGTACAAAGCGCTGGAGCTGGCTCGGGAGCTGGTCCGGGCCGGAGCGGAGGTGCAGCCGGTGTTGACCCATGCGGCCCTTTCTTTTGTGACCCCTTTGAGTTTTCAGGCCCTCTGCTCGAAGATCCCCAAGACCGATCTTTTTGACCTGGAGTCGGAAAAGTCCTTTGGCCATATTGACATGGCCCGTTGGGCCGATTTGGTCCTGCTGGCACCGGTGACCGCCAACCGGATCGCCGCCACCGCCTTGGGGCTGGGTGGGGACTACCTTTCGACCTTGCTGCTGGCCAACCAAAAGCCCTTGCTGCTGGCCCCGGCGATGAACCACGCCATGTGGAGCCACCCGGCCACCCAAGGCCATGTGGCGACCCTCCAGTCCCGAGGGGCGCATTTTGTTGGCCCCCAGTCCGGGGAGCTGGCCTGTGGAGAGGTGGGCCTGGGCCGGTTTGCCGAATTGTCCCAAATCCTGGGAAAGGTCCGGTCTATCCTCTGTCCCGCCCTGCCCTTGGCGGGCAAAAAAGTTCTGGTCACCGCCGGGCCGACCCGGGAAAAAATCGATGCCGTCCGGTTTTTGTCCAACCGCAGCTCCGGCAAGATGGGCTTTGCCCTGGCTCAGGCCGCCTTGGACCTGGGCGCTGCCGTGACCCTGGTCAGCGGACCGGTGGCTTTGACCCCGCCCTTGGGGGTGGAGTTTGTGCCGGTGGAAACCGCCTTGGAGATGAGGGAGGCGGTGATGCAGCGCTTTGGAACCACCGACTTGGTGATCAAAAATGCCGCCGTCGCCGACTACCGGGCAAAACATTCTGCCCAAGAGAAGGTCAAAAAAACCGGGGATTTGTCCTTGGAGCTGGTGCAAAACCCGGACATCCTGGCTGAATTGGGCCGGTTGAAGGCCCCGGGCCAAGTGGTGGTCGGGTTTGCCGCAGAGACAAAAAACTTGGAAGGTTACGCCAGAGAAAAGCTCCTGGCCAAGCAGGTGGACTGGATCATCGGCAATGATCTGACCTTGCCCCAAGCGGGGTTTGACAAGGACCAGAACCAAGTGTTGGTGGTCAGTAGGCAGGGGACCTTGTCCCTGGGCCCGGCTCCCAAAGGGGAACTGGCCCAAGAGATTCTTTTGGCCCTCTTGGCCGACCCGGTTTTGGGGCCGAAGCTGGGGGCCAAGGCGGCAGGCTAGGCTTCTGCCCGGTTGCCTTTGGTCCTAGTGGTGGGCCAGTTTTTGTAAACGCAGGTCATAGGATCGATCCGCACCTTTTCGGCAAACCGGTTGGTCTCAAACAGACTTTTGTACTGGTTTTGGTACACTACCGGATGGGAGGGATTCACGAAAATCGAGTAGGCGCTCATGCAAGGCTCACGGCAAGGGTTAGGATAAGCATGGATGCCCCCTGTATAAGCGAAGACCGTGCCAGTACCGCAAGAGAAGCGCAAGTTTCATCTCTAGGTCGGCCTGGGCGAGGCCAAAAGTTGTCGTCTTTGGAAGGCCAAACCGAGGGTTCCAAAATTATCTTGCAAAGTCCGCTCTTTTTGGATAGTAAATCAGCCAACGAAAACAAACGGCTTTTGCCTCCACCCTTCGCCCTGAGCTTACCATGATGGACTTTATCTTTTTGATCCTGCCGGTGTTGGCCATTCTTGCTTGTGTCCTGCTCTTTACCGTGCCTGGGATCTGGGGTGCATTTTTTACCATGTCCCTGCTGGGCCACAAGATGCAGTGGTTCGGGTTGGACAAGGACAAGGAAGAGAAGTAGGACCCAAACACCCGAACGGGCCGGAGGGTTCCGGCAGACTTGGGCGGGGGTGTTCTCAAGAGTTCCAAAAAGGCCGGTACCAGAACCGGCCTTTTTTTTGCCCACAGCTAGGCCAAAATGGCCTATCGCACTCGGCCAGAAGGCCGCACCTCTCTGGGACAATCTGGCCGGGTGACTGGATCGACGACAATCCAACAGACAGATAACATAAGCTTACTCATCTTGGCACCGGCGGTGCAACAGTGAAGGGAACGGGTGACAAGCGGCGAGCTTGGCCCCAGGTGGCTCGCTCCGGTTTCCCCAGGTTTCTCCAGGGGCTTGGGAAGGGGCGATCTGCCGAAAAAACTACAACCTCTAACACGGAGTTCCCCAAATGTTTGCCAACCTGAACCAATTGATCGACCAGATTCTTGCCGGCCAGCCGAAGTCCCAGCCCCAAAGCCAGCAACAGTGGCGGACTGCTCCGGCCTCACCCCAGCCTCGGGTCAACCTCTTTGAAGAGGAACACCAAGTGACCCTGACCACCGAACTGCCGGGCTTTAAAAAGGCGGATCTGAAGCTTGAGGTCAAAGGCAACCGGTTCCGGTTTTCCGCTGCCCCGGTCACCGAGCCCAAGGAGGCGAACCAATATTACCACCGGGAACGGGCCTTGGCTCCTTTTGACCGAGAACTGGTGTTTGCCTTTCGGATCGACCCGGAGAAGGTCAACGCTTCCTTTGAAAACGGGGTTTTGACCGTGGTGCTTCCCGCCTTGGCTGAAGACCTGCCCCGGACCGTGGCTTTGTCCTAACGAAACCTTAGGGTCACCCAAACCTATTTCCCTACAACACACACAAGGAACGATATGAACGGAACCACTTACCTGCCCAAAACCGACATCCTGCAAACCGCCGAAGGCTTTGAGCTTTGGATGGACCTGCCGGGGGTGGGCAAAAAAGACTTGGCGGTCAGCGTCAAAAAAGACCAATTGGAGATCTACGGCAAAGTCCGGCCCCAGGAGCGGAAGGGCTTGCGCTTTGAGTACCCGGTGGGCGATTTTGCCCGGACCTTTGTGATCTCTTCGGAAATCGACCAGGAGGCCATTTCGGCCCACTTGGAAGACGGGGTGCTGCGGCTGCGGTTACCCAAAGCCAAGTCTGCCCTGCCCTTGGAAATTACGGTGCATTGACCCTTCCAAAGGGGGCCCGGTTCGGCTATCCTAGAGACCAAAACCGAACCCAAGGCCCCCTGGATGAAATATTTGGTCCAATCCCTCCTGACCCGCCTGTTTATGATCCCTTGGGTCCAACGTCGTTGGAGCCGTAGTTTTATTGCCCTCCAGCCGGACCGGAGGCCTTTCGTTTTACCCGCCCACCCTCTTGCCCAAACCAAAATCGCTTTGCTCACCACCGGCGGGGTGCACCTAGCCCATGAGCCGGGCTTTGACATGGAAAACCCCCAGGGAGACGGAAGCTTCCGCTCCTTCCCTTGGGAGACTGACCGGGAAGCCTTGACCCTCACCCATAAATATTATGACAGCCGAGCCGCCCAAAAGGACCTGGGGGTGATTCTGCCGATCCGGCCCCTCCAGGCAGCCTTGGAACAAGGGAAAATCGGCAGGGCCGGGAGTAAGGTTTACAGCTTTATGGGCCATTTGTCGGGAGAACAGTTGGAGCGGGCCTTAAAATCGTCGGTGCCCCAGGTGATCCGGGAGCTGAAGGCCGAGGGGGTGGAAGTCTGCTTTCTCACCCCGGCCTGAGGGACCTGCAATCAGACGGTCGGTCTGATCCAAACGGAACTGGAAGCGGCGGGCCTGAGCAGGGTGAGCCTCTCGCTGTCCTTGGAGATCACTACCCCGGTGGCCCCGCCTCGAGCTTTGGTGCTCCATTATCCCTTTGGCCACCCTTTGGGGGAGGTCGGGAATCTGGCCCAGCAGGAGCAGATTTTTTGGGATGCCTTGGGCCTGTTGGAAGAACCGGAAGGACCGGTTTTGGTGGAAAGCCCTTATCTTTGGCGAAGGACCCTGTTCCCCTTAAAACAAACATGAAACTTCTTTCCAAACCCAGTTGGCAGTTGCCCGAATCCGCAGTCACCGAGGAGCAGGTTTTTGTGAGCCGCCGGGCGCTGGTCAAGGGGCTGGGCTTAGCTTTGGCTTGGCCTGGCTTGAGCCCCATGCAGGCCTGGGCAGCCAAGTTCGGCTCGGAACTGACCCCTTCTAAGGAAGAGCTGGTCACCAGTTACAACAATTTTTACGAATTCAGCACCGACAAGGGGGAGGTCAGGCCCCTGGCCCAAGGGGTGCAGCTCGGGCCTTGGGAGCTGGAGATCGGCGGTTTGGTGGAAAAGCCGCTGCGCCTGGACACCCAAAAACTGGCCCAGTTGTTTGGAGAAGAGGAGCGGATCTACCGGTTTCGGTGTGTGGAAGCCTGGGCGGCAGTGGTGCCCTGGCGGGGCGTTGGGCTCAAAAAGCTGGTGGAAATGGCTCGGCCCCTTTCGGGGGCCAAGTACGTCAGGTTTGTGGCCCACATGGACCCGAAAGTGATGCCCGGTCTGGCTTCGGGCCACTTTCCTTGGCCATACTCCGAAGGGTTGCGGATCGATGAGGCGACCCACGAACTGGCCTTTTTGGCCACCGGGATTTACGGCAAGCCCCTGCCCACCCAAAATGGAGCCCCGGTTCGGCTGGTGGTGCCTTGGAAGTATGGGTTCAAGTCGATCAAGTCGATCCGGTCCATCGAGTTCACTGCCACCCAGCCCCGGACCCTCTGGAACGATGTTGGCCCGGCGGAATACGGCTTTTATGCCAACGTCAACCCCGAGGTGGACCATCCCCGTTGGTCCCAGGCGACCGAAAAGCTCTTGGGCTCTTGGGTCCAGCGGCAACCGACCCGGTTGTTCAACGGCTATGGCGAGCAGGTGGCTTCTTTGTACCAAGGCCTGGACTTGAAGCGGAACTATTGACCATGAACCTGGGTCTGTTGGTATTGCTGCTCCTAGCCCCTTTGGTGCGTACGGTTTGGATCGCTACCCAGGTGGGTTTGGGGGCCAATCCTTTGGAGCGGCTGATCCATCTGTTTGGTTCTGCGGCGTTGTTTGTGCTGGTCTTTTTGCTTTGCCTGCCCATTGTCACTCGGCTGGCTAAAGGGAACAAGTTTTTGCAGGATTGGACCCGGAGGCGGAGGCTGATCGGGCTGAGCGCCTTGGCCTACGGCACGGTCCATCTGGGTTTGTATGGCCTCGACCAATGGTGGAGTCCGAAGTTTTGGGCCAACCTGGGCCGCCCCTTTGTTTGGACCGGGTTTGTGTCTTGGGTGATTTTTCTGGCCTTGGGGTTGACCAGCAATCAGATTTCTCGGGTTAGGCTCAAAAAAAATTGGCAGCGGTTGCACCGTTTGGTTTGGTTGTGTGTCCCCTTGCTGGTGGTTCATCTGACTTTAAAAGAGGAAGGGGCGCTGGCCCTGGCCTTGTGGTGGTTTGGCCCCCTGGCGGCGTTGTGGCTCACCGAAAGGACGCTAAAACTCCGGCGCACCCGAAGGGAGGCCGAATCTCTGGGCCATTGACAGTCTGGTGAGGCTCAGATAGCGTGAAGATTAAAACCAATTCACACCGTTGCGGATTGTGATCTTTTTCGGGCAAACTGCCCAAATTTGAGGAGATAACATGGCTCGTGATTACATCTTTACCTCTGAATCGGTAACCGAAGGACACCCGGATAAAATGGCCGACCAAATTTCCGATGTGGTCCTCGATGCCATGTTGGCCCAAGACAAGGACAGCCGGGTGGCTTGCGAAACCCTGATTACCACCGGTTTGGTGGTGATTGCCGGGGAAGTGACCTCCAAAGCGGTGGTGGATTTTCAATCCTTGGTGCGCAACAAGATTCGGGAGATCGGCTATGACGACTCCAAAAAGGGGTTTGACTGCGACACCTGCGGGGTGATGGTTGCCCTGGACAAACAGTCTCCCGACATCGCCCAAGGGGTGGATGAAGGCAAAGGGACCTTCAAGGAGCAAGGGGCCGGTGACCAGGGTTTGATGTTTGGTTATGCCAGCAATGAAACCCCCGAACTGATGCCCATGCCCATCGCCTTGGCTCACAAAATGTCCCAACGGCTTTCCGAAGTCCGCAAGTCCGGTGAACTGGGCTACCTGCGGGCCGACGGCAAGACCCAGGTTTCGGTTTTGTACAAGGATAACAAACCTTACAAAATCAAAAACGTAGTGATCTCCAGCCAACATGCTGAAGAGGTGACCTTGGCCCAGGTGCAAAAGGACCTGCTGGAAAAAGTGGCCAAACATGTGTTGCCTGCCGAGATGATCGACAAGGACATCGAATACCTGCTCAACCCCACCGGTCGTTTTGTGATCGGCGGCCCTATGGGCGATTGTGGCTTGACTGGCCGCAAAATCATTGTGGACACCTATGGCGGCATGGGTCGGCATGGTGGTGGCGCTTTTAGCGGCAAGGACCCCTCCAAGGTGGACCGCTCCGCCGCTTACGCCGCCAGGTATGTGGCTAAAAACATTGTGGCCTCGGGTGCTGCGGACAAATGTGAAGTCCAGGTAGCCTACGCCATTGGCTACCCGAAACCGGTCAGCGTTCACGTCAACTGCTTTGGCACCGCCAAGGTGGACGAAGGAAAGATTGAAGCGGCCATCAAGGAATTGTTCCCCTTGACTCCCCGCTGGATCATCGAAACTTTGGACCTGAAACGGCCCATTTACGGTGCCACCTCTGCCTATGGCCACTTTGGCCGGAACTTGCCCAACTTTACCTGGGAAAAGACCGACCGGGTGAAAGACATCGCCAAGGCCCTGGGGCTTTAAGAGGTTTTTCCCATGCAGAGGGAGACGACCATCTGCAACAAGCTGGGGCTGCACATGCGTGCAGCTTCCAAGCTGGTTCATCTGGCCTCCGGTTTTGACTTGGAAATTTCGGCCAGCTGCAACGGCCAAGAGGCGGACGCAAAGTCCCTCTTGGACGTACTGCAACTGGCCGGAACCCAAGGCACGCTCCTTACCCTAAAGGCCGAAGGCGACTCCCCTGAAGAGGAAAAGGAGGCGCTCCAAAAAATCTGCCAACTGATCGAAAACCGCTTTGATGAACCGGAATGACAGGCTCACTTTCGGTGATCAACGGGAAAACTCGGGCCTACGGCATCATCGGTAACCCGGTTTCCCACAGTTTCTCCCCCAAAATGCACAGTTCCGCTTTTGCGGCGGTCGGGTTCAACGGGGTTTATCTCCCCTTCCCGGTTGAAGAACAAGACTTGCCCCGGCTGCTGGAAGCTTTTGTGCTGCTCCAAGTCCAGGGGTTCAACGTCACCGTTCCTTACAAAGAAAAAATCATCCCCTACCTGGACGTACTGACCGAAGAAGCCCGAACCCTGGGCTCGGTCAACACCGTTTGGCGAGAACGGGGGCTTTGGAAGGGACACAGCACCGACGGCCCCGGTTTGGTCCGGGGGCTGTTGGCCCGCAGGTGGAAACTCAAGGGCAAAAGGGTCCAGCTCCTGGGGGCCGGGGGCTCGGCGAAGGCTGCAGCCTTTTCGTTGCTCAAGGCCGGGGTTTCCTACCTCCAGATCTCCAACCGTACCCTCGACAAGGCAGAGGCCTTGGCCGACCAACTGGCCCGGACCTTTGGTCCCGGTTTGGTGGGGGTGGGCCTGCAAGGGCAGTTTGACCTTTTGGTTAACGCCACCAGCCTGGGGCTGAGTAGCGACGAAACCCCCCTGGAAGCCGGGGAATTGCCGAGGTTTGGGCGGATCTACGACTTGATCTACAACCCCCCGAAGACTAGGCTGCTCAGAGAGGCAGAGGCCTGTGGACTGGAGATCGAAAACGGGCTGGCCATGCTGTTGTACCAGGGAGTCGAAGCCTTTGAACTTTGGACCGGCAAGGCTGCACCGGTAGAGGTCATGGAGGAAGCCCTGTTGTCCCAACTCCGAGGAGGATAGATGTTCAAGCGGTTACTGAAGTTTTCCGGCTTTAAGCTCTCCTTGTTGATCACCTTGGGGCTTTGTTTCCATTACCTCTTTACCCTGCTTGGCTTCAACCCCCAGTCGATGGTCACCCTTTTGGACAAAAAGGTGGTGGACCTGATCCAGGCCAGCCGGGGGGCCAAGGTGGTCAACCCCGAGATCGTCATCGCCACCATCGACACCAAGTCGGTGGACAAGTTTGGCCGTTGGCCCTGGCCCCGGGAGATCATGGCCCAGCTGCTGGACCAATTGACCGATTATTATGAGATCGAGGTTTTAGGGTACGATGCCGTCTTCTCCGAGCCGGACCCCAACGACCAAACCACCCTCAAGGTGATCAAGCGGTTCGGCGATGCGGCCAAGTCGCTGGACAGCACCTCCAAATCCCACATCCAGGCGGTGGAAGAGCTTTCCCGCAAGTTGAGCACCGAGATGCAAAACGACCGGATCTTTGGGGAGGCCTTGGCCAGACATGGCAAAAAGGTGGTCAACGGCTATTTCTTTTTTGCCGATCCCGAGCGGGTCAAACACCTCTCTGCGGCGGAAAAGGAGCAAGCCAGCGCCAGGGTAGCCCCTTCGGCGATCAAGATCATCAAGGGTATCAATCATCTGTCCTATACCCCTTTGTACGAAGGGGTGGCGGTGGAATCCAACATTGACCTGCTCTCCCCGGCGGCGGCGATTTCCGGGTACTTCAACGTCTTTCCCGATTCGGAAGACGGCACAGTCCGTAGGGTCCATCTGGTCATGCGGTACCAGGACCAATATTTCCCCAGCCTGGACCTCCAACTTTTGAGCCGTCACTTGGGTGATGCGCCGATCTCCATGTCCGTTGGGGAAGCGGGCATCGAAGGGTTTGTGGTGGGAGAAAAAAAGATCGAAACCGATTCGGACGGTTCGGTGATGATCAACTACCGCGGCCCAGCGGCCAGCTTTCCCCATTACAGCGTTTGGGACCTGATCAAACGCAAGGTCCCCAAGGCCGATCTGGCCGGAAAGGTGGTCCTGCTCGGGGCCACCGAGGTGGGGGTCTTTGACCTGCGGACCACGCCGGTCGGGGTGGATTTCCCTGGGGTCGAGGTCCACGCCAACCTGTTGGACAACCTGATCCACGGGGATTATTTTTATGTCTCCGACCAGACCAACCTTTTGACATTGCTAGTGATTCTTGTTTTGGGTCTCTTTGTCGGCCTTTTGGTCCCCAAACTCAAGGCGATTTCCGGGGCGGCGTTTGCCCTGGTCTTGGGGGCGGTCATTTTTGGGGTCGATGCGTGGTTTTTGACCCGCCACCAAACCTGGCTCAGCTTCTCTTACCTCTTGGGCACCGTCGCCTTGAACTGGCTGGCGATCATGTTGTACAACTACTTTGGGGAAGAGAAGGACAAACGTTTTATCAAGGATGCCTTTGGGCAGTACATGGCCCCCCAGGTGATCGATGAACTGGTGAAAAATCCGGGACTGTTGAAGTTGGGCGGCGAGCGCCGGGAAATCACCGCCTTTTTTTCCGATGTCCAAGGGTTTTCAACCATCAGCGAGTCCTTGAGCCCTGAAGAATTGGTGGAGCTGCTCAACGAATACCTGACCGCCATGACCGACATCATCATGCGCCACGGCGGCACGGTCGATAAGTTTGAAGGGGACGCAATCATCGCCTTTTTTGGTGCCCCGATCCCCTTTGCGGACCATGCCAAAAGGGCCTGCGCCGCCAGCCTGGAGATGCAGGAGCGGTTGGGCCAGATGCGGGCGCTCTGGAAGGAAAAGGGCAAACCGGAGCTGAAGGTGCGCATGGGCCTCAACACCACCGTGGCGGTGGTGGGCAACATGGGTTCCGCCCAACGGATGGACTACACCATGATGGGCGACGGGGTGAATCTGGCCGCCCGGCTCGAAGGGGTCAACAAGGAATACAAAACCTTCCTGATGGTCTCCGAAACCACCCAACAGGCAACGGCCGAAGAATTTGAGTTCCGGGAATTGGACTGGATTCGGGTGGTGGGCAAGCAGGAGCGGATCCGCATTTACGAAGTCCTGGGCCCCAAGGGCTGTATGGACGAAGAAGCGCTCAAGTTGGAGAAGTATTTCCAAAAAGGCTTGGGCCTCTACCGGCGCAAGGAGTTTGGGGAGGCAGCCAAGTACTTTGCCCACTTTGCCAAACAATACCCGAACCCAGGGACGGCCACCGTCTTTTTGGAACGATGTAAACAATTCACCAAGTCCCCTCCTCCCGGAAACTGGGACGGGGTTTTCCAGATGACCAGCAAATGACCCAGCCCCAAGACCGAAAACTGCTTTTTTTGTATTTGGACATTGACCACGCCACGGAGTACAAATACCAGCAACACCCCGATGAGTGGAAGACCGCCTTTGAGTTCTTTTTTGAGGATTTCCCCGACTACCTCAAGGAAGCGCAGCAGACCTTGTTCGGCAAGTTCAAGGTTCCCCCTTTGGCACCGATGAACTTTTGGAAGGCCTTGGGGGACGGGCAGGTGTACAATGCCCCGTTCCAAACCGCCGACCAAGCCTACCTTTACACCAAGGCCTTTTATAACGCCACGGTGCTGTTCAACGGCTTTTTCTCCAAACGGTTTGGGCTCTTTGTCAAGGCGGTGGGCTGGTATGCCAGTCTGCCCACCATCAATCTGTGCATCCAAACCCCGGCCGGGGAAGACTACCTGGGGCCGGACCTGGACATCGGGTTTCGGTTGGCCGCAGAGGCCTTGAGCCAGCGGATGATCCTGGCCATGGACTTGGCCTATGAGCTGAGCTACTCCGCCTATGCCCAGGAAATGGACTTCTACCACCTGGGCTGGCGCAAGCTCAAGGGGGTGGCCAAGGACAAGCCTTACCCGATCTTGATGATCACCGGGCGCAACAAGCCGGAACTGCCGATTTGGGAAACCTACCTCAACGACCTGACCCAGGCCTACATCAACGGCGAGCCAATCAGTGCCGAAGGGCTCCGGTCCTTGATCGACCGGTACAAGAAAGACCTGCACTTCAACGCCTCCCAGATTTAACCTGTTGGCACCTTTCCCCCAAGGACCCCATGCCCAACCGCCACAAGGAAACCCACTACCTCTTGGGTTGTTTTTCGGAGATCCTCCAAGAGATCGGAGAAACCGAGTTGGCGGCCTTGGTACCCCCCTCCTCTTCCCCCAGCCCCTCGGCGAACATCGGGGCGGGGAAATTGGCCCAGTTTTATTCGGTGGTCTTCCAGCTGCAAAATATCGCCGAAGAAAACCGGTTTGCCCACCAACGGCGGGAGAAGGAAAAAAACGGTGAACTGATCCCCGGACTTTGGTCCCACGCCCTCTCCGAACTCAAGGGCAAGGGGATCGACTTGACCCAGGTGGAGCAGGCTTGGTCGAGCGTCCATGTGGAGCCGGTCTTGACCGCCCACCCGACTGAAGCCAAGCGGATCACCTTGCTTGAATACCACCGGGAGATTTTTTTCCTGCTCAAACAGTTGGAAAACCCCCATTGGTCTCCCCAGGAGCTGTTTGACTTTAAGGTTAAAATCAAGGCGATCATCGAGCGGATCTGGCGCACCGGGGAGCTGTACATCCAAAAGCCGAATCTGGACAAGGAGTTCAAGAACATCCTGTTTTACCTGACTCGGATATTCCCCAATGCCCTGGAGGTGATCGACGAGCGGCTGGTTTGGAGCTGGCTCAATGCGGGAGGCTCGGAGGACTGGGTGGACCAGATTGCCCAGTACCCTCGGCTGAGCTTTGGCAACTGGGTCGGCGGCGACCGGGACGGGCACCCGATGGTCAGCGCCGAATTGACCGGCCAAACCCTGCTCAAGCTCCGCATGGAAGCCCTGAAACTGGCTTCGGACAGCCTTTATGCCCTAGGCCGAAAACTGGGGCTTTCCGACCAATTGCAACAGGTTCCCCGTTCGCTGCGCCAAAGGACCCAGGAACTACTGGCTGAAACCCAAGGGGCCGGGCACAAGGTCATGGCCCTCAATGACCGGGAACCTTGGCGGCAGTTCATCAACCTTTTGCTGCTCAAGCTGCCGATCACCAATACCCACGGGGCTTGGGAACCGAAGCTGGAGCCTTACAGCTACGCCAGTTCGGTCCGACTGCTCGAAGACCTGGAGCTTTTGTACCGCTCCCTGCTGGAGATCGGCGCCAAAGGTGTCGCTCGGGCCGAGGTCCGCAAGACCTACCGGCTGGTCAAAACCTTTGGCTTCCATCTGGCCGCTCTGGACATCCGCCAAAATTCCGCCTTCCACGATCTGGCCATGTCTCAAATCCTGGTCCACCTGGGGATTGAGGGCGGGGCCGAATTTGGCAGCTGGAGCGAGCAGCGGCGGTTGGACTTTATCAACCGGGAACTGCAAAGCACCAGACCCTTTTTGCTCCCCGAAGTCCGGGTCGGCAAGGAAGCGGACGAGGTCCGGGATTGTTACCAAGTCCTGGCCAAGCACATCGGGCTTTATGGGATCAACGGCCTGGGCAGCTTGATTGTCTCGATGACCAGAAGCCTCTCGGATCTGCTGTTGGTGTATCTCTTTGCCCGTGAGGCCGGGTTGGTGCTACAAAAGGAGAATCAACTCTACTGCCTGTTGCAGGTGGTGCCTTTGCTCGAAACCATCAACGACCTGGAAAAGGGTCCCGAAATTTTGGGCCCCTTTTTGGACCACCCGGTCAACAAGGCAAGCCTAGTGGAGATCAAGAAGGAGAAACACCGAGGTTCCCAGATCCAACAGGTGATGGTCGGTTATTCGGACTCCAACAAGGACGGAGGGATCCTGGCCAGCCAATGGAGCCTGTACAAGGCCCAGCGGCAAATGGCCCAACTGGGTGAACAGGCCGGGGTTTACATCCGCTTTTTCCACGGTCGGGGAGGTTCGATCGGTAGGGGAGCGGGGCCGACCAACCGCTTCCTGGCCGCTCTGCCCGCCAGCTCAATGAATGGCAGCTTTCGGATGACCGAGCAGGGAGAGTCGATCAGCCAAAAGTATGCCTACCGGACCACGGCGGTTTACAACCTGGAGCTGCTGATGGCCGGGGTCAGTTTGCAGGGGATCGCCAACCAACAAGGGCAAAGTGGTCCCAATCCGTTGGAACCGGCGATGGAAAAACTCTCCTCTTACAGCCGGGAAGCCTATTCCAGACTGGTCCAAGACCCGGAGTTCATCCAGTTTTTCAGTGAAGCCACCCCCATTGACCTGTTGGAGTTCTCCAGGATCGGTTCCCGTCCCGCCCGGCGCTCGGGCAAACGGTCCCTGGAAGACTTGCGGGCCATTCCCTGGGTGTTTTCCTGGAACCAATCCCGCTTTTTCCTGCCCTCCTGGTACGGTGCCGGTTCGGCGCTGGCCCAGCTCAAGGCGGAGGACCCCAAGGAATGGGCCAGTTTTGAAAGCCAGATCGGGGACAATAACCTCAACTACCTGATGCAAAACATCCGCCGGTCCTTGAAGCTGGCCAATTTGGAGGTGATGAATCTTTATGCCTCCATGGTCGGTGATGGGGGGATGCGCCAGCGGATGTTGGGGCTGATCGTGGAAGAATACCAAAAGACCCGTACCTTGATGGACCAGCTGTTTGCCCCTTGGCCTTCGGTTTCTTACGAACGGTTTTCCCGGTCGATCGACCAGCGGGAAGAAGGCTTGGTCAGGCTCCATGAGCAGCAGGTGCGGCTTTTGGGACTTTGGCGACCGGAGAGGCAAGACCCGGTGCTGCTCGAAGAACTTCTCTTAACGGTCAACGGGATTGCCACGGGGTTAAAAAACACCGGCTGAGGCAGGAAACCAGGGAAGGGGCGGCAGGGCACCCATCCTTGGGCACCCGCCAAACCCCGAAGGCTAGCCCTCGGGGTTGTCCTCGTACGAAGCGATGCGGGCCAACATCTCGGCCTTCTCTCTGGCCTCGGCCAGCTCCAGGGCCGCCCGTTGGTCCAATGCGGGGTTGGAAAGGATGCCCATTTGGATCGCCCGTAGCGGCTTGACCATCAAGGTGAAGACCATGGCTCCGATGGCCAGGACCCCCAGGGAGATTTTCACCTCCATGAGGGTCGGCTTGTATTCAAAGACTTCCCCCAACGGTGTGGGGATAAAGCCGGGGATGACAAAGCCCATGCCCTTCTCGATCCAGATGCCTACCACCGCCATGGCGCAGGCGACGAACAGAAGATAATAGTTTTTTCGGAACTTTTCCACCATCAAGATCAACACCGCCCCAACGTTGAGGGCTTGAGCGCTCCAGATCCAAGGGACGAGGCTGTGCTTGCCCCCCATACCCAAAAAGAGGTACCGGGCGTTGGCCGAATGTTGTCCTTCGGCGTAAAATTCCACAAACAATTCGGCGGCCAACATGATCAGGTTGATCTGCATCGCAATCGCTACGATCACCGCCAGCATGTCGATCACCTTGTGACCGATTTTGTAGGCATTGATCCTGTGCATGATCAAAAAGGTCATGATAATAAAGGCCGGTCCAGCACAAAAAGCAGTGGCCAAAAACCGGGGTGCCACCAAGGCGCTGGACCAAAAGGGCCGAGCCGAGTTGGAGGCAAACAAAAAGGCGGTCACGGTGTGGATCGAAATGGCCCAAAACATGGAGAGCACCGCCGCCGCAAAAACCAGGTTTTTGTTGTACTCCCGGCCGTGGTAGGTGTGGTAGAGGATGTAGCCAGGGATCAGGAGGTTCAAGGCCAAATAGCCGTTGAGCACCAAAACGTCCCAAGTCAACAGGGAGCTGGGCCAGTTGAACATGCCCGGATAAGGGGAAAGGTGCCAGATCCGGTCGGGTCGGCCCAGGTCCACCGCCACAAAGAGCATGCACATCAAACTGGCAGCGACGGCCAACCCTTCCCCTAAAAGCACCACCCGCTTTGCTTCTGCGTTATGGAAGATATAGGCCGGGATCACCAGCATCACCGCCGCAGCGGCCACACCGACCAAAAAGGTGAAGTTGGAGACATAAAAGCCCCAGGAGACTTGGTCGCTCATCCCGGTGACCATCAGACCGTTGGCGGTCTGGTTGGCATAGGTGAAGACCCCCATGGAAATGAAGAACAGCAAGGTGCCGATCCAAATCCAATAGGCCCTGCCGCCGGACAAGGCGGTCTTGAGGCAGTCCACGACAAAACGAATCAAATCCATTCCAGCCTCCGGTTAGTCGCTGTAGTACCAGAACTTAGGTTCGGTGTTGAGTTCTTCCTTCAGACGGAAGACGTTTTTGTTTTCCAGGACAAAACGGATTTCCGAATGGGGGTCCAAGAGATTCCCAAACACCCGTGCCCCGGTGGGGCAGGCTTCCTGGCAGGCAGGCATTTTGCCTTCCCGGGTCCGTTGGATGCAGAAGGTGCATTTTTCCATCACCCCCCGGAACCGGGGCCGGTTGCCCAGGTAGTGGGTTTGGGGGTTGATCGCCTCCACCGGCAGTTTGGGTTCGTGCCAATTGAACTTTCGAGCCCAGTAGGGGCAGGCGTTGGCGCACATACGGCAACCGATGCACCAGTTGTAATCGACCACCACGATTCCGTCCGGCTCCTTCCAGGTCGCCTTGACCGGGCAGGCCTTGACGCAAGGGGGGTTCTCACAATGGTGGCACTGGATCGGCAAATAAAACTTTCCCGGTTTGGGGACCGGTTCCTCTTCGCCGTAATAAGGGTCGCCATGTTCAAGGTTCATCGAACCCTTTTCCATCTCCAAAACCCGGATGTATTCCAGGTCCGGGTCCTTGGTCTGGTTGTTTTCGGTGGTGCAACCTTTGACACACTCCCGGTAGCCTTGGCACTTGCTGACGTTTAAGGCGTAACCGAAGACCACCCCCTCCAAGGGAGGTGCGTTGCCCACATGGACATCCACATCATACTTAGCCTTGTACTTTCGCTCCAACCGGGCCAGCGCCTCGGTGATTTCCTCTGGGCTCATCCTTTGGTAATGTTGCTGGAAAAACTCATGCCAGTTGTCTTCAAAGCTGGCCGAAGGGACCTCAATCGAAGGCAAGGGATTGGCGCTCGAAGCCAGCGCTCCGGCCCCTACTGCGGCACCCAACCCAAGGGTTTTGAGGGCCGCCCGGCGTTTTTGGTCGGGAGATTGTCTAAAAAATTTCATGGTTTTTTACTCTCCGAATGTGAGGTCTTGGCCTCTTCATACTTTTCCCAAACCTTTTCCCCACCCAGTTCTTCGGTTGGGACTATGGACAGCCCCATCCGAGCCACTGGCTTGGTCCTGGGGATTCTTGGCGGAGTCTTGGGGGCATGGGGGTTGTGGCATTCGGTGCAGTTGGTCAACCGCTTCTCTCCCTTCCAGTTGGCCTTGCGCCTGCCGTGGGCACCCATAAAGTAATCCTTCTGCCGGGCCGAATGGCACTGGCCGCACAAAAGGTAGGGGTCGTTGAGGCTGATCCTTTGTTTTTTGAGGGAAACCAAGTAGTTGCGGTCGGTCAGGTCGTGGCAGGTGGTGCACCAAAATCGCCCGCCGCCGTGTTGGAGCTGGATCTCCGCATGCATGTCGGTCAGTTCCCGGACCTTTTCGTTGGGGGCGATCAGGCCTTTGGTGTGGCAATTTTCGCAGGGGTAATAGACCAGCTTGTCGGTCCTCAGGTCGGTGACAAAGGCCGGGACCCTGGCCACCGCTTCTTTGGGGTCGTCATACTGCTTGGCCGCCACCACCCCATCCCCATCGTTGCGGATCTCGGAACTTTCCAAGGCCCACAAGAGGGAAGGGAACAACATCAACAGCATCAAGAGGAACAGTCTTCCTTTCATGGTTGTACCTTAAAGTTCCTAAGCCACACCCAACAACCGCAGCAGGATGGCTTTCTGGGCAGGCAAACGATTTTTGGCCTGGGTGAAGATGATCGACCTGGGGTCCACCACCAGTTCTTCGGTAATCTCGTAACCTGGGTGAATGGGCATGTCGTGCATCACCTTGGCCTTGCTGTGGGCCAAAAGCTCGTGGTTGAGCTGGAAGGGCAACATGGTCCTGATCCGTTCGTCCTTGAGGTCTTTGGCTGAAGGCTCGTAAAAATACTCCATGTTGACCCAGGTGTCGGTGTAAACATAATCCGCATCCTTGACCGCCTCTTGGGGGTTCAGGGTCTCGGTCAACAGCCCTGCATCCCGCATCCGTTCCAAGATTTCCATGTCCATGTCGGAAATGGGGCGGATCGGGCAGACCAGGGTCACATGCACCTTAAAGGCGTAGGCCAACGACAAAAGGCTGTTGGCCACGTTGTTCAACACCCCCAGGTAGGTCAGCCGAAGGCCGGCAAAGGTTCCGGCATCCTGCTTGAGGGTCAAAAAATCGGCCAACGCTTGGCAGGGATGGTACTTGTTGCAGCACCCGTTGATCACCGGAACGGAAGAACCTTTTTGCAGTTCCGCCAGTTCCCGGTTTTCTTTGACCCTGGCCATCAAAACATGGCAGTTGCTCGAAAGGTAGGCCGCTTCGTACCAAGTTTTGGTCAGCCCCAGGTTGGAGGCCCGCCAATCAAGGAAGATAGCATGCCCACCCAACTCGGTCATGGCTACCTCAAAGGAAACTCGGGTCCTGGTGCTGGTCTTTTGGAACAACATCAGCAGGGTCTTGGCCTTGAGGCTGTCGGAGAACTCCAAGGGACTGGCCTCGGTCCGCTCCGCCAAATGGAGCAGGTCCAAGATCTCTTCGGTTTCCCAGTCCTTCCAATGAATCAAATCCTTTCTTGCGATATTCATAGATTAGCTTATCTGAATATTCAAGGCCTATTTAAAGAAAATCCGAGTCCCACCTTGGAAACCTGGTGGTTGTAATCACTCAAACTCTCCCCATAACCTTGAAAGTATTGAAGGGTTAAAAAAGTACCGTTCATCCCCACGGGGTAAGTCAGATTCAATTCCGAAGCCCCCCTGGTTTTGGACAGGTTGTAACGAAAGCGGCCATGGAGTTGCCAAACCTTTTGTTCATCGGTCCAGACCAACTCCATTTCGTTGAGGCCATAATAATCAACGATTTCTGGGTTTTCATCCCCCTTGGGGTCCAAGGGGTACTGCTTGGCCGGTTCGCTCAACCGCCAAAAAAACTTGTGCCTCAGTTTCCAGTGGTCCCCGGCCAGCCCCAGCCGAGCGTAAATTCGGTTCCAGCTCCGGGAATAGGGCTCCCTGCCGCCGTTGGATTCATGTTCAAACCCCAGGTGCAACCAGGGGTGCCAAAGCACCTCAAGCGGGTTTGTCGCCCAAAAGAGCTCCGGGTTGTAGTTGGTCTCCCGGAAGGGCCTGGAATGCTCCAGGTCGTAGGCCTGCCAGAAGGAGGTCTGGGTAAAGGCGACATAAAACCTTTGCTGGGCCAACTCAACCTTCTGGTAAAGGCTGAAGCGGAACTGGATCTCTTCGGTCCTGCCGTCTTGCGGGGCTTTGGCCCGTTCGGTCAAAGGCAGGATGTAGTTTTCCTCGAACAAACCCTGGTCCAGGTAGGGGCCTTGGGCCTCAAAGGGGCCACCTTGGGTCAGGTCGCTCGCCCAAAGGGGAGCGGCAAAAACACAGAACCACAGGCAAAAGAAGAGAGAGATTTTCATCGTTCAGTTGCTGTTTTTGGGGCCCGAAACCTTGGAGATTTCCGAGTCGTCAAAGGCTTGGTGGGCCTGGACGAGGGCTTCGATGATTTCTTCGGTCAAAGGGTGCCCGGCCAGGGCTTTTTTGATCTCTTGGCGGTCCAGTTCACCGGACTTTTGACCGGGGAACCAGTGGCCGGACTTCCCCAGCATGTTGTACCTCGCCTTGGCAAAATCCCGCAGCCCCAAGGCTTGGTCGTAAAACCAAAAGCGCAGGATCTCTTGGACGTTGATTTGCCCCGGTTGGTCGTAATAAGGGGCAATCCCTTGCCACCATTCTCCCTGCCACTTTTCCCCCAAGGCTTCCAGCTCGGCTTCCTGGAGCCGCTGGAGGACCGGCTCCAGCCAGACTTGCGCCTGTTCCAACTTCTCGACCGCCTGGAGGTGGACCTCAAAGTCCTGGGGCTTGGCCGCACCGATGCTCAAGGTGTGCACCCCCGGATGGCTCAGGCAGTAGAGATCGTTAAACTCCATCGGGCTCAAGGGGGCGGTCAGGGCTTCCAACTTGGGGTTGGGTTGGTACAGTTTCCCGCCTTTGTCGTTGGGGCTGATGACCAAGACCCCCATATCCCGCTTTTGCGCCGCCTCCACCAAAACCCGGTTGCTGGGGTAGATGTAGTACCAATGGAGATTAACATACTCAAAGACCCCTAGCTCGATCAGGGGCAGACTCTCGCCGGGAGGGGCGTGGGTGCTGAACCCGACGTGCCCGACCCGGCCCTGCTCCTTGAGGGACAAGGCCTTTTCCAGGGCACCGCCTTTTTGCAGCGTCCAGCGGATCTGTTCTTGGTCGTTGAGCCCGTGGATCGAAAGCAGGTCCACAAAATCAACCCCCAGGTAGGTAAGGCTTTGGTCAAACCGGCGGAGAAATTCGTCCGGTTTTTGGGTCGGCGGAACCTTGGTTTGCAGGATCAGCTTTTCCCGAGGGAACCGGGGCAAAGCCCAGCCCAACTGCATCTCCGATGAGCCGTAGCCCCGTGCGGTTTCAAAGTGGTTGATTCCGGCGGCAAAGGCCCGCTCCAAAGTCGCTTCCAGGTTGGCCTGGGCTTCTTTGGGGACCGTTTCGGGCGGGATGTCTTGCCAACGGTGCTGGAACCTCATGCCGCCACAGGTGAGGACCGGCATTTGCAGTTCCGTTTGGCCAAATCGCTTGGTAAGCATGGGAGGGGTGAGTGGTTTTTTCTCGACCCTAGCACCCCTCCAGGCAGAATGGAACCCCCCTTAGGGTTTTTGCGCCAAATCAAAACGTTTTTGTTCCAACCAGCTTTTCCATTCTTGGGAGAGGGGGCTTTGCGGAACCGCTTCGCTATTGATTTGGATGACTTCCACCAGTCCCCTCAAGGCGTTGGTGACAAAGGCCCCTTCGATTCCTGGCAGTTCCTCTACCGAAAGATTGCCCCACTTGAGGCCCCCCGGCGCTTCCTGGGACAAAAAATCCCGGATGATCCCCGGCAGTACCGCCCGCTTTTTGCTGTAAACCTTGCCGTTTTGCACCCAATAAAAGTTGGTCCGGCTGCCTTCGTAGATTGCCCCATGGTGGTTGACCAACAGCGCCTCGTCGCCGCCCTTGGCCTGGGCGGCCTCCAGGGCCAAGAGGGGCTCCAGGTAGCTGGTGGTTTTGTAGGCCGCCAGCCCCCGGTTGCCCTGGTGGATGAACAGCCGCCAGCCCTCCGGGGCAGGCTCCCTCCAGGGGAAGGCAAAGAGGTACACCCCTTCGGGCAGGCCCAGAAGCTTGACCCGAAAGTCTCCAGGACCTGCATCCCCCAAGAGGGCGGACAACCAAGTCCGTAAGTCACGTTCAGGAGGCACCTTGAGCCCCACTGCCTGCAATGTCCCCAAAAAGCGAATCAGGTGGCGGTCCAGCAAAAAAACCTTTTGCTCTACCGCCAAAAAGGTTTCAAACACCCCCCGGCCAAAAGTCACGGCTTCGGAAGTCACGGAGATGGTCGCTTGGGAAGGTTCGACCCGTTTGCCTTCAAAAGAAAGAATCATGGGGCCTCAAATCGTTTTAGGACCGAGTCGGCCTTTTTGCGGGCTTCGGCCAGTTCCATGGCTGGGTCGGAGTCCAAGGTGATCCCGCCCCCGACTCCCAAACCAACCTGGGAACCGGAAAAAACCAAGGTGCGGATCAACAGGGTAAAACAAAGGTCCCCCCCTGGCAACCGGTAGCCCAAGGTACCGGTGTAAAAGCCTCGGGGCTCTTTTTCCACCTTGCCGATCAACTCCACCGCTCGGGCCTTGGGGCAGCCCGAGACCGAGCCACCGGGCAAAAGTTGCAATAGGGCATTGAGCCCAAAGTAGGGGGGCTTGAGTTGACTTTCAATCCGGGCGTGGGTGTGGATCACCTCAGGGTGGAAACTCAAGGCCCTGGGTTCGGTCACCTGTACCGAACCGATCCGGGAGATTTTGCCCAGGTCGTTGCGTAAAAGGTCGGTGATCATCGCCAATTCCGCCCCTTCCTTGGGGCTCTCCAGCAGGGCTTGGGCTTGGAACCGGTCTTGTGCTTCGGTTTGGCCCCGGGGGCGGGTCCCCTTGATTGGCCGGGTGAGCGCCCGGTCCCCTTGGGTTTGCAAAAACAACTCCGGGGAAAGGCTGAGCAATTGGTACCCCGAACCTTCAAACAAGGCGGCATAGGCCGGAACCTCGGCTTCCAGGGACCGTAAAAAACAGTCTCTGGCCTTCGTTTGGGTTTGGGCCTTGAGGGTTTGGGTGTAGTTGAGTTGGTACACCTGTCCTTCCTTGATCCAACCAAAGATTTGGGCCAGCCCCGTTTCCTGGTGGGCCAAGTCCAGTTCTATCTCCCGGAGCCCCAAGGGCAGGGGGTTGGGGTCCTGCTCGGGCGCTTCGAGGGCCACCAAGAGTTTGGCCCTGGCCTCCGGGTCCGGCCCTTCAATCACCGCTCCCTGACCGGTAAACCGGACCCAGGCCCCCAAGACCACCGCTTCGGCCAGGGGGAGTTCCCCCGGCAGGTTGGAGGTTGCAAACTCAAAGCCCAAGGCCACCAGGATCAGATGGTTGGGGTAGTACCATTCCAGGTTCAACAGTTCCCCTGGCTGGTGCAAACACAGTTGTTGGACCGGGAAACAGCCCAACAGTTTCCCGAAACCCTGCCCGGCGGTGGCAAACAGTGGCCCCGGCTGGGAGAGCAGCCTCCGGTAGGCCTGTTTAAAATCCAGGTTGTTAAGCTCCATGGAGGCACAGGGAGAGGAAGTTTTTTAGGATTTGGTTCCCCGCTGGGGTCAAAAAGGATTCGGGATGGAACTGGAGGCCAAAGACCGGCCAGCTCCGGTGGGCCATGGCCATCAGTTCCCCGTCCTGGGTTTGGGCCAAGGCTACGAACCCCGGCGGGGGGGCTTCCAGGGCCAAGGAATGGTACCTTGCGGCCACAAAGGGTTGGGGCAGTCCGGCCAAGATCCCTTGGCCTGGGTGCCAAATCTCTTCCCCCTTGCCGTACACCAGTCGCTTGGCCGCCCGCCATTTGGCCCCAAAAGCGACTCCTAAGACTTGGTGGCCCAGGCAGACCCCCAGGATCGGCAGTTGGCCCCCAAAGGTTTGGGCCAGTACCAAGGATTCTTTGGCCTGGTCGGGGTTGCCGGGGCCGGGGGAGAGGATCAGCCCCAAAGGGCCAAGCTGCCTAACCACCTCGGGCCGAGCTTCTGCCGCCGAGACCACCAAACAGCGGGTGCCCAAGGTTTCCACCGCCTGGAAGAGGTTGAAAGTAAAAGAATCTTGGTTGTCCACCAGCAGGATCATGGGGCCGGGCTCCTAGGGTTTGGCTGGACCAAGGTAAGGGATTTGGCCTCGAAAGGAAAGGGCCAACCCCGGAGGTCCCGCCGGGCGGACTGAAGTTGGGGGTGGCGGGTTTGGGGGCCAAAGGTCCCGGTCAATCTGCCCTCAACCCAGGAAATTCCTGGGTGAAGCGGAAAGATGCAAAAACTTGCTTCTTTTCCTTTGGCCCTACCGGGAAAATAGTTTACCATTCCCAGAGACCCCTTTTCTGCCCAGGAGTGGTATGGCCCGGACCCGTCCCGTTTTAAGTCACGTTGTTTCGACCCATACCCTCGAAGGAGGCGGGTTTCCCGTCACCAGGCCCTTTCCGACCCAGGTGCTGATGCAGGCGGACCCCTTTTTGCTGTTGGACCACCTGGGGCCGGTTCGCTGGGCCCCCGGTGAAGCCATTGGCGCTCCCGAACACCCCCACCGGGGGTTTGAAGCGGTGACCTACCTGCTCCAGGGCCGGATGTGCCACGAAGATTCCTTTGGCCACAAAGGGGAACTGAACCCCGGAGACGTGCAGTGGATGACCGCCGGTTCGGGGCTGGTCCATTCCGAACTGCCGCACCCGGAGTTTTTGGCCCAAGGGGGGGTGATGGAGGGCTTCCAGATTTGGGTCAACCTGCCTGCTTCCCACAAGATGGCCCCGCCCAAGTACCAGGAAGTCCCCAACCAGAAGTTGGCCAAATTCGAGAAGCCTTCGTGCAAGGTGACCTTGATCGCCGGGGAACTGGACGGCCACAAGGGGCCGGTGGAAACGGTCCGCCCTGTGCTCTGTGCCCACCTGGAATTGGAGGCCGGGGCAGACCTGGAGTTGCCCTTGCCCCCGGTATTGACCCTCTACCTCTATGTGATCCACGGCCAAGGCCGGTTTGGGGAACAAACGGCCCCAGCCCAAGCCGGGGACTTTCTGTTTTTTGGGGCCGGAGAGACGGTGCACTTGGAGGCCCAAGACGGCCCGGTCTCGGTCCTGCTGTTGGGCGGGGAGCCGTTGCAGGAACCGGTGGCCCGGTACGGCCCCTTTGTGATGAACACCAAGGCCGAGGTGCTGCAAGCCTTTGCGGATTTTGAGGCTGGGAAAATGGGGAGGATCGGGACATGAGGGCAGAGTTGATCCCCTTTGAACCGGGCTGGGCGCAAGACTGTTGGACGGTCTTGTTTCTGGCGGTTCGGCGGTTGGAAAATTACACCCAAGAGGAAAAAAAGGCCTGGGCCCCCGGCCCCTTTGCTCCCCCGGAATGGGAAGCCCGATTGACCGAAGGTTGGACCCGGGTGTTGGTGGAACGAGGGCAGGTCCTGGGGTTTATGACCTTCATCGAAGACCAGATTGAACTGCTGTACGTTCGCCCCGAGCGGCAGCGGCAAGGCTGGGGCCGCCGGTTGATCCAGGTGGCGGAACAAGAGGCCCAGGCCCGTGGTTTCCATGCCATCCACACCCAAGCCTCCCTGGCCTCTCGGCCTTTGTTTTTGGCCCAAGGATACCATGATGTCCAACCGCTCCCTTGCGAACGGGACGGTCTGACCTTAACAGCCTTTTGGATGGAAAAAGCCATTTAAACCGCCTGATCACCTTCTTTTTTCACAGTTTTTCATTTCTCTTGTGCAGGGTCAGAGTGGCAGGCAAAACAAGATCCGGCCGGTCTGGTTGGCACCTCAGGGGAGGAACCCCCTCTGAGGTCGGAGCCATGGCAAGGGCTACAATACTCCGCCGCCGATCCTAGGGCGTGGTTGCCTCCAGGCTGTATTTTGCTGTGGTTGCTCTTGATCCAAAGATCTTCGTGGCAAACCCTACAGCCAGGAACGGGAGTCTTGCCCTTGAGGTCTTTCCCATGGCAATTGGTGCAATGTGCTGAGGGGTTGTACAGGTTTGAGGCATGTCCTTTTCCTCCTCTTTGTGTGTTGTGACTCCCTGGGTAAACAGACCATTTGTTCTGGTGACAGGCGAAGCAGCTGGGGACGGGGGGCTGGCCCTTGAGGTCCGGGCCATGACAGCTTGAACAGTAGGTGTCAGGTTCAAAAAGTTTGGCTCCGTGCCAAGCATCTGACCGAAGTGCGTTGTGTGACAGGGAGTATTCCCTCCAGACCTCTCCGTGGCATTGTTTGCAGCCTAGTCGATGACCTGAACCTTCCAAATTTACACCGTGGCATTGTGTACATTGTGCAACTGCGGGTTTCCTTGCCAAATGCATCACTCCTCCAAAATCAGCCTGATGGCTCTCCTTGTTCCACAGGACCTCGTGGCAGTGGTAGCAGCTTGGGATCCAGCCGTTGCCTTGGAGGGCAACCCCGTGGCAGGCAGTACAGTTTTTTGCTCCTTGGTATAATTTTTCCCCGTGTTTTACCCCGCCCAATGAAAGATTGTGAGCAGTCAGCCCGTCCTTGCAGGAAGATAGAAGTCCGAAAAAACCGAATCCAATAGCGACCCAGAAAAAGAGACGAACGGAGGGCATTCTTTTCCCTTGGGCTTCAAAGCCCCTTGAGTGTCTCTGCCAATCTGGTCCCGTCCTTAAAGTCCTCGTTGAATACCACCTCGTTTTGTGGATTGATCACCACCGTGGTGCCCATGGTGGCGTTCAGCAGGTTGACCATCTGTTTGTTCCCGTCCGCCAACACCCCAAAGCTGGCGTTGCCGTACCCTGCGTCCTGCTGCGCCCTGGCGGCGGCAGTAAAGTCCCCGGAGACGTAATCCACCAGATAATAACCAAAGTTGGGGTAAAGGGGCATCACTTGGTGGACCAAGTGTTCGGTGTGGGTCGCACAGACCGGGCACCACATGGTGAAGTACAAGACCACCCCCCGCTTGCCGCCCAAGGCCTGGGACAAGCTGACCGGTTGGCCTTGGGTGTCGTAAACGGTGAAGTCAACGGTGCTGGTCGTCGTAGTGGTATCAGTGACGTTGCTGGTGGCGGTTCTTTTGTCTTGGCCGCTGGGGCTCAGGTCCTCTTGCATGCCCTTGCAGCCGCTCAAAAGAACCAAGCCCAAAACCAGGACTAAGGGGAGTTTAAAAAAAGACATGGTCTATCCCTAGGCTGAAGGTTCGAGTTTTGGGGAAGGATTGTCCGTCGGTCAGGTCTGCGAGGGTGCCTTTGAGGATCCAACCTTTGTCGTCGGTCGCCCAAGCGGCGGTAAAGGAGCGGCTGACCTGGACAACCTGGGTGTCTTGGGCAGAAACCCCATTGATCCGGTAGGCCCCTTCGTTGGTCCAGGCCTGGGCCCCGGTGAAGGTAAAGCTGTTGAAGCTGGGCAAAAGCCAACTGTAGCCAAAGGCCAGGCTCCGACTGAGCCGGTCCCCCAAAACCTTGTTGTAGGGCAACACCCAGTTGCCATACTCCCGGTTGACCGGCCTGGGGCGGTATTTGCCGTAATCGACCGACAAGGCGAGGTTAAACCCGCCGATGGACTTTTCCACCTTGGTGGAAAGATCAAGCCGGTAAAACCCCCGTCCGGTAATGTCAAAACTGTTTTCTACTTGGTCATAAGGGGAAACCCCAGTAGGCAGGGTCAAGGCGGTGCCGAAATAAATGGCCGGCATCAGGTCTTCGATCCGGGTGACCGTCGGAACGCACATGATCGTTTCAAACATCTCGTACCACAAGGCCCAGGTCATGTCCCCCAACCCGTTGGTTTTGCTGTTTTGTCCCTGGTAACGATTGCTGTTCCAGACATAGGGGAGACTGGCTCCGGCTTGCCAGTTCCAACCCAGCCGGTAAGCGGCACCAGCGCTGAGCCTAGTTTGTTGCAGTTTGGAGTTGGCCGGGTCTTTGTGGTAGGCCCCGCTGCCGTCCCAATAACCGTTGTAGGTTTCCTGGGAAGAGGAGACCCCCACCATCCAAGGTGCCCCTTTGGGCAAAACCAAGGTGGCCGCCGAGCCGCCGCCGCAACATGAGGCCGCCCATAGGGTGGGGGTAAAGGCCAGCATCAGGGCAATCAACAGGAGCTTCTTCATCGTTTCCTTTTTGGAAGCCCAGGGGGCCTGAAGGCCCCCTGGGTTGGAGTTACATTGAAGAAGGGGTCACGGTGAAAGTACCATAGGCGGTACTAGAAGCACCCCCATCGGTCGTGGCATAAACCGTGTCGGAGTCAAACTTCACCCGTACATACAAGGTGGTAGAAGTTCCCGAAGTTAAGCCCAGGCCGGAGGCTGTGTAGTGCCCGTTGTTGGAAGCACTGGTCATGGCGCTCCAAGTGGTTTTGTCTTTGGAATATTCTACAGTGATTGTAGAGGGTGTGTAGGTGGTGCTGGCTCCGCTTGCGTATGCGGTGTAGGCAGTCCCGGTTTTCAGAGTCGGCCAGCTCATCATGCTTTCCTTGGTGTTCAAAAACACGCCAAAGCTGCTGGTAGTGGCGCTGTCCTTAAAGATAAAGATGTACCGTTTTTCCGTAGCCGTGGTGTATCGATTCGGGTCTTGCAAGTAAACCCGCACCGTATCCCCCATCGCCATCCCGACAGCGGGGTAGAAGACCGCCGTTTCATCTGTTGCACCGGACTTGGAAACCTTGGCGCTCAGTTTCCAGTAACCCATACCGCTGCCCCCGGCCATCAGGTAATAGACCTTACAGGTGAAGGTATTGGTCGAACCACTTTTGAGGGTACATCCGTCTTGGGGGCTCGCATGGGTCATGCTGGACATGTACATGAAGGGGGTCAGGCTGACCGAAGTCCCTGAAACTGCGTTACCCGACAAATCGGTGACCGCCAGTTCAAAGGTGGTCAACCCCTGCATCGCCGCCATGGACCCAGCGGTGTAGGTGACCAGGTAATTGCTGGTAGTGGCTTTTTTGGCAAAAGGCAAGGCACCGATTTTGTCGTTGGTCAAAGCGGACTTGTTGGTATTTCCGCCGAGATAGGTCATAAATGAATTTTCCCACTTGTTTTGTACCGTAGTAGGCACCGTGGTTCCGCCCACCGACAAGGCAGAGGATTCCCCCAACCCGTCCAGAGTCCCATCGCCCAGGTCGCTGCCCAAGGCCACCAACAGGTCCATTTTGGAGCTGGAGGTGCCCAAGAGGTCCTTGGCCAACTGGCCAAAGACCGCTTCTCGCAGCCCTTCCAGTTTTTGGGCATCCGTATCGGTCGAGGCAGGCGTACTGGCTGCCGAGACCGCCTTGACCGTAAAGTCCGGGGTGTATCCGAAGGCAGTATTGAAGTACCCGGAGACATCGGTAAAGGTGTCGTCCAGGGTGTGGGCGTGGCCGTTGGCGGCGTGGTATTCCACCATTTTTTGGGCCCCCAGGTAAACCACCGTGGTCCCGGAATTGAGGTTGACCACTGTGGCCGAAGCGCTCAAGGAGTTGGCCGGGACATAGGCGGAAAGACCGCTGGCGGCCCCCAGGGTCACCGTCTCACCGGAGGCCTCATCCACATAACTCCCACCAGTGGAGCTGAAGACCATTTCCGAACTGAAGGCCGCTTCGGGAATGGAAAGACTGTAGTCCCCGTTGCTGTCCGAAGTGGCGCTGCGGGAACCCACGGTCACGGTAGCGCCGGAGATCCCGGCCCCGCCCAGGTGGCCGGTGATGGTCACGGCGTTGGAAACCTCAGCCCCACCTTTGCAACCGTGCAAAACCAAGGCACTGGCCAGTAGGCCCCAAAAGAAAAAAGATCGTTTCATGGTAAAAAGTCCAATCAAGGTTAACCCCAAGGGACTCCGGCAGAAGACCGGGCCCATTGGGACCAAAGGGGTTTAAAAAACGGGTGGAAACCTGGACTTCAGGCTTCGGGTCTTTTAAACCGCCGGGGGACCTCGACTGGAAGGGGAAAACCAGGGACGTTCGGAAGGAGAGGCGGCGTAAGCCGGGGGTAAAACCTGAGGGCTTTTGGCTAAAAAGGCAAAACTGGGACCGCCGTTGAGGCTCCAAGCCGCCGGACTGGCGCAGAAGTGGCAGTGGCCGCAATGCTCCGGGGCCGCATCGGAATTCCCCTTTTGGGGCGCTCCCGACAGGTCGCCGGTCGAACAAAAGAAATGGGGGTCCAAAGCCGCCAGCTTGCCGGTCGGCACAAAGGAGGCGGATTGGGAGGGGACCAGGGTAAAACCGACCGAAAGCCCCAACAAGCTGAACACAAAAGACCCCAGCACCCAAAGCCGCAAAAGCCGGGTTTGTTGTGTTTTGCGCAGTCGAAGGTTCAACGCCATGAGGCTCGGCCTTTTGGGTTTTTGGCGAAATTTCGGTACCCTAGGCATAAAAAAATGAAAAAGTCAAAGGCCTCCGTTTTTGTGGCTGCTCCACGGTCTTTTGACTGGCAGCCCAACCAAAGGGGAAGACAGTTGACTTGGTGGGCAAAATTCAGGCAAAATCCGTCTTGACCCCCTTTCGGACCAAAACCCAGGAGACCGGTTGCGTCGAATTTTTGTCCTGCTCTTTTTGGCCTTGTTCCCGGCGCTGGCCTTCGCCCAGCAACAGGTCCCGATCCCCAGCTTCAACCTGGAGATTGGCCGTAGTTCCAGCCCCGAACAGGTGGCCAGTACCCTACAGGTAGTTGCCCTGCTGACGGTGCTTTCCTTGGCACCGGCCTTTTTGATCATGACCACCAGCTTCACCCGGATCATCATCGTCCTGGGTTTTTTGCGCAACGCCTTGGGTACCCAGCAAAGTCCGCCCAACCAAATTCTTTTGGGCCTCGCCTTGTTTTTGAGCTTTTTTATCATGGCTCCGGTCTGGAAGGAGGTGAACGACCAAGCCCTGGCCCCTTACTTCCAAAAGAAGATCAGCCAGGAAGAAGCCTTTGACCTGGGGGTGCGGCCGATCAAGAAATTTATGGTCAAGTTCACCCGGGAAAAGGACCTAGCCCTGTTTGTGCGGATCGCCAAGATCTCTCGGCCCCAAAACATTGCGGACGTTCCGGTTTGGGTGGTGATCCCCGCTTTTGTGATCAGCGAACTGAAGACCGCCTTCCAGATGGGCTTTATCATCTACATCCCCTTTTTGGTGATCGACATGGTGGTCTCTTCGGTCCTGATGGCCATGGGGATGATGATGTTGCCGCCGGTGATGATCTCCCTGCCCTTCAAGTTGATGCTTTTTGTGCTGGTGGACGGGTGGTACTTGGTGACCGCTTCGTTGGTCCGCAGCTTTACCGGATAGCCATGACCCAAGAATTTTTGACCAGCTTCGCCGCCGAGGCGATTTTGGTGACGGTCAAACTCTCGGCTCCGCTGCTTTTGGTGGCCTTGGTTTTGGGGCTTTTGGTCTCCATCTTCCAGGCGGTTACCCAGATCCAAGAGATGACGCTCGCCATCATCCCCAAAATGGTGGGGGTGGCTTTGGTGTTGATCCTCTTCCTGCCTTGGTTTTTAAGCACCGCCAGCAATTTTATGTCCAAGGTTCTCTCCAGTCTGCCTTTTTATCTGGGCTTGGGTTAGGTTTAGGCACGGCTTTGGCTTTCCCTCTTTGGAGTGGGAACCCCTTTGACTGCCAACCTCCAACCCCGAGGCCCAATGAACCTGACCCCCACCTTCGGCTCCAACGAGGCGAAATCTTCCCCCACCCTGGTTTTACGGGGCAAGGGGCTGTTGCGAACCTTGGCCCACTCTCCGGTGACCTTGCCTTTGCCGGTGATCTTGGGACTGTTTGGCCTGGGGCCTTCGTTGGTCCGGGACTGGGAGGAAACCTTGGCTG
Organism: Candidatus Lambdaproteobacteria bacterium RIFOXYD2_FULL_56_26; assembly: GCA_001783715.1. GTDB lineage: Bacteria > SAR324 > SAR324 > XYD2-FULL-50-16 > XYD2-FULL-50-16 > XYC1-FULL-56-13. The sequence continues at coordinate 61,618 of MFNF01000042.1, forward strand.
CGGAACGTCTATGAACAAAGGTTTGCTGCTGCTGTTGGCCCTGGGGCTTTTGGGCACCGGTCCGGCCCTGGCCCGTGACCTGGAGGTGGGGGCTTGGGCTCCTTCGGCCTTGGGCTTTGCGGACAGCTCCCTCAACGTCAAAAGCCGCACCGGCGGCGGGCTTTACCTGATCTTCTCCAGTTCCTTTGGGATTGGGGTCAACTCGGTCGGGGCCAACCTGACCCCCGCCGATGCCAGCTCGGACGCTCCGGTGATCAAGCACAACCTCCTGGACCTCAGCTTCACCATCCCCCGCAAAGAAGGGCCGGACTACACCTTGGGCTTTGGACTGGGCAGCGTGGGGATCTCCTGCGCCACCTGTGCGGCCAATTATGAAAACGGGACCAGCAGTGAACTTTTTGCCGAAGCGAGAGGCAAATTTTGGGGGATCAACTGGGTTTTGGGCGGCAGAAGAATGACCGGCCAAATCAAAGGCAAGATTTTAGGGGCCGGGAACAAAGTGGCCAACCTCAACGCCGACACCTATGTGCTCAACCTGGGGGCGGGGCTGAGGTTCAAGTAGGCCATTCCCGCCGGAGCCCAGGAGCCCCGGCGAGTGGGTCCCAAAAATGTCTCTTACTGCGCCATTTTGGCGAGGCCCAGTTGGGACATGAAGGCGAAGCTGTCCAGCTGCTCCCACCGTTCGATCAACATCCCGTCTTTGAGTCGGTACAGCCCCCAAGAAGCCCATTTCAGTTCCTTTCCGGTCGGTTTGGCCCCCATCACGGTGCCTTTGTGGACCGCCGAAGCGTCCACCTGGATCATCACCAAGTCCCCTTCGGCTACCATGTTGAGCAGATTGACATGCATGTTTCCGAACCACTCGGCCTGGGCCAGTTTCATCAGGTCCAGGTAGCCTGCCTTGGTGGGCGGATAGCCGGGGAAAGCGGCGTGGTCCACAAAGTCGGGGTGGATGACCTTTTCCAGGTAAGCCAAGTCCCCACGGTTCATTGCCTCGGCCCAGGCTTCGATCACCTTTTTGTTTTGGGTCTCTGTGGCTTGGGTCGCTTGCAGGGCCAGGACCGCCGGGTCCGGTTCCGCCGGTTTTTTGTGGCAACCTGTGGCCAGAATCACCAGACCTAATGCCAAAGCTAACTTGATCTTCCCCTTCATAGGGCCTCCGTTGGAGTGGGTCGTACATTGTGGGCGGTTGGGGCCATTGGAGCAGATTTTGGGGATTAAGTCACTTTTTTCTCTCCCGCCCTCAGCCTAGATTGGACAAAGAGAAGCTCCGAGCGGCGGGAACCCTGAGGCCGCCCCAAGGCGACAAGAGACTCCCGCCCTCTGGGGAAATCCATTCTTCCCATTTAAAAATGGATCCCCTACAATCAAGCTGCCTGTCCGACCCAATTGGGCAGAGGCACACCGCTCCGTTTTTAAACACTAAGACAACAAAAGGTTAGGATGGCCAAGGTTCGGTTGTACATCGCCCAAAGTCTGGACGGCTTCATCGCCAACCTGGACGGCGGTATCGGTTGGTTGGACCGGTTCAACCAAGAATCAGGCGAAGACTACGGCTATAAGGCCTTTTACGGCCAAATCGGGACCTTGTTGATGGGGGGAAACACCTATGCCCAGGTCCTGGGGTTTGCCCCTGAATATGTGCATTCGGACCGAAGGACCCTGGTCTTTACTTCCCGGCCCTTGCCTGTGCACCTGGGCGTGGAATTGGTCACCGGCGACCCGGTCCCGGTGGTCCGGGCGCAAAAAGCCCAGGCGGACCAAGACCTGTGGCTGGTCGGAGGCGGGCAGTTGGTCCGCACCCTTCACCAAGCCAAGCTGATTGATGAACTGATCCTCTCCCTGATCCCCGTTACCTTGGGCGCTGGAATCCCGCTGTTTGCTGGACTGGCCCAGGAGACCTTTTGGACCTTGGCACAAACCCAAAGCTTCCAGAGTGGAATCGTCCAGTTGGTTTACCGGCCCTTATACCCATAGGCCTTTTGCCCCTTCAACCCTGCCCCCCTGCCCCTTGATTGGCCTTTGGATTGCGGCTTTTTTGGTCCTTGTAAACTCGACCGGCCTAAATTTTACGGTTCGTTGACCGGCCCATGATCCGGTGATTGGCCCGGTTCCTTTAGCCTTTGGGCAGAAACGAACCGTAAGAGGACTGGCCAGATGGAACCCAACAAAAGCCCCCAGTACGATTGCCCGGACATTTTGCCTGAAGAACGGGCTTTGTTTGCGGCGATCACCAACCAGCGATTGAGCCCGGAAGAAGCAGCAAGAATCAAGGCCCCGGTTGTGGTTTACCCCCGGGAGGATTCGGTTTTGGCGGTCCACTGGCACCCGGAGTTCGTGCCCATGGAATTGATCAAGGCTAGGATCGAGGCGACCTTTCCCAACGCCAAGGAGCATCTGATCATCCCCACCCAGCACAATGAGCTTTTGGTTTATGACGACTATGCCGGGGTCGAGGTGGACACCTTCAGCCCCGAGTTTAACACCAAAGTCCAACTGCTGCTTCACTTCCACCCGGATCGGGTCAAAAACGCCTTTGTGCTCCGCTCGATGCTGGAGCACACCTTCAACTACCGTAGTTCTCAGCTGTTTGATTTCCTGCACAGTCTTTCCTCCAAAGACAGCGGGTTTTCCCTGCAAAAGGCGGCGGCTAAGACCGGGGCCTCTGCTGAGGTAGTGGATCTGGTCAGGGCGGTGGCCAAGAAGATTTTGTTGCTCCTAGAAGAAGTGGAGCCCAGCCTGCCCAAGGACGCAATCAAGAATAAAGTGGTCCGCAACTACATCAACGGGCTTCGCAACGGCCACAACGATGGACTGATTGACCGGGCGCAGGTTTTTGTGGACGCAGTCAAAGCCCAGGTCAAACGGGACTTTAACCTGGATTATTTTTACAAAACCCAAGAGGTGATCGAAGAAACCCGGGGGCTGGGTGGCTGCATCGTGATCCCCCACCCCGAACAGTTCTGGCCCATTTTGATCGCCGACTATGATGTGGACGGGATTGAGGTCTGGAACCCCCAGTCCAGCACCTACACCGACTTTTTGATCCAAGTGGTGGACCGGCAAAACAAAACCCACCGCAAAGACCGGGAACCGGTGCTGATCTTTATGGGCGACGACACCCACTTTGGGGAAAAGTTGCGCCTGCCCACCGAAACAGCCAAGTCCAAGATCGGTCGAGAGGTAGGGGTACAGCCCCCCTGGGCCGATCTGGGAACCCGTAAAAACTTGATCCAAGCCAAAGCCATCAAATCCCAAGTCATCGCTCAATACAAAGAGCGGTTAAACCGTTAACCCTTACAGGAACCATGAGCAATAAAACCAAGGAATTTGAATACATTACCCTAGTGGACCGGGCCAGCATCGTCGCCTACCTGGAAACCTTAAGCCAAGGCTTTAAAAGCGGCAATCTGACCCTCAAAGGCCAAGACAGCGAGATCCTGCTTGACCCGGACGGCTTGCTCAAACTGGAGCTGTCGGCAAAAAACAAAAACGGCAGGAGCAAGATTTCCTTTAAGGTCTCCTGGAAAAACCAACCGAGAGTCGAGGTTTCCAAAGACCGGCTGTCTTTGACCGTCAACCCCAAAGAAGACTAAATCAACATGACCATTCCCGCCGGTATTGTGGATACCCTCAAGTTCATCTTGCTTGAGGTGATCCGGCAGATTGAGGACACCCAAAAGGCCCTGGACCAGGGGGGGGACCAAGAGTTGATCGCCCAGATCATCGCTCGGGATGAGTACATCGACAACCTGAAGGTGTATGTGGAGAACCATTGTTTCTCCCTGATCTATTCCAACTCCACGGTCAGCATCAAAGCGGAGGCAGATTTAATCCGGGCGATCAACACCATCACCGGCAACCTGGAGCGCATTGCCGACCATGCGGTGAACATCGCCCGGCAGATTCCCTACTTTGCCAACCGGCAGTTCATCAAGGACTATGACTACCAAAACTTTTTTGAAATCATCCGGTTTAACCTCAAACGAATCCACAAGGCGCTGTTTGAACAAGACTTGGGGTTAGCCCGAAAGATTTGTACCAGTGAATCCAAACTGGACCGGGCCTACAAACGGGCCTTTGAGCGGATTTTAAAGGAACTGGCCAAGGGCAAGGAGGTGGAAAACCTGATCACCACTATCTTTGTGCTCCGGTACCTGGAGCGGATCGGGGATTGTCTGCTCAACATTGGGGAGGCGATTATCTTTTCGGTGGTCGGAGAGAAACTGAAACTCAGCCAATTTGAGTTTTTGGAAGACATCCTGACTGACCTGGATGACCTGACCATCAAAGACATCAAGTTCGCCGGGATCTGGGGCAGCCGCTCCGGTTGCCGGATCGGCTTGATCCAGGCCCCCAAGCTGGGGAACAAGGAATTTGTCTTTAAAGAAGGGTTGCTGCACAAGATCGAAGAGGAAAAAACCAAAATCGAGCTTTGGAACCAACAATGGCCCGGCATTACCCCCCACGTGCTGGACTACAAGGTCAAGGGGGACCATGCCAGCATGTTGGTGGAGTTCATCGAAGGGGACACTTTGCAACATTACCTGCTGGATTCGAGCGACAGCAAGCTGGAAGAAAGCCTGGGGATTTTGGAGGGAACCTTAAAAGCCATTTGGGAAAAGACCCTCGACCCCAACCAAAAACCCCCCTGCAAGGCACTGGCTCAATTGGAAGGCAGGATTGAAGACGTGTTGCGGGTGCACCCCAACTATTCCCAGCCTGAAATGCTGATCGGCGGAATGAAGATTCACTCCTTCCGCTTCCGACTGGAGGCGTTGCAAGAAAAAACCAAGGATCTGGTCGCCCCTTTTGCGGTCTTGGTCCACGGGGACTTTAACCTGGACAACATCTTTTTTGAAAACAAAACCAAACACCTCAAGTTCATCGATGTCCACCGGTCCGACTTTGGGGACTACGCTGCCGATGCGGCGGTGTTTTTGATCTCCAATTTCCGGCAAAAGGTCTTTGAACCTGAATTACGCAGCCGCATCGAACGTTCCGCCGCAAGATTCCTGGCCTTTGTCCGGCAGTTTGCCCGGACCAGGGAGGACCACCTGTTTGAACGCAGGCTGGGGGTAGGTCTGGTCCGCAGCCTGATCACCTCGACCCGTTTTGAGTTTCACCCCGACTTAGCCGAAACCATGTTCCAAAGGGCTTTGTACCTGATGGACCGGCTGATGGAGGAAAAGGAAGACCACCCCTTTGAGGTCCCCACCTCCCTCTTCATCTTTTAGGTAAAATTATGAAAATCGCCGTGATCGGGACCTTGGGAAAATGGTCCAGTGAGTCGTTGGCCCAGGAAATCGCCGCTTTGGTGGGCCAATGCCCCTTGATTGAAATGTCCGAAGTACACCTGGACTTGGGGCAAGAAAAGGTTATGGCCCAGGGCCACGACCTGACCCAGTTTGATGCCTTGGTGGTCAAAAAAGTGGCCCAGGTTTATTCCCCCAACGCTCTGGACCGGTTGGAGACCCTTCGGTTTTTGGAACTTCGGGGGGTCAAGGTGTTCAGCCCGGTGGCCGGGATCAGCCGTCTGATTGACCGGATGAGCTGCACTGTCACCTTGGCGGCCGGAGGGATTCCAATGCCCGAAACCTTCATCACCGAGTCCGCAGAAGCGGCGGCCCAAAGATTGGCCCAGTACGGAAAGGCGGTACTCAAGCCGTTGTACTCCACCAAAGCCAGGGGCATGGTTTACCTGGATGCCCACAAACATGGGCTCAAAGAGGTCCAAGAGTTCCAAGCTGCCGGCAACGAAACCCTTTACCTGCAAAGGTTCGTCAAAGGCCCAGGCCGGGACTTGGGTCTGTCCTTCTTAGGAGGCCAGTACCTGGGCACCTACGCTAGGGTCGGCAATGGTGACAGCTGGAACAGTACCACCGAATCGGGCGGGGTTTACCGAGCCGAAGAGCCGCCCGAGGCCTGGATCGCCTTGGCCAAACGGGCCCAGTCCTTGTTCCCCTTGGATTTTACCTGTGTCGATTTGATCGAAACCGAAGAAGGCCCCAAGATTTTTGAAGTCTCGGCCTTTGGCGGATTCCGAGGCCTGAAGGAAGCTTTGGGGCTCAATGTTGCTGCCTTGTATGCCAAATATGTCGTAGAAAAAACCCCCCAAAGAAAGGGCTGATGATGAACAAAAGCTTGCGTCCCACCTTGGCCGACTTGGCCGATTCTCTGGTTGCCGAGGTGGAGTTCGACCACCACTTGGACCTGAACCTAGCCGGTGCCCAGGTTCGGGTCAAAACCAACTCTTTGATGTTGGTCACCAGTTTACAACATTATTTTGCCCCTTTCGTGGCCCAGCCCAAATCGATCGATTTTGAGATCCTGGCCATCGAAGGCCCGAACCTGGACTTGGACCTGCCCTTTGTCCCCTGGGAGCCGGAACCGGGGAAATCTAGGGTTAAGGAGGAATTCGTGGACTTGGTGGGCGGCCGGGTGGTGCGCAAACAAAAAACCGGTCTGGTCTTTTTGTTTGGCGGAGGCACCAACATCGCCATTGGGCAGTGCAAGGAAAACGACAACCAGGTGATCAACTTCGTCAACAACCGGTTCATCGAGCTTCTGCTCAACAAAGATGCCACCCTGGGCCATGCGGCGGCGGTGCGGGTCAACAACCGGGGAATCGCTCTGGCCGGGTTTTCGGGCATGGGCAAAAGCACCTTGGCCCTCCATCTTTTGAGCCGTGGGGCGGACTTCGTTTCCAATGATCGCCTGATGGTCCAAAAGGTCAACGAAGGATTGATGATGTTTGGTGTCCCCAAATTGCCCCGGATCAACCCCGGCACCGCCTTGAGCAACCCCGACCTCCGGCAGATTCTTTCGGAAGAAGAGATTGAGCGTTTCAGCCAACTGGAGCCCGACGATCTTTGGGAACTGGAACACAAGTACGACGTTTATCTGGACCGGTGTTTTTCCCACAGCCGGTTCCTGCTCAACGGCTGGATGGACGCATTGGTGATCCTCAATTGGCAGCGGGTGGACCGACCCATGGAGATTCACGAAGTCAACTTGCGAGAAAAGCCCTACCTCTTGGGTGCCTTTCGCAAAGACCCGGGAGCCTTTTTTTTGGCCAATGACCCGGTCCATCCACCTCAGTTCAACGAAGAGCGGTACCTCAAACAACTGGAGTCCTGCCGGGTGTATGAGATCACCGGCGGGGTTGACTTCGAAAAGGCAGCTCTTTCCTGCCTGAACCTGACCGAACGGTCAAAACACTAGCCAGAGGAGGCCAGATGCAAAAAAAGTCCTTTGAAACCAAAACTCGTTTAAAAAAAGAAGCCGCCGTTCTTTACCTGGAAGAACTGATCAAAAGCCTCAAAGCCGGGAAATTGGTGGTCCAGGAAGGGGAGGAATTTGTCTCCCTGACTCCGGCCCAAGACCTGGAGCTGGAGCTGGAAGCCAGCGCTGGGAAGTCCAAGGAGCGCATTTTTGTGTCCCTCCATTGGTCCACCGAACCGGCTCTGGTAGAAGCCCCCTGGACGATCGGTACCAAAGAACCCCAATCCAGCGCTGCGGCCAAACCGGCCCAAGCGTAACCTGCAACCTAAACTACAGGACTCAAAATGAGCAAAAAGTCGATTGAGATCAAAACCCACCTCAAACGGGAAACCGTGGTTTCCTACCTGGAAGAACTGGTCAAAAGCCTCAAAGCTGGGAAACTGGTGGTCCAGCAGGAAGAAGAATTTGTTTCTTTGCACCCGGCTGCGATGATGGAATTGGAAGTTTCCGCTTCCCACAAAAAATCCAAGGAAAAGTTTGCCTTGGAATTAAGCTGGATCAACGAGGTGGAAGGTGTGGAACCGGCGGCTCTGCTGATCGGCACCAAGGAACCCAAAATCGCCGAAGCTCCCAAAAAGCCGGAATCCGCCGCACCGGAAGCCCCGGCCAAGAAGGCTCCCGAGGCCCCAGCTGCCAAAGCTCCGGCCCACAAATAACCCTAGCCTGATTACCGATGAGCCGGACTTTGGAAGTCAGTTACCTCAAAACCCACCGGCTCCCCAACAAGCTGGCGTTGGCCCGATATGCGGCCAACCCGGCCCTGGGGCCCAAGGTACTTTTTTTCTCAGGCGGCTCGGCGCTGCACGAGCTGTCCCAAAAAATCATCCAGTACACCCACAATTCGATCCACCTGATTACCCCTTTCGACTCGGGCGGCAGTTCGGCGGAGCTACGCAAGCATTTTAAGCTGTTGGCGGTGGGAGACATCCGGCACCGGATCATGGCCCTGGCCGACCCGGGCCTCAAGGGGAATCCTGAGGTGTACCAGCTGTTTGCCACTAGGTTGCCCAAGGACCAGCCCCAAATTTCCTTGGTCGAGACCTTGCGCCAGATGATCGAAGGCAGGCACGGCTTGATCCGGGCGGTGAGCGACCCGATGCGCAAGATCATCCGTAACCATTTGTATTATTTTTACAAGAAGATGCCTGAAGGTTTTGACCTCCGAGGGGCCAGCGTGGGCAACCTGATTTTGGTGGGCGGGTTTGTCAACAACCACCGGCAGATCGACCCAGTGATCTATCTGTTTTCTCGGCTGATCGAAGCCAGGGGAGTGGTCCGGCCGGTGGCCGCCGTGGACCTGCAACTGCTGGCCGACTTTGAGGACGGCTCTTCCATTTTGGGGCAACACCGGTTTACCGGCAAGGAATCCCAAGCCCCGGCTTCCAAGCTGGTCAAGCTCCGGCTGGCCAACAACCAGGGGGAACCGGTGCCGCCGGTCAAGCTCAAGGACAAGGTCGGGCAGTTTATCGAACGGGCGGACCTGATCTGCTACCCGATGGGCAGCTTTTTTTCCAGTTTGACCGCCAATTTTTTAGTCGCCGGGGTGGGGGATAAGATCTCCGCCAACCCTTGCCCCAAGATCTATGTCCCCAACCTGGGCCTGGACCCGGAGCAAAAGGGCTATGAGGTGGTCCAGTTGGTGGACCGGCTGTTGGAGATGCTCAAAGCCTCCTCCCGCTATCCCGGCTGGGACTCCGACTACCTCAACTTTCTTTTGATCGACCGGCAAAAGGGGCACCAAATCAACAAGGCCCAGATTGACCAGCTGGAAAGCCGGGGGATCCAGGTGGTGGATGCGGAGCTGGTGGGAGATAGACCCGAGAAGATCGAAGAGGAAAAGCTGCTGGAAGTCCTGTTGTCTTTGGTTTAGCGGAGTTTTTCAGAGCCGACTGCCCCCCAAAAAAAGACTTCCCCAAAAGGCAAAGGGGGAGGCCTCCTCCTTGGAAACCTCCCCCTCCGGGTATCCGATGCCGTCCAGATCAGGGTGCTGGGCGAACACCGGAGTCGAGTTTACCACAGACCGCTTGGGCCTTGCCGTAATCCCCCTGACCGGTTGGTTCAGCCGCCAGCCGCCAGCTTGGGGGCCATTTCTTGGGCATAAAGGTTTTTGAGGAATTCCATGAGTTGGTCTCGGACCTCTCGAAAGCTGCCCAGCTGTATTTCGGGGTTCCCGGCGATTTGGGCCGGGTCGGCTAGGTTAAAGTGGACCCGGTGGCTGACCTCCCCCGGAAAGGTCAGGCAGTCATTGCGGGCCGCTTGGCAGAGGGTAATCAGGTAGTCGAAGTGTTGGCCAAAAAAATGTTCCACCCGTTTGGTCTGTTGTCCCAACATGGACCAGCCTTTTTCGTGCATCACCCGAATGGCCAAGGGATGGACCGAGGCCTTGGGCCTAGTACCGGCTGAATTCACTTCCAACCGGGGGTCCAAGGACTCTAAAAACGCTTCTGCCATTTGGCTGCGTACCGAATTGGTGCTGCACAAAACCAGAATTTTCATGGGTACTCCTTTTTTGGGGGAATTTAGATTTGAAACACCTTGACCCTAGACTGCAGCTCACCTGCCATGCCGCTCAATTCGCCGGTCGTCAGGTCCACCTGGGCGACCGACAGAGCCAACTCGGTTAAGGTCACCGAACTTTCCTCCACCCAATGGCTGACTTTGTCGGTTTCCTGGGCCAAGGATTTGGTTTTGTAGTCCTGGGTGATGATTTCTCCGGCGATCCGGTTGAGCCCCTGGTTGATGGTATTCACCTCGGTAGCGATGGACAAAAACTGGTCTGCCGACTGGCCTACCACCTTTCTCCCTTGGGCAACCTTGGATTGGGCCTCTTGGACCAGTCCTTCGATCCCGGACAGGGCTTCTTTGGTGTGCTCCGAGAGGCGGCGCACTTCCCCGGCCACTACATTAAACCCTAGGCCCGCCTCTCCGGCCTTGGCGGCTTCAATGGCGGCGTTAAAGGAAAGCAGGTTCACCCGCTTGCTCAACTGGTCCAAAGTGGCCAAAAACCCGCCGATTTTTGCGGTCGCCCCTTCGATCTCCTCCATCGCCTGGGTAAGACGATCAAGGGTCACCTGACCCTGGGCCGCTTCTTGGGCAACTTGGTTGGTGGTGGTCAGAAGGTTGCGCACCGAAAGGGTGATCTCCTCGTTGCTGACCGAAAGCTCTTGGACGTTTTTTGATACCTCTTGCAAACTTTTGTTGGAATGTCCCGAACGGACGTTGACTTCTTTGGTGGTGGAGTCAATCTGTCTGGTGGTGGCCGAAAGTTGCAGAGAAGCAGCGCTCAAGGTGTGGCTGCTGTGGTGGATCACCCCGATGGTTTTCTTCAAGGAGAAGGTGAACCGGTTGAGTGATTTTGACATCTGTCCCAGTTCATCCAACCCTCCGGTCTTGATTTTGTGGGTCAGGTTGCCTTTGGAAAGCTCCTGGGTCAATCCAAACACCGCTTTGATCGGCATCAGGATCGACCTCGAAAGCCCCCACCCCAAGAGCCCCACCAGCCCTAAGATCATCACCCCAAAAACCAGAAAACTCCGGCCCAAGGAACGGGTCACTTCCTGGGCATTGCGGCTGACCAGCCCTTGTTCCTCCAACGCCGCTTGGTTGAGTTCCTCCAAGTGCTGGGGGATTTTGGTAAATTCCTTGGTGAATTTTTCAGCCAGGTCTCTATTTTTGTAGGTGTAAAGTCGGACTCGGTCGAAATTGGTGAGGTATCCGTCAATCACTCCGGCGGGCCGGGTCAAGGCATCAGCTCCCTTTACCTTGGTCAGTTGGTCTCGCAATTCCTGCATTCCCTGTTTTACCTCCATCCCGGCGCTCAAGCGACCTAAAAAAAAGTCTTTTTCGGCCATCCGGATCTCATGGAGCCTGGTGATCATCGCCGGTTTGTTGAGTTCTAAAAAGGCCTGTTCCAGAGATTCGGCGCTTTCCTTGAACATCCCCTGGTACCCTTGGTCGAGTCCAAAGCCCATAGACTTTTGGTTGGAATAAACCCAGTCAAACTCCTTCCCGTAGTCCCGCACATTTTCCGCCAACTCAGCAACCGAGGTGGAGAAAGCTTCGTTGAGACCAAAGGCCTTTAAACTTTCCACCCCTGTTTGGGCCTGCTGCAGAGTTTTCCGAAAAACTCCCCCCGCTTCCGGGGTAGGGGCGACCAAAAAGGTCCGTTCAATGCCCTGGGCCTCGGTCAAGGCCTGTTGGATCCGGCCCGTTGTTTGGGTGACTTCGTAGGCCCGTTGGATGTTTTCCACCTCCCGAGAGATTTTGCCATAGCCCCACTGTGCCCCCATCACGCTGCCCAACACAAAGAGGGCAAAGACGGCGACCATCCACAATATCTTGCCCTGGATACTCAAAAAGCCCCGTTTGGAAGCCCAGCGGGTCCAGCGAGCTTGGAGGCGAGGCAGTGGCGAACGAGCTTTAAAAGAGAATTTCATTGGCTTTACCCCTTGAGGTTTGGTTTGGTCTAACCTTAGAGGGGGTCCTGAGGTTTGGCTCCAAAAGGGGGTCAAATCCCGGCAAAACCTGTTCCCCGGTAAAAGGGCGGGCGGAGATTTTATTGGGCAACTGATTGTAATTAAAAATTTTACAAAAAAGTCTGAGGCCAAAACCCCCAGCCCATTGGGTCCGGCTGGGGAAGTGAGGCCCAAGGGGAGGGAACTTTTTGTTGGTGCAGTAAAAGGGAGGGACTGGGGCTCAAGCCTTGCGGCGGCTTTGGGAGAAGCTGGAAGTAAACACCAGGGAACCCAAAACCTCAGGCGGTCTGGGTCTTCTGGTCGGAATCTGGTTTGGCTTTGGGGAACAGAGGCCCGCCCTTGGGAGCAGGGTTACTTTTTGGGCAGTTGCACCAAGGGGCCTTGGGCACGCTCCCGTTCCGCCTCTTTGAGCGCCGCCTCGTCCTTAAAGAACAGGCTGTGCTCCACATATTTGGTTTGTCCAAAGGGAGGCGGGGGGAAGTGGAGCCCAGCAATTTTTTGGACCACACAATCCCCAAAGGCCTTGTTCTCCAATTGGTTTTGGACCACTCCGGCTTCCAACACCTTCCCTTCCTTGTTGATCTGCCAATCCAAGTGCAGTTTCCCGGAGGTAACCGAAGGCTTGGTTTTGAGCAGGTCCAGGTAACATTGCTGGAGACTTGGGGCCGCCTTGAGGATAGCATTTTTGACCGGCCCCGACAAATAGGGGTCCTCTGCCTTGCGGTCCCCCGAGCCCGGTTGGGGCTGTGCCATTTGCTGCCGGAGCAGGGCCAGCTGGGCCTGGGTCTCTCGATTTTGTTGGTACAGCCAAGCTGCCCCAACCAGGACCAACCCCAGCAAGATCCAGGGAACCAAGGAGTTAACTTTCATCAAAGCCCGGTATAGATAGAGGCGGCACCGGAATGGGTCGAACCGTTGTCGGTCTGTGCGGTGCTGCCGTTGTTGATGGTGGTTTGGATGCTGCTTTCCATGTTGGCCCCTAGGACGATGGTGGTACTGCTGATCCCGACCCGGTAGCCAAAGGTGTCGTTGGCTTCCGCATTGCTGGCCTTCAGGTAGGCCCCTTGGAACCAAGTGGTGCCGCTGCGGTTCAAGACACAGGCGGCACCGGCATTGGTGGCGGTATTTTGCAGGCCGTCTTCGTGGTAGGCTCCTACGACCAAGGCATTCCCGTCAAGGCCAACCGAGATGCCGAAGTTGTCCTGCGCTTCGGCGTTGGGTGGCTTGAGATAGGCTTCTTGGGACTAGGTTGTACCGATCCTGGTGAAAACATAGGCCGCCCCGGCAGAAAGGGCGCAGTCGTCCGCCGAGGCGGTAGCCCCATTGGTGATGGTGGTTTTATTGCTTTCTTCACCCTGCGCCCCGACCACCAGGGCATTGCCGCTCAAGGCGGCCCAGTACCCGAAGGTATCGGAGCATCCTGTTTTTTTATCCGAGTTTACCGACTACAAAAGGAGGTGTCTAACGAATGGTATGCCGACAAGGGCCGTTTGGGTTGGGCCTTTTTTCGCCTTAATTCCCCTGAATCCCTTGCAACCCAACCGGTTGGGTGGCTGTTGGGAGAATCAAAAGTGGGGCCTGGACTTTTGATGGGGTGGGGGAGCTGCAAAGGACGGTGGATTCAAAAACAAAGGACGGAACCTGAGTTGAGCAGGCCTTTGGCCTGGGCAAGTCAGGCATCCCACTGCCAATGGCAGCGCCTTCGGCTGAAGAACGGCAATTGGGCAACAAGTAAAGGGTGATTTTTGCAGGGTTTGCAGGGGACTATGCAGTGCCAGACAACCACGGCACCTTACTGTGCTTTCCTTGGTGCGAGCGGAGAGAATCGAACTCTCACGAATTACAATATTATGTACTGTAAATATAGAGCTAAATTTGTGTCATAATTGTCATCACCGATTCATCCCCGATTGCTGTTCTCCGTGAGAGACTTTGCAAAACCTTCGATGCTACCTTTCAAAGCAAGTCCACCAACTCCTGAAGCCCAAGCCGATCCGTGTTGAGGTAGCCCCTGGTTGTCTGTATGTCCGTGTGCCCGGCCAGCTTTTGCACCCTGGGGAGGTCTCCCGTCTGCTCCAGAAGGTTTGTGATCACTGAGGCCCTGATCCCGTGCCAGGGTTTCACCCCGGAAACTCCGAGCTTCTTGCAGATCGCCGCCAGGGGGTGCCCCAAAGAAGAGCTGTCTCTGTACGCCCTAACGCCATCTCCTTCGTCAAGAAACCAAACCTCACCCTGCTTTCGGCCAGCCAGATCGGAGGCCAGGAACTCGGTCAAAGGCATTGAAATCGGAACATCCCTTTCCTTGTCCGCTTTCGGCTTCCAGTCTTCGGTGGCCCTGATCCTGATGGTCCGCTTTTCTAGATCGATGTTCTCAAGTCTGAGGTTGATCAGTTCCCCGGCCCGCATGGCTGTCTTGGTGGCCATTTCAAAGGCCCGGAGCTGGTTCAGCCTCATTACCCGCCGCCTTTTGTTGCTGGCTGTCTCCAAGGATTTCAGGATCGCCTCCCGAATTTGGGCGAGCTGGCCGGTCGAATAGACCTTGGGCTCTCGCTTGATCCGGCTCGGAACCGTTACCCCGGTCGGTTGGCAGAGGTTCCTTTTTGCCGCCCATCCAAAGAAGGTGCGGATGTAGGAGAGGTACTTGTGTTGACTGGCTAAGCTCAGGCCCACCTTGTCGAGATAGAGCCCAAATCGCCGGTTGTGCGTTGAGGCAAACTCGCTGATCGAATGATCCCCAACTGCTTCCCGGTAGAGGGCTACCGCTCGCTTGTACATCCTCAGAGTCCCTGGGTCCCTGAACTCTGAAACCTCTGCCAGCCACTCATCCATCACCTCTAAGACCAGAGGCCCACCCTTACGCTCTACAACTGGTGGCTTCTCCGCCAAGAGCGCCTTAAGCTTTTCCGCTTTCAGTCGGGCAATCAGCTCTGTCTGCTCTTTCTCAGAGCGCCGCACCTTTCCCCTTGAGGTTTGCTTAAAAGCGAACTCATCTGTGGAGCACAGGTCATAGCGGGGGGTCCAGGTCTGGCCGGGTTTCCTCAGTTCATGAAAAAAACCAACCAGAACTCCTCGTTCCTCATCTACAGACCAATTTGTTCTAGCTCTTGGCATCTTTAACCTCCTTCACCGACAAAGTTTCTCACAGGGGGGCCATCCCCGTCCTTACCGAGCCCCCTCTATTTCCAAATGTTATCCCATCAGCAGGACAGGACGCTAGACCCTCTGTTTCACTCCCCTCCTTCGATCAAACGGTAGCTGGTACTCCTCCCCCCGCCGGGGCCTTTCTCCAGAACCCCTCTGAGAATCAGATCTTTCAAGTCACGGGCAGCGGTGTCTTGGGAGCATTTGGCGAGGGTGGCCCATTTGGAAGAGGTGAGCTTGCCCTCGAAACCGTCTAGGAGGCGGTTGAGGACCTTTCTTTGCCTGTCGTTGAAGGATTCGGCACCAAACCTTATCCAGAACTCAGCCTTGCGCAACACCAAGGCCAGGACCGTCTCCATCCCCGCAAAGGCCCCCTCCAGGCAGTCAAAAAACCACAACAGCCAGCCGGTGATCTCCAGGTCCCCCTTTTGGGTGGCCTCCAAGATATGGTAGTAGCCGTTCCGCTCTTTGACTATTTGGGCGGACATACTGTAGAACCTCTGCGGACTGCCTTCCGAGCGGGCCAGTAAGAGGTCGGTGATGGCCCTTGCGATTCGCCCGTTTCCGTCATCAAAGGGATGGAGGGTGACAAACCAGAGGTGGGCGATGGCCGCCTTTAAGACCCCATCTAGGGGCGGGCCTTGGTTGAACCAGTTGAGGAAGGCGGACATCTCCGATTCCAGCCGGTCCGCTGCCGGGGCCTCAAAGTGGACCTTCTCCCGGCCAAAAGGCCCGGAGACCACCTGCATTGGCCCTTTGCCGTCATCCCGCCACTCTCCAACCCGGATTTGGGTCATGCCGCTTCGACCGGTGGGGAAGAGGGCCGCTTGCCAATCAAAGAGCCGCTGGGCGGTCAAGGGGGCTTCAAACCTCTGGGTGGCATCCAGAAGCATCTCGACCACCCCCTCTACATGGCGGTCAGCCGCCTTCAAAGCGCCGATCTCCATACCCAGCCTCCGGGCCAGAGAGGAACGGACCTGTTCTTGGTCCAAAACTTGGCCTTCAATCTCGCTGGATTTGAGGACCTCTTCGGTCAGAGACCGCAAGGTCGCTTCGGCCCGCAGGTCAAAGCCCAGGGCAGCCATGCGACCGATCAACCGCCCTTGCCGGTGCCTCGTCTCGGCGAGCCGCTGGCCCACCTTGTCCAGCTCCCAACGAAAGCGGGGCCAAGCTTTTTGTTCGTGGATGTACCTGTTTGCCATAATTTCCGCATCTCCTGCGGAGAATATGGAGACTTTTCTCCGCAAAGGCAAATCGGAAAAAACCAGCCCGCCCTACGGGCGGGACGGGCCAGGGGCTTACGCCCCTGGGGGAGCCGGGGCTTTACAGCCCCGGAAGAACGGGGGCTGCGCCCCCTCAAAGGGTCAAAGAACCAAAGGACCAACACCCTCTCTACCGGACGCAACGGACATAGTAGTTGACGGTCTTGCTGTAGTTGCCCACATTGCCAACGCCGAAGTCCACACTCCAAGCGTTGGCGCTAACCAGCGCATAGGTAGTGGACGACCAATAGAAGTTCGAAACAGCGCTAGGGAAATAGGTGGTGTTGATGGTGGGGGATGAGGTTTTGGTGTCGTCCACCAGGCTCTCCAGCTCGTTGCGGTTGGGCAGCCGCCAGTCGGTCTGCCCGGCAAAAGAGAGGTTTTCGCAGTAGCTCAAGGCGGCGGTCCAGGTCATAGCGGTAGTCTCCCGCTGGTCCCAGGTGAGACCGGACTGGAGGTCCGAAACGGTTTGATCCCCATTGTCCACAAAAGAGGCAGCCGAGGCTAGCCCAAAGGCATCCAGGGCTAGCAAAAATCCAAAAAAGACCAAAAAACCCTTCATCTCCCTTCCTCCAAATAGGTGAAAATCTCGGTGGCCATTCGCTGCTTCAGACCGGAGGCACAAAAACCGTTTTCTCGTACAATCACCAGACCCAACCCCAGGTCCAAAACCTGTCTCTGGTAAACCTCTACTAAGTTACAGGGAAACCCGGAGACGGTGCCGAGACCTTTCCTGGTCCGGTTCGCCGCTAACCCAAGCCTGGGGCCAATCTCCCTGGCCTGTTTGCCAAAGAACTCAAAAAAACGGCCCAATTGGAAGAAGATCAAATAACCGGGGTACCGCCGCCTAAACCAACCCACTTGGGCGTTCAGGTTCCCCGCCGAGAAGGGGGGCTGATACCGAGGAACCAAACCGGTTTTGGGTTCCCAGCTTACCAAAGCTTGGAGCCACCCAAACCTCTCCCAAAGGCTTTGGGTCAATCGGTAGGAATCGGCTTGTTTAAAATGCCCCAGGTAAGAAGCGAGAGTCTGGGTGAGTTGAATGGCTTGTTCCGGGGTACAAGCCAACCGCCCCCAAACTCCCCTGGGGGTTTGGAATCTGGATACCAACCGGGCCTGCCACTCTAGGAGTTTCTCTTTGAGGTTGGTGATCACCCTGCGCCGGACCAGCAGGTAATCCGGGCGGACGATATACCCCAGAAAATCGGCCCCTTGGCTGACTCTGTTGAGGACCGACTCCGGCCTCAGCTCCAGGGCCAAGTGGTCCTTGAGGAAGGTCTCGATTTGGGCTTTCCAGGTCAGCAACTGTTCCTGCTCCGGCGAGACCAGCACAAAATCGTCCATGTACCTTATGTAATAAGGGGCTTTCAGTTTATGTTTGACGAACTGGTCCAGCCGGTCCAGGTACAGGTTGGCAAAAAACTGGCTGGTCAGGTTGCCGATGGGCAACCCTTTCCCTGGGGGTGCATGGAAGAGGGTCTTGTGGGGCGGCACTTGGGCCAGCAAGGTCCTGGGGCTTTTTAACAGATAAGACTGGGTGCAGTTGTGGTCCAGAAATATCCGGCAAAGGCCCAGAAGAGTAGGGTCTTGTACCTTTCTTGCGAGCAGGGAAAAGAGAATCCCCTTGTCGATGGACATAAAAAAACCCTTCACATCCAGTTGCAAAAACCAAGCGGGCCTCTGGCCGTTACGGCTGGATCGGGACATGAACTCCTGCAAGCGACTGACCGCCTTGTGGGTGCCCTTTTCCTTACGGCAAGCGTAAGAATCAAAAATAAACCGAGGCTCAAAGACCTGTTCCAATCTGGGTACCAGCAGGTGGTGGACCACCCGATCCCGGAAGTGGGCGGCAAAGACCTCCCGCAACTTCGGGTAAGAGACCACAAAACAGAGGCTACGAGAGGGGGCGTAGGAGCCAGTGGCCAAAGTCTCGCTCAGGGCCAAGAGGTTCTCCAAAAGATCGGCCTCGAAACCCAGGGCATCGATGGTGTTGCGCTTCCTTCGCCTGCACCCGAGATAGGCCCGGTACAGGGACTCGAAGGAAAACACCGCAGTTAAATCACTCTCTCTACCGGACGCAACGGACATAGTTGTTGTTGGTCTTGTTGTTGTTGTTCACATTGCCATTGTTGAAGTTCACATTCCAAGCGTTGGTGCTA
The DNA here is from genome assembly GCA_001783715.1 of Candidatus Lambdaproteobacteria bacterium RIFOXYD2_FULL_56_26. GTDB lineage: Bacteria > SAR324 > SAR324 > XYD2-FULL-50-16 > XYD2-FULL-50-16 > XYC1-FULL-56-13. Next base: position 79,939 of record MFNF01000042.1, read on the forward strand.
TTCAGCGCATAGGTAGTGGACGACCAATAGTTGTTCGAAACAGCCTTACCCGTTCTCTTTTTCGGACCTGAAGGTCCAAAGCCCGGTGAGCCTTTGCAGGTACAACAGACTGTTTTTGGATGCCCCCTTAAAAAACCAGGGGCGGAACGGGCGCAGAGTGATTCCGAGGTTTGGGTCAAAACTGGCCCAAACCCCTCTTGGCACGCTCCCTACGGGGGTAAACCCGGTGGGGATTCTGGCCGAAGGTTCCGTTTCCCCTGGTTTGCTGGTTCAACGGAACCCTTTGGACGCTGGCTCTTCAGCCACCCCTCGCTCTGTCTGGCAATCTCCACGGCCAGGGTCGCCGCTTTCTCAAACTGCTTAAAGCTGGAGAATGCCTTAATCTCTTTGCCGATCATCAATCCAACCTTCATCGCCTCGGCTTGGTCCCGCAGTTCCGTGAGCAGCGGGGCCTTGTCGGACCGGGAATTGGCCCGCAGGATCAACTCCACCAACCCTCGGGATTGGGTCCGCAGGTCCTGGCCCAGGGCATACTTGTGGTACCGAGGGAATCCCCGCACCGCCTCTTCGATCACTACCGCCAACTCCAAGGCCTTTTTGTAGATCGGCAGATTCTCGTACCGGGCCATCAGGCTCCTTTCAGCCTAATCCGTTCGCTCACTTGCCGCCTCTTCTCCTCGTCCTGCCGAGCAATGGCCACCGAGTGACCCGCCCGGACTAGCTTGCCCACATACAGGTCCAGCCCGGAAACGGGAAAACCCCCAACCACAAAAGGCTCGTCCGGGTTCCCGGCCATCTTGAGCTTAAGCCCCGTCACTTCCGCAAGGCACCTCGCATCTTCGTTCATCACCTGAAGAAAGGCCCCCACCTGCATCAATAAAACCAAACCCGGTTCTTCTTTTTTGAGGGCTTGGTATTGCTCGGCCAGTTTTTCGGAAAAGATCATCCAAACCTCGGAAAAAATTCTGCCCGCCTGACGGCGGGGAGAGCCAGGGGCTTACACCCCTGGGGGAACCGGGGCTTTCAGCCCCGGAAGGAACAAAGAACCAAAGGCCCAACTCTCTCTACCGGACGCAACGGACATAGCTGCCGCTGGACTTGCCGCTGCCGTCCACATCGCCACTGTAGAAGTACACAACCCAAGCGAAGGTGCTATTCAGCGCATAGGTAGTGGACGACCAATAGTTGCCCGAAACAGTACCGGTAAAAGTCGTATTGATCGTGGGGGCAGCCCCTTCGTTCCTGACGATCCAAGAAAGTTCCATCTTGGTTGGCAGCCGCCATCCTGTACCAGCCAAAGCGGCGGTGTTGCCGGAACAATAGGTCAGGGCATTGGCCCAGGTGTAGCTGGTGCCGGTGGAGGCCTTTTGCCAAACCAGCCCGGTCACATTGTCGGTCACCGTGCCGTTCCCGTTGTCGGTATAGCTAGGCTGGTAGGTCGTGTTGTAGCTCCCGTCCTGGGCCAGGGCACTGCCTGCGGTGGGGCAAGCGATCACAGAACCGGCACCATCCCAACAGGTGGTCTGGCCGGTGTCGGGGATGCCCTTGAGCGAGGTTCTTACATTGACCTTCACAGAATAGTCTTGGGTGCTACCGTCCGCCGCCGTGACTCGGTAGGTGAGCGGGTTGGTGAAGTTGCTGGCGGTGCTGCCGGAGGTTTGCGTCACCCCGGATACAGTGACCGAGGCTCCGCTGGTGGTGAAACTGGGCTTAAGGGCGGTGACGGTGGCCCCCATCGGCACCATCGCATAAATCCGGGTGCCGCTGATCGTGGCGGTTACATCGGCGGTAATCCCCGCCCCGCTGTTCAGCGCCGAGGTGAAGCTGAAGGCGGTGATTGCCTTGGCCGTGTTGGAGGCCACAGTTACGGTCACGGTGTAGTTTTGGCTGGTTCCGTCCGCCGCCGTGACCTTGTAGGTCACCGGGCTGGTAAAATCCTGGGTGGTTACCCCGCTGGTTTGGGCAGTTCCGCCAACCGTCACCGAGGAACCGGTGGTGGTGAAGCTGGCTTTTAGGGCGGTAACAGTGGTCCCATAGGGAACCGTGAGAGAGATATTGCCCCCGCCACTGATCAGGCCAGTGACATTGCTGGAAAGCCCAGAATTGGTAGCGCTGGTAAAGCTAAAGGCGGTGAACGCCTTGGCGCTGGAAGGGGACGTATTTGTGGTTGTGCCGGTGTTGGAGCTCGTACTGGTGCTAGTGCCGGGCAAGGTGTTGCTGCCGATGGTTGCCAGCCCACTGTTGATGCCGGTTTGCAGAGTTGCGGACAAGGCACTGACCTCGGCGCTGGAGAGGCCCGCCTTACTTAACCCAGCTTCGGCCCCAGTCTGAATCCTGGCGGCAAAGGTGGACTGGTCGGCGCTGCTGACCCCGGCCCTGGTCAGGCCTTTGGTGGCCCCGGTGGTTACGGAACCTGAAACATTGCTGATCTGGGTGGTGCTGTAGCCCGCTGTCTTGAGCCCTGCCAAGGCCCCGGAGCTGGCGTTGGCGATGGCGGTTTGTTTGTCGGCATCCGAAAGGCCCAAAGACCCGGTCCCCGAAACCGCCCCTTGGGCGATGGCGGCCATGACGGTGCTTAGGTCCGAATCACTGACCCCGGCGGCCTTCACCTTGGCCGAGATGGCCGAAACCAGGCTCTCCACCGCCGTGGTCCGGTCGGCAGCGGGGACCCCGGCATTACCCAGATTGGCCACCCCTTGTTCCGAGACCTTTTGCATCACCGTAGAGAAGTTGCTCGACGAGACCCCGGCGGTGGTCAGCTTGGTGACCATGGTCTGCATCAAGCTCTGGGCGGCGGCGCTGGCCGAGGCGGAGGGCACCCCGGACTTTCCCAGGGCGGAGACGGCCTTACTGGCCAGCTTCTCCATCGTATTCTCCAGGTGGGTGGAGGTGAAGCCAAAGGCCGAAACCTTGCCCATAACGCTGGAAAGCAAGGTTTCCGAAACGGTGGCCGCATCGCTGCTACCCACCCCGCTATCGTCAATCCCCGCTATCGCCCCCGCCGTGATCCCGCCCAGGGCGGCAGCCAGGAACTCGGGGGAGGCCGTGGTCCCCCTCCTTGAGAGTTTGGTCATCACCGCCTCCACCAGGGTTCCCGAGTTCGCCTGAATCGCTGCGTTGCTCATCCCCGCCTCGTCCATGGTGCCAATGGTGGCGGTCATCAGGGTTTCAAGGTAGCTGGAATAGTCCGAACTGGCATCCACCGTGACGGTAAAGGCATTGTTGGGCCGGGAATCGGCGCCCATCAGGTTGCCCAGGTAGCTGGCCGAGCTGGTGCCATCGCTCAAAGTTGCGGCCAAGGAACCGCTGATCACCCCAATGGCGGTGGTCTTCTCGTCATCGGTGCTTAGGCTCGAGCTGGATTGGGCCACGGCACTGGCCGAGCCGGTCTGGATACTGGCCAACATGGCCCCGTAGTCGGTGGTGCTGCCGGTCCCGTCCGCCTTCACCTGGGCGGTGGCGTAGTCCACGACATTGTTGCTCAGGGCTTGGGAATACCCGGTGGTGCGCAGGTCACTGGCCAGGTGTTCGATCAGGCTCCCGGCGGTCCCGGCAGGCAGGAACTCGGTCCGGGTTGGTTCTCCCTTATCGTCCGAATTCAGCTTGGCCTGTTTGCAGCCAGAAAGCCCCAGACCCAACCCCACCAACACAATCACCAACCACTTTGCCATTTTCATTGCCTTATCCCCAATCGGTTAAAACTTAAATTCGAGGTTCACGCCCGCCCATTCTGGGCTCATCCAAGGGGTGATCTGCCAAGCCACCGGGGCGCTGGGCTCCCCGTCATCCATCCAGAGCCAGACCCCAAGGCCCACAAAGACCAATGTGGCGGCCAGACCATTGGCAGAATTGGCTTGGTGTTTGGTGTAGGCTTCTTTTTGTAGGGTCATTTCTTGGTAATTGGTGGAAGCCTCCGAGTAAGTCCCGGATGCCTCCCTTTGTTCCAAGGCTGTGTTGTAGTCCTTGGCGGCCTTTTGGCCCTTTTGGTATTCGGTCGCCGTGTAGGCTAGGGAGGCCAGACCGCCGGTGGCCGTAGTGGTAAAGAGCCAAGCCCAACTGGACTGGTCCCGCTCCAATTGCTGTTGCCGGACAAAGCTAGGGTCCAACTCCAAGACCACCGCTTCCTGGTAGTTGTCCTGGAGCCCGTCCACCTTCAGGGTTTTTACCTGGGGCTTGAGGGACTGTTTGTGCTCCACCTCCAGTTTATGGGTACCAACGGTCAGGGTCTGGCGGTAGGTCTGGGTCCCAAAGGTGTCGGAGGGAGAAAACTCCTCCTGTTCGTCCCCTTCGCTGATCTTCTTCCCGTCCAGGTACACGGCGGCATCGGCGGGGCTCACCTCCAAGACCAGCTCGGGCAGCTTGCCCAGGTCCAGGTCCACTTGGCTCGGTTGGTAGGGCAGCAGCGCCACCTGGGTCTCTTTGGGCGGGGTGTCCGGGTGTTCCAGCCGGAGCTTGTGGGTCCCAGAGAGGAGCTTGCCTTCATAAGGGGTGGTCCCCACCTCTTGCCCGTCCACAAAAAGCTTGGCCCCGGAGGGATCGCTTTCCACCTCCAAGGGGACCGGTTGGGCGGTCAGGTTGAGGTTTAGGGACCGGGCCTCGCCCTCTTTGTATTCCACGGTTTCCTCTACCGCCAGATCGCCCTTGATCGCCCGGACCTCGTAGGTGCCTGGGTCTTGTTCGGTCAGGGTCAGGGGGGAGAGTTGGTCCTGCTTTTCGCCGTTGATCCAAACCTCGGCCCCCTCAGGGCGGGTGAGGATCTCCAGCTTGGGCACCACTACCACAGGGGCAGTGGGCGGGACCTCGCCAGCCAGCTCCACCGCCAGCTTTTCCAAGGAGAGGTCCAGGGTCGAGAGGTCGCCTTTGTGCTTGACCGTGGCGGTCTTGAGGATCGCCCCGTTTTTGATGTCCATGATCTTGCCGGAGAGGATGTAGTGATTCTCCTGAAACCTCAAAATACTGGAACTGATCACCCGGTCCACCCCCAGCTGCTCCCCGATGATGGTGGCGCATTCGTCACGGGTGCACTGGGCGGACTTTTGGATGGCATCGGGGTTCATCTTGTCCACATCGGCGCTGCTGGCCATTTCGATCCCCGGCCTTGAGCCCAGGGCGGAGCGGAAGATTTCGCTCATCGCTTTGCGCTGCTCCGGGTCCAGGCTCTTGGATTCAATGTCCAAGACGGCGACCAGGGTGCGGGTGCGGGACTTGGAGGTAAACCATACTTGAGTTGATCCCAACTGTTCCCCGTCATAGCCCTTGACCGCCGTTAGGCGCAGCAGGGTTTCCGCCCCCTGCTCCTCATAAGTTCCCCGGATGGAAACCAAGTCGGTGATGGAGGCCCCGGCGAGGCTTTGGGCCACGGCGGCTTTGGGGTAAATCTTGAACTTGGGGAGTTTTTTCTCCAAGGCGTGGTAGAGGTCGGTCTCCAGTTTCATGGCCTGAGTGTCAGCTTTTTTGGAGCGGTAGTTGACCACCTCAACCTCGACCTGAGTACCGGCCCCGAACTTGGCCGCCGATTGGGCAAAGTACCCCGCCGCCTGGTCCAAGGCGGCGCTCTGGTCGAGCGCCCAGGCCGGGGAGGCAAGCGGGGAAGCCAGGAGAAGGCAGAGAGCCAGCCTTTGGATCAGGCTGCGGGGTTTGACGCTTTTAAAACCGAGAGGCCAAGCTTTATCCTTCATCTTTGCTCAAGCTAAATTTAAAAAGGTTTTTTGGTTCCAAAAGCCTAGCCCCTACACCCCAGGCAACCACCCTAGATCAAACCGTATAAGTTTGGTTACGGCCAAGACAGCGCATATTATCCCCCCCCCCCCCC
>MFNF01000042.1:85788-87998 GCA_001783715.1 Candidatus Lambdaproteobacteria bacterium RIFOXYD2_FULL_56_26
GCAAGAAAAATCATTCGGATTTTATGGGGAAAGGACTGAAAGGGTTCTAGATTGGTGAATGCGGGGCTTTGGATGTGCGGTGGGAACCGGCGGTTCTTTTTTAAAAGAAGCCCAAAAGTAATGGAAGGGAAATACGGGGACGATTATGACGGGGGTGGTAAAACCGACAGTTTTCCTCGGTTCGGGGGCTGGTCGGACTTAACCCTAAACTCTCCCAATCTTCCCCGTCACTTTCCCGATAATTTCAATTTGCTCTAGGTCCAAACCGGTTATTTTTTGAGTCTCATAGGCAGGATTGATGCTGATCAACCGCAAGGCCCCTTCCGATTTGAGCGGTTGGAGTTGCTTGACCAGGATGTCGTCTCCGTACCTCAAAACATAGGTCGCCCCTTCATCTACCCTACCATTAAACTTTTCCACCAGGGCTAGGTCGCCCGAGGCTAGGGTTGGCTCCATCGAGTGGCCCTCGACCCGAATCAGCATCAAACCATTTTTCGGGGCGGTGATCCCAGCCAAGTTCAAGAGCGAAGGGGCAAATCCCAACTCCTGGGTCTCGGGATGATCCAGCCCGTATCTCCCTGGTCCGGCGCTGGCCCGAACATCTTCGTAAAAAGTGGCTTGGATAAAAGATTCTTGTTTTGGACCAACGGGACCACTCAAAAACATCTCTCCCTCACCAGAAAGAAGCCATCCTTTATTGATCCTCTTACCAGCCAGAGAAAGCACCACACTTTCAAGCTGTTCAACTTGAAGTGGGTCCAGCCTGTTTAGATTCCCACTTTCCAAATTCCGAACTCTACTAACAGGCCAGCCGAGCTTTGTAGAGAAATCATCTTTCGAGAGCCCAACTAGAAGTCGGACTCTTTTTAGGCGGCTGGCAATTTCTGTTTGCTCTTTCATATCAACATGCAGGTGTAAAATTTAGCTTTGCTAGCTAATTGCTAGTTGTAAATGTCTATATATCTGCTAGTTTCTGTCTAGCAAGAATTGTCAGCATACACCCGTTACAAGGATTACAGCAAGATGAACCGAAAAATCGACCTGCCCAGCCTTGGCATCATAGGGATTGCCGAAGTGGCGGCCATCATGGGGGTGCAGGCACAAACTTTGGCGGCACGCATCCGCCGAAAGAGTGGAACGTACCCCTCTGCCCTTCCCAGGAGCCCTGACCACTTTGAAAGCTATCGATTTGACAAGCAGTCGGTGATTGAGTGGCTTCGAGCCAAAGGCTACCCAGAAAGCCGGTATGCCCATTTGCTGGGCTGAGAGGCAAGATGTCCGCCCTGACCGAAGAGACCGCCAAGCGCCTCACCAATGCCCTTGAAGCATTGGTGGATGCTCTGCCGTTGGTGGAGTCTTTGGCCAAGCGCAAGGCGGAGGTGGCGGAGATCAAAAAGGACCAAGCTAGATCCCTGGAGGCAATCCGAAAGGACTTTGCGAAGCCAAAGAACAGGGCGGCGTTGGAGAAGGCGATAGCAGGGCTGCTATCAAGACAGCCAAAACCGGGGCGGAGCCGACCTAGGCAGACCAGCCAACCGCAAAACAGGAATCAAGAATGAAGTCTAAAAAAGCCCCTATTGTGCGGCGAACATCACCAGGGGCCAGAACTCAATAAGCCATTGAGCGAGACAAAGATGAATAACCGCAAAATGTTCAGTCAATCCAAAAAACCAACCCTGGTCCTGGTCGGCATCTGGCGCAAGGGCGACCGGTCCTTTTGCGGCAAAGTGGAACCCAGGAGGGAGGCATGAGCCTACAACGGCTCCCCCCTCACTCCTGGCCCCCTGGACGAGTACTTTTCACCCAGATGAAACAAGTCCTGTCCAACGGCTGTTTGGCCGACCTGGACCGGGAGTTCCGACCGGTGGTCGGAGAGGTCCGGCGGGGAATTTATCCCTGTGGCCGATGAGGTCCCTTTCTACATGGGCTCTGTCCAGTAGGCGGGAAAGCCAGACCAAGGAGGGTCTGGCCTTTCCAGAGGCTCAGGAAGCAGTCCGTCCTGGGCCTCTGGAAGGGTAACGAACGCAGAACAAACAATTTTAACAATCAAAACAACATGGCAAAGGAAACATGGTTTCGGCTCTATGTAGAGTGGGCTTTTGACCCGAAGATTCAGTCCTTGGATTTTGAGACCCAGAGGCACCATCTGATGGTGCTTTGTTTGAAAAAAAATGGGGATTTGGAAAAATTTTCAGGAAAAACTCTGGAAA
>MFNF01000043.1:0-24940 GCA_001783715.1 Candidatus Lambdaproteobacteria bacterium RIFOXYD2_FULL_56_26
CGCTACTTTGCTGCATCATAAGGGTTGCTGACGAACTCAACTTCGCCGCTCCAAAGCCGCACCTCCCCTTTGGGGCCCAAAAGCCGCAAGGCCCCTTGGGGAGAAAGGCCCAGGACCTCGCCGACCTGGGGTTCCCCATCGTCGTCATAGCTGACCAAGGCCCCGATGGAGCCGCATTTGGAATGCCAAAGCTCCACCAAAGGTTCCAGCCCACCGGTGCAAAGGTCCAGCAGACGGTCCACCTGGGCCAAGAGTTGGGCAAAAAGTTCACGGGGACCGGGGCTTTGGACCCCCAAGGTTTCCAGGTGGATCAGCTTGGCCGAAAGCTCACGGGAGTAGTCCTCCGCCTTCCCCTTGAGGTTAACCCCAACCCCGGCCACCATCCCGCCGGGCCGAGACTCGCAAAGGATCCCCGCCAGTTTTCTCCGGCCCCAAAGCAGGTCGTTGGGCCACTTGAGGCTCAAGCCCTCCACCCCCAAGTCCTCCAGCGCACAGAGCACCGCAAGGCCCACCAGCAGGGTCAGGGCCGGGGGAAAATGGGGCCACTGGCTGGAGGCGATAAAAAACGAACCGGTCAACTGCCCGCCCGACCCGACTTCCCACTTGCGGCCCAACCGCCCCCGCCCGGCGGTCTGCCGGAGTGCCAGGACCGCTTGGCCCCTGGGTGGGCTGGGTTGCTGCATCAGCCAATTGTTGGTTGAATCCAGCTCATCAAATTCTTGGATTTTCCAGGGCAAACTCACCTCGTTCCTAGGATTGACCAACTTCGCTGGAGCCTTTTAGACTGCACCAAACCCGAGCCTAGGTCCAAAGTGAAGATTGCTTCTTTTAATGTCAACAGCATCCGAATTCGGATGGAAGCCTTGTGTGACTATTTGGCCCAAGAACAACCGGACATCCTGGGGCTCCAGGAGACCAAGGTGGTGGACCTGGACTTTCCTTTTGAGCCTCTGGCGGACTTGGGCTACGAAATCGAAGTGTTTGGCCAAAAAAGTTACAACGGAGTGGCGTTGCTCTCCAAGGTGAAACCAAAAACCGTGACCAAAGGCTTCCCCCAAGACCGGCCGGAAGACCAAAAACGGTTGATCACCGCCAGATTTGGTTTAAAACAGGGGGGCGACTTGGTGGTGGTCAACGGCTACTTCCCCCAAGGGGAGAGCCGCAGCCATGAAACCAAGTTCCCCGCCAAGGCCAAGTTTTACAAGGACCTTTGGGAACTTTTGCGGGGCCTCTCCCCGCAGGACCTTGTGGTGGTCATGGGGGACTTTAACGTAGCCCCGACCGACCTGGATGTCGGGATCGGTCCCGAAAACGCCAAGCGGTGGCTGAGGACCGGGAAGTGTTGTTTTCTACCCGAAGAGCGGGAATGGCTCAAACAACTGACCGACTGGGGTTTGTACGACAGCTTTCGGGCTCTCCATCCCCAGGCGAACGACCAATTCTCCTGGTTCGACTACCGTAGCGGCGGATTCCCCGACCGGGGGTTGCGTATCGACCTGCTCTTGGTCACCCAACCGTTGTTGCAACGGTGCAAAACTTCCGAGATCGACTACCGTCTTCGGGCGCTGGACCGGCCTTCGGACCACTGTATCGTGTCGGGCACCTTCGACTTGGACCTCTAAGCGAAAGGGCTTTACGAATCGAGGTAAAACCGGTTAACCTCCGCTATTCCTCTATTTTGAACAGGCTTGAAAAACATGACCGAAGAAACGAATCTCCCAGGTTCCTCCCGCCCGCTTTCCTCCAAACCCTTTGGCGAAGACTTTGCCTCCATCGGCATTGCCCTCAAGGCGAAACGGGAAGAGCTGTCCTACACCATCGAACATGTCGCCGACATCACCAGGATCACCCTGACCAACCTGCGGGCCATCGAGGAAGGGGCGAAGGACAAGCTGCCGGGGCTGGTGTTCGTCCGTGGTTTCGTCCGCAACTACGCCAACCTGTTGGGCTTGGATTCGGACTGGATGTCCGAGGTACTGAACCGGGCCTACAACCACATCGGGGACCGGCCCGATGCCCCCCTGCCTTCGGCGAGCCCCCGTTTTGACACCTCCAAACTCAACATGACCCACTTGGGGTTGGCGGCGGGAGCCTTTGTGCTGGTGTTGTTGATCGGTTTTTTTGCCTCCAACTCCGGCCATGAAACCAGCACCAGCCAAGAAGTGGTCCAGGCGGTGGAAAAAACCGACACCCCCGCTCCGGCCGCCGCTCCGATGAACCAGCTCAGTCTGGTCTTGGTCGCCAAGTCCGCCGGTTGGGTCTCGGTGACCGCTGACAACCAGCGGGTCAAGGAAATGATGCTTGAAAAAGACAAAAAGTACGAGTTCCCTGCCAAGGAAGGGTACCAGTTGATCATGACCACCGGCGCAACCGCTGTGATCCAGCTCAACGGCCAGTCCCTTGAAGTCCCCCAGGACCAACAAAACCGGCTCTACCAAGCCAAGCTCACCAAGGCATCCCTAACCTCCACCAAACTTTAGGCCTCATGAAAGCTCTTGTACTGGCTGCCGCCAGGAGCGTAAAATTGGCTCCTTTTTCGGACACCCGGCCCAAACCGATGATCAACCTTTGCGGCCAGTACATCCTGGAGCGGCAGTTGCGGTGCCTGCAGGAAGCAGGGGTCAAGGAAGTTTTTTTGGTGGTGGGCCACAAAAGCGAGATGATCCAAGAGCAGTTCCACTTTGGCCGGGACCTGGGGCTCAAGATCGAATATCTGGTGCAAAAGGAACCCTTGGGGATCGGCCATGCCGTTTCTTTGGGCGCTGAGGCACTGGGCAAGGAACAACGGTTTTTGCTGGTTTACGCCGATGCCTTGATGGCCGGGAACCCCTTTAAGGCCCTGATTGAGCGGTACAGCTACGCCAAAAAGCCCAACCTAGCTACCGTCACCCATCCGGGCAGCGAAGGGGCCTACGGGAACGTTTACCTCTCCGGGGAAATGGGCATCTCCAAGTTGGTGGAAAAGCCCGAAGCCGGGCGGTTTTCCAACTACATCTTCGGGGGCAGCTTCATTTTGGACAGCTCCGTCTTTGGCCTCCTGGAAGCCAAGGGCAGGGACATGTTGGCGGTTTACCAGGAACTGATCGGCAAGGGTGCCTTGGAAGCGAGCCTTTGGGAAGACAACTGGATCGACATCGCTAGGCCCTGGCACATCCTGCTGGCCAACCAGATGTTGATGAAGGACCTTAAAACCAGCATCATCCCCAATTCTGCGGTCCTCGAAGCCAACGTGACCCTCAAGGGAGCGGTGGTCTTGGGCGAAGGGGTGCACATCGAAGCGGGAACCACCCTCAACGGCCCCTGTTACATCGGCGAAGGCAGCTACATCGGCAACTCCTGTCTGATCCGCAACTTCAGCTCCATTGGCCCCAACTCCACCATCGGTTACGGTACGGAGATCAAAAACGCCGTCCTGTTTGGCGGTGCCAACGTAGGTCGGTTGTCCTTCATCGGTGATTCGGTGTTGGGCGAAAACGTGCGCCTCGGTTCGGGGACCATGACGATCAACAACCGGATCGACGGCGGAACGGTTCGCTACAAGCCCCAAGGGGAGCCGGAAGTGGACACCGGTCTGGAAAAGCTCGGCTCGTTCATTGGTGACGGAGCCAAGGTCGGCACCGGTCACAACCTCTCTCCAGGCAGCTGGATTGCCCCTGGAGCCCTGCTCCTGGACAACTTCACCTACAAGAATTAAAAGCCCATGTGCGGAATCAGCGCTATTGCCAGCCACCGCCCAGTTGCGGGCAGTCTGTTGCAGTGTCTCAAAAACTTGGAATACCGGGGCTACGACTCTTGCGGCATGGCGATCTTCGACCAAGGCAAGATCGAGCTGCGCAAGAACGTTGGCCATGTGGCCAAGGTGGACGAAGTGGAGCAGTTCCACGAGATGCAAGGCCAAATCGGGATCGCCCACACCCGCTGGGCCACCCACGGCGGCGTGACCCAGGCGAACAGCCACCCCCACGCCAGCAACGATGGAACCTTTGTGGTGGTCCACAACGGCATCTTCTCCAACTACCAAGCCTTACGAAACGAACTGAAGTCCAAAGGCTTCGTTTTCCATTCCGACACCGACACCGAGGTGCTGGCCAACCTGCTCCAGGACCTTTACGTCGGGATTGGTGACGTGGAAAAGACCTTTGTGGCGGCGGTCAAGCGGCTTGAAGGCTCCTACGCCGTGGCGGTCCTCACCCCCTACCTGCCCAACCAGATCTTGGGGGCCAAAAAGGACTCCCCCTTGGTCTTGGGATTGGGGGACGGTGAGAACTACCTGACTTCGGACATCAACGCCTACATCTCCCAAACCCGTGACACCGTGTTGCTGGGGGATCTGGAATATGTGATCGTCAGCAAGGAAAACTACCAGGTCAAATCCCTGGTCACCGGGGAAACTCTGCACAAGGAAGTGATCCAGGTGCAGTGGGACAAGGAAACCGCCAAGATGGGCGGCTATTCCCACTTTATGCTCAAGGAAATCTTCGACCAGCCCCAAACGGTCAACAATGCCCTAGCCATTGACGACACCCAAATCCAAGCTGTGGCAGAGCGGTTTTTGTCCAAAACCCACAATTTTGCCTGCGGCGTAGGGACCACTTTTTACGTCGCCATGGTCACCAGTTACCTGTTCAAAAGGTACGCCGGGCTCTATGTCCCTGCGGTCAGTTCCGATGAATTCCCGACCTTGCTGCCCCTGAGCGCTGACCAGCACACCCTCTTTTTCAGCCAGTCCGGGGAGACCTACGACACCAGAATGGCGGTCCGGGCGGCCCAAAACGCCGGTGGGGCAACCAGCGCCGTGGTCAACGTGGTGGGCAGCTCCATCAGCCAGATGGTGGACCAATGTATCTTCCAAGGCTCCGGCCCGGAGATCTGTGTGGTCTCCACCAAGGCGGCGTTCAGCCAGGTCGTGATCGGTTGGCGGATCGCCATGCGGGTGGGCCGTCTTAATGGGACCCTGCCTGCCGCCGAAGAACAACGAATCCTTGGGGTTTTGGCCTCCTTCTCCGACCTGTTGGAGCGGACCTTAAACGAAGAATCCGGCTTCATCCGCCAGTTGGCGAAAAAAACCAGCCACATCCACAACTGGCTGTTCATGGGCAAGGACATCTATTATCCGGTCGCCCTCGAATCGGCCTTGAAGATGAAAGAGGTCACCTACCTCCACGCCGAAGGCCTGCCCGCCGGGTTCTTGAAACACGGGACCTTGGCGATGGTGGACGAAAAGCTCTACAGCCTCTTTTTTCTGCCCAGCCCCGAAGAAGGGGAACTCTACCGCTCGACCTTGGCGGCCATTGAAGAGGTGAAGGCCCGCAATGGGGTGGTGGTCAGCTTTGCCACCGAAGACAACCATGAGGCTCGGGAAAAGATGGACTACTGCATCCAGCTGCCCAAGCTGCCCAAGGAACTGAACCCCTTGATGCAACTGGTGCTGGCCCAGCTGTTCTCCTACTATTCCGCCTTGCACCTGGGGCTGAACATCGACAAACCTCGCAACTTGGCCAAATCGGTCACCGTCGGCTGATGGACCTGTTACGGTTCAAACTGCACCTCTTTGACCTGGACGACACCTTACTGCAAACCCGGGCGGCTTATTACGCCGCCCAGGAATACGCCGTGGACCAACTGTTTGAAGCCAAGCTGCTGCCGGGCCGGGAAGAGGCCTATGGCCAGATGCGGTGGTTTTCCAAGCGGATCGGTTCGGTGGACCCGGCCGCCTACATGACCGCCTTCCTCAAAAACCTCGACCTGTATTCCCAAGAAAACCTCCATTACCTGCTTTCCTGTTACAAGGAAGCCTACTGGTCGGACCTCAAGCCGTATCCGGGGGCGTTGGCCTACTTGGAATCCTTGGTGGTAGAGGGCAAGCGATTGGGCTTGGTGAGCAACGGAAAAACCAGCACCCAGCTTAAAAAGGTCCGGTCCGCCGGGTTGGAGCGATTTTTTCCCGCCGAATGCAGGTTCATCTCCGGGGACTACGATTGGGACCAAAAAAAACCCAATCCCTACATGCTGGAGCTGGCTCTGGAGCGATTTGGGGTGACCAAAGAAGAAGCGATTTATTACGGGAATACCCAAGACGACGTGTTGGCGGCAAATTTGGCGGGGATCACGAGCCTCTTGTTTGGCCCGGAACAGATTGAAAACAATGCGCCGGAGATCGCAAAACCCGACCTCCAGCGCACCGCTTGGTAAGAGACCTGAAGACTTTTCCTCCAGGGCCGTTTCAAGGGCCCCTTCGGTTCGTCTTACTTGTCCAAAATCAAAGAGAACACTTTTCCTGGTGAGGAATTGGCCGACGACAACATCGCCGCCGATGACTGCTTCATCAGTTCCGACCGGGTGTACTCGGCAAGCTCAAGAGCCATGTCGGTATCCCGGATGGAAGATTCGGCAGCCACCATGTTCTCCTGGGTGGTCCTCAGCGTAGCGATGTTGGTTTCCAGAGTGTTTTTCTGGAAAGAACCCAACTCACTACGAGTCCTGGAAACCTCGTTGATCGACTGGTCGATCAGAGCCAGGGTATCTTGAGCGCCTTTGGCGGACCGAACGTCGATCCCCCCCAGGTTTTCAAAACCACTCTGGTTGGCCACACCCCGCCCAAGCTGGTTGGACGACATGTTTTGTAACGAGATCCGTACCGTTTGTCCGGCATCCGGGCCAACCTGGAAGGTCAAGGCGTTTTGCGCCACCGTGACAATCCCTACGTTGGTCGGGCCGCCAAAGGGTTGAACCCCTTCTGGCCTTCTGAAGCGAACCGAGAGGTTCTCGGTGGTTTGATTCCCGACCAATCCGGTCATGGTATCCCCCGTTCCGATAGCCGCCTCGCCGTTGATCGTCCCCATGAGGTCCGTTCCGTTCATGGCCGTGGTCAGACTGTTGGCTTCCGTAGAAAGGATGCCGGCAGTCGAACTGGAAGCCTGGAGGGAATAGCCACTCCCATGGTTCTTGTGCATAATGCTGATTTTACCAGCATTGTCACCGGAGATTTCCACAGCCAGTTCCGATTTCCTGGCTGCCTCGGCAAAGTTTTTGATCGCACTTTCCACCGTGTCCGAAGATTTGGTGGTGTAGGTGGCTGACTTGCCGCCTTCTACGACCGACAAAACCTCTCCGGCCTTGACCGCTTCAAGGGTCAGTGCCTGAGTCCCCGCTAAGGAGGCTGCCGAGGATTCCTGGGTAATGACTACGTCATACCCCTTGTCCCCAGAAGATTGGGTCTTGGTGCTGGCGTTGACAAAGGAAAGTCCGTTGCCGATCGCCGTTCCCGAAACCCCGTTGGAACCATCCAAGAGTTTCCTCTTGCCGAATGACGTGGATTGGGCAATCCGATCAATGGCCGAGACCTTACTTCCGATCTCGGTTTGGTCGGCTTCCAACATCACGGCATCGTTCGCACCTTCGTTGGCTGCGTGAATGGCCAACTGCCTCATGCCCACCAGGAGGTTGTTCACCTCCGTCAAAGCACCTTCTGCGGTTTGAACCATCGAGACAGAGGTTTCAGAGTTTTTGACCGCTTGGTCCAAACTTGCGATTTGTGAGCGCATTTGTTCGGAAGCGACCAAAGAAGCTGGAGCATCCCCTGCTCGGTTGATACTCAGACCTGAACTCAACTTCTCCAGGGAGGATTCCGCCCTTTTGTCGTTTTTGACCAGGTTTCTGTGTGCGTTCAAACTGCTGGTATTATGGTTAATTCGCAAACTCATACTACCTCCAATAGAGCGTATGCGGCTTGTACGAGTATCATCGACATCCAATGTCAAAAAGTACTCTTGCTTGCCCCGACTTTGGGGCAAGAAGCGCCTTCTCTGCCGCCAAAAAAACGGCGGGAGAAAAAGCGGCTCCCCTGAACCACATCCTTCCTTGAGATTGGAGCTCAAGGCAGCCGCTCTCACGGCTGCCCTCTACGCCAATACTGAAATCAAGGCGCTCCTTCTTTTGGACTGAGCCTGCGATCTGCCTTAAGATCGCACCAGTTCCCTTACCCCACCCCCAGGGGGATTACCCCCCCCGGAAGTGCATCCAAAATCCCTTGAGATCAGTTCAAGAGCTTCAAGATGGTGTTCGGAATCTGGTTTGCGTGGGACAACATCGCCGTCGCCGATTCGCTCAAAATCTGATTCCTGGTGAAACTTGCCATTTCGGCGGCCATGTCGGTATCCCGAATGGTCGATTCGGCGGCAACCAGGTTTTCAGAAGCGATCCTCAAGTTCGAGAGGTTGCTTTCCAGGGTATTTTTCTGGAAGGCACCCAACTCACCCCTGATCGAGGTCACGTCGTTGATGGCCTTGTCGATCATCATCAACGAGTCCTGAGCTCCGGTAAAGCTGCGCACGTCAATTTCCCTCAAGCTGGTGTAGCCACTTTTGGTTTCCACCCCTCTGCCCAAGGACTTAGAGGACGTATCAAAAAGCGAAACGCTTGCGGTTTGCCCGTGGTTGGCTCCAATTTGGAACTTCAACGAGTTGTTGGACATCGCAATACCCCCAACCGAGACCCCCGCTTCGGGCAGGTCTTCACCGTTCCCAGCTACGCCGTAGAACCCCACTTGGAGCCCTTCAACGTTTTTGGTCCCATTGGCTCCGGTCAAGATTTGGCCTTTGCCCAATGCGGTTTCTCCGTTGATGGTACCGGCCAAATCGACCCCGTTGGAAACGGTTTCGAGCTGTCCGGCCTCTTTGGAGAGAACCCCGGCGCTGCTTGAGGAGACCTGAAAGCTAAAGCCGGAGCCATAGCGTTTGTGGGTCACCATCAATTGGTTGGAGTCGCTTAAAGAGACATCCACATCGAGGCCAGCGTCCCTGACGGCTGCGGACAAACGTTGTGCCGCCGTCTTGACGTTATCGTTGGCCTCGGTTTTAAACTTGGCGATCTTACCGCCCTCGATTACCGTAAACTCCTCACCCGCATTGACCATCTCTTGGGTCAGGGCTTGCGTTCCGACCACTTGGGCCTTGGTTGCGTTCCTGGTGACCACCACATCGTAGCCTTCTTTGCCCGAGGCCTGAGTCTTGACCGAAGCGCCAAGAAACTCCAACCCCTGACCGATGGCAACACCGGTGGAACCGTTAGAACCGTCCAAAAGCTTGCGTTGGCCGAATTGCGTTTGGGCAGCAATTCGATCAAGCGACTGAAGTGCGTTGCCGATTTCAAGCTGATCTGCCTGCAGCATCGTATCGTCGTTCATCCCCTCGTTGGAGGCGTGAATGGCCAACTGTCTCATGGAAATCAAGAGACGGCTGACTTCGTTCAGCGCTCCTTCGGTGGTTTGGATGACGCTGATGGCGTTCTCGTTGTTGGCCACCGCCTGGTTGGTGGAGGCAACTTGAGCCCGCATCTGCTCGGAAATCACCAATTGCGCCGGCCCGTCACTGGCCCGGTTAATCTTCATGCCGCTAGAAAGTGCTTCCAATGAACCCCGAAGAGCGTTCTCGTTGGCGAGAAGGTTTCGATGGGCGTTTAAGGCACTTCTGTTATGATTGATTCGCACACTCATAACATTCTCCGTGTGAGATGTGTCAGCTCGAAATCCTTTCGAGCCGGTAGGCCATACCATGGCTAGTTCACGACACCCTTAGGTTGTTCCGACCTTGAGCATTCTTACCCCCGATCCTTGGGGGTAGGTTCGCAAAAGACCGGCATGGGCCTAAGTGGAGCTGCGATTGGACCTCGGGGCTTCTCTGACCCCGCTGCCCAACAGCTCCCATATCCAACCCAAACCAGGGCTTCTTGAGGATATGGCAGCCGCCAGCGGTACCCACATCACCTCACTTTTTTTCCATAGGCAATCTCCGTTCTTGGGGTTTGTGCCTTTCTCCTCCCATTGGCCGTGGGGGGTTGGGGCGGTAAAAACATCGGTTCTCCCGGTGCTGCCGGGAAAGGCCGATCTGGATCGGGTTTTTTAAAAAACCCAATGCGCCAGAGGGTCCTTGCCCCTGGGCCAGAACAATGGCCCAAAGAGCAGTCCCCCTGAAATCAGAAAACCTTGCCTTGGGTCTCCACCTCGTCGATCTTGATGAACAAAGGCGGATCGTCCGGGGCGTAAACCAGCTTCAGACCGGGATTGATCCGGGCCAAGGAGCTCTCGTCAAAACAAATGGAGATGACTCTTTTGGCGTACCTGCTGGCGTACCTTTCCTGGGCAACTCTGCGTGCTTTCATAAGCCCTCCTAGGTGTTCGACGATGGCACAGCTTTCGCATCTCCATATTCGTCATGGTTAATTCGCAAGCCCATTCTCTCCTTCCGTCAGGCCGGGCAACCCAAGTTTGCGCTAGGTTGGCCTTTGGCCTGAAGGTCGGATTTTTTTCTAGGACCACAACGGCCCTGGATTCGGTTACAATCCCCTTTTTTTAAAGTCTCTTTGGGTAAACTTCGCCCGAAAAAGGTCGTACCAACCTCTTTTGGCCAAGGTCTATCCTCTGGTGGCCTGCTCCTCCCTCTGCTTTTGCGTTCCCGGCGGCAATCCAGGGCAGTCTTTCCCCCAGGCCTCAATCGGCCCAAAACCGCCCTTACCCTTCCACATTCAGCGGCTTGATCGCTCCTTTGGTTTGTGCATAAGGGGTAGCGCCGGCCTTTTTGCGTTGGTCGATCACCCCACGCCAGCCTTCCCTCAGTTCCGAAACCAAACTCAAAACCTCTTCCACCATTTTCGGATTTTTTTGTACGTTGGCATCAATGAGCCGGTTGTACATATATCCGTAAAGCGCCTTCAGGTTGGCCCCCATCTCGCCGCTGCCTTCCAGATTCAAGGAGGCCATCAGCTCGGCCACGATGTCCTTGGCCCGCACCAGGTTGTTGTGGGTCCCCTCCAGGTCTCTGGCTTCCATTTTGAGCAGACCGGCCTTGAGAAATCTCACCAAGCCGTCGTACATCATCAGGATCAGGGTCCCCTGGTCCTGGGTATTTACGGCGGCCTTTTTGTAGGCATGACTGCCTTTTTCATACGGATTCATGGCTGTTCTCCCGGTTTGTTACAGTTTTGCCAACTCTTTGCTCATGTAGTTTTGTTCCGACTTGAGCTTTCCCATCTTGGATTCCAGGGCAGCAAACTTCTCCACCAATTTGTCCTTCTTGGCTTTGACCCGCTCTTCCAAGGTCTTGGTTTCTTTTTCGTAGCCCTTAAATTGTTCCTCTACGTTTTTGGTGTAGATGCCCAAGGCCCCGGTTTCGGTGTCCAAAAGACCGTTGATGTATTCTTGGACCTTGGCCCCCACCCCTTTGGTGAAGGTCATGGTCCCTTCGACTCCGTCTCCGATCTGACTTTCGGAGAGCGAGACAAACAGTTTGAGCCCGTCATAATCGGTCCCTTCCGGTCCCGAAAGAATCTGCCCGGCCCCGACCATTTGGGTGCCGTTGATCGTTCCTTGTACGTCGGTCCCGTTTTTTCCGACCCCGCCCATCAAAAAGTGCGGCGACATCGGGTCGATTTCCTTGGACCTCACGTTCACCCCGCTCCGGGCTCCGGTCAGGTTCGACCGGATGGTGATCTGCCCTTTTTCTTGGGATACCACCACCTTCATCTTGGAAAGCGCCTTGTCTTCCAACAGCTTCTTTTGCAGCATGTTGGTAATCTCTTGGGGGCCGAAGTTCCCGTGTTCCAAAACAATCGGCTCCGACTCCCTGCCGTTGACGGTGACAATCACCGTGTCATTGCCTTCATTGATCGCCACCGGGGCGGTGATCGCCTTGGTGGTGTAAAATCCTTTGGTCGCCGGGGCGGTTACGTCGATGGTGTAGCCGTCTTTCCCGCTGATCTTGGTCTTCTCGGTGCTGGAGAGATACGAAATCCCCGAGGATTCGGTCTCCCCCCAACTGCGGAACAGGTTGGCCACCACAAAAAGGTTGTCGTTGATGGCATTGGTCAACTTGTCTTCATCCAAGGCAATGGTTCCGTCATTGCCCAGCTTGAGGCCAATGGAGATCAACAGGTTGTTCTCCTCAGGCAGACCCGAAACCGGATCGATAAAGAGCCGGTTCATTTCAGCCTGGATCCGGGGCAGGTTCCGGTCCCCCTGCAATGCGCCTGCTTCTTTGGTCTCCTGGTCGTACTTGGTTGCTTCGTTAAAAAACTTCAACAAATCGTTGTAGTTGTTTACAAAATCCTTCACCCCGGCCAGGGCCTTTTCGGTGTCGCCCTTGATGCTGACGGTGATCGGCTTGGTGTCCACCGCCAACAGGTTGAGCTTCACCCCTTCGATCACGTCTTCCAGCTCGTTGGTCGGGCTGGTGATCAAAAGCCCCCCTCCGGTCTCGGTGGCTCCCAGCCGCACTTCCGCATCCTGGGGCGGTTGGATCACCGGGCTGAAGGTGCGGAAGGTAAAACTGTCGTTTTGGAAAACGCTTCCTTCCCCCAACCTCAAAGACAGGCCTGCATCAAAGGGCAGGGCCTCTCCGGGTTTGTAGTCCTCCCCGCCGGCCTTGAGGATCCCCGAGTTGCCTTGGTTGTCCTCCCATTTGAGTTCCAGGCCCTTGGTGGTGCCCACCGTGCCCGAACCCAAGGCGGTGAAGGTATAAACCCTCGAATCGTACCCTTCAAACTTGCCGACGATCTCCTTATCAACATTACTGACCCTCGGCCCTTTGGGGCCGGTGTCCGCCGCTGCGCCTAAAGCAGTCTTGCTGGTTCCCTCCTCCAATTCTGGGGCCTGCCAGTTGGAGAGGTTCTTGATCTGCCCCCCTTCCACCCGGTCTGCCGGGTCCAACCACCAATAATTTTCGGTGGACTCCGCTTGGTATTCAAAGGTGGAGACCGCACCGTTGTTCAAGATCCCCGGCTTTAACTCCAATTCCAATCCCTTGGCCAGAGACAGCTTGGACCCAGGTTCATAACCCTGGCCCACAAAGACCGTCCCCTTGTACCCCCCTTCGGAGGATACCTCGATTTTCAGGTCCCCTTGGCCAACCTGGCCGGAACCCACGACTTTGAGGGTAAACTTGTCGTCCTCGTCGCTTTGGTACTTGCCGGTAATCACCGGTCCACCTTCGGTCGCCTGCTTGCCCCAGGAGGCCGGCTGTTCAATGGCCGACTTTCGGCTGGTTTCAGACTTCCACCAGTACAGGTCGGATTCCTGGGCCTTCGCCTTGGCCTTGAAGCTGTCGTTGACGATGATTTCACCGTCGGTCATCACCAAACTCATCCCGTCCACCACCGGAATCGGTTCGCCGGGGGTGTAGCCAAAACTGCCCAGGTCCAGGTAGCCGTACCTGCCTTTGTTGTCTTCCCACCGGACCCGTAAGGTTTCCGAAACCCCGACGATCCCGGTGTTGGCCACCGTAAAGGTCAGATCCAGGTTGTCTTCCCCTTCATAGGTACCGATCAGTTCGGGCACGGCGGTGGAAGAACCGGTTCCGGTAGCCTTGGGGCCCTTTTCGTCTCCCTTGGAGATCCCTTTCCAGCGGTCCGGCTGGTTGTAGTAGGGGTCGAAGGTGGGGATCGGGATACCCTTGTCCCCGGTCAGGTTCACCTCCACCTTGATTTCCCCTTCCTTGCCGGTCTTCTTGCTGGTCAAGACGATCTGGTAGGGTCGTTCCTTGTTTCCGGTCTTGATGATATTGGCCTCAACATCGGTGTTGAGCGCCTTTACCGCATCTCCAAACCCTTGGAGGGTGTTGTTGGTGTCATCCAAGGTCAACTTTTGGGGGGAACCGGTGCCGATGGTGATCGTCACCGTCCCTTTGCCAATCTGGGTGTCCTTTTCGGGAAACCCTTGGCTTGCAATTTGGTGAGCCAGGGCGAGCTTGTCCACCACCAGGGTGTGCTTGCCCGGTTTGGCCCCGCTGGTGGCAATCGCCTCAACCACTTCCGGGTTGGAACTGGTGATCAGCTTGCCGTCCCACAAGGACTTTTTGGAAAGCTCTTCCGACTTGGTTTTCACCGCTTCAAGCGCCGCCTTCACCTGTTTCCAGGTGTCCAGCTCGACCTTCTTGACCTCCATCCGCTTTTGGATCGGTTCGGCCTTTTTCTTCTCCGCTTCCACCAACTTTTCGATGATGGATTTGGTGTCCAGCCCCGAGGCCAAGCCTTGGATCGAATTTGCGCTGATGTCTCCAGCCATTTGAAACCTATCCTTGAGAAAGTCTTAAAAACCGGCAAAAGTTTCCAAGCCTTTTAACCCTTGGCCCCCTACTGCCCTCGGGCGGATTGCCCGTTGGGAAGAACCTTCATGTTGACCCCCGAATCGTTGTGAGACGGGCAGGCATCAGGAGTGGCCTGCCCCCCTCTTGGGGCGGGAAGGTCGCTTCCTAGTGGTTGGACACACGAAGTCCAGAGGAATCCCAAGGATAGGTTTTCAATTCTTATTCCAAGTTCGCTTTTCTTCTCTCCTTTCTTTTGTTTTGCCCCTGGGGGCCTGCGGTGGTTGCCTGCTTTTTTCGGTCGGTCCGGCTGGTTTTTGGTGCCGGACAAATCGCTGCCAAGGTTGGTCCAAAGAGGGATTAGGGCGGCTGCCAGACCTTCTGGCCCTTCAGTCGGGTTTTAACTTTACCCACTGCCCCCAGCAGGGGGACAGCAGCCGCACCTATCGCTTTTTGTCTTTGGGCTGGAAGCCCACCGGGCCAAACTCCATCCGCAAAGACAGAGCCTCTTGCCTCCCTTATCGGTCTTTGGCCTTAAAACTTGAGGGCTTTTTTTCTTTTTTTGTTTTCACCTTGCTGGGCCACCGTTTGGTGACCCACCGGATGAGTACAAACATAAGCACCTCCTTTTTGTTGGGTGGCCGGGAATTCGGCCTTTGATTCCTTATCGGCAGTTGGGGCCAAAAGTTTAATTTTCCACTGCCCTCCTGGAATACCGGGCCTTTACCGGAAAGCCCCCGGATTGGGGGCTTGCCAAAACAGGTGAACTTTGGATAATAGCATACTTACTTGATCAAGTTACTCAACTTAACGGAAGCCCATGGAACTCTGGTTCACCCTTGCCGCCATTCTGTTGGTCCTGACCCTCTTTTTGTACACCCAATGGCCGCCGGACCTGATCTTGGGCTGTGGGGTGGGGCTGTTGCTGGCTTCGGGGGTCTTGACCATGGGCCAAGCAACCAAAGGCTTTGCCAACGAAGGGGTGCTGACCATTGCGGTTTTGTTTGTCGTGGCCTCCGGTTTGGAGCGCAGCGGCGGGATTGCCTGGGCGACCCGCTACATCCTGGGCCGCCCTAAGACAGAAGCCGGGGCAAGGTTGCGGCTGTTGTTGCCGGTGGTTGCACTGAGCGGTTTTATCAACAACACCCCGCTGGTGGCCATGTTGATTCCGGCGGTGAGTGATTGGTGCAGACGCCAAGGGTTCCAGGGTTCTCGGTTTTTGCTGCCCCTCAGTTACGCCGCCCTGCTGGGCGGGATGTGTACCCTGATCGGGACCAGCACCAATCTGGTGGTTTCCGGGCTGGCCTTGGAGAGAGGGTTGCCGCCGATTTCAATGTTTGAGGTTTCGCGGGTCGGCCTGCCCTGCGCTTTGGTGGGGCTGGTGTATCTGGTTTGGCTGGCTCCGCGGTTTTTGCCCAAACGAGTGGCCCCTTCGGAAGAGCGGGGCCGGAGTTATCAGGTCCGGTTGGAGCTGGGGGCCGAATGCCCCTGGGTCGGTTGGCTCCCCGAGGCCACCTTGTTTGCCCCCCATTATTCCTCCCAAACCCCCTTGGAAACAGGGCAAGTCCTCACCTTGGACCTGAGCCCCGAAGTCCTGCAAAGTCTCTTGGAGGTCAGCGGGGTGACCCTGCAGGGGGTCCAGCCCAAAGGCCCCTGGGTGGAGGTGAGTTTGGGGGCGGAATGCCCCTTTTTGGGCGACTCTTGGGACCCGAAGGACTTTTTTGCCCGGTACGGACTCTTGCCCTTGGGTTACCCGGACCAGCCCCAACGGGGCGACTGTCTCTTGGCTTCGGTACCGGCAACGGGCAACAAGGAACACAAATTTGAAGTATTTGTGGTGGCGGAGCACCAAGTGGTGCTCCGGCGGCTGGACCGCAACGCCTGGACCAGCTTGGGCCTGATGGGGTTGATGGTGGTTTTGGCGGCAGGCGGGTTTCTCTCTATGCTCCAAGCGGCCTTAGTCACCGCCGGATTGATGTTGGCCCTACGTTGTTTGGATTTGAATTTGGCCCGGCTTTCCATCGATTGGCCGATCCTCATCGCCATTGCCCTCTCCTTTGCCTTGAGTGAAGCTATCCAAACCACCGGGCTAGACCAAATCTTGGCCGAGGCGGTTTTGCAGGTCGGGGATGGCAGCCCGGTTTTGGGCCTGTTGGTGATCTTTTTGGTCACCTCCTTTTTGACCGAGCTTTTGACCAACAACGCCGCCGCCGTTTTGATGTTTCCGATCGGCCTTTCGGTGGCCGAAATGGCCCAGGTGAACTCTACTGCCTTTTTGTTTGCGGTGATGCTGGCCGCTTCCACCAGCTTCGCCAGCCCCATGGGCTACCAAACCAACCTGATGGTTTATGGCCCTGGGGGTTACCGGTTTGGGGACTACCTGAAGCTGGGCCTGCCGCTCAAGTTCCTGACCGCCGCCGTGGCCACCCTGCTGCTCCCTTGGGCCTACCCCTTTTGAGCCCCCTGGGGGTCAAAGCCGCCACAAGGACCCCAAAAAAGTTGGGGCAAAATCCTGAAGCCAAACCGAAGTCTTCCATGGTAAGGGGTGGCTGAAGCCCGGTAGCCAAAACCGCTGGGTCCGGGCCAACCTCCCCCAAGAGTCATGAGAGACTTAAAAAAGAAATTCCAGGCGATCCACCAGGAGATCAAAAAACCGATCCTGGAGGGGCACAACACCCCCTTTGACCGGGCCGTTGCCGGGTTGTTCCATTGGGCCAACGAAACCGGGAAATTTTTTTCCACCGAACGGCAGCGGCAAAGGGTTTACGGCTACCTGATGCAACGGCTGCTGGAGGTTGCCCCCGGTTACGAGTCCGCCCAGCCACTGTTGGGCAGCGCCGAAGAGGAAGCCAAGTTTCTGGCCTACAAAAAAAAGCGGATCCTCAAACTCGCCCAGCCCTGTGATGTGATCCTGGTCCGGGGCAACCAAAGGATCAGCCGGATCATCCAAACCTTAACCACCAGCCCCTTCAGCCATGCGGCAATCTACTGGGGGGAAGGGATGATCATCGAGGCGGAACCCGAAGGGATCCTGGTCAGCCCGATCGAAAAATACCTGCACCTGGACCTCCGGCTGAGCAGGCCGGTGATGATCGACGAGGAGGGGCTCGAAAAGGTCAAAACCTTTATGATCCAAAAGTTAGTCGAACAACCCAAGTACGATCTGGCCAACCTGGAGCGGCTGCTCTTTAAATACCTGTACGTCAAGTTTCGGCCTGACACCAAGGTCTATCTGGGCGGCAATACCGATTTTGAGCAGTATTACATCTGTTCGGGCCTGATCGCCCACGCCTTTCACGTGGCCGGTTATCCGGTCAGCCCGACCATGCGGTTTCTAAACCCCAAGACCCCCCTGAACATCCCCCTGGAGGAACCCAAGGACTTCCTCCGTCTGGTAGTCCACCATGCCAAGAACTACAGCCAAATCACCCCGGCGGACTTTGACTCCAGTCCCTTTTTTGCCAGCATCAAATACCTGCTGCTCGATGAGGTCTTTTATTCGGTCGGGGTCAGTCCCCAGACGGTGGTTGAAGAGCCGGAGTAATCCAGCCCGCCAGTCCTTTTTTGCCGCCCTCTTGGCAGAGGGCATGCTTTTGGGGTAGTTTGGACCAACGCCTCCTTTTTGGACCCCTCCTTTCGAGAGACTATGCAACCCGACACGCTACTTGCCTACAACCAGATGACCTTCTGGTGGATCCTGTCGATCCTGATTTTTTTGGTGGGAATGCCCATTGTGGTTTCCTGGTCCAACAAAAAAGAAAGGGAAGAAAAGCTCCGCCGGGAACAAGAAGAACAACCGCCCAAAGAGAATCCATAGGCTCGCCCAAGCATGGGGGGATGGGGCTCAAGTTTTCCCCCCAACCGACCGATAACGAAAGGTCCACATCCTGCAATCCGCTTTGGATGTGGGGCAGAAAGGTAAAATTTGCTTGGAGCTTGGCCCAGGTTTACGCTAAACTGCCTCCAAGAACGGTTCGGACTTTAAAGACCAGGAAAAAGCATGTCTCAGGTACTCAGCCAAGACGAAGTCGATAGCCTGTTAAGGGGCATAGCCGGAGGGGATTCGGACGAAGACTTCGACATGCCCGACATGGACGCAGATGCGGTCATCCCCTACGACTTGACCAGCCAAGACCGGATCATCCGAGGCCGGATGCCGACCTTGGAAATCATCCATGACCGCTTTGTTCGGATGTTCCGTCTGACCTTGTCTTCGGCGTTGCGCAAGGTGGTGGACATTTCGGTACGGTCCACCGAATTGATCAAATTCGGGGAGTTCCTCAAAACCCTGCCGGTCCCTTCCTCCTTAAACCTGTTTCGGATGAACCCGCTGCGAGGGAACGCCATTTTGGTGTTGGAAACCCGGCTGGTGTTCACCTTGATCGACATCTTTTTTGGCGGCACCGGGGAATTGGAGGTCAAGGCGGAAGGCCGGGACTTTACCGCCATCGAACAAAAAATGGTCAAACGGGTGGTCATCTCTGCCCTAGAAGACCTCCAAAACGCCTGGAAGCCGGTGTTCCCGCTCCAGGTCGCCTACACCCGTACTGAGATCAACCCCCAGTTTGTGGCCATCGTGCCCCACTCCGAAGTGGTGGTGGTAATCACCTTTGACGTGGAAATGGGCAAGGCACCGATGATGCTGACCATCTGTATCCCCTACTCCATGGTCGAGCCGATCCGGGGCAAGTTGGATTCGGGCTTCCAGTCGGACCAGAACGAAGAAGACCACGTCTGGGGCAAACGGTTCCGGGACAACTTGGCGGAAGCGCAGATCAACCTGCTGGTTGAATTGGGCCGCACCGAGATCAAGGTCCGGGACTTCTTGAACCTCAAAAAGGGGGACATAGTCCCGCTCAACCACGAAGCGGCCCGGCCACTGAACATCCAGGTGGAAGGGGTGACCAAGTTTCGAGGGTTCCAAGGGAGCTACAAGGGCAAGCAGGCCATCAAGATCAGTGAAATGGTCTTTGTTCCGCCCATTGCCGACGAATTTGAATGACCCCCAAAAAGCGCCGCCCGGCGCTTTTTTTTTGCCTGCCGATTGGGTTGTGGGTCTAAAAGGTCAGGTCCAATTTGACCCCACCTTTGGGGAGAATCCGTTGGTCCGCATGGTCCAAGGCCGTCTCCCCCCATTTGCGGCTTTGTTGCTCCAAAGAAGCAAAGGCCGACAAGGAAAGGTCCAGGGGCAACCGCCAGCGTAACCAAAGGGCCAGGGTATCGCTGTTGCTCCACAGCCGCATCGCCGGTTCCAGGCCGTAGGGCTCGGGGCCTCGGGAAAAGTCGATCTGCCTGCGGATCCAGCTGAGCTGAGGTTCAAAGGGCAGGTTTTCGTGCAGGTCCAGGTTGAACCGGTAAAAACGGATCTGGGCCAAAAACTCCGGTGCCGCCGCAATCTGGTTGCGCAACCGCTGTTTCTCGGCGATCTGTTCGGGGCTGTCCGCTTCGGTGATCACGATGTTGTCCACCTTGCCGTCCACCGACCAACCGACCTGCAACTCCCCCCGGAAGTGGGGGTCCATGTAGGACAGGGCCATTTTGTTGAGCTCCACCCGGTGCCGGAAAAAGGAATCGTTGAGGTTTACCCCATATTGCAGAGGCATCCACATGTATTCCAGCGCCCATGACCGGTAATCGAACCCGGCCATCAGGTGTTGCAACTCGTTAAATCGCACGTCCACCCGGTCCAGGTCTTCCCGCTTCCAGGAATACCGCTGTTCGCCCAAGAGCAGGCGGTCAAAGTCGTACATCAGGCTAAAATGGACGTAGTCCGCCTTGAGGGCATAATAAAACTGACTCTGCGGCTCCTCGTGGAGGCTGTAGGGCATCGGCTGGGTTCCGGTGACCAAGACCCGTTGGAACCCAAAGGGGCCTTCGGAGAGTTCGGAAACGAAGCTGGGGATAAAGCTGTTGACCCGAGAGCGGCTGGAACCGTACCTGGAACCGGCGGAAAGCCAAAGGCCCAGGCTGTTGGAATTCCCGTAAACCTGGGGCACCGCATAAAAGACCTTGTCCTTCCTGTATTCTTCCACCAACTGACCGCCCTTTTGCAGACGGTCCAATTCCCGACGGATCAAAAGCGGGTCACCCAACAGCAGTTGGGGGTAAACCTGCTTTCCGGTCCCAAGCACTTCACAATGGGCGAAGGGGTAGGGGTGGGCAAACTGGAGTTTTTCGACCGGGGAGGTTTTAAACTGCAACGGCCCGGTCTGCTCAACCGGCAGCAGGTCCCAGATGGCTTCCTTGCGGATGACCGCCTCTTGGCCGTTTAGGGTCAAAAAACTGAACTCCTCTTCGCTAAAATCGATGGGCCAGCCTTCCACCAAGGTATCGAGCCTCCCTTGGTGCAGGGTTTTGACCGCCAAGGGCGGCAAGACCGGGGCTTCGGTTCCCTGGGCGGGCAGCTCGCCCAAGGGGTACTGGGCCAGATAGATCACGTCAAACCGAGGGACCACCTCAAAGCGCCCCTCCAGGTTGAGTAGGGTCAGCTGGTCTTCGTTGACCGTCAAAATCACCCCCACCGAGCGCTGGCAAGCACCTTTGTAAAGGGCGGACAGGTTGAGCGCCCCCGCCTGCTGGGGACCCAAAAAAAGCAGGACCCAGGCCAACAGAGCGGCGAATTGTCTAGAGGATAAATTCAATGGACCCCACCAAGGAATACTGGTTATCCGTAAAACTTCCGGGGGCCCCAAAACCCAGCTTGTAGTCCCGGAAAAACAGGTTCAGTTGGCCTTGCAAGACCACCGAACTGCCAAAGCTCTGGCGGCCAAAAAACAGGGTTTTGGTCTGGTGGCCCTTGAGGCTCCGGTCCGAATTCCGGTAGGTTTCCTGGTAGTCCACCGGTTGATAGACCAAAGCGGTGCCCAGGGTGATCTCTTTGTCCCACTGGTATTCGTAGTTGGTCCTCACGAAGCCTGCCTTGAGTTTGTAGTGGGTCAGCTGGTCTCGCAGTTGGGATTCCTCGGCCAGGGCGAGGTTGGCGCTGACCATCGCTTCGCTGCCGTTGAGCCTGATCTCGGTCGCCTTCGGGTCGCTGGACTCCACCTGGGTTTGCGCCCAGATCAATTTGACCGAAGATTTGGAGCGCTGGAACATCACCCGAAAGATCGGTGTGGCTTGGGTCGCCAGGAACTCCCGGAACAACCCGCCGCCGTTGAGCCCATAAATCGGGTAATAAACCCCGCCCGCCACCGACCAAGGGCCGTAGTCGATCCCCGAAAGGGCTAAGTAGTTGAAAGACTCCACCAGCGCTGCCTCTTTGGAGACCATTTTTTTGTAGTAGTCCAAGGCAAAGGCCCGGTTGGCCACCAGGGTGTCGGACCCCGCCGCCAGGGCCATGGGGTTGCCCACAAAACTGGCGTTAAAAAAGTGGGACTTCAGGTCGGTCTGCATAACAAACACCGGTTCCACCTGGGGCAACCAAGCCACCAGTTTGGTCCCCAACACCGTCAGCCCTTGGTGGCTGTAAGGCCGCCCGGCGGACCATTGGAAATAAAAGGGGAAAAAGGCGGGGTATTCTTCGTTGCCCTTGGGGGTCTGCAGGGGAAAGCCAAACTTGGTTTCTTCGTCATAAACGAAGGGGCGGGCATAAAACTGGGTCCGTTCCTGGAACCGGCGCAACCGGTCAAACCCCTGTTGGTAGGCTCCAAAAAACTGGCTGATTCCGATTTGGTTGCCAATCACTCGGGTCGGGAAAAGTCGCTCTTTTGTCGCTCCGGTTTCCCGGTCCTGGCATTGGGGCAGCCCCGGCCCCAAGGCCAGGGAGACCGGCAAAAAGTTTTGTGGTTTCAGGTCCCCGGCCATCCCTTCGGGCCGTTGGATGCTGACGATCTGGTCGATGGCCACCAGCGAGGTCTTGCCCTGGGTGTCGTAATAAACCACCAGCTCTTCTTCAAACCGGATCGGCCAGCCGCTGAAGGTTGGGGACCCTTGGTGTTTGAGCCGAATTTCCCGCAGATTCTCGGCCAACCGGCCTTCCAGGTGGATCTCGGGGATCGGGTTTTCCAGGGAGTTGTACACCAGAATATGGCGCACCGAAGCCCGATCGACACTTTGCAACCTGCCGTCCAGGCCCAACAGTTCCACCTGTTCCTGGTCGGCGTAAACGATCAGCCCCGCCGGACCTCGGCAATCCCCATCCAGCAAACGATACAGCTCCAGGCCTTGTACCGGAGAGGCCAGCAGGCCCAAGCAAACAGCCCAGATCAACCTAAACTTCATAGCCGAAGGTACCTTTGGGAACCAAGTGCAAAACCCTCATTGGGGGAGCAGAACGGCAGGCCTGCCTGGGAAGACCTTAAACTCTCCAAGACATTTGGCCAAGGCCTCCGTACGGAAGGGGACGATTTTTGGACCGGTCCGCCCAGGTTGGGGGGGGGCCGGAGGGGTTGCCCGGCCCGGCGCTGGTCGGGGGGCAAAACCCGAGGGGATTTAAAAATTGACCTTGTAACTTTGGGTCTCACAGGCGGAGTAGGTTCCTGCTTGGCAAGCCGCCGACTCCAATGGATTTTGGCTGTGGGTGGTTTCCACGGTCAGGCTGGTCAGGCTAGGGGTTTGGGTGCGGATCGTCGCCAATTCCGTCTTGAGCGCCGTAACCGCAGCACTGGCCTGGGCATCGGTCCAAGCTAGGTAGGGTAGGGTGAGGGCGCTGGGCTGGTAACTCGCCCCATTGACCTTGATTGCCTGGATTTCAACCGAGGCGGTCACCACCGGGGTACCGGTCAGGGTCTCGGCAAAACTGGCGCAACCCTTGGGAGGACCGGAAACCAAGCAGGCCCTGGAGAGGGTCAAGGAATAGGGGCTGTCCGCTACCGTGTCGTAGGTCAAAAATCTGTCCCCAAACCCATAATAAACCGCTGAATTTTTGTGTTCCGAGTCCCCCAGGTTGCCCAAGGCGGCAGGTTGGGTCGAAAGCCCGACCGCCGCAATTTGCCACTTTCCGGCAGCCGGGGGCGGTACCTTGAAGGAAACAAAGTTCTCCGAGACAGGCAGTTTGACCAGGGCAAAATAATTGACTGAGTTGCTCAGCTCATTTTCCAGGTTGTCTTTGACCGTCTGGTTGATGGCCACGTCCGGTCCGTAGGGAGTGTTACGGCTGGAGACCGCCAAGGCACCAATCACCAGCGCCTTCACCTGCGTCGCCGTCGGGCTCGAAGCTAGACCCGCCACTGCCCCCTGTCCTTGCATCTGTGTGGTCAGTGCGGTCAAGTCCACGGTCAGGGTCTTTCCCCCGGAAGGGTTGTCGTTAAAGCTCTTGCAACCGCCCAGTCCCAAACCAACCAGTGCCGCCAAGGCCAACCCCGTTTTTTTCCAACCTTTTGACATGGCTTCCTCCCTCAAAACACCCCTTCCAAGGTCAACCCTCGCAAGATCCGTACGTAAACCAGCTTGTTGGAAAGGTTGACTTGGTGGAGATAATGGCCCTTTAAAGTAAAGCCCCAATTGGAGTAACCCAGGGCCGTGGAAAAGCGTAACGGCAGGTCCACCCGGGTTGCTCCCAAGGGGGTGTTGGCCGAAAGGGGCAGTTCGTTTTTGTAGTCCCGGTACTGGAGACCAAAACCTAGGTCAAACAGCACCCCCGCTTCCCAGCGGTTTTTCCAGTCAAAATCGGCCCCCCAATACCGGCTCTGGCTGGTCAAGGTGCCTTCGGCGCTGGTGCCTAGGCTTACTTTTGAACTGTACCGGTCCAGCCCTTGCGGGTCCACCCCCAAGTAGGTCCAAGCCAGCGCCTCTTGGGCTCCGTCAGTCAAGACCGGATCGGCAAAATCCCGATAGGCCAACTCCAACCCCCATTTGTGCCGGTGTTCCCCAGACTGGTTTTTTGTGGTGAGTTCCCAAGCCGGAGTCAGCCCGTGGCTCTGGAGATAGTCGAACCCGCCCAGGTTCATGTCGGTGAACAGATAGTCCAACTTGAAGGCCGAACCCTCCCCCAGGCTCCACTGGGTCCCGGCTCCCAAAAAGGCGACCCGGCTGTTGAGCAACTGGTTCTGAGACTTCCGGTAGGCGCTGTCGATGGCCCCTGCCAAAAAGGAGGTTTGTTTGCTGGCCAGGATGCCGGTGAGCTTGAGGGTCCTACGGCTGTCCGTCTGTTCCTTGTCGTCCACCACCCCCCGCACTTCCAGGTTGGCGATGTTGATCGGACTGCTGAGGTCCAAGGTGGGGTTGCTGTCCGTTTCTTGGGTCAGCCCCAAAATCCAGGTTTGCCGCCAAGGTGATTCCAGAGAGCCCTCGGCGGCGGAAGGGTCGTCCAGCTTGTAGCCTACCAAAAAATGTCTGCGCCGCAGGTGCCCTGCTTCGTCTTTGGCGGTGATTTCAACCAAGTTGCGGCCGGGAGTGAACACCAGTTGCCGGTGGATCACCAAGGTTTTAGCCGGAGTGACCGGTACCGGCCGCCCGTTGAGGGTCACTTCGGTGATCCGGTCTTCGTCCACCAAGATAAAACTGACCGGCCACTGGGGCTCTGCTGTGGTCTGTTTGCGGACCAAATCGGGGCAAAAGATCTGGGGGGCCCGTCGCTCCAGAGCCACGGGCGACTGGGGAGGTTCCACTGCTGCGGGTGGGGTGGTTTCTTGAGGCAGCGACTCCACCGAGGTGGAGAGCGGAGCAGGCTTGGGGGTTTCCCCCAACAGGGCCGGTGCCATCGGTGATACCGGTAAGGCTGCCGGTGGCTCGGTCGAGGCCGAAGGAGCCGGTTGCGGTTCCGCCGGTGGGGCCGAGGCTTGGCCTTGGGCCTCCAAGGGCAAAACTGCTGCTTCCACAGGAGGGGCCAGGGTGGCTGGGGACTCCGACGGGGAGGTGGCTGCGGGTCCGGCAGGCAGGGCAGGCTCGACGGTGGCTTCGTTTGCCGCCGGGGGGACAGGCTGGTTCCC